>NZ_JBVHDT010000005.1:0-486981 GCF_055563235.1 Streptomyces sp. NPDC003248 | reverse complement strand
ATCTGGCGTTGATTATTGGCACGCTGTTGAGTTCTCAAGGAACGGACGCTTCCTTTGTACTCACCCGAGAGACTCTCTCAGGCTTTCCTCCGGGCGCTTCCCTTCGGTGTTTCCGACTCTATCAGGGTTTCTCCGGCTCTCTGACCACTCTCCTGCGGACAAGCAGAAGTCGACCCAGAGATGAAGATCTGACGAGTTGGATGCTGCTCGGTTAAGCGCGCTTGATCGCGTCGCTCACCCTCAAGCAGGAGTACGACTCTACAGGGGGGCGCGCAACACTTGCAAATCCATTAGAGTGGTGGTCTAGACCACGACCGTGATCACCTGAGCGGAACCCGTACTTCATGTGACATACCCTGCTGCACAGGGCACGGTCCGGGACCAAGAGCGACGGCCCACATACATCTCCACCCCTGGGAGGCTTCCCATGACCACCGTGACGTCCCCGCTGGCAGGACGCGCCATCGGACTGGCCGCCGTACCGGATCCGGTCTTCTCCGGGGCCATGGTCGGCCCGGGGACCGCGATCGATCCCGTGCGTGAGCCTTCCGAGGCCGTCGCACCCGTGGACGGTGTCATCGTCTCCCTCCACCCGCACGCCTTCGTCGTGGTGGACGCCGAAGGACACGGGGTGCTCACACATCTCGGCATCGACACCGTGCAGCTCAACGGCGAAGGATTCGAGCTCCTCGTCAACAAGGGCGACACCGTGACGCGTGGACAGGGCATCGTGCGCTGGAACCCGGCCGCGGTGGAAGAGGCCGGCAAGTCCGCCGTGTGCCCGGTCGTGGCGCTGGAGGCCACCGCCGACGCCCTGGTCGAGCTCCGCGAGGACGGCGACCTCAAGACGGGCGACGTTCTCTTCTCCTGGCACTGACGCCGCAGCCGTCGTCCTGACGGCACACAGGGACAACCACCACGGCGGCGGAACCCGCCGCACTATCGGAGACGGTGAGATGGAGACAACGCTGCGAGGCGTCGGCGTGAGCCACGGGGTGGCGATCGGCGAGGTTCGGCACATGGGAACGGCGGTTCTCGAACCGCCCGCCAAGCAGATCCCCGCCGAGGAGGCGGAGCGCGAGCAGGGACGGGCCCGCCAGGCCGTCGAAGCCGTGGCGGCCGACCTGATCGCGCGCGGCAATCTGGCCGGCGGCGAGGCACAGGCGGTGCTCGAGGCCCAGGCCATGATGGCTCAGGACCCCGAGCTGATGGCGGACGTGGACCGGAGGATCGCCGTGGGCAGCACGGCCGAGCGCGCCGTGTACGACGCCTTCGCCGCCTACCGGGAACTGCTGGCGGCGGCCGGGGAGTACCTGGCCGGACGCGTGGCCGACCTCGACGACGTGCGGAACCGTATCGTCGCCCGTCTGCTGGGCGTCCCGATGCCGGGTGTCCCGGACAGCGACGAGCCGTACGTGCTCGTCGCCCGGGATCTGGCGCCGGCCGACACCGCGCTGCTGGACCCGACGCTGGTGCTCGGTTTCGTCACCGAGGAGGGCGGGCCGACGAGTCACAGCGCGATCCTGGCCCGTGCCCTGGGCGTGCCGGCGGTCGTCGCGCTGCCCGGTGCGGGTGAGCTCTCCGAGGGGACACTGATCGCCGTCGACGGCAGCACCGGCGAGATCTTCGTGAACCCGAGCGACGCGAAGAAGGCTCAGCTGGAGTCCGCCGCCGCGCAGCGCAGGGCCGCGCTCGCCGCCTCCACCGGGCCGGGCGTCACCGCCGACGGTCACAAGGTGCCGTTGCTCGCGAACGTCGGCGGGCCGGCCGACGTGCCGGCCGCCGTGGAGGCGGGCGCGGAGGGTGTCGGTCTGTTCCGGACCGAGTTCCTCTTCCTCGACGACAGCAAGAACGCGCCGTCGGAGGAGAAGCAGTTCGAGGCGTACCGGCAGGTGCTGGAGGCGTTCCCGGAGGGCCGGGTCGTCGTTCGGGTGCTGGACGCGGGGGCGGACAAGCCGCTGGACTTCCTGACCCCGGCGGACGAGCCGAACCCGGCGCTGGGTGTGCGGGGGCTGCGGACGCTGCTGGACCACCCCGAGATCCTGCGTACCCAGCTGGCGGCGCTGGCCAGGGCCGCCGAAGGGCTGCCCGTCCACCTCGAGGTGATGGCCCCGATGGTGGCGGACCGCGCCGACGCCAAGGCGTTCGCCGACGCGTGCCGGGCGGCGGGGCTGCGGGCGAAGTTCGGTGCGATGGTCGAGATTCCGTCGGCCGCGCTGCGGGCCCGTTCCCTCCTCCAGGAGGTGGAGTTCCTGTCGCTGGGGACGAACGACCTCGCGCAGTACACCTTCGCCGCCGACCGTCAGGTGGGTGCGGTGTCGCGTCTGCAGGATCCCTGGCAGCCCGCGCTGCTCGACCTGGTCGCGCTGTCCGCCGAGGCGGCCGGGGCCGAGGGCAAGGGCTGTGGTGTCTGCGGTGAGGCGGCGTCGGACCCGCTGCTCGCGTGTGTGCTGACCGGTCTGGGTGTGACCTCCCTGTCCATGGGGGCTGCGTCGATTCCCTATGTGCGGGCGACGCTCGCGAAGTACACGTTGGCTCAGTGCGAGCGGGCCGCCGCGGCCGCGCGGGCGGCCGACAGTGCCGAGGAGGCGCGGAACGCGGCGCAGGCCGTGCTGTCCGGTGAGTAGGCGGACCGGGTCGGCATACGGCTGGTGAGCGAGGGGCGCTCCTCCTTCGGGGGAGCGCCCCTCGTCGTGGGTCAGTGGTGGTGGCCCGGCATCGGTCCTTCCCCGTCCCGCCGGCCGAGGTCGGGCGGTGCGCAGTAGTCGACGCCGGACTCGGGCGAGATGAGGTCTCCGGACTCGACGTCGGTGCAATAGGCGTCGAAGACCTCGCCGGCGGTCAGCGGTTCGAGGCCTTCGCCGCGCAGTCGCCATCCGTAGACCCGGTCCGGTGTGCCCGGGGCGCTGGTGCGCATGACCAGGCCGCCGGGGCCGCGGGTGGCGAGTCCGAGGGCCAGGACGGTGGTGAACTCGAGGGCCTCGGCCTCGTCGAGGGGTGTGGTGCCGTCCGCCGCCCGGTCGGCGTGGAGCACTGCGACGAGGGTTTCGGGTGTGCCCGTGACGCTGCAGACGAGGTGCCGGTCGCCCGGTGGCGCGGTGTCGAGGATGCGGACGACGAGGTCGGAGGCGTCGGTGAACGCGGCGCGGCCGAGGTCTTCGCCGCAGCTCGCGCAGGCGCCGAGGCGGGCCAGGAGGGTGGCCGCGTACTCCCAGGTCGCCTGTCGGACGGCTTCGTCGACGAGGGCGGGCACGAGTTCGGCGAGGGGCTGGCCCTCGTAGGGGAGGGTGGGGCCGGTCGTCGCCAGTTCGGCGGTGAAGCGGGTGCGGTGGGCCGGGACGTCGGGGTCGAGGCCCTTGGTCGAGCAGAACTCGGCGTACTCCTGCGGGTCGAAGAGGGCCACCGTGGTGTGGATGCCCTGGAGGGCGCGGATCCTGAGGAGGTCCTCGACCTGCCGGAGGTAGGTGGCGTGGTCGTCGAAGGTGAAGCTGCGGTAGCGCCGCATGGCACGGAAGTCGTGTTCGTCGGTGAGCAGGCCGATGGTGCCGGCGATCTCGCGGCGCAGGACGCGTCGCATGGTCCGGTGGTCGGTGTGTGCCATGGTTCCCCCTGTGTGCACGGTCGATCAATGCTCACTCACAGTAATCGACGGCACTGACAACGGGCCCTGGATCGGCCGTTCGTCCGACCGGACGTCGGCGAGACGCGCAGGTCACAGCGGTGTTGTCGTCGTGTGGGGCAGGTGCTCGGGCTCGGCGGCCGTGGCTGCCGGTCCGAGCACCTACGGCGAGTGAACGGCCGTGGTCACGCCCGCTTGCGGGCCAGGTCCTCGTAGAAGCGCAGCAGGTCGAGGTTGTCGATCGAGCCGGCGTTGACCGCCTGCTCCAGGGGGGTGCCCTGGAGCAGGCGCTTGACGGGGACCTCGATGCGTTTGCCGGTGAGGGTGTGCGGGACTCCGGGCACCTCGATGATCTCGTCGGGGACGTGGCGGGGGGAGAGCTGCTCGCGGATGGTCCGTTTGACTCGGTTCAGCAGGGCGTCGTCGAGGACGGCTCCCGGCGCCAGGTGGACGAAGAGGGGCATCCAGTAGCCGCCGTCGGGCTGCTCGACGCCGATGACCAGGGACTCCTTGATCTCGGGGAGTCGTTCGACGGCTTCGTAGATGTCGGCGGAGCCCATGCGGACGCCCTGGCGGTTGAGCGTGGAGTCGGAGCGGCCGTGGATGACGACGGAGCCGCGTGAGGTGACGGTGATCCAGTCGCCGTGGCGCCAGACGCCGGGATAGGTGTCGAAGTAGCTGTCGTGGTAGCGGCGGCCGTCGGGGTCGTTCCAGAAGTGGACCGGCATGGACGGCATGGGGTTGGTGACGACCAGTTCACCGACCTCGTCGATGACGGGGTGGCCGTCCGGGTCCCAGGACTGCAGGTCGGTGCCGAGGCCGGCCGCCTGGAGCTCGCCGGTGTACACCGGGAGGGTCGGGACGGCTCCGGCGAAGCAGGAGCAGACGTCCGTGCCGCCGCTGACGGAGGCGATCCACAGGTCGTCGCGGACCTCGTCGTGCAGCCAGCGGAACCCGTCGGGCGGGAGCGGGGAGCCCGTGGTCGCGACGCACCGCACGCCGGACAGGTCGAAGTCGCGGGCGGGGTGGACGCCGGCCTTGCGGCAGGCCATGACGTACGCCGCCGAGGTGCCGTAGAGGGTGGCGCCCGTGCGTTCGGCGACGCGCCACTGGGCCGCGGTGTCGGGGTGGCCGGGGCTGCCGTCGTAGAGGACGACCGTGGTGCCGGTGAGGAGACCGGAGACGAGGAAGTTCCACATCATCCAGCCGGTCGAGGTGTACCAGAAGAAGCGGTCCCCGGGGCCGAGGTCGCAGTGCAGGCCGAGCTGCTTGAGGTGTTCGACCAGGATGCCGCCCTGGGACTGGACGATGGCCTTGGGCAGGCCGGTCGTGCCCGAGGAGTAGAGCACCCACAGCGGGTGCTCGAAGGGGACCTGTTCGAAGACGGGCTCCTCGTCGGCGGACGTCAGGGCCGACCATGGCAGGGCTCCCTCGGGTGCCTCGGTGCCCAGGAGGGGAATGTGGACCACCGCGCGGAGGGTGGGCAGCTCGCGGCGCAGTTCGGCCACGGTGTCGCGGCGGTCGTGCTCCTTTCCGCCGTAGCGGTAGCCGTCCACGGTGAACAGGACGACGGGTTCGACCTGCTGGAAGCGGTCGAGGACGCTGCGCGCGCCGAAGTCGGGGGCGCAGGAGGTCCAGACGCCGCCCACGGCCGCCGTCGCGAGGAGGGCGACGACGGCCTCCGGGATGTTGGGGAGGTAGCCGCTGACGCGGTCTCCGGGGCGGACGCCGAGGCTGCGGAGCCCGGCGGCGAGCGAGCCGACCTGGCGGCGCAGCTCGGACCAGGTCAGCGGGCGGGGTTCATGGGTCTCGTCGACGTGGAGGAGGGCCGGTTCGTCCGCTCGGGTGGCGCTCGCGCGCAGGGCGTGCTCGGCGTAGTTCAGGGTCGCTCCGGGGAACCACCGGGCGCCGGGCATGGAGCGGTCGGCCAGCACGCGCGCGTAGGGCGTGGAGAAGCGGACGTCGAACCACTCCGTCACCGCCTTCCAGAACGTCTCCGGTTCGTCGACGGACCAGCGGTGCAGTGCCGGGTAGCCGCCGTCCGAGGGGGCGCCGTGGCGTTCGGCCGCCCAGGCCTGGAACCTGGTCACCTGGGCCTCGGCGATGCGCTGCGGATCGGGCCGCCAGAGCGGCTCGGGGTTCACGGTCGGCATGGGGCGGCTCCCGGGCTGTGCGCGTCGTGTGCGTCACCCGCGCACGTGCTGGGGTGTGCGCGTGACGCGGCTGACACGGACGATGCCATGAGAGTGATACCGACACCAGGGCGGGCGCCACACAGTTCAAGTGGTGAAGATGTGGTCTGGGCACGGGTGAACGGAAGTTGAACGACACGCGCGCGTGGCCCGGCAGATGGCAGGGTGAGCACTATGGACGGTCGTGACCTGGTGCGTTCGATGAAGACGGTCGGTTCCGCGGGGGCTGCCCAGGGGTTGCGCACCGTGCGGGCCGCCTGGCGGCGTCGGCGCGCCGACGCCGCGGGGCTGCCGGCCCGCGGGGCCGAGCGGGCCCGGGTGCCCGGGCAGGTGCGGGAGGTGGAGCCGGGGCCGGGCGGCGGGACGATCCGGTTCGGCCGCTCGGAGCTGCACGTGCGCGTGGCCATGAACGGGGCCGTGTTCTGGGGCTGGGACGGGGCCGGTCCCGAGCCGTCGTACGCGCTGGCGGGGCGGTGTCCCGAGGCGGATCCCCGGGCGGTGCTGGAGCCGGACAAGGACGGCGGCTGGCGGGTCGTCGCCGAGCGGGTGACGGTCGTGGTCTCACGGCACGGTGCGATCGAGGTGCGCACGCCGGGAGGGATCACGCTGCGGCGTGATCTGCCGCCGCGCTGGTGGGAGCCGCAGGAGGGCGGTCCGGGCCGCTGGATGCAGCGGTCGGAGGTGGCGGCCGACGCGCGGTTCTTCGGGCTCGGCGGGCGGACGTCCGGGCCGCGGCTGCGGGACGGCGCGTACCGGCTGTGGAACACCGACCCCGGGCGCGCGGTGGGCCGCCGGGACGACCCGCTGCACCTGACGATGCCGGTGCAGCTGGTGGTGGCCGACGCGGGCACGCATCTGGTGTTCCACGACACCTCCTGGGACGGGACGGTGACCCTGCGGGAGGGCGAGGAGGGGGCCGGCTCGGGGCACGACCGGGCCGGGACGTCACAGCTGCGGATGGACGGCGGGCCCCTGCGCTGCTGGGTCGTGGTCGGCACGCCCGCGCGCGTGCTGTTCGTCTGGGCCTCGCTCACCGGGGCGCCGGCGCTGCCGCCCACCTGGGCGCTGGGCCACCATCACGCGCGGTCGGGTTCCGGGGGCGAGCAGGAGCTGCGGCAGGTCGTCGCGGGGTACCACGAGCACGGTCTGCCGCTGGACGCGGTCCATCTGGACATCGGCCACCTCGACGGCCGCCGGGCGTTCACCGTCGACCAGGAGCGCTTTCCCAAACTGCCGGTGCTCGCCGAGGAACTGCGGCGGGACGGGATCCGTCTGGTGTCGGTCGTCGACGCGGCGGTGCCGGCCACGCCGGGCGACGCCGTGTACGACAGCGGGATCGCCGAGGGCGCGTTCGTGCGGGACGCCTCCGGGCGGGTCGTCCACGGGGTGGTGGGTCCGGGCGAGTCGGTGTACCCGGACTTCACGGACGCGCGTGTGCGCAGATGGTGGGGAGACCGTTGCGCGGAGCGGATCGAGCAGGGGTTCGCGGGGTTCCGGCACGGCCTGGACGAGCCGACGTCGTTCACCGCCTTCGGGGAGCCGACGCTCCCCCGGTCGGCCCGGCACGCGCTGGAGGGGCGCGGCGGCGACCACCGCGAGGCGCACAACGTCTACGGGCTGTGCATGGCTCGGGCGGGCTACGAGGGGATGCGCGGGCGGCTCCCCGAGGAGCGGCCCTTCGTCCTGTCGCGCTCCGGCTGGGCGGGCCTTCAGCGCTACGGCGGCACCTGGTCCGGTGACGTCGCCACGGGCTGGCCGGGGCTGCGGGCGTCCCTGTCGCTGGTGCTGGGCCTCGGGCTGTGCGGGGTGCCGTACTCGGGGGCGGGTGTGGGGGGTCGTGACGGCCGTCCTTCCGCGGAGCTGTACCTGCGGTGGTTGCAGCTGGGCGCCTATCTGCCGCTGTTCCGTACGCACGCCGGCCCGCGCGCGGGGTGCGGGGAGCCGTGGGAGTACGGCGCCGACGTGCTGGAGCACGCGCGCGTGGCGCTGCTCGAACGCCGGCGGCTGCTGCCGTACTTCGTGACGTTGGCGCATCTCGCCCGGCGTACGGGGGCTCCCTATGTGCGTCCGCTGTGGTGGGCGGCGCCCGAGGAGCGGGCGCTGCGGGACTGCGAGGACGCCTTCCTGCTGGGTGACTGTCTGCTGGTGGCGCCGGTGCTGGAGCCGGGGGCGGAGCGGCGGGCGGTGCGGCTGCCGCGGGGTCTCTGGTACGACACGGCGACGGGGACGGCGTACGAGGGGCCGGGGCAGGTGCTGGTGGACGCCCCGCCGGAACGTGTTCCGGTGCTCGCGCGCGCGGGCGCCGTCCTGCCGGTGCGCGGGGCGGACGGCGGGCTGGAGCTGGAGGTGTGGGCGCCCGCCCGGGGGCGGACGGGGGGCGGTCCGGTGGTGCGGGACGCCGGTGACGGCCGGGACGAGGCCGAGATCGAGCGGTACGTCGTCCGCTGGGCGGGCGGGAAGGTCGTCGTCGAACGGGAGGGCGAGGCCGGCGGGGGCGTGCCGCCCCACCCCGTGCGCGTACGCGGGCTCGGCGGGGCGCCTCAGACGTAGCGGCCCTCGAAGAAGGCCCGTGCGGCGAGGGTGTGCAGCGGGAAGGCCAGCTCCTCCGGCCCGCGCAGGAGGTGCCGGCCTTCGGTCTCGTCCGTGGCGGCGTAGGCGGGCAGTTGGTCCGCGGGGCGTTCCGGCAGGAGACCGAAGATCAGGAGGTGGCCGTCGGGGGAGCTCATGGCGTCGGCGAGGCGCACGTCCCGGCTCTCGGCTTCGATGCCCGTCTCCTCGCGGAGTTCGCGGACGACGGCCTTCCGCCAGTCCTCGCGGTCGTCGATGAACCCGCCGGGCAGGGCGATGCGCCCGCGCGCCGGGGGGATGGCGCGGGTGATGACGACCAGGGAGGTGCCCTGGCTGTCGTACACGGGCTGGAGCGCGATCGCGACCGGGAGCGGGTTGCGGTAGGCCACGGCGGCGCAGGCCGGGCAGGAGCGGGGCCAGCCGGTGACGCCCTCCCCGTAGGGCGCTCCGCAGCTCGAACAGTGGGAGCCGGCCGGGGAGTTGGAGGTGGGGTGTGGGTTCTCGGACACGCGGCGGACTGTATCCGATCGTCTGAGGGCGGTGTGCGGCCGGTTCTGTGGACCCTGATCGGCGTGCGGCCGCTGCCGGTGTCCGTCGCGCCGGTGCGGAGCCGGGCCCCCTCGTCGCGGTGCTCGTCGGGCTCGCGGGCGCGCGGGGGTACGGACACGCGGGCGTGCGGGTGAGCGGGCGCGCGGACAGGCGTTCGAGCTGCGCTTTTCACGGGCTGTGATCGTTCGGGAATGCTGCGTGAACGTCTCATGAACTGCGCCTGGGCGCACGTCGGGGGCGCCATCATGCTCCCGTGCACTCCTGGACGGATACTCTCCGCTTCGCCTTTCAGCCGGTGGTCAATCTGGTCACCGGAGGTGTGGCGGGGCTGGAGGTGCTCGCCCGCCCGGAGACCGGCGACATCCTGGCGGAGGCCCGGCGGGACGCCGAACTCGACGGCCGGCTGGCCGTGTCGGCGGTACGGGCCGCCGCGCGCCGGGAGACCCTGCTGCCCCTCCAGGTGAACGTGTTCGCCGGCACCCTGGCCGATCTGGGCGGTCTCACGCCGCTCCACGACGCCGTGCGGCAGGCGGGGCGGCTGCCGTGGGAGGTGACGGTCGACGTCGTCCCGCCGTACACGCACGTGCCGCAGCGCGCGTTGCTGGAGGCGCTGGCGGCGCTGCGGGGGCAGGGTTTCCGGATCAGCGCGGACGGTGTCGGGGACGGGGACGTGCCGCTGCGGCTGCTCACGGACATCGCGCCGGACCTGGTGAAGCTCGACGCGTGCCTGCTGGCGCGGCCGGCGGCGGTACGGGCGATGCGGACCCTGTGCGACGAGCTGGGAGCGCTGCTGGCGGTCGAGGGCGTGGAGACCGAACGGCAGTGTGCGGCGGCTCGGTCGGCCGGTGCCCAGCTCGCCCAGGGTGAGCTGTTCGCGCCGCCGGCCCGGCTGCCCGCGGCGGACGTGTACGTGCCGCCGCGCACCTCGGGAACGGTGTCGGCGCCCCGGCCGGGGCCGTCGGTGCGGGAGTTCGTCCGGCCGGCCGCGCTACTGCCGGCGGCCGCCTCCGCCGGGCAGGTGCGGGCCCTGCTGACCGGCTCGCCGGACGTCTCCGGGGTGCTGCTGGTGGACCGGGCGGGGGTGCCGCTGCGGTCGGTGCACCGCTCGCGCTTCCTGCTGTCGATGTCGGGGCGTTACGGACACGCCCTGTACGCCGACCGGCCCGCGGCCAAACTCGGTGACCCGCCGCGGACGGTGGGCATCGACGCGACGGCGTGGGAGGTGCTGGACGTCGTCGCCGTCGGCGGCCGGGACCGCACCTCCGACGACGTGGCGGTCGTCGACCGCCACGGGCGGTGCGTGGGTGTCGTACGGCTCGCGGACCTGGTGCGGGCGCTGTCCGAGACGCGGGTGGAGGAGGCGGCGGGGCTCAACCCGCTGACGCGGCTGCCCGGTTCGGACGCGATCACCGTGGAGGCGGACCGGTGGATCGCGGAGGGGCGGCCCCTCGCGCTGAGCTGGCTGGACGTCGACCGCTTCAAGCAGGTCAACGACGGCGCCGGGTTCGCCGCCGGGGACGAGCTGATCCGCTCGGTGGGACGGGCGTTGCAGGCCGCGGCGTCCGGCAGCACGCGCGTGGGGCACATCGGCGGGGACGACTTCCTGGTGCTGGCCGGTCCGGAGGACCTGGATCCGCTGGCCGCCGCGGTGCTCGACGCGCCGTGGTCGGCGGGCGGGCGCCCGGTGACGCTGTCGCTGGCGACGGTGGTGTGCCCGCCGGGCAGTGTGCCGGACCATCGCCGTGCGGCGGCCTGCCTGGCACCGCTGAAGAAGGCCGCGAAGGCGCTGCGCGGGGCCAGTTGGGTGCTGGGGTGCGCGGGGGAGCCGGGGCACGTGGTGCGGAGGGGGGCACCGCCGGGGGCGGGGGCCGAGGCGGGCGTGGTGGGCGCTGCCGGGCCGGGGCCGGTGGGCGCTGCCGGGCTGGGTGTGGTGGGCTCCGCCGGGCCAGGCGCGGTGGACGCCGGGGCGGGCGCGGTGGGTGTCGCCGGACAAGCCACAGCGAGCGCCGCCGGGCCGGGGGCGGTGGGCGCCGGGGCGGGCGCGGTGGGCGTCGCCGGACAAGCCACAGCGAGCGCCGCCGGGCCGGGGGCGGTGGGCGCTGCCGGGCCCGGCGCGGTGGGAGTGGAGCCGGGCCGGGGGCGAGAGGGGCCCGGGTGAGCGGGGCCGGGTATGCGGGCGGCTCTCCCCGGGGGGAGCGCCGGCGCCGCCCCTCGGTCCGCCCGGCTCCCGCCAACCGGCCTCGTCACCCTCCTTGACGGTCCCTGAGCGCCGGTGAACACTTCCCGGTGTCAGCCGACATCGCCGTACATTCACGGCTCACCTGGCACCGCACCCCCAGGGGCTCCCCCACCGGGACGCGCTCCCCCAAGGGCGATTCGGCTACAACGGCACACGCTCGTCATGGACGCCGGGCGGGGCGCGGGACCTCCCTGCCTTGGCCGGAGCAGCCACGGGACCCGCACCTGCACGCCGGCGCACCGGGGTCGAACGCCCCGGGCCCGGGCCTAGGAGCCGCCATGAGCGACGGGGAGATCTTCCTCCGCGAGGTCATCGGGACCGCGACCTCATCCAGGCCATCGCAAGCACCCCAGGGCGAAGGCCGGGCGGACGCGCGGGCCGGACGGGCCGCCCCTCGGGCCACGGCTCGTACCCCTGTCGGCGGGGGTACGGGCCGTGTCCGCGTCTCGGGTGCGTCTCAGGTGGTGACGGCCCGGCGGCGGTCGCCCGCGTACTCCATGGCGTGCTGGACGACGCCGACGAGGATGTCCTTGACGGAGCCGCGGTCGCGCGCGTCGCACAGGACGACCGGTACGCCGTCGTCGAGGTCGAGCGCCCGGCGTACCTCCTCGGTGGGGTAACGGGGCGCCCCCTCGAAGCAGTTCACGCCGACGAGGAAGGGGATGGAACGTCGCTCGAAGTAGTCGACCGCGGCGAAGCAGTCCTCCAGGCGGCGCGTGTCCGCGAGCACGACGGCGCCCAGCGCGCCCTCGGACAGCTCGTCCCACATGAACCAGAACCGCTCCTGGCCGGGCGTGCCGAACAGGTACAGCACCAGGCCCTCGCGCAGGGTGATGCGCCCGAAGTCCATGGCGACGGTGGTGGTGTGCTTGCGCTCGACGCCCGTGAGGTCGTCGACCGGGCGTCCGGCCTCGGTGAGGTACTCCTCGGTGCGCAGCGGCCTGATCTCGCTGACGGCGCCGACGAGGGTCGTCTTGCCCACGCCGAAGCCGCCGGCCACCAGGATCTTGAGCGTGACGGGCTCGACCGGGGGCTTGCCGCGCTCAGAACGCCCGAAGATCATCGATCACTTCTCCTGCTTGATGGGGGGTCGGGGGCGGCGGTGGGCCGTGGCCCCCGCCGTCGGGGGTGCGGAGGGCTCGGCGGGCCGGGGCGCGCGGCCCGGACGCCGCGTGCCCCGCCGTGGTCGCCGGGGCACGTCCTCACCCCCGTCTCCGCGCTTGCTCACAACGCCCTGAGGCCGTTGATCACGTCGCGCAGGATGCTCTCGTCCGGCAGCTCGGCCGGCGGGACGGGCCGGTTGACATGGACGAACTCCGCGTCCACGAGGTCCCCGACGAGGACCCGGACCACGCCGATGGGCAGGTCGAGTCCGGCGGCGAGTTCGGCGACCGACTGCGGCTCCTCCCGGCACAGGCCGACGATGTCGACGTGTTCCGGGGAGAGCGTGGGGTCCTCGTCGGGGTCGTCCGCGTGGGGTTCGGCGACGACCACCGCGATCAGGTCGAGACGGTGCTGGACCGCGCTGGTGGTGCGGCCGCGTGTCATGGCGTACGGACGGACGACCGGTCCGGCCTCGTCGTCGAACCAGTGGCTTCTTCCCTGACCGTCTGTGCTCATGCCATCCCACTACCCGCCCGCGGGCAGATCGGTGCGCGGCGCCGTGCCCAGGTGTACGCCGACCCGCTTCACGAGGAGCGTCATCTCGTACGCCACGAGTCCGACGTCGGAGTCGGCGTCCGCGAGGACGGCGAGGCAGCTGCCGTCGCCGGCGGCGGTGACGAACAGGAAGGCCTCGTCGAGTTCGACGACGGTCTGCCGGACGCTGCCGGCGTCGAAGTGGCGGCCGACGCCCTTGGCGAGGCTGTGGAATCCGGAGGCGACGGCGGCCAGGTGCTCGCTGTCCTCGCGGGTGAGGTCCTTGGACGCTCCGGTCGGCAGGCCGTCGCCGGAGAGCACGACGGCCTTGCGGATGCTGGCGACGCGGTCGACGAGTTCGTCGAGAAGCCAGTTCAGCTCGCCGTTGCTGGTCGTGCTCTGGCCGGTCGCCTTCGGTGCGGTCATCGACCGTCCCCCTCTGTGGTTCGTTGTGGTGCTGTGCCGCTGTGGGCGTCTTCGCCCGCGGCGTTCTCCGCGCGGCCGCGCTGCCAGCCGCGCTGGAGCGAAGCCATGCGGCTGCGTACTTCGTCGGCGTCCCGGTCTGCGGGGTCCGTGCGGTTCCCGGCGCGCGGCGCCGGGCCCTGCCGCAGCTGCGGGGCCAGGTTCGCCTGCCGTACGCGCCGGGGCAGCGCCCCGGCCGGGGCGCCGGGTCGGGTGTCCGCGGGGGTGCCTGGTGCGGTGTTCGCGGGGCCGCGGCGCGGGGTGCCCGGGTGCCCGGGCGGGTCGGCCGGGCCGTTCGTCGGCGCCGCGGCCTGCCGGGTCCGTTGGGGAAGGGCGGGCGGCCGGGCCGGCTCGACGGCGCCGCGGGCGCGTGGCGGCGAAGGCTGTTCGACACCCCGGGCGGACGGCCGCGACGGCTGCGACGGCTGGTCGACGCCCCCGGCGGACGGCTGCGACGGCTGGGGCTGCTGGGGCTGCTGGTCGTGGCCGCGGTCGTGGGTCGTGGGCCGCTGCTCCGTGCCGCGGAAGGGGCGGTCGGACGGGTCCGTGCTGCGGGGTATGTGGGCGGTGGCGCCGCGTCGGCGCGACGGCAGGGGCGCCGGGGTGTCGTCGTCCGGTGTCCGGCGCGGTCCCGGCCGTGACGGCGGGTTCTCGGCCGTCTCCGCCCGGCGGGAGCGCTGCTCGGTCACCGGGCGGCCGTGGGAGCTGACCAGTTTGGGCGTCCGGCGGCTCGGCAGGGGGACGGGGGCGGCCGGTTCCCCGGCGGCGGTCCGGTCCGCCGCGTCACGGGCGTCGGACAGCCGGCCGTGCGGTTCGACGGCCGGGCCGGCCGGCTCGTCCTGCGCACGGGTGAGGGAGCGGCGCGGGCGGAACAGTCCGCCTCGGTCGTCGTCGTCCTCCAGCGGGGCGGGGAAGTCGCCGAGGGCGTCCAGGTCGACGGGCGCCTCCAGCTCGACCGGGCCGTCCAGCAGCGCGGCGGGCACTCCGGGCAGCTGCACCGGGGTGGAGGACAGGGCGGAGCGGCGGTTCTGCGCGGGCTCGCCCTCCTTGGGGGGCCGGGGGCGGTCGAGGCGGAAGCCGATGCCGTTCGTGTCGGGGACGTCGTCGGTGAGCAGGGCGTCGGGGATGAAGATGACGGCGGTCGTGCCCCCGTACGGGGAGGGCTGGAGGGAGACGCGGACGTTCTGCCGCTGGGCGAGCCGGCTGACCACGAACAGGCCGAGCCGGTCGGTGTCGGACAGCTCGAACTCCGGGGTCTCGGCGAGCCGGAGGTTGGCCTCGAGGAGCGCCTCGGGCGCCATGCCGAGACCGCGGTCGTGGATCTCCAGGGTGAAGCCGTTGGCGACGCGCTCGCCCAGGACGTGGACGGCGGTGTGCGGCGGGGAGAACACCGTGGCGTTCTCCAGGAGTTCGGCCACGAGGTGGGTGAGGTCGGCGACGGCCGGTCCGGTGACGGCGACGCGCGGCAGGCGGCGGACCTCGATGCGTTCGTAGTCCTCGACCTCGGCGACCGCGGCGCGCACGATGTCCATCAGCTGGATGGGCTTGCGCCACTGCCGCGAGGGCGCGGCGCCGGAGAGGATCACCAGGCCCTCGGCGTGGCGGCGCATCCGGGTGGTGAGGTGGTCGAGCCGGAAGAGGTCGGCGAGCTCCTCGGTGTCCTCGGTGCGGCGCTCCATGGTGTCCAGCAGGGTGAGCTGCTTGTGCAGCAGGACCTGGCTGCGGCGGGCGAGGTTGACGAAGACCTCGGACACGCCGGCGCGCAGTTCGGCCTGTTTGACGGCGGCCTCGACGGCGGCGCGCTGAAGGGTGTTGAGCGCCTGGCCGACCTCGCCGATCTCGGTCTTGTCGTACTCCAGGCGCGGGACCTCGGTCTCGACGTCGACCTGCTCGCCCGCGGAGAGCCGGCGCATCACGCTGGGCAGCCGGACGCCGGACGCCTCGTGGGCCTCCAGCCGGAGCTGGCGCAGGTCGCGGATGAGGCCGCGGCCGATGCGGACGGACAGGACGAGGGAGACCAGCAGGGCCACCAGGCCGAGGACGCCGGCGACGACCGCCTTGACGATGACCTGGAGCGCCACCGGGCGGACCCGGTCCTGGTAGCGGTCGTGCGCCTGCTCGTCGAGGGTGCCCAGTTCGTCGAGGACGTTCGCGGCCGCGGTGTCCCAGGTCCGTGCCGTGACACCGCGGGGCATGTCGCCGGGCGTGGTGGCGACGACGGCCTGTTCCGCCGTGCGGACGGGCGCGGTGGTGGCGTTCTTCCAGAAGCTCTCGTAGCGTTCGCGCTCCGCGGCGGGCAGCTGGGAGAGACCGATGTCGTAGACGACGTCGCGCTGTGCCTCGAGGTCGGAGACGGCGCGTATCTCGTCGTGGGTGAGGCGGCCCACGACCAGGGCGGAGCCCAGTAGGGCGTCCTCCTGGGAGAGCAGTTCGCGGGCCCGGGCGACGCCGACGAGGGCGCGGTACTGCTTGTCCATCTCGACGCTGTCGACGACGTCCAGCCTGGCCAGCAGGGAGTAGCAGGGGGCGATCAGCTTGTTGTACAGGTCCAGGGCCTGCGCGCGGGACACGGTGCCGTCTTCGACGCTGCGGCGCAGCGAGTCGATGCCGTCGAAGGCGTCGAGTACCGCGGTCAGCGCCTCGCGGTCGTCCTCGTCCAGTTCGTCGCGCACGTCGGGGTCGCTGCCGTTCCTGCGGATCTCCGCGAGCGCCTCGTCGGTGGCGGTCCGGGTGCGGTCCAGCGCGGCGAGCGCGTCGGAGGCGCGGGGGTCGGCGAGGTGGACCAGGGTCTGGCGGCGTTCCTGCTGCACGACCCGGACGGTGTCCTCCATCGGGTAGCCGAGCTTCTCGACGAGGCGTGACACGGTGAACAGACGGTTCGCCTCGCGGCCCGTGAGTACCGTGGCGAAGCCCCAGATGGCCGTCAGGGACACCAGCGGCACGAGAAGCAGCGCCACGATCTTCCGGCGGATCGACTTCCCGCGAAAGCGCATGGCCTCCCCCAGCTCGAACCCCCACAGGCCGGGGGCACATCCAGCTCCGACCCCCACCGGCCGGGGGCACATCTGTGCGTCAACGAACGGCGCGAGCCTACTACCGACGCAAAGTTAACTTACAGCGCCGTCCGGAAGCCGGTGGTCCGGATCCACGGCGGTACGGGGGGAGTTGTCCCGTCATTGCGGGAGATTGCCTCCCCTGGGCGGCGCCCGCGGAAGGTGCCGTACCGGAACGATGTCGTGGGCGAGTTGGCCAGAACTTTTCGGAATCGGGGAATCTTCGAGGTCAGTCGTGCGTCCTATCCATTGGGAATTGGGGGCGGAATCGGCCACAGGAGCCGCATGCCGCACCTGGGCGGCGTAAAAGAACGCAAGCCGGGCAGCCACTGGGGAGCCGGTTCTTCGAGCCGGGGCAAGCGGTCTGCCGGCGGTGGGGAGTGACACGTTGATGGGCACGGCGGAGCGGCGCGGGGCGCCCGAGGACGGCGGGGCGGCGCCCGGTACGGCGCTGCGGGAGGCCGAGGCGCCCGGGGCGCGGGATCGCGGCATCCCGGCGACCGGACGCGGGGCGGCGGACGGGCGGGACACGGCGGTGGCCGCGGGGTCCGACGGCGCGCGCGAGGGCGCCGGGCGGGCCGGCGGGGCCGGACGCGGCGCGGAGGAGGAGCGGGCGGCCCCCCGGCCGCTGTGGGTGGAGGAGCCCGCGCGGCGGCGCCGGCTTCCCGACCCGGTGCGCACCGCGGCCGTGCGCGCGGTGCTCGTCATCGCGGTGACGCTGCTTCAGGCGATGGTCGCCTTCCTGTGCACCCTGGCCGGGTCCTGGGCGGCGTTCCCGATGGTGATCAGCAGTGTGGTGAGCACGGTGGTGGCCACGTGGTGTGCGCTGGACGTCTGGGTGACCCGCCAGGTGTGGAGCCAGCGCAACGGTGTGGTCTCGGCCCCGAGCAGCACGGCTCGGGCGCTGCGGCGCGAGCGGCGCCGTGCCCGGCGACAGGCGCGGGCCGTCGAACGGGCGCAGGAGCGGATACGCCGGCGGGGCGGCGGCGCCGGGCAGTTGTCGCACTCCTGAGCGGCGCCGCCGGGCGGCCACGGTGCGGAGGCCCTGCCGGGCACCGTGGCCGCCGCGGTGTCGTCACCCCGTCGGGGTGGGACGCGAGGAGCGTGCCGGGCGCGGGGTCCGGCAGAGTCCGGCAGGACCCGGCGCGGCCTCGTCTCCCTCAGGAGGCGCTGCTGGGCGCCGGGCGCTTGTACATCCTCGTCGCCGTGATCTCGCTGTGCACCGCCTCCCCCGCCTGGGGCTGCTGCGGCAGTCCCGGACGCAGGTGCTCCTCCACGCTGATGTACTTCAGACCGGCCCTGAGGTCGGCGTCGTTGCGCAGCCGGATCACCAGGGGGAACTCCGCGAGGGCCGTGGTGTCGAACAGGCCGGTGGTGTAGAGGAGCTGGACGCCGAGCGCGTCCGACACCGCCCGCTGGAGCTCCAGCAGGTAGGTGGCGTTGGCGCGGCCGATGGGGTTGTCGAGGAACAGCGTGCCGGCGTGGCGGTGCTTGTCCCGGCCCCGGTCGTTGGAGCGCAGGGCCGCCATCGTGCAGTACAGGGCGATGGCGGCGGTGAGCAGCTGGCCACCGGAGAACACGTCGCCCATCTGCCCGACGGGCACCCGCTCGGCGCGCAGCACGGCGTCCGGTTTGAGGATCTCGACGGCGACGCCCCGGGGCTGGAGCGCGGCCGCGACGCCCCGCAGCAGCAGCGACATGCCGTCGCGCCGCAGGTCGGAGTTCTTCTTGACGGCCGCGCGGGTGGCCTCGTCGATGACCTCGCCGAGCCGCTCGGTGAGGGTCGCCTGGTCGGGCTCCTCGAAGCGGATGCGCAGGAACTCCTGTCCGGACCACTCGCCGAGCCCCTCGGGCAGGCGGGACAGGCGCTGGGCGGACCGCAGGGTGGCGAGCGCGGACTCCACGAGTCCGCGCAGCCGGTCCACGATCGAGTCGCGGTTGCGCTCCAGCTGCTCCAGTTCGTCGGTGAGGACCCGGAGCCGGGGTGCGAAGGCGTCCGCCCACTTCTGGGCGTGCTCGGGCAGCGCGGAGGCGGGCAGCTCGCGGATCTGCTGCCGGGCGGGGGTGCGGACCTGCTCGTAGCGGGTGGAGTTGGCGTGCCGGACGAGGACGTCGCTCGCCTCTCGGACGGAGGTTTCTGCGGCGGACAGATCGGCGGCGCAGCCCCGTAGTGAGCGGCGGGCCTCGGCGGCGGACTGCCGGGCCTCCTCCAGGGTGCCGGGGTAGGTCTCCGGCTGCTCCTGCTCCTCCTCGGGGGTGTGCTCGCGCAGCAGGTCCCGGAGCATGGCGGCGATCTCGTCGAAGTCGCCGGCCGCGTCCTCGGCGGCCCGGTGGGCGTCGAGGAGTTCGGCGTGTGCCTCGCGGGCCTGGCCCAACGCGTCGGTGCGGGAGGCGAGTTCGCCCGTGGCGGTGCGCAGCAGCGCCTGTGCGTGCTCGGCGTCGTGCGGGACGAGGTCCTCGGGGAGTTCGGTGTGGGCCTCGCCGTCCTCGGGCGCGTGCCGTTCCGCCTCGCCGCGCAGCCGGCCGAGCTGCTCGCTGGCGCTGGACATGCGGGTCTCCAGCAGCTGCACCAGTTCCTCGGCGCGGGCGGCGGCGGCCTGCCGGGACGGCCCGTCGGAGCCGTCGGGTGACTGGAGGAGCTGTTCGGCGCGGGTGCGGACCTTGTTGCTGAGCCGGTCCAGCTCGGCGCGGGCCGCGCTCTCGTCGCTCTCCGCCCGTGCCTGCTCGGCCCTCAGGTCGGCGCCGACGCCGACCTTCTCGTACACCTGGGAGGCGGCCCGGTAGGCCTCGCGGAGCGCCGGCAGGGACGTCCGGGGGGCCTGCGTGCCGCTGTCCGGTTCCTCGTCCGGTACGTCGTCGGGGGCGCCGGCGATCTCGGAGCGCTCGGCGCGCAGCGCACGCGCGGTGCGGCGGGCGTCGTCGGCGGCGCGCTGGGCGGCGCGGCGGTCCTCGTCGGCGGCGCGGGCCCGCTCCAGGCAGACCTGTGCGCGTGCTTCGGATGCGGCGGCCTCGTCGGCCAGTTCCCGCAGCTTGGCCTGCCAGCCGGCGCGTTCGCGCAGCCGGAAGGCGAGCCCGGCGAGGGCGTCGGCGGCGCGCCGGGCCTTCTGCGCGGCTTCCTGCCGCTCGTCGCGCATCCGCGCGGCCTCGGCGGCGGCCTCGTCGGCCTCCGCGCGCACGGTGCGTGCCTCGGCGAGTTCGGCCTCGGACTCCTCGGCGAAGGTACGTGCCTCGCGGGCGGCCTCCGCCAGTTCGGCCAGCCGGCCCGCGGGGCAGCCCGTGCGCCAGGAGGCGAGCCGCGCCGCCAGTTCGCGGTCCTTGCCGAGCCGGGCCGCGAGCCGTCGGATCTCCTCGTCCCGCTCCGTGGCCCGCGCGCGCAGCGCCTGCCGCTCCTCGTCGGCGGCGTGCTCGTCGTGCATGGCCGGGTTCGGCGGTACGAGGAAGACGTCACCGGTGTCGGTGCCGGGCGCCGGGGTCGGGGCGAGGAGGGCGGCGGCCGTGCCGACGGCGACGGCGGACCGGGGCAGCAGGGCGGCGTCGCCGAGCGCCGCACGCGCGCGGGTGTGCGAGTCGGGGTCGGTGATGATCACGCCGTCGACGAGTTCCGGGCGGGCGGCGAGCACGCGCGCGTGGTCGGCGGGGTCGACGGCCTGGGCGAGGTAGCGCCAGCCGGACAGTGCGGGGATGCCGTGTTCGCCGAGGAACTCGACGGTGGCCAGCACGTCCGGGCCGGGCGGCAGCAGGCCGCCGTCGCCGAGCGCGCCGAGGATGCGGGAGTCGTCGTCGGCGGCGGTGCGCAGCGCGAAGAGCTGCCGTTCGGCGGCGGAGACGGTGTCGTCGAGGAGGGCGCGCAGGTCGTCGGCGTTGCGGTCCAGTTCCTCGGGGGTCAGGGCGGTCTCGTCCGTCTCGCGGTCCTGGCGGGGCTGCGGGATGATCCGGCGGGGGGTGCCGCCGGTCAGGCCGAGCAGTTCCGCCAGCCGTTCCTCGCGGGCCAGCGCCTCGGCGGTCCGCCGTTCGGCCTCGTACGAGCGGTGCGCGGCGGTCGCCGCGTCGGCGGCGCGGGCCGCGGTCAGCTCGGCGCGGGACTCGGCGGCGGCCGCCTCGCGCGCGTGCTCGCCGGCCCGGCGGGACGCCTCGCGGGCGGTGTCCCAGGCGGCGACGGCGGTCTTCTCGGCGTCGCTGGCGGCGAGGGCGGCGCGGGCGGGGTCGGCGTCGGGCGCGCTGTCGTCGAGCCAGCCGGCGCGCACCGCCTCGGCGGTCTCCTGCTCGACCTCGGTGAGGCGCTGGCGCAGATGTCCGGCCTCGCTGCGGGCACGCTGTGCCTCGGTGGCGGCGGAGGTGGAGTCGCGGTGGGCGGACTCGCCGGCTTCCTGGAGGGCGGCGGAGCGCTCCTCCTCCTCGTTGGCGAGGGCCTCGGCGCTGCCTGCGGCCGCGTGCAGGGCCCGCACGAGGTCGACGGCGGCCTTGGCGCGGGCGGCGAGGGCCGGGGCGGCGTCCCGCTCGGCCTCCTGGATCGCGGCGGACACCCGGGCGACGCGGTCGGCGGCGGCGCGGTGGCGGAGCACGGCCTCGGCGGCCTGCCAGGCGGAGTGCAGGGTGCGCGCGTCGGCGAGTTCCCGCTTCTGGGCGGCGGCGGACTTCTCGGCGGCGGCGAGGGCCAGGGAGGCGTGCCGGAAGGCGAGTTCGGCGGCGGTCAGCGCGCTGCGTTCGCGTGCGCTCTCCGCGTGGGTGACGGCGTAGGCGGCGGCGGTGACGCGCTGGGCGAGGTCCGCGGCCCGGGCCCGTTCCCGTACGCCCCGCGCGGACAGCCGTCGGGCCAGGGTGCGGGTGCGCCGCTCGGCGCCCGCGTGGACGTCACGCGCGCGTGCCCGTGCGTCGGCGGCGTCCACGATCCGCCCGAGGAGGTCCACCGATCCGGCGGTGAAGTCCCGTTCGGCGATGAGTTCGGCGCGCCGGCCCAGCTTGTTGCCGAAGCCGCCGACGAGGTCGGCGAGTCCGTCGGTGTCCCGGGTGTCGGTCACCGCGCGCAGCAGCAGGTCGGTGAAGTCGGAGTCCTTCTTGACGGCGAAGAGGCCGGCGGCTTCGCCCTCGTCGGCGTTCATCTCCCGCTGGTAGCGGAAGAGTTCGGGGTCCAGGCCGAGGTCGCCGAGGTGCTCGATCCACCGGTCGTGGATCTCCTCCCAGTGCACCTCCAGATGCGGGTACGCCTTGCCCGCGTCGGTGAGGGCGTCCCGGAACCCCTTCATGGTGCGGCGCCGCCCCTGCGCCCCCGACTGCCCCTCGACGGACGGCCGTACGGCGGTGGACTCGGCGACGGGCAGGTTGTCCAGGGTCAGTCCGGGGCCGGGCCGGAACGAGTACCAGGCCTCCGCGAACTTCCGCGGGTCGTTGGACACCTGGCGCCCGCGCCATTCGCTCACCTTGCCGACGACGACGCATTCGCCGGTCAGGACGTGCTGCCACTCCAGCGCGACGTGCCCGCAGTCGTCGGCGAGCAGGAACTTGCGCAGCACGCCGGAGCTGGCGCCGCCGAGGGTGTTGCGGTGGCCCGGCAGCATCACCGAGAAGATCAGCTTGAGCAGGACGGACTTGCCGCCGCCGTTCTCCAGGAAGAGCACGCCGGCGGGCGCCGGGCGGCGCGGCGGGCCGACGGGCTCCTCCTCGAAGAACTCCGCCTGGGTGGGGGCGGGGTCGGGCACGACGTCGCCCACGCCCCTCAGGTCAAGCACGGTGTCGGCGTAGCGCGCACCGGCGGGCCCGATGGAGTAGAGGCGGACCCGGGACAGCTCGTACATGGCGGACTCTCGTAAGTCTTCGGCAGATCGGGGGGGGCGGTGGGGCTCAGGAGTGGAACGGCAGCCCGGCGTCGGCCACCAGGTCCAGGTCGTCGGTGTCCTCGGCGGGCAGCAGGGTGGGGGTGCCGTCGGTGACGGGGACGACGCCCAGCTCCAGCAGTTCGGCGAGGGCGGCGCCGCCGGCCATGTCGCGGACCTGGAGCTGGTAGCGGGCGGTGGTCCGGTAGGTGCCGCCGTGGTCGTCGCCGGTGCGCTGGAGGAACCCGGAGTCGGTGAGGAACGCGACGGCCTTGCCGACGATGCCGGTCGTCGAACCGGCGAGTCTGCGCGCGTCCTTGGTGGCGCCGGTGGCGCTGCGCCGGGCCCAGATCCGCCAGGCGGCCTCCAGGCCGGGCGCGTCGCTGGCCGGGTCGGTGTTCTCGCCCTGTGCCTCGGCCCGTTCCTCCAGCCGGCGGCAGGCCTGCCGGACGAAGGCGTCGACGCCGTTGACACTGACCCGGCCGATGTAGCCGTCGTCGGCGAGGTCCTCGGGGCGCGGGAACGCCATCGCGGCGACGGCGAGGTGTGCGAGTCCGTGCAGGAAGCGGTCTCCGCCGTCGGCGGAGGTGCGACGTGCGTAGTCGCCCATGCGCACGGCGAACACCGAGTCCTCGGCGGCGGTGACGGCCATGCCCGCGCGGGGGGACACCTCCAGCACGATCAGGCCGAGCCCGGCCGCGACGGCGTCGGCGAGGCGGGCGAACGCCGGGTCCTCGCGGTGGCGCCGCAGCAGTTCCGCGTACTCCTGGTCCCGCGCGGGCTGGAGCTTGGGCTGTAGTCCGAAGGCGACGAGCCGGGCCGCGTCGGCCGCGTCGGCGGGGGTGACGGCGGCGTGCGCCGACGGGGCGGGGGCCTCCGGTTCGCTCCGGTCGACGTGCTCGGTCACGGACACAACTCCTCGTTCTCGTCGGCGGGGGCGGGGACGGTCGCCTCGGGGGCTCGCGTCGCCTCGGGGGTGTGGGGGCGGAGGACGTGCCGCTCGGTCGCGCGGGCGCGGTCCGCCGGGGCCGGACGGAGGCCTCGGTGGCGCATCACGCGGCCTCCGTCCGGTCCGCCGCCATGCCCGCGGCGTCCAGCAGCGCGGTCCCGACGATGAGGTCGGCTCCGCCGAACTCCGGGTCGTCCAGCTCCGTCCCGTCGTCCACGGCGAACAGCAGCTTCTCCTCGCCCTGCCGGTACGCGGTGCCCACCGGGGGGCTGGCCGCGTGGACCGCCAGCAGGGCGACCAGGTAGGGCAGTTCGGGGTCGGACCGGCGGGCTTGCGCCAGCAGCCCCGACAGCCTGCGGGGCGCGTCGGCGGGCAGGTCCAGCAGTTCCTTCGCCGCGGCGAGCTGTTCCTCGCTGAAGCGGCTGTCGTCCGGTGTCGCGATCAGATCGGGCTCGGGCATCTCCGCCCCTAGGTGCTCCCGCTCCACCGGCGGGGTCAGCAGCAGGTCGACGAGGTCGCCGACCCGTACGGACACCGGTGTGCGCAGCCCGGTGCCGCGGGCGAAGAACGCGTCGGTGACCCGGGCCGCCTGTTCCAGCGGCAGCGGCAGCACGGGGGCGACGAGGTGGCCGTACAGGTCGATCCCCGAGGTCGTCAACGGGGTGGCGAAGGCCTGACGGTCCTGCTCGGCCCGGAAGAGGGGGCCGGCCTCCAGCAGCCGGGACTGCAACTGCGTGTGCCTGCGGATGCAGTCCTTGACGATGTCGACCAGCTCGGCGGCGCGCCGCTTGTGCTCGGGGTCCTCGGACTCGTCGCGGGCCTTGCGGATGTTGGTGAGGATGGCGTTCTCGTGGCGGTAGCGGTCGGCCACGTGGTCGAGCGCCTCGGCGATCATGTCGGGGACGGCGTTGAGCCAGTCCACCGCGCGGACGTTGCGCCGGGTCGCCTCCAGGGCGCGGCGCAGCGTCTCCGCGTACTGCACGGTGCGGTAGCGGGCCTGTTCGGCGGCGAGCTGGGCGTCGGCCAGGCGGCCCCGGCGGATGAGGACCTCCAGCTTGACCTCGGCGGCGATCTGCGCGCTGGTGACGTCGGTGTCGAGGGCGCCGACGAGGACGTTGACGGCCTCGTCCGTGGTGCGGAGGTAGACGGCGCCGCCGTAGCCGGGGACCTCTTCGAGGAGCTTGAAGTCGTAGTCGCGGCGCACATAGGTGCCGTCCGGCCCGAAGGTGCCGTACACGGCGCGGAAGCCCCGGTCGACACTGCCGACGTTGATGAGGTTCTCCAGGACCCAGCGGGCCACGCGCTCGTGCTCCTCGGCGGGCCGCTCGGGGGCCTGCGCGGCGATGCGGGGGACGAGGCGGGCCACTATCTGGTCGTGGTCGGCGCCGGTGTCGAAGTCCATGTTGAGGGTGACCAGGTCGATGGCGGCGAGGGCGATCTCCGCCATGCCGTACACCGAGTACTCGCCGGCGAGGTTGGCCTTGCGTGCGTCGAGGTCGTGGATCGGAGCGGTGCAGGCGAGCGCGCGCAGCCGCCGCGCCAGCCCCTCGTCGGCGGCCGGGCCCGTGGCGGGGCGCGGCCCCGCGCTGAGCTGGGGCGGAACGCGTTCCGTCGATGCAGGCGAAGTCACGGTGCACAGACTAGGTCCTCGGTCTGACATCGTCCCAAACGGCACCGATCGGTCCCGCCCGGCGCCGGGCCGGCCGGACCGGCGCGACGCCCCGTGAGGGCCCTCGGCCGGGAACTGCTCCGTCATGGGCTCAGCCACCACGGGCTCACCCACCGTGGGCCCATCCACCGTGGCTCACCCACCGTGGGCTCACCCCCACAGGGCGGGCGCGGGGCGTCGGTCAGCCGGCCTCTGCCGTGTCGTCGCCGACCCGTCGCCGGTACACCTCGACCACGCGTTCGAGGGAGTCCTCCAGGTACACCGCGAGCAGTTCCTCGGCCTCCGCGCGGTTCCCGGCCCGCAGCGCCTGGTGGATCTGCCGGTTGCGCGCCAGGTACGGCTCGTGCAGCCGGCGCGGGTCGTCCACGACGTGGAAGGCGAGGCGCAGCTCGGCGAAGACGCTGCGCATCAGCTCGTCGGTGCGTTCGCTGCCCGCCAGGGCGACGAGTTCCCGGTGGAAGTGGATGTTGGCGGTACCCAGCGCTTTCCAGTCATCTTCGCGGACCGCCCGCTGCCCCTCCGCCACGGCGTCGGCGAGGCCGTCGAGCGCGTACGGCGGCTCGCCCAGCCCGCGCACGACGGCGCACTCGACGAGCGCGCGGGTGCGGTAGATGTCCTCGACGTCCTCGACGGTCAGGACCCTGACGAAGACGCCCCGGTTGAGTTCGTGGACGAGCAGGCGCTCATGCGTGAGCAGCCGGAACGCCTCGCGCAGCGTGTTGCGGGAGACGCCGAGGGCTCCGCCGATGCTGTCCTCCGACAGCCGTGTCCCCGGCGGGAAGTAGCCCTCGGCGATGCGGCTCCTGAGGATGTCCGAGACGCGCTCGGCCGTGCTGGTGCGGCCCAGGAGGGCGCGGTCGTCGGCCAGTCCCGCCAGCTGCTCTGCCATGCCCGGAATTCAATCGCAGACCAAGGGACGAGACAACAGGGGTATTGAAGGATCGTTCAACGATCCTCTACCGTGCTGCGCACAGCACGCTCCACCTCCGCACGATCGCCGCACGGCCCGGCACCACCACCGCACGGCACACACCGCACGCACGGCACGGCACCGCGCGCCGCACACCGCACGCACGGCACGGCACTGCTCAGCACCACCACCGCACGGCACTGCCGGCACCACCACCGCACGGCACGGCTCAGTCCCAGCACCCTCCGTCATCCCTCAGTGAGGTGCCTCCATGAGCACGACCCCTCCGCCATCGCGGGCCCCGTCCACCACCACCTCCACCACCACCCGCTCCCCCGCCGCCGGCCGCGCCGACGAGAACGGCGCACTGGGCTGGCTGCGCGCCCTCGGTCCGCGCGGCCGCCGCGCCTTCGCGGGCGCGTTCGGCGGCTACGCGCTCGACTCCTACGACTACTTCACGCTGCCGCTGAGCATGGTCGCGCTGTCGGCGTACTTCGGCCTGGACAGCGGCCAGACCGGCCTGTTCACCACGGTCACGCTGGCCGCCTCCGCGATCGGCGGGGCCCTCGCCGGCGTGCTGGCCGACCGGATCGGCCGGGTCAGGGCCCTGATGATCACGGTGATCACCTACGCCGTCTTCACGGTCGCCTGCGGCTTCGCGCCGACCTACGGGACACTGCTGGTCTTCCGCGCCCTCCAGGGCCTCGGGTTCGGCGGCGAGTGGGCCGTCGGCGCGATCCTGGTCGCCGAGTACGCGAGCGCCCGGCACCGGGGGCGCACCCTGGGCGCGATCCAGAGCTCGTGGGCCGTCGGCTGGGGGCTGGCGGCGGTCGTGTACACGCTGGTCTTCTCGGTGTTCGGCGACGACGTGGCCTGGCGCGTGATGTTCTGGACCGGCGCCCTGCCCGCCCTGCTCGTGGTGTGGATGCGGCGCCGGGTGCAGGACGCGCCGACGGCCGTCGCGGCGCGCGAGCAGAGCGGCGAGAAGGGCTCCTTCCCGGCGATCTTCCGCGGCCCCCTGCTGCGCACGACGGTCTTCGCTGGCCTGCTCTCCACCGGCGTCCAGGGCGGCTACTACACCCTGGCCACCTGGGTTCCGACGTACCTCAAGACCGAGCGCGGCCTGTCGGTGGTCAACACCGGCGGCTACCTGACGTTGCTCATCTCGGGCGCCTTCCTGGGCTACCTGACCGGCGGCCACCTCACCGACCGGCTGGGCCGGCGCCGCAACATCTGGCTCTTCGCCCTGCTGTCGGCGGTCTGCATCCTGGCGTACGCGAACATCCCGGGCGGCGCCGACACCCTGCTCCTCGTCCTCGGCTTCCCGCTCGGGTTCTGCATGTCGGCGATCTTCAGCGGCTTCGGGTCCTTCCTGAGCGAGCTGTACCCGACGGCGGTGCGCGGCACGGGACAGGGATTCACGTACAACACCGGGCGCGCCGTGGGCGCCGTCTTCCCCACCACGGTCGGTTTCCTGGCCGACAGCTGGGGCGTGGGCGGTGCGCTGGTCTTCGGCGCGGTCGGCTACGGCCTCGCGGCCCTGGCGCTGCTGGGGCTGCCGGAGACGCGCGGGAAGGAGCTGCTGTGAACCGTCCGGCCCGTACGGAGGACAGCCCCGTGGCCCTCGTCGACGAGCACGCGCGCGCGTGGAGCCCGGCCGTCGCCCGGTCCCGGTTCCGGGACGGGCTGACGGGACCCACGGCCGGGATCGCGGCGGGCCACACCCAGGCCAACCTGATCTCGGTGCCCGCGGAGTGGGCGTACGACATGCTCCTGTTCTGCCAGCGCAACCCCAAGCCCTGCCCGGTCCTCGACGTCACCGACGCCGGTTCCTGGACGACCGTGCTGGCCGGGGGCGCCGACCTGCGCACCGACCTGCCGCGCTACCGGGTGTGGCGGGACGGCGAGCTGGTGGACGAGCCGACGGACGTGCGCGCGCACTGGCGCGAGGACCTGGTGACGTTCCTGCTCGGGTGCAGCTTCACCTTCGAGTGGGCGCTGGCCGGGGCGGGCGTCCCGATCCGCCACGTCGAGCAGGGGCGCAACGTGCCCATGTTCGTGACGAACCGTCAGTGCCGTCCGGCGGGGCGGCTGCACGGGCCGATGGTGGTGTCCATGCGCCCGGTGCCGCCCGAGCACCTGGCGGCGGCGATCCGGGAGAGCAGTCTGCTCCCGGCGGTGCACGGCGGCCCCGTGCACTGCGGCGACCCGTCGGGGCTGGGCATCGAGGACCTCGGCCGTCCGGACTTCGGCGACCCGGTGGACGCCGGTCCGGACGACATCCCGGTGTTCTGGGCCTGCGGTGTGACCCCGCAGGCGGCGGTGACGGCCTCCCGGCCGCCGTTCGCCCTCACCCACGCGCCGGGGCAGATGTTCGTCACCGACGCCCGCGACGAGCAGTACCGCGTGGCCTGATCAGGAGAGACTGGAACCATGACCGCGATCGATCTGAACGCCGACCTCGGCGAGGGCTTCGGCCGCTGGCGGCTGACCGACGACGAGCAGCTCCTGTCCGTCGTCACCAGCGCCAACGTGGCCTGCGGCTTCCACGCCGGGGACGCGGCCACCATGCGGCGGGTGTGCGAGCTGGCGGCCGAGCGGGGCGTGACGATCGGCGCTCAGGTCTCCTACCGGGACCTGGCGGGGTTCGGGCGGCGCGCCATGGACGTGCCGTCCGCCGAACTGGCCGCCGAGGTGGCGTACCAGATCGGTGCCCTCCAGGTCTTCGCGCGGGCGGCGGGGGCGCGCGTGGCGTACGTCAAGCCGCACGGCGCGCTCTACAACCGGATCGTGCGCGACGAGGAGCAGGCCGGCGCCGTGGTCGACGGCGTGCTCCTCGCCGACGCCACGCTGCCGGTGCTCGGGCTGCCCGGCTCGCGCGTGCTGGCGCTGGCCGCCGAGGCGGGTCTGCCGGCCGTCACGGAGGCGTTCGCGGACCGCGCGTACACCGACGAGGGCACGCTCGTCCCGCGCGCGCAGGACGGGGCCGTCATCACCGATCCGGACGCCGTCGTCGAACGGTCGGTGGGTCTGGCCCGCTCGGGGCTGGTCACCTCCCGCTCGGGCGCGCGTGTCGCGGTACGCGCGCGTTCGCTGTGCCTGCACGGCGACACCCCCGGCGCGGTGGAGCTGGCCCGCCGGGTCCGCCGGTGCCTGGAGCGGTCGGGCGTCCGGGTGGAGGCCTTCGCATGAGGGCACTGCCCGTCGGCGAGGACGCCCTGCTCGTCGAGGTGGACTCGGACGAGGAGGCCCAGGCCCTCCACGCGGAGCTGCTGCGGCGCCGCGCGGAGGGCTCGCTGGCCGTCCGCGAGATCGTCCCCGCCGCCCGTACGGTCCTCCTCGACGGCCTGGACGACCCGGTCCGCCGGGCCGGCGAGCTCTCTTCCGCCGCCGTCCCGCCCGCTCCCAGGCCGGCCGGCGAGGTGGTCGAGCTGCCGGTGCGCTACGACGGTCCCGACCTCGCGGACGTCGCCGCGCACTGGGGCGTGCCGGAGCGGGAGGTGGCCCGCATCCACGCGGGTACCGAGTTCCGGGTCGCGTTCTGCGGCTTCGCGCCCGGGTTCGGCTACCTCACGGGCCTGCCGGGGCGCTACGACGTCCCGCGGCGGGCCACCCCGCGCACGGCCGTCCCGCGCGGATCCGTCGCACTGGCGGGCCCGTACACCGGTGTCTACCCGCGCTCGTCACCCGGCGGCTGGCAGCTGATCGGCACGACGGACGCGGTGCTGTGGGACCACACGCGCGTGCCGGCCGCGCTGCTGACGCCGGGCACGCGCGTGCGTTTCGTACCGGTCTCGGGGGAGGGCGGGAGCTCCGGGGAGGGCGGGGACTCCGGAGAGGGCGGGGACTCCGGAGAGGGCGGGAGCTCCAGGGAGAGCTCGGCCTCCGGGAGGGGCGCGTCATGAGCGACCGTGCGCTCTCCGTCGTCCGCGCGGGTGCCCTGACCACCGTGCAGGACCGGGGCCGGCCCGGCCATGCCCACCTCGGCGTGCCCCGCTCCGGCGCCCTGGACGGGCCCGCCGCGGCGCTCGTCAACCGGCTGGTCGGCAACCCGCCCGAGGCCGCCGTCCTGGAGACGACGGTCGACGGCTGTACCCTGCGCCCCCGTTCGGCGGTCACCGTGGCCGTCGGCGGCGCGCCGTGCGCGGTCACCGTCGACGGCCGGCCGGCCGCCTGGGGCGCGCCCGTGCGGCTGCCCGGCGGCGCGCTGCTGGACGTCGGGCCGGCGGTCCGGGGACTGCGCAGCTACGTGGCCGTGTCCGGCGGCGTCGCCGTCGAGCCCGTCCTCGGCAGCCGGTCCACGGACCTGCTGTCCGGTCTCGGTCCGCCGCCCCTCACGGACGGCACGGTCCTGCCCCTGGGGCGGGTTCACGCCCCGCACGCGCGCGTGGACACCGCCCCGCAGCCGGCGCCCCCGGCGGAACTCGTGCTGCGGGTGACGCTGGGCCCGCGGGACGACTGGTTCACGCCGGAGGCGGTCCGCGTGTTCACCACGCGCGCGTACCGGGTGTCGGCCGCGAGCAACCGCATCGGCCTGCGCACGGAAGGCCCCGCCCTCGAACGGGTCCGTCCGGGCGAGCTCCCCAGCGAGGGCATGGTGCTGGGCGCGGTCCAGGTCCCCCCGGACGGCAGGCCGGTCGTCTTCCTCGCCGACCACCCGACCACCGGCGGCTACCCGGTGATCGGGGTCGTGCGTGCGGCCGACCTCGCGTCCGCCGCGCAAGCGGTCCCGGGGACGCCGGTCCGCTTCACCGCCGTACGCCGCCGCTGAGGCCGCCTACGACACCACTGGCGGCCGGCGCGCGACACCACTGGCAGCCGGCGCACGACACCACTGGCAGCCGTCGGCGGCCCGCCTGCGACGGCTCGACCTCCGGTCAAGCGGAGGCGTGGGCCCGGCCGGTGTCCGGCTGCCGTTCCACGACGGACAGCGCGGCCAGCGCCGCCGACACCGCGGCGGCGGCCCGCAGGTCCAGCCGGGCGCTCGTCCCGCGCGCGTGGTGCCGTATCTCGTCCGCCGCCAGTGCCAGCAGCTGGGGCAGCAGGTCGGTGCACCGCCGGGCCACCCACCCGGTGCCGGCGGTCGCCAGCCACCGCAGTCCGGCCGACCGTGTGGGCGGCGGGAACTCCGGCTCGGGCGAGGGCGCTGTCCCGGTCGCGAGGCCGGACCCGGCCAGCAGCGCGTGGAAGCGCACCGCCAGTTGCCGGTGGCCGCGCTCGCCGGGGTGGAGCCGGTCCGCGCTCCACATCGCGCGGTCCGCCAGCCACGCGCCCTCGCAGGCGTGCAGATGGACGGCCCCGTAGCGGTCGGAGAGCGCGTGGACGACGGCGTTGACCGCGCGCTGCCGTCGGGCGAGCGGGCGGGCGAGAGCCCCCGGAAGCCCCAGCATGGCGCCCGGGTCGGGCAGGCACGCGGTGAGCAGGACCGCGCCCTGCTCGGTGAAGGAGCGGTACACCGTGTCGAGGCGGGCGGCGACGGCGTGGATGTCGAAGGTGCAGCGCAGGGTGTCGTTGACGCCGATCAGGACCGAGACCAGGTCGGGCCGGAGCGCGAGCCCGGCCGGGAGCTGCCGTTCCAGGACGTCCCGCGTCTGGGCCCCGCTGACGGAGAGGTTGGTGAACGAGACGGCTTCCCCGGCCCGGTCTGCTTCCCCGGCCCGGTCGGCTTCCCCGGCCCGGTCGGCCAGTCCTCCGGCGAGCAGCGCCGCCCAGCCGCGCCACCGCCCGCCCACGGGGTCGCCGACGCCCTCGGTGAGCGAGTCCCCGAGGGCCACGAAGCGGACGGCTCTCATCCGAGCCCCCCGGACGCGGGCCGCGCCGCGACCGGCGTGTCCCGCCCGCCGGACCGGACGGCCACCGCCCCCTCATCCACCGGGGAGTACGTCGACACCGCCCCCTCACCCACCGGAGAGTAGGTCGGCACCACCCCGTCACCCACCGGGGAGTACGACGCCACCACCCCCTCACCCCCCGGAGAATGCACCTGCACCGCCCCCACCGGCGGCCGGCCCGGAACCGCCTCCGCGCCACTCCCGTCGGAACGGGACGGCGACTCCCCCGCACCCCCACCGGCGCGGATGCCTCCCGTCTCCCCGTCCAGGACCGCGCCGGGGAGCACGGGCGCGTCGTGCGCCGCGAGGAACGCGCGTACCGCGGTCCCCCACCCGAAGCACTCCGCACGCGCGCGTGCGGCCTCCCCGCGCTCCGCCACGGGCTTCGCCAGGAGCGTCTCCACCGCGTCCGCGAACGCCTCCCCGTCGTCCGCCGCGACGGCGCCCGCGGCACCGATCACCTCGGGCAGCGCGGACGAGGCGCTCACGACCACGGGTGTCCCGCAGGCCATGGCCTCCAGCGCGGCGAGCCCGAAGGTCTCCGCGGGCCCCGGTGCCAGGCACACGTCCGCGGACGCCTGGAGGGCACCCAGCGCGCCCCGGTCGGAGACGTGCCCGAGGAAGACGACGGGCAGCCCGCGTTCCCGCGCCCGGCTCTCGAGCCGGCCCCGCAGCGGCCCGTCCCCGGCGACGACCAGCACCGCGCGCCGGCCGCGCCCTATCAGGGCCTCCAGGGCGTCCAGCGCGGTACCGGGCCGCTTCTCGACGGACAGCCGGGTGCACGTGACCAGGAACACCTCGTCCGCGCGCGCGTAGCGCCCCCGCAGCCGGGGATCGCGCAGCGCGGGGTGCCGTTCGGCCAGGTCGACGCCGAGCGGTGCGCGCACCACGTTGCGGACGCCGATCCGCACGAACTCCCGCTCGGCGAACTCGGTGGTGCACACCACGCGCGCGTAGGTGTGCGCGGTGCGGAGGTTGAGCGCGTCGGCGGCCCGGCGCGCCGTCTCCTGCGGCACGCCCCAGGTGCGCAGCACGCCGTCCGCGGTCTCGTGGGAGACCATCACGGCGGGCACGCGCGCGCGGCGCGCCCACTTGCCGGTCCAGCGCAGCGTCGTGCGGTCGGAGACCTCCAGGCGGTCGGGCGCGAGCTCCTCCAGGAGACGGGCGACGCGCCGCTTGCCGGTGAGGACCCGGTAGCCGCCGGTGCCGGGCAGCAGCGGTCCGGGGAGGGTGATCACCCGGCCCTGCTCGGTCTCCCGGTCGTCCTCCCGTCCGCCCGGCACGATCAGGACCGGTTGGTGTCCGGCGGCGCGGTAGCCCTTGCCGAGTTCGCGCAGCGCCGTGCGCAGCCCGCCCGACGCGGGCGCGACGAAGTTGGCGAGCCGGACGATCCGCAGCGGTCGGTGCGTCCCTCCGCTCATGCCGCCACCACCGGCCGGCGCGCGGCGAGCACGTCCGTGTAGTGGCCGATCAGCTGGTCGCCGACGGCGGCCCAGGTGCGGCCCTCCACCGTGGCCCGGCCGGCCGCTCCGTACGCGGCCCGCCGCGCGGGGTCGGCGGCGAGGGCGCGCACCGCGTCGCGCACGGCGGCGGCGTCGCGCGGCGGGACGAGCAGGCCGGTGCGTCCGTGGTCGACCAGGTCCAGCGGTCCGCCCGCGGCGGGGGCGACCACCGCCACGCCGCTGGCCATGGCCTCCTGGACGGTCTGGCAGAACGTCTCGAAGGGACCGGTGTGGGCGAAGACGTCCAGCGAGGCGAAGACGCGGGCGAGGTCGTCGCCGGTGCGCCGCCCCAGGAAGACCGCGCCGGGCAGGGCCTCGGCGAGCCCGGGCCCGCTGGGGCCGTCGCCCACCACCACGACCCGTACGCCGTCCAGGCCGCACACCCCGGACAGCAGTTCGACCTGCTTCTCGGGAGCGAGCCGCCCGACGTAGCCGACGATCACCTCGCCGTTCGGGGCGAGGGCCCGGCGCAGTGCCTCGTCACGGTGCGCGGGGCGGAAGCGGGCCGTGTCCACGCCCCGCGCCCACAGTCTGACCCGGGGCACGCCGTGCGTCTCCAGGTCGCGCAGGGCCGCGCTGGAGGGGGCGAGCGTGAGGTCGGCGGCGGCGTGGACGGACCGGATCCGCCGCCAGGCCGCGGCCTCCCCGGCGCCCATGTAGGTGCGGGCGTATCCGGCCAGGTCGGTCTGGTAGACGGCGACGGCCGGGATGCCGAGCCGGGAGGCGGCCGCCATGCCGCGGACGCCGAGGACGAAGGGGCTGGCCAGGTGGACCAGGTCGGCGCGGTGGTCGGCGATGGCGGCGGCGACGCGTCGGCTGGGGAGGGCGACGCGGACCTGGGGGTAGCCCGGGAGCGGGAGGGAGGGCACACGGACGACGGGGCAGGGCGCCTGGGCGTCGGGCCCGCTGCCGGCCGCGGTGGCCGGCGCGACGACGAGCGGGAGGTGACCGCGGTCTGCGAGGTGCCGGGCGGTCTGGAGCGCGCAGTGGGCCACGCCGTTCACGTCGGGGGGAAAGGATTCGGTCACGATGACGACACGCATACCGGTGTTGTCGCCGCGCTGAACGTGGCCGCGTCAAAGTGGATCTGTCCGAACGACAAACGTCCCGTGAGCGTTGCGCTGCGCGCCCTCGCAGGTCGGGCGGTGTCCATGCCCGCCCGTCCGGGAGGTCACCCCGTGTTCACCCGGCGGGCATGGCTCGGCCCGGGGGTTCACATGGCGGACGTCGCGTCCGGTCCGATCCGGCTGCGGACGGCCGTCTGGACCTCCGCCTCCTCGGCCGGGTCGGCGGCGAGCCGGCGCAGCCGTTCGACGACCCGGGCGTCACCGGTCTCGGCGTGCCGGGCGGCGATCTCGCGGGTGGTCTCCTCGCAGTCCCACAGGCACTCGACGGCGAAGCCGGTGGCGAAGGAGGGGTCGGTGGCGGCGAGGGCGCGCGCGCAGCGCCCGCGGAGATGGGAGGACGCCGTCTCCCGGTAGATATGGCGCAGCACGGGGGCCGCGCAGACGATGCCGAGGCGCCCGGCGCCGTCGACGAGGGTCCACAGGGTGGGCGCGTCGCAGCCCTCGCCGCGGACGGCCTCGCGCAGGGCGGCGAGGACGAGGTCGCTGTCGCGGGTGCCGCCCCGGCAGGCCAGCACGCGGCCCGCGGCGGCACCCAGGGCGTCGGGCCGGTGCGCCCAGCCGCGGGCCCGGTCGACGGCGGCGGCACCGCGCATGCGTTCGAAGGCGTCGACGGCTGCCTCCACGACGACCGCCGAGCCGGTGGCCACGGCGGCCTCGATCAGGCCCAGGGCGTCGGGATCCTCGCTGTCGGCGAGGTAGCGCAGGGCGGTGCACCGGGCCCCCTCGGAGCCGTCCCGGGCCGCCCGCACGATCTCGGGCCGGTCGTCGGGCCCGGCCACGGCGGTGAGGCAGCGGGCGGCGGGCACATGGAGCGCGGCTCCGCGTTCGACGCCCTGCTGGGCCCACTCGAAGACGGCCTGCACGCTCCAGCCGGGGCGGGGGCCGGTGGGGCTCATCTGCCGCTGCCAGCGGTCGAAGCAGCCGGCTTCCCGGGCGGCACGCACGCGCGTGGAGACGTACTCACGGGGGTCCTCGGCCCACAGCCGCCAGGGCCGGGGCTCGAAGGCGTCCCGGACGGCGGCGGCCAGCTCGGCCTCGCCCTCGGCGTCGGTGGCGAACCGGGCGAGCACGGGCGCGGCCAGGGCGCGCAGGCCGGCGTCGTCGTCGCGCAGGGCGAGCTCGTCCAGGGCCCAGGCCCAGTTGGACCCCGAGGCCGCGTACCTGCGGAGCAGCCCGAGGGCGTCCCGCCTGCCGTAGGAGGCGAGGTGGCCCAGGACGGCCAGGGCGAGGCCGGTGCGGGACTCGTCGGTGTCGAAGGCGTCCTCGACGTCGAAGAGATGCGCCTCGATCTCGCCCAGGTCGCCGCCGAGGTCGAGGTAGAGGCGGGCGTAGTACAGGGAGCGGTTCTCCACCTGCCAGTCGTGGCGGGGGTCGCGCAGCACACAGTGGTTCAGTGCCGCGAGCGCCTCGGGGCGGGGAGCGGTGAGCGCGTGCAGTGTGCCGTCGCCGCGGCCCCGCTGGAGCAGGCCGAGCAGCGTACCGCTGGGCGCTATGACCGGATCGAACATGGGAAACAGCCTCACATCAAGCGTCGACGCAACCGGGGACGTGCATTACCTGGCCGCGTGACAACACGTCGGGGCGCCCGCCGTTTCCTGCTTGCTGTAAGCCATCTTCCTCTGCCTCTCGTCGGTGGCCCATGCGGGCCGCATCACGGCCCGCGCGGTGCGGCGACACCTGCCCGGCCATCGCGTCCGTGAATCACGTCGTCATGATGACCCGGCAGCTCAACCCGCCGCGACCGAAATTTCCGGCGGCCCCGTACCGCCTCCCCCGTGGTCGTCGATCTACCTGCCCAAAACCTGTGTCCTGGCTGTTCAGGGCCGCTCTGGAGTGTTCGGCGTCACTGGGCGCCGAACAGTTCGAGCAGCTCCGTGCGCGCGAACATCCGGGCCGTGTCGACGGCCGAGGGGGTGCCTGCCGCCGGATCGGCGCCGGCCTCCAGGAGGGCCCTGACGACCTCCGTCTCGCCCTTGAAGGCGGCCCCGGCGAGCGGCGTCTGACCTCGGTCGTTGATGCGGTCGGCGTCGGCGCCGCGGGCCAGCAGTGCCCGCACCGCGTCGGCGTGGCCGTGGTAGGCGGCGAGCATCACGAGGGTGTCGCCGCGGTCGTTGGTGAGGTTGGCCGGAACGCCCGCGTCGACGTACGCCACGAGCGCCTCGGTCTGTCCCCGGCGAGCCAGATCGAAGATCTTGGTCGCCAGCTCCACGACCTCGGGGTCGGGGGCTTCGCTCATCGGCCGGACCGCCTCTCGTTGCAGCCGTTCAGGTGAATCGCCAGGGTACTGGCTCGACGGGCACATGACGGGACCCGTCGAAGGCAAAGATCACCACAGGACCCGTTCGACGCAACTCGCCTGCTCAGAGGGCCCTTCGCAGGTTCCGCCATCAGGGGGAAAACAATCGGTTTTCACCCATTTGCACCTTTAATCGTATGGATACATCCTGTGATCCTGGAAGTACTCATGGTGACTGTCCCCGCGAACCAGGAGAACTCACATGATCCTGTCCATCTCAGGCGTGGTCCTGCTCGGCATCATCGTCTTCCTCTTCTCCCGCAAGGACGGGCTCAAGGCGTCGCACGCCCTGGTCTGCGCCCTGTTCGGCTTCTACCTGGCCAGTACGGCCATCGCGCCGAGCATCAAGGCGGGCGGCGAGAGCCTGGCGAGCCTGCTCGGCGGCATCAAGTTCTGACGCCGCCCGTCCGGCTGTCCTCCCCCAGGACTCCGACAAGCTCCGTCCCGGGGGCACCCCCACCATCCGTACGCACCTCCAGGAGACCGCAGTGGCCCGGCGCCCCCTCCCCCGCATCCTGAGCACCGGCAGCGCGCAGCTCGCCCGGAGCCGGGAGCTGGCCCGGACGGCGGCCGACAGTGCCACCGACGTCCTCCATCCGCTGATCACGATCTCCCGCGGTCTGCGCCGGCTGGCCTCTGCCGGGCGGCGCAGATGGGCCGAGACGCCGAGGGACAAGCGCGGGCCGCTGCTGTGCCTGGCGGCCTCGGTGATCCTGGTCGTGGCCCTGGTGCCGTACGGCCCGCTGCTCGCCGTCGTCACGCTGATGGCGGCGGCGGCCTGGCAGGGCCGGGACCGCACCCCACCGGCTCCCGAAGGCCCTGACGAGTCGCAGACCCAGCGACTCCAGGCGCTGTACGAGGCTCTGGTCCCGTACTTCTCGACGGAGGAGGACCCTTCTCCCCTCTACGCCCATGGCGGCGAGTGGGAGAAGGCCTTCCCGTCGTACGAGTTCGACGGCTCGGGCCGTGTCACCCACCTGGAGGTCGCCTACCCGGCGTATTTCCCGGACGGCGAGGCCGAGGAGCGCGCCCGGATCGAGCACCTGCTGGCGGCCAAGTCCGGCCGGGGCCGCGAGTACCACTTCCACTGGGACGAGGAGGGCAACACGCTCACCGTGACGGTCCTCCACCCGCTCCCCACCGACATCGCCGCCCAGCGCTTCGTGACGGCGCCGGGCGAGACCGTCCTGGGCTTCACCGACCCCTCCCAGGTCCCGCGCACGCTCCCCCTCGGCTTCGGCGGGGAACTCCGTGACGTCCCGCCGGTCGTCTGGCGCACCGGCCTGCGCTCCACCGAGCCGCACCTGCTGGTGACCGGCCAGCCCGGCAGCGGCACCTCCACCCTGCTCCGCTCCATCGCCCTCCAGGCCCTCCGGTACGGCGACGTCCTCGTCGTGGACGGCGGCGGGACCGGTGAGTACGCCTGCCTGACCGGCCGGGACGGCGTCCTGGGCGTCGAGGTCGGGCTGGCCGGGGTGCTGGCCGGCCTGGAGTGGGCGGCGCAGGAGACCGAACGCCGGCTCGTCGCCGCGAACAGCGCCCGCCAGGAGGGCAACCCGCCGCCGGACGACACCAAGCGCCCCCTGTGGCTCCTCCTCGACCGTCCCACGGCGTTCACGCACCTCGCCGAGGCGGAGGGCCGCAAGGATCCACGGGCCTTCCTCGAGGCCCCTCTCCGGCACGGCCGCGCGGCCCATGTCACGGTGGTCGTGGCCGAACAGCTCGACAGCCTGGAGGCCCTCGGCGACGCCGTACGGCAGCACACGCGCGCGCGGGTCGTCCTCGGGCCGGCGTCGGCCGCCCTCGTGGAGTCGGTCCTGGGCGCCCGCCCGCACACCACCCCCGTCGACCACGTCCCGCCGGGCCGCGGCTACGCCCGGCTGGGCAGCGGACCGGTGCACCGCCTCCAGGTGCCGGCGACGCCGGACCCGTACGACGACGCGACCAGCGACGCGCACCGCCAGGCGGTGCTGGACCTGCTGCCGCCCCGTTCGACCCCGGCGGACGACGAGACACCGCCGGTCCCGGCCGAGGCCATGGCCGCCGAGGGCTCGTAGGGAAGGGAAACACCCGACAGCGACCGAGGCCCCGAAGCCGAGGCAGTCGACCGCACCCACCCAGCCCCTCGGGCGACGAAGCGGCCGGCCACTTCCCGGCCCTCCCGGAACCCGGACGGCCGACCACAGCCCGGACACCGCCCGGCACCGAAGCGACCGCCCACCCCTCAGCCGCTCCCCGGCACAGAAGCAACGACCGCCGCCGCCCAGCCGCTCCCCGGCCCAGAAGCAACGACCGCCGCCGCCCAGCCACTCCCCGGCACAGAAGCAACGACCGCCGCCGCCCAGCCACTCCCCGGCACCGCAGCAACCGCGCACCCCTCAGCCACTCCCCGGCACCGCAGCAACCGACCGCCGTCGGCCAGCCACTCCCCGCCGGCTCCGCGGCAACCGACCACGACGCGGCGGCCCGCCCCGGCTCCGCAGCCGGAGCACAGGCCGACGCCCGGTCGGCCGGGCGCCGGGGCCGGGCGCCGGACAAGCGCCGACTGGGCCCGACTAGGCGACGAACGTGCGCGGGCCCTCAGCTCCCACGGTCCCCCCGCTCTCCACGATCCGCGCCGCCGCGGCCAGCCGTGCCGCCGCCTCCTCGGCGACCGCGCCCCCCACGGTGAACGGCAGCCGCACGTATCCCTCGAAGGCGCCGTCGACGCCGAAGCGCGGCCCGGAGGGCACCCGCACCCCCACCCGCTCCCCCGCCTCGGCGAGCCGGGACCCGGACAGGCCCCCGGCGCGCACCCACAGCGTCAGCCCTCCGCTGGGCACCGCGAACTCCCAGTCGGGCAGTTCCCGCCGCACCGCGGCGATCAGCGCGTCCCGGTTGCCGCGGGCCTGGCGGCGCCGCAGCTCCACGGCCTGCTCCCAGCCGCCCGTGCTGAAGAGCCAGTTCACCGCCAGCTGTTCCAGCACCGGCGTGCCCAGGTCGGCGTAGGCGCGGGCCGCGACCAGGCTGCGGATGACGTCCGGAGCCGCCCGGACCCATCCGATGCGCATCCCGGCCCAGAAGGCCTTGCTGGCCGACCCGACGGTGATCACCGTCGAGCCGGCCGGGTCGAAGCCGCACACCGGCCGCGGCATCCCGGCGCCCTCGGCGTCCTCGGCGTCCGCGTCGAGCCACAGCTCGCTCATCGTCTCGTCGGCGACGAGCACGGTCCCCGCCGACCGGGCCGCCTCGACCAGCCGGCGGCGCTGCTCCTCGTCGGCGAGCGCGCCGGTCGGGTTGTGGAAGTCGGCGACGACGTAGGCCATCCGCGGCGCGGCCTCGCGCAGCACCTGGCGCCAGCGGTCCAGGTCCCACCCGGCGAGCCCCTCGGCCATGGCGACGGGCACCAGCCGGGCGCCCGCCTCCCGCATGAGCTGGAGGATGTTGGCGTAGGACGGCGACTCGACCGCGATGCGCTCACCGCGCCCGGCGAACAGATGGCAGATGGCGTCGATCGCGCCCATCGCCCCGGTCGTCACCATGATCTGCTCGGGCATCGTGGGGATCCCGCGCGCGGTGTAGCGCTCGGCGATCATCGCCCGCAGGGCGGGCAGGCCCGCCGGGTAGTCGCCGTGCGTGTGCGCGTACGGCGGCAGTTCCTCCAGCGCGCCCTGCACGGCGCGGGTGAGCCAGGGCTCGGGCGCCGGCAGGGCCGCGCAGCCCAGGTCGATCATCGAGCCGAGGGCCTCAGGTGGCAGGGGTTCGAGGCCGCGCGCGGGCAGCGGGTTCCCGGCCGGGACGGCCGTCCAGCTGCCGGCTCCGCGCCGGGACTCCAGGAAGCCCTCCGCGCGCAGCGCCTCGTAGGCGGCGGCGACGGTCGTACGGCTCACGGACAGCGCCAGCGCCAGTTCCCGCTCGGCGGGCAGCCGGGCGGCGACGGGAACGCGCCCCTCCAGCACCAGCAGGCGGATGCCGTCGGCCAGCGCGCGGTAGGCGGGCGGGCGGCGCGTACCGGGGCCCGCCGGACGGTCCTGCTGGGACATGAGCAGCCGCGCGAGCTGCGCGGCCCCCACCGCCGAGGTCCACTGCGCCATGGTTATCAGTCCACCTTCCCCGAATTGGCCATGGATGACTCTTCCTTCCACGCCACAGAGTGTCATGAGTCAGTCCACTACCACCACAGGGGGTCCCGTTGTCCGTGCCACCGCCGCAGGGCGGCCTCATCCGCCGACTGCTCCAGCTCTACGTCGGACTGGCGCTCTACGGCGCCAGTTCCGCCCTCCTCGTCCGGGCCGGCCTGGGGCTGGAGCCCTGGAACGTGCTGCACCAGGGACTGGCCGAGCTGACCGGTCTGTCGATCGGGGCCGTGTCGATCCTGGTGGGAGCCGGGGTGCTGCTGCTGTGGATACCGCTGCGCCAGCGCCCGGGCCTCGGCACCGTCTCCAACGTCTTCGTGGTGGGCCTCGCCATGGACGGCACGCTCGCGCTCGTCCCCGAGGCGCACGGCCTGACCGCCGGCGTGGCGCTCCTGGTGGCCGGCATCGTCCTCAACGGCGCGGCCACCGGCCTCTACATCGCGGCCCGCTTCGGACCGGGGCCGCGGGACGGGCTGATGACCGGTCTGCACCGGCGCACCGGCCGTTCGATCCGGCTGATGCGCACGGCCGTCGAAGCGGCGGTCGTGGTGACCGGTGTCGTCCTCGGCGGCACGGTCGGCGTCGGCACGCTGCTGTACGCGGTGTCGATCGGCCCGCTCGCCCAGCTCTTCCTGCGGGTGTTCGCCGTTCCCCCGGCATCCGCAGGCAGCACGGTCGTTGCCACCGGGTCACCCCGGGGGGCGATACTTCGTCCGTGAGCACCCTCGTACGCCACCCCTACCTCGACCATCCCGGGCCGATCCCGTTCGCGCACCGCGGCGGGGCCGCGGACGGTCTGGAGAACACCGCTGCGCAGTTCCGGCAGGCGGTCGCGACGGGCTACCGCTACATCGAGACCGATGTGCACGCCACGCGCGACGGCCGGCTCGTCGCCTTCCACGACGCGACGCTGGACCGGGTGACCGACGGCGCGGGCCGGATCGCCGACCTGCCCTGGGCGGACGTCCGGCACGCGCGCGTGGGCGGCAGGGAACCGGTCCCGCTCTTCGAGGAGCTCCTGGAGACCTTCCCCGAGGTGCGCTGGAACGTGGACGTCAAGGCCGAGTCGGCCCTCCACCCCCTGCTCAACCTGATCGGGCGGGCGGGCGCGTGGGACCGGGTGTGCGTCGGCTCCTTCTCCGAGGCCCGGGTGCTGCGGGCCCAGCGGCTGGCCGGTCCGCGCCTGGCGACGTCGTACGGCACCCGGGGCGTGCTCAACCTGCGGCTGCGGTCCTGGGGGGTGCCCGCCGCGCTGCGCCGGTCGGCGGTGGCCGCGCAGGTGCCCGAGACGCAGTCGGGCATCCAGGTCGTCGACCGCCGCTTCGTGCGCGCCGCCCACGCGCGCGGGTTGCAGGTGCACGTGTGGACGATCAACGAAGCGGATCGCATGCACCGGCTCCTGGACCTGGGAGTCGATGGCATCATGACCGATCACATCGACACACTGCGCAAGGTCATGGAGGACCGGGGCGTCTGGGTCTGACCCCGGCCGTACCGCGGTCAGCGTCCCTCGCGCGGCCACTCTCAGCGGGGAAGCGAGGGCACGGGTGGACACCGACACCGTGCGGACGGCGGCCGACGACGCCGTGGGGCGGCGGCGCGAACAGCGCGGCTGGTACTTCTACGACTGGGCCTGCTCCGTCTACTCGACGAGCGTGCTCACCGTGTTCCTCGGACCGTATCTGACCGCGGTCGCGGAGGACGCCGCGGACGCCGGCGGGTACGTGCATCCGCTGGGCATACCGGTCCGCGCGGGCTCGTTCTTCGCGTACTCGGTGTCCCTGTCGGTGATCGTGGCCGTGCTGGTGATGCCGCTGGTGGGCGCGGCGGCCGACCGCACGGGCCGCAAGAAGCCCCTGCTGGGGGCCGCCGCGTACGTGGGCGCCGCGGCCACGACGGGCATGTTCTTCCTCTCCGGCGACCGCTATCTGCTGGGCGGCGCGCTGCTGGTCGTCGCGAACGCGGCCCAGTCCGTGGCGATGATGCTCTACAACTCCTATCTGCCCCAGATCGCCCCGCCCGAGGAACGCGACGCGGTCTCCTCGCGCGGCTGGGCGTTCGGGTACGCGGCGGGCTCACTGGTCCTGGTGGTGAACCTGGGGCTGTACCTCGGCCACGACGCGCTGGGCGTCTCCGAGTCGACGGCCGTCCGCATCTGCCTGGCCTCGGCCGGCCTGTGGTGGGGCGGCTTCGCCCTCGTCCCGCTGCGCAGACTGCGCGACCGGCCGACGGCCGCCCGCGAGGCGACCGCCCCCGGCCTGCGGCAGCTCGCGGCGACCGTCCGGGACATGCGCCGCCACCCCCTGACCCTCGCGTTCCTCCTCGCCTACCTCGTCTACAACGACGGCATCCAGACGGTGATCTCCCAGGCCTCGATCTACGGCTCCGAGGAACTCGGCCTCGGCCAGTCCACCCTCATCGGCGCCGTCCTGCTGGTGCAGGTGCTGGCCGTCGTGGGCGCCCTGGCGATGGGCCGCCTGGCCCGCCGGTACGGCGCGAAGCGCACGATCCTCGGCTCGCTGGCGGCGTGGACGCTCACACTGGGCGCCGGATACTTCCTGCCGGCCGGCGTGCCGGTGGGCTTCTTCCTGCTGGCGGCGGCGATCGGCCTGGTGCTGGGCGGCAGCCAGGCGCTGTCCCGCTCCCTGTTCTCCCATCTCGTACCGCCCGGCAAGGAGGCCGAGTACTTCTCCGCGTACGAGGTGAGCGACCGCGGGATGAGCTGGCTGGGGCCGCTGCTGTTCGGGCTCACCTACCAGCTGACCGGGAGCTACCGTGACGCGATCATCTCGTTGGTGATCTTCTTCGTCCTCGGGTTCGCGCTGCTCGCGCGGGTCCCGGTGCGACGGGCGATCGGGGACGCGGGGAACCCGGTACCGGAAAGGATTTAGCACTCCGGGCGAAAGGGCGGTAGTGTACGCGTTTGGCCTGCCAGGCGTACCGTTACTGCGCGTCAAAGATGCCGAAACGCTGGGTGACATCTCCTTTCAGATGTGACAAACCGGGCGCCGGTGGGTACTGCACTGGTTGACAAGGCTGCGGCTACGACGGCGACGCATGACCCGGAACGGGACTCGGAACGGGAATCTTTACCGCCGACCGGACGTTGACCGGATGACGACGACAGCGACACCTGTCCTGTGGGCGACAAGCCCGGGAGGCACGATTCATGAGTGAGCGAGCTCTTCGCGGCACGCGCCTCGTGGTGACCAGCTACGAGACGGACCGCGGCATCGACCTGGCCCCGCGCCAGGCCGTGGAGTACGCATGCGAGAAGGGGCATCGCTTCGAGATGCCCTTCTCGGTCGAGGCGGAGATCCCGCCGGAGTGGGAGTGCAAGGTCTGCGGGGCCCAGGCACTCCTCGTGGACGGCGACGGCCCTGAGGAGAAGAAGGCCAAGCCCGCGCGTACGCACTGGGACATGCTGATGGAGCGGCGGACCCGCGAGGAACTCGAAGAGGTCCTCGAGGAGCGGCTGGCCGTTCTGCGGTCGGGGGCGATGAACCTCGCGGTCCATCCCCGCGACAGCCGCAAGTCGGCGTAGTCCCGCGGGGCTGGGACCAGGCCACCAGCGCACGTGACATGACCGCGGGCGCCGTACGTGAGAGACGTACGGCGCCCGCGGTCGTGGTGCGTCCGGGCGCGGGCGCGGGGTCGTACAGCGCGTACGCCCGGACGGACCGGCCCTTTCGGAACCGGCCCGTCCGGAGCCGACGATCACCTGACGGCGATCCCATGTCTGCGATCCCATGTCTGCGATCACACGTCGGCGATCGCCCGGCGGTCAGCGTGTCAGCGGCGGACGCGGACCCGCGCCCGCGTCGCCCGCGTCGCTCCCGCGCTCGTCGTCCCTGATCACCTCGCCCTGGACCACCTTCCCGTCGGGGCGGCGCATCCGGGCCTGCTGGAAGGCGTCGCCCAGGGAGCCGGGGCCGGCCTCCCGGAGCTTGCGGTCCACCATGCGCTCCGCCGAGCGCCCGACGGCCTTCTGGACCGGCAGGAGCAGCAGGAGCAGGCCGAGGGCGTCGGAGATCAGGCCGGGGAGCATCAGCAGCAGACCGCCGAGCATCATCAGGCCGTTGCCGCCCCGGGACGGGGGCGTGCCGCGCTGGAGCGCCTCGTTGAGGTTCTGGAAGGCGCGGCGGCCGGCCCGCTTGATGACCACCGAGCCGAGGACCAGCCCGGCGACCAGCAGCAGGAAGACCGTGGCTCCGCCGGCCGCGCCCGCGACCACGGTCAGCAGCCAGATCTCCAGCACCAGCCACGCGGCCACGCCCAGCGGCAGTGCCGTCCGCAGGCGGGAGCGTCGGGGCCGGGCCGGGTGGAAGGGGGTCGAAGCGCCAGTCGTCATGGACCCAGTGTGCCTGGGCCCGGCTCAGCGGAGCGTAAGAGGACGATCAGTCGTCGCTGTGCGACTCGGACGACGACGGCCGCGACGGCGACTCGGACGACGACGGCGACGCCGACTCGGGAGCGGGCGTGGGCACGGCGGCAGCCGGACGGCCGGAAGCCGATCCCCCGGAAGCCGGCACCTCGGACCCCGGTTCCCCGGAGGCCTCACTCCCGGACACCGATGCCCCGGACGCCGGGACCTCGGACCCCGCACCCACGGAAGCCGAGCCGGCGGACGACGCACCCGCGGAAGCCGAGCCGGCCGACGACGCGCCGTCGGCCGGCGGAGCGTCGGCCGGCGCAGGCTGCTCCTGCTGCTCCTGCCGCTCCCCCTTGCCCGCGATCTTGCCGACCCGCTCGCCCACGCCCCACGCCGTGACCCGCCACAGAGCCTCGACGAGGATGTCGCGGCTCATCTTGGAGTCACCGAGTTCCCGCTCGACGAAGGTGATGGGCACCTCGACCACGTGGAAGCCGGCCTTGACCGCGCGGCGGGCGAGGTCGACCTGGAAGCAGTAGCCCTGGGAGGCGACCTCGTCGAGTCCGAGGCCCTCCAGGGTCTCGCGGCGGAAGGCGCGGTACCCGCCGGTGATGTCCCGCAGGGGCAGGTCCAGGGCCAGGCGCGAGTAGAGGCTGCCGCCGCGGGAGATGATCTCGCGGGACCTGGGCCAGTTCACGACGCGGCCGCCCGGCACCCAGCGGGAGCCCAGGACGAGGTCGGCACCCTTCAGGGCGGTCAGCAGACGGGGCAGTTCCTCGGGCTGGTGCGAGCCGTCGGCGTCCATCTCGATCAGCACGCCGTAGCCGTGCTCCAGTCCCCAGCGGAAACCCGCGAGGTAGGCGGCGCCGAGTCCTTCCTTGCCCTTGCGGTGCAGCACCCGGACCTGCTCGTCGGCGGCGGCCAGCTCGTCGGCGAGCTTGCCGGTGCCGTCGGGGCTGTTGTCGTCGGCCACGAGGACGTGGGCCTCGGGGACAGCCTCGCGCACCCGGCCGACGATGGTCTTGATGTTCTCGGCCTCGTTGTAGGTCGGGATGATCACCAAGGCCTTGCCGAGCGGACCGAACTGCCTCCCACGGTCCTGTGCCGCGCGGGTCGCGTCGCCGTCGTTCACTGCTGCCCCTTCGTGTCCGTACGCAGGGGACCACCATAGTGGCCGCCGCCTGCGCCGACGTGACGGGACGTTCGTATGGTGGTGTCGTTTTCAGATAAGCGGGGTATGTACGCGCTTTTGGGCTTGTATGTACGAGGCTACTGCGGGCGGGAGTGGCCCGGTGCACTGCGGACGGGGGTGGTCCGGGGTGCTGCGGATGGGGGCCCGGCGCTCTTCGGGCCGACCTGGGACCCGCTGGCTGCGGGTCGACCGAAAGCCGTTGTCTACTGAGCGCCCGGGCCCCATCCGGGTCACACCTCCCTTACCGGCCGGAACGGTCCCTCGCCACGACGCGGGCGCTGAGCCTGGCTCCCAGTGGCGGTACGCCGGTGCGGCGGACCGTCCCTGACCCAGCGGCGCCCCGGCGAGTGAGCGGACGTTCCCCAGCGGGGCGTCCGGTGGTGGACTCGCCGAACCTATCGGCCCCCCGCCGTCGCCTGTCAACAGCCGTTCGACCTGCGGGTCTTCGATCAATGCGCTGGTCAGCGGCAAGATCGCCGGAGGGCGGGCGGACGGGTGATCCTCCGCCCGCCGTCCCGGCGGATCACTCCCCCGGCCGTACGTAGACCGTCCGCCCCCCGACCACCGTGCGCAGGCAGACGGGCAGGTCGGAGCCCGGGGTCAGGTCGGGCAGGCCGGGGGTTCCGGAGCGGGGGTCGGTGGACCAGCGGGCCACCCGGTCGTCCGGGGCCTGCACGACCAGTTCCTCCGTGCGCCACACCGCGTAGTCCGCCGGCGCGCCCGGCACCAGCACGCCCGCGTCGTCGCGTCCGACCGCCCGCCAGCCCCCGCGGGTGTGGGCGGTGAAGGCGGCGCGCACGGAGACACGGTGCTCGGGCGTGCGGTGGAAGGCGGCGGCGCGGACCGTGCCCCACGGGTCGAGGGGCGTGACCGGGCTGTCGGAGCCGAACGCGAGGGGGACACCGACGCGCAGCAGGGCGGCGAACGGGTTCAGCGTGCGGGCCCGGTCGGCGCCCAGGCGCCGGGCGTACATGCCGTCCTCGCCGCCCCACAGGGCGTCGAAGGCGGGCTGGACGGAGGCCGTCAGACCGAGTTCGGCGAAGCCGGCGATCGTCTCCGGGCTGAGCATCTCGGCGTGCTCGACCCGGTGGCGGGCGGCACGCACCCGGGCCGGGCCGAGCGCGTCGGCGGCGGCGCGCACGCCCTCCACGACGGCGGAGACGGCGGCGTCGCCGATGGCGTGGAAGCCCGCCTGGAGGCCGGCCTCGGTGCAGGCCACGACGTGTGCGGCGATCTCGGGGGCGCTCAGGTAGGCGCGGCCGGTGTGGGCCGCGTCGGCGTACGGGGTGTGGAGACAGGCGGTGTGGGAGCCGAGGGCGCCGTCGACGAAGAGGTCGCCGGCCGCGCCGACGGCGCCGAGTTCGCGGGCCTTGTCCACGTCCCGTTCGGCCCAGTAGCCGACGACCCGCGGGCCGGGTTCCTCGGCGGCGAGCCGCAGCAGTCCGGTGAAGTCGTCCTCGGAGGAGATCTCGGGGCCCGCGCACTCGTGGACCGAGCCGATCCCGAGGGAGACGGCGTGGGCGAGGGCGGCGCGCTGGGCGTCGGTGCGCTGCCGGGCCGTCACGGCCGCGAACGCCGCGGCGCGTACGGTGTGGTGGTCGTCGGCGGTGAGCGGGCGGTCCGGCGGAAGGTCCGTCCGGCCGAGGTCCGGGGTCAGGTCCAGCAGGGCCGTGGTGACGACCGCGGAGTGGACGTCGATCCGGGAGAGGTAGAGGGGACGGCCGCCCGTGGCCTCGTCCAGTTCCGCGCGCGTCGGCGGGCGGCCGCCGGGCCAGCGGGAGGCGTCCCAGCCGTGGCCGAGCAGCACCTTGTCCTGCGGGTGGGCCGCGGCGAAGTCCCGTACCCGGGCCAGGGCCGCCTCCAGGGAGGGCGCGGCCGACAGGTCCAGGCCGGTCAGGGCGAGGCCGGTGGCGGTGGTGTGGACGTGGGCGTCGGTGAACGCGGGGGTGACCAGGGCGCCGTCCAGGTCGACCACCTCGTCGACGCCGTCGGCGAAGGCGTCCGCCGCACCCTCGGAACCGACCCAGGCGACCTGGCCGCGCTCGACGACCATCGCGGTCGCGAACGGGGCGGCGGGGCTGTGGACCTCTCCTCGGCGGAGCAGGACGGTCTTCGGCTCGGGGGTGCGCTCACTCATGGACACAGTGTCGCGCCCCGCCCGGGCCGCCCGGCACGCGGACCCCTCAGATCCTCGGCGGCCGGGCCTCGTACGGAGTGGACAGGACGACCGTGGTCCGCGTCGAGACGCCCGCGAGCGCCCGGAGCCGGCCCAGCAGTTCCTCGAGTTCGTGCGGGGTGGCCACGCGCACCTTCAGGATGTAGTTCTCGTCGCCGGCCACGCTGTGGCAGGCCTCGATCTCCGGCACGCCGGAGAGACGGTCGGCGATGTCGTCGGGGGCGCTGGGGTCGAAGGGTTTCACCGAGATGAACGCGGTCAGGGGCAGCCCGACGGCCTCGGAGTCGACGACGGCCGCGTATCCGCGGATGACGCCGCGCTGTTCGAGCCGACGCACCCGCTGGTGCACGGCCGAGGTGGACAGGCCCGTGGCCTTGCCCAGATCGGTGTAACTCATCCGCCCGTCCTTGACGAGCAGCTGCACGATTTGTCGGTCCAGCTCCTCCATGGCGCAAGAACTTACAGGGCACGCGATCTCCTCGTATACCTATGCAGCCCAGGTCATACGGGTTCGTGATGTGACCGGAGGTCAGGTGCGGGCCGCCCCGATCGACCGGTTCGCTCGGGCATCTGCGCGCGGCATGTGACGAACGCCACAAGCCCCGCCCGGGCTTCGTGATGTTCTCGTGATTACCCCCGAGACGGTCTGGGAAGTGCTTGCTGTGGTCGAGGCCGCAGCGCCTTCACGGCCCAGCCCGAGGGGGAGAATCCCATGCAGAGTCTTAAGCGCCCTGGTCGTACCGCGCCCAAGCGGTTCCAGCCCGTCGTCGTCGAACTCGAGCCGGAGGGCGTCGAACCCGACGTCTTCGACGCCGAACTCGCCGACGCAGGCGAGGAGTTCGACGCGTACGACACCTTCGAGATGTACCGGGTGATCTGCCCGGACTGCGCGCAGCCCATCGCGCTGCTGGCGGACGAGGAGATCCTGCCGGAGCACGCGCTGTGCGCCTCGCCGTGGAACCCGTTCGGGCTCACGGTCTGCGCCGGTACCGGCCGCACGGCGGCCGAGGCGCGCCCCGCGGACGAGTCCGTCGAGCCCCAGGAGCAGGACACCGCCCTGCTGCTGACGCTCCCGCAGGGCCTGGACTGGCGCATGCAGCCCTTCTCGCACGTCGGCGGCCCGGGCTCGCGCCCGATGCGCGTGCCGACGGTGCGCCGCCACGCCGCCTGAGCCTCCCGCCCGGCCGGAGCCGGCCCGCCTTCTTCGTCGACTGCCCTGCACCATGGTCCTGGTCCGCCGTGGCCCGAGGATGCCGTGGTGCAGGACCGGTGCAGGACGACCGGCCGAGCGAGCCTGACGGCGCATGACCGGCCGAGTGAATGCGCACCAGGAGACTTGACGGCCCGTCAACCTCGTCGACGGCGGCGGGAACGCACCAGAGGACGGCCGGCCCCGAACCGATGCCCCCACCGGCCCCGCCCCGCCGCGACGGAGCCCGGGGCACCCTCCGAACTCACGCCCGACCGGCCGGTCCGGTGACCCGGACTCGCGCCCGCGCGTTGCCCCGGTATGGTCCTCACCTACTCGACAGCGCCCGGGCGTCACCGCCAGCTCTACGTCCCGGCGTCGGCAGAATCGGTTCCGCCGCCCCTGCCGGACCCGCCGATCTACCGTGCCGTGATGCGCGCCTGGGCCGACCGGGGCCGCACCCTGCCGGGCCGGCACGACCCGGAGTGGGCGCGCCTGGCGGCCCCACTGGTGCGTCCGGGCCAGTTCAGCGGGTCTGCGGACCCACTAGGTGACGGGCGATGACCATGCGCTGGATCTGGTTCGTGCCCTCGACGATCTGTAGGACCTTGGCTTCCCGCAGGTAGCGCTCGACGGGGAAGTCCGCGGTGTAGCCGTAGCCGCCGAGGACCTGGACGGCGTCGGTGGTGACCTGCATCGCGGCGTCGGTGCAGTGCAGCTTGGCCATGGCCGCCTGCGGCGCGAACGGCCGGCCGGCGTCCCGCAGCCGCGCCGCCGCCAGGTACAGGGCCCGGCCCGCCTCGATCCGGGTCGCCATGTCGGCGAGCAGGAAGCGCAGTCCCTGGAAGTCGGCGATCGGCCGCCCGAACTGCCGCCGCCGCCCGGCGTACACGACCGCCTCGTCGAGGGCCGCCCGGGCGACCCCGACCGCGCAGGCCGCGATGCCGAGCCGCCCGGAGTCCAGCGCGGCCAGGGCGATCGCGAAGCCCTGCCCCTCGTCGCCGATGCGGCGCGCGTCGGGGACCCGTACGCCGTCGAAGTGGAGCTGGGCGGTGGGCGAGCCCCGCAGCCCCATCTTCCGCTCCGGCGGCGCGGCGGTCAGGCCTTCGGCGTCACCGGGGACCAGGAACGCGGTGATCCCCCGCGGGCCCGCGCCGCCGGTACGCGCCAGGACGGTGTAGAAGTCCGCGACGCCGCCGTGGGTGACCCAGGCCTTGGTGCCGGTGATCCGCCACTCGTCGCCGTCGCGCACCGCCCTGGTCCGCAGCGAGGCCGCGTCCGAACCGGAGGACGGCTCGGACAGGCAGTAGGCGCCGAGCCGCCCGCCGCCGAGCATCCCGGGCAGGTGCGCGGCCCGCTGGGCCTCGGTGCCGTGGGCGGCGACCGGAAAGGCGGCCAGGGTGTGGACGCTGACGCCGAGCCCGACGGTGAGCCGGGCCGCGGCCAGCTCCTCCACGGCCTGGAGGTAGACCTCGTAGGGCTGGCCGCCGCCCCCGTACGCGGGCTCGTACGGCAGGCCCAGGAGCCCCGCCTCCGACAGGAGGGTGAACAGCGGGCGCGGGAAGTGCCCGGCGGCCTCCTCCGCGGCGGCCGTCGGGACGATCTCGCGGCCGGCGATGTCCCGGACGAGGGCGAGCAGGTCGCGGGCCTCCTCCGTGGGCAGGAGGCGGTCCACCGGCGGCGGGGAGCGGTCGGTCATGGCGGCACTCTCCTCCCTGGGCCCACCGGAGACCTTCGCCCCGCGCCGCACGGGCGGCGGCGGCCGGCGGAGGCCGGGCGCTGCGAGTATGCCCGCCGAGCCCACCGCCCGCACGGCCGGAAGGCGGCGAGATTGGTCCGCACCATTGACCGGACTGGTCTAGTCCTCCTAGGCTCACCGGCACCGCGTTCTCGCGTTCATGCCCATCGGCGTACGCGACCCGGCGGGCCGTGAGCCGATCAGGGCCATCGGCTGGCCGGACCCGCGAGGGCACCCGGGGCGGAGGACCACGAGCCTCCGCCCCGGGGGCGGGTCAGGAGTCCCGGCGCGCCGGTTCCGGCGCCGGGAAGGCGGGGTCCAGCTCCTCGACGGCGCGCAGGGCGCCGCCCAGGGTCTTCACCAGGAGGTCGCCCATGACCTCGCGGGAGAGCTCGGGGCGGTCGATCCAGTCGAGGGTGGCGCCCTCCACGCTGCACACCCAGGAGAGCAGGCCCATCCGGGGCAGCGGCGGAATGTCGCTGCGGCCGTACGCGCCCTCGGCGATGGTCGCCACGATCGCCTCGCGCACCCCGTCCCGGATGGCGTGCACCTCGGTGTCGAAGCCGACACCGCCGCTGACGATCGTGCGGTAGGCGGCCTGGTGGTGCTCCGCGAAGCGCAGATAGCCGTCGACGGTGCGGTGCACCCGGTCCACCTGGGGCAGTTCCAGGCCGCTCGCGGCGAAGGAGACCAGGTCCGCGACGGAGTCCTGGATGATCGCCAGGTAGTAGCCGCGCTTGGACTGGAAGTAGTAGTAGATCAGCCCCTTGGCGACGTGCGCCTGCCGGGCGATGTCGTCCATCGAGAGCGCGTCGTAGGACGTGTCGGCGAACAACTTCCGCCCGATGGCGATGAGTTCGGCGCGACGCGCCAGTGAGCGCTCGGTGCCGCGCGCCTGGGGACGGGCACCGGCACGCTGGTGACTGATGTTCAAGGTCGACCCTGGTCTCAACGGTCGGCGGGACGACGTCAGTATGTCAGGTCGAACGGTGGGTCAGATCACAGCGCGGGAGATCGCGGACACCGCGTCAGAGCAGTCCGAGCTGGGTCACGAACATGGCCACGACGGCGACGAGGACCCACCCCATGACATGTTCGAGGATCTTCGGCCCGTCGTCCCCGGGACCGCCGGTGCGGGTACGGGGGGCGGTGGCTGCGTGTGCGGTCATGGTGTCTCGCTGAGGTCGGGCGTACAGGGTCCGGACTGTCCACCTTGCCACCGGTCAGGGCTTTTGCGGTCGAGAGCTTGCTCACACGGCGGGGGCGCGTTCCCGCCGTGTGCCCGGTTCACAGCACCCCGACCGCAGCGAGCGCCGTGCGCTGGCGCGCGGTCGGACGCGCCGGGAAGTAGAGGTAGCAGACGCCTCCGGTGCCGGAGACGACCGTGCCGCTCGCGTCGTACCGCTTGGTGCGCAGCCAGACGTTCTCGAACTCGCGGCGACGGTAGACGCGCCGCACCGCCGCGTTGCTCGGCGAGGCCGGGTCGTTGGCGATCACGTCGCCCTCCGCGGTGAACCCGATGACGGTCATCAGGTGGCCGGAGGTGCCGTACCCGGCGCCCGTCAGCTCCCCCTTCAGGAAGGACTGGGAGGTCATGGCCGGGATGCCGGCGGCGATCAGCGTCTCCAGGTCGGTGAGGGAGGCGAGCCGGGTCACCACGCCCTGGAGGTCCTCGAAGGTGGCCGCGTAGGCCGCGTTGAACGGCCAGTTGCCGCAGCCCGCGTACTGGTGGTCGTACGTGGACCGGGCGGCGTGGCACACCTGTGGGTCGGCGTACGCGGGGTCGACCCAGGCGAGCTGCTCGGGGGTGAGGCGGCCGCCCCAGTACTCGATGATCATCTGGGACGAGGTGGGGCTGCACCAGGCCTCGCCGCCGTTGTCGTACTCGGGGTACTGGCCCGTGTGGATCTCCTGGGAGTACCGCGGCACGCTCAGCTCCCCGGCCGCGCCGGGCACGGAGGCCGGGACGGTGAAGCGGTCGGGGACGTCGGAGCCCATCGCGCCCAGCCGCCACACGGTCGGGGTGAGCTGCGTACCGGGCCTGCGGTAGAGGGTCAGCCGGAGGCGGTACGACGTGAGGCGCAGGCCGGTGGAGGCGTCGTCGACGGCCAGTGTGTCCGTCCAGACGGCGCTCCTGCCGTCGCTCTGGCCGTCGACGGAGGTCCGCCGGATGTCCTGGTCGCCGGACGCCCACCGCCCCATGACGTACCAGGGGGTGTCCGTGCCGTCGGAGTAGGTGGCCCGCAGTTCGGCCTGGAGCCAGGTGCCGCCCGGGGTGCCGGCGTTCCAGGACGCGATCGCCTCGGTCGCGGGGACGGTGAGCCGGTGGACCGGGGAGGTCCAGGTCGCGTACTCCCAGGCGGCGGTGGTGCCGGTGTGCGGGTCGGTGTAGTCGGCGGTGCCGACGGGGGTGCCGATGGCGACGCCGGGCCGGGTCCCCGCGACCGTCCGGGTCCCCCGGGCGGTTCCGGAGCTCCAGTCGGCGAGGGTCGTCCAGGAACGGTGGTCGACGGGCCGGCCGGCGGCCCCTCCGGCTCCCGCGGTGGCGGCCGTCCCGGGGCCGGCCGTGCCGACCGTGCCGGGGCCCTCGGTGCCGGCCGCCTCGGTGCCCGCGGTGTCGGCGGCCGCCGGGGCCGAGCCCCCCGCGACGGCCGCGGCGACCGCGGCGGCGAGGACGGTCCTGCGGGTGGGCCGGTCGGACGCCGCGGGGCACTGGTCGATTCCGCCGGAGCGCTGCTCCGCTCCGCTGGACGGCTGTTCGGCTTGGCTCATGGGCGAACGACTCCCAGGGTCTCGCGGGTCGGGGCGGATCAGATCAGACCGGGTCGGATCAGGTCGGGTGCGGTGTGCGGGTGCGCGGTGTGCGGGTGTGCGGTGTGCGATGTGCGGGTGTGCGATGTGCGGTGTGCGGTGCGCGGTGCGCGGTGTGCGGTGCGCGGTGTGCGGTGCGCGGTGCGCGGTGCGCGGTGTGCGGTGCGCGGTGCGCGGTGCGCGGTGTGCGGTGCGCGGTGTGCGCCCACTATGGCCGCAGGCGGCCGGGTCGGCCAGCACCGACGCCCGTGCCACGCCCGGCGCCACGGGTCCGGACCACTGACGGCACCCGGGCGGGCGCCGCACCGGCGGCCCACGCCCGACGCCACTGCCGGCGCCAGGACGTCGCATCGCCCCCCTGGCCCGCCCGCGGACCGCACCCGAACCGCACCCGGCCCGCCCCGGACCGGGTCGCCGGCGCGACGACCGCCCGACGGTCCCCCTACCGCACTAGACTGGCCCGCCGCAGACCCCCACCCCACGCGCGGCCCCGGGCGGCACCGCCCGAGCCCGCCCGGGGCACCCCCCGAATCACCAGGACCCGCCATCCACCAGCTCGCCTCCCGGCTCCGCCGGCTGCCCCCGTCCTGCGGCCCGGTCCGTCTGATCGGCGTCGACGGGCACGCCGGTTCGGGGAAGTCCACGTTCGCCGGGCGTCTGGCGAAGGCGCTGGGCGACGCGCCCGTTCTCCATCTGGACGACATCGCGAGCCACGACGAACCCTTCTCCTGGACCGGACGTCTGCTGACCCAGGTGATCACCCCCCTCCGCACCGGCGGGACGGCCCGCTACACGCCCTACGACTGGCACGCCCGCCGCTTCGGCCCGCCCCGCCCGCTCCGGGCCGCCCCGGTGGTCCTGGTCGAGGGCGTCGGCGCGGGCCGCCGCGTCCTGCGGCCGCACCTGGCGCACCTGCTGTGGATGGAGGTGCCCCGCGAGGAGGCCTGGGCGCGGGGGCGTGCACGGGACGGGGAGGAACAGCGGGACTTCTGGGACGGATGGGTCCGGGCCGAGGAACGTCATTTCGCCGAAGACCCGTCGAGACCGTACGCCGACACCGTGGTGCGGCAGGTGCAGGAGGGGTACGAGATGCTGCCGGGGCCTATGGGAACGCGCTGAGCGCACCACACCGTCACACAGGGTGAGGGACCGCCCGCGATGTGGTGAACCTGTGAAGGGGTCGTGCGTGCGAACTTCGCCAAGTGCTCCGACGCTGCTTGACCGGCGGCCCGTACAGGACTTACGTTCTCAATGTGCGGCAATCCAAGCCGCCCCAGGACGCGAAGCCCCCGGTTGTTCCCCCGTGATCGGGGGCTTCGTTCTGCCCTCGTCCGGCGTTCTCCGCCCCGGACGACCGCCGCGCGGCGCCGTTCGCTCACCCAGGGTCACCGTGCCCAGGTGCGCCCCTTCTGCCCCCACCACGCCAAACGTCCTGTGCGGCACCCTTCGGCGGGCGACGCCCCCGCAGGTACGATGCCCTCGGTGCGACCTACGGACAGCTGCTGCGCGCACCTTGCAACTCCGGTCCGCGGCACAGCGGTTCGACCAAGGCGGCCGGTGGGCGACGGCCCGGCGGCATACCGACGGGGGCACGGTTTGTGGGGGACGTGATGGACTTCGGCACGCGGGGCCCCGAGGCCCCGGCCGACCTCGCCTGGCTGCGAGGCGTGGACGCCTACACGATGGGCGCGTATCCACAGGCGGAGGAGGAGTTCCGCACCGCGGTGCGGATCGATCCCGGCATGGCCGACGGCTGGCTCGGGCTGCACGCGCTGCGCGTCGACACGACGACCGCGCTGCTGAGGATGTTCCGGCACCGCGACCGCTTCGGCGAACAGCGCACCCGGCACCGACGCACCCTCAACTCCTGGTACTGGCTGGGCTGGTGGGTGCAACCGGTACTCGAAAGCCCCCGCGACCTGCTGCTCGCGCACGCCTCGCACTGGCTGGACGGCCGGCACGTGCCCGAACTGGACCGCGCGCTCGCCGGGCTCCCGCCCGTCGACACCGACCAGCAGGTCCGCTTCCTGCACGCCTGCCGCGCCTACCTGGTCAAGGACTGGGAGCAGTTGGTCCGGCACACCGACCCGCTGGCCGACGACCCGCTGCTCGGCATCGAGGCCGGCCTGTTCGGCGGCATGGCCCGGGTCCGGCTGGAGATGTACGGGCAGGCCGAGCCGCTGCTGTCGACGGCGCTGATGCGCTGCCGCAGCGAGCAGCCGCAGCGCAAGGAACTGCGCTACTGGCTGGCCCGCGCCCACGAGGGCACCGGCCGCTCGGCCGCCGCCCTCCCCCTGTACCGCGCCGTCCACCGCGTCGACCCCGCCTTCATGGACACCGCGGCCCGGCTCGCCGCGATCGCCGAGGGCGACGGCTACGACGATCCGGGCGACCTCGCCCCGATCACCCTCACCGGTGCCGGCCAGGACACCGGTGACGGGCCCGACGTCCTCGACCCGCTCTTCGGCACCGAAGGACGGGACCTGAAGCTCACCGAACCCGGTGACCTGCCGCCCGTCGGCCCCCTCCCCTCGGTGACCGGCCCGGCGGTGCGCGAGCGGACGCTGGTGCCCTCGGTGCTGCCCGCCGGGCCCACCGACCCCGTCCTCCTGGAGGAGGCGCTCGCCGAACTGGAGCGCATGGTGGGCCTGGAGCCGGTCAAGCGCCAGGTCAAGGCGTTGTCGGCGCAGTTGAACATGGCCCGGCTGAGAGCCGGGCAGGGTCTCCCGGTCCAGCCGCCCAAGCGCCATTTCGTCTTCTCCGGCCCCTCCGGCACCGGCAAGACCACGGTGGCCCGCATCCTGGGCCGCGTCTTCTACGCCCTCGGCCTCCTCGGCGGCGACCACCTCGTGGAGGCCCAGCGGGCCGATCTGGTCGGCGAGTACCTCGGCCAGACGGCGGTGAAGGCCAATGAGCTGATCGACTCCGCGCTGGGCGGTGTCCTCTTCGTCGACGAGGCGTACTCCCTGTCCAACTCCGGCTACGGCAAGGGCGACGCGTACGGCGACGAGGCGCTCCAGGTGCTGCTGAAACGGGCCGAGGACAACCGGGACCACCTGGTGGTGATCCTGGCCGGCTATCCGGAGGGCATGGACCGTCTGCTGGCCGCGAACCCCGGGCTGTCGTCCCGCTTCACGACCCGGGTCGACTTCCCGTCGTACCGGCCCCTGGAACTCACCTCGATCGGCGAGGTCCTCGCCGCGGAGAACGGTGACGTGTGGGACGAGGAGGCCCTGGACGAGCTGCGGTCGATCGCCGGGCACGTGGTGGAGCAGGGCTGGATCGACGAGCTGGGCAACGGGCGGTTCCTGCGGACTCTGTACGAGAAGAGCTGCGCCTACCGGGACCTGCGACTGTCGGTGTATCCCGGGGCCCTCACCCGGGACGATCTGTCGACGCTGCGGCTGCCGGACCTGATGCAGGCGTACGGGGAGGTGCTGTCGGGCCGGGGACCGCAGGATCCGTCGGCCCTGTAGGCCCCGTAGGCCCCGTAGGCCCTGTCGGCCGCCCGGCCCGTGGCGCGGGCGCGCCGCCGGAAGCGGCACGCCCGCGCGTGAGGGCTACGAGGCCATCACCACCTCGGGCACGTCCCGGTGGGCCGGATCCCGCACCTCGCCGACGAGCAGTTCCAGTACGTCCTCCAGGGCGACCAGGCCGAGCACCTTGCCCGAGGCGTCGGCGACCTGCGCCAGATGGGTCGCCGCCCGGCGCATGACCGTCAGCGCGTCGTCGAGGGGCAGGTCCGCCCGGAGGGTCGTCATGGAGCGCCACACCTGCTGCGGCACCGCCCGGTCGGAGTGCTCCAGGTCCAGGACGTCCTTCACGTGCAGGTAGCCCATGAAGGCGCCGTTCTCCGCGGCGACGGGGAAGCGGGAGTAGCCGGTGCGGGCGGTGAGGTCGACGATCTCGCCGGGGGTGACCGACGGACTGACCGTCACCAGCGACTCCCGCCGCAGCAGCACGTCCGTGACCGGCCGGGAGCCGAGTTCCAGCGCGTCCTCCAGCCGCTCCTGCTCCTCGGGGTCGAGCAGACCGGCCTGGCCGGAGTCCTCCACCAGCCGGTTGAGCTGTTCGCTGGTGAAGACGGCCTCCACCTCGTCCTTGGGCTCGACGTCGAAGAGGCGCAGGATGCCCTGGGCGCAGGCGCCGAGGGCGACCGTGATCGGACGGCACAGCCGGGCGAAGGCGACCAGCCCCGGGCCGAGCCACAGCGCGGCCTTCTCCGGGGCCGCCATGGCGAGGTTCTTCGGGACCATCTCGCCGATGACGAGGTGGAAGAAGACCACGGCGGCGAGGGCGATGACGTAGCCCAGCGGGTGGATCATCCCGTGCGGGAGGTGGACCCACTCGAAGACGGGCTCCAGCAGGTGCGCGACCGTGGGTTCGGCGACCGCGCCCAGGGTGAGGGAGCAGACGGTGATGCCGAACTGGGCGGCGGCCATCATCTGGGGCAGGCGCTCCAGTCCGTGCAGGACCTGGCGGGCGCGGGCGGTGCCGAGTGGCTCGATCTGGCTGCGGCGGACCGACACCAGGGCGAACTCGGCGCCGACGAAGAAGCCGTTCGCGAGCACGAGGAGAGCGGCGAGGGCGAGTTGGAGGACGCTCATCGGGCGGCCTCCACGACGGCCCCGGTGCGCACGAGGCGGACCCGCTCGGCCCGGTAGTGGCCGACGCGGCGTACCGACAGGCGCCAGCCGGGCAGCTCGGCCCGGTCTCCGACGGCCGGGATGCGGCCCAGCAGGTCGGCGACGAGTCCGGCGACCGTCTCGTAGGGCCCCTCGGGCACGTCGAGGCCTATCCGCAGCAGGGTGTCGACACGGCAGCTGCCGTCGACGTCCCAGGCGGGCCGGCCGTCCTCGGGCGGCACGGCGGCCAGTTCCGGGGTGTCCGCGCCGTCGTGCTCGTCGCGGACCTCGCCGACGATCTCCTCGACGATGTCCTCCAGGGTGACCACGCCGGCCGTGCCGCCGTACTCGTCGACGACGACGGCGATGGGCTGCTCGCTGCGCAGCCGGGCCAGCAGGGGCCGGACGGGCAGCGTCTCGGGGACGAGCAGCGCCGGGCGGGCGATCCGGCCGACGGGGGTGCGCAGCCGTTCGTGGACGGGGACGGCGAGGGCGTCCTTGAGGTGGACCATGCCGACGATCTCGTCGATCTTCTCGTGGTAGACGGGGAAGCGGGACAGGCCGGTGGCGCGGGTCAGGTTGACCACGTCCTCGGCGGTGGCCGACGCCTGAAGGGCGCTGACCTTCACGCGCGGGGTCATGACGTGCTGGGCGGTGAGCTCGGCCAGGGACAGGGTGCGGACGAAGAGGTCGGCCGTGTCCTGTTCGAGGGCGCCGGCCTGCGCGGAGTGCCGGGCCAGGGAGACGAGTTCGCCGGGGGTGCGGGCGGAGGCCAGTTCCTCGGCGGGCTCGACGCCCAGGGCCCGCACGAGCCGGTTGGCGACGGCGTTGAGGCCGGCGATGACCGGCCGGAAGAGGCGGGCGAAGGCGTACTGCGGGCCGGCGACGAAGCGCGCGACCTGGAGGGGCCTGGACACCGCCCAGTTCTTGGGCACGAGTTCGCCGATCACCATCTGCACGGCGGAGGCCAGCAGCATGCCGACCGCGACGGCGACACCGGAGACCGCGCCCTCGGGGATGCCGGTCGCGGTGATCGGGCCGTGCAGCAGCTCGGCCAGCGCGGGTTCGGCGAGCATGCCGACGACGAGGGAGGTGATGGTGATGCCGAGCTGGGTGCCGGAGAGCTGGAAGGACAGCTCCTTGAGCGACTCGACGACCGTGCGGGCTCGTCGGTCGCCGTCGGCGGCGGCCTTCTCGGCCTCCGGTCGCTCGACGGTGACGAGGCCGAACTCGGCGGCGACGAAGAAGCCGTTGGCCAGGATCAGCAGGAACGCGGCTGCCAGGAGCAGCAGGGGGATGGTCATGAAACCGCCGCCTCCGCTGGGGAGGGGGCGGCGCAGGTACTACAGGACGAACCGTCCATCGCCTGAGAGGGTCACTCCTCGGGTAGCAGGAACCCCTGTGCGCCGGGCCCGGCACGACAGGGGCGGAGACGTCGGGGAAACGTCTCCGCCACCAGATTAATCAAGACACGGGCCCGTGCGGCAGGGTGGACGACCCCGAGTCAGCCCTGATCTTGCCCGGGGTCGCGCAGGGAGCGGGCCTCGACGAGGCTCCGCAGGGCGCGTGCGTCGGCGATGGCGCGCTCCCTGGCGATGCCCGGCTGGATGCCGAGCGCGGGCAGGCTGGTGCCGTCGCTGAGGTCGAGGAACACCCAGGCGTCGCCCGGACGGAGGTTCACCCGGAGGATCTCCGCCCAGTCCAGGTGCCTGCGGCTGGCGATGTTCACGACGGTGACACCGGAGTCGTCGGCGACGACCTTGACGCGGGCCAGCTGGGCCAGCACCCAGAAGCTGAGGGCGCCGGTGACGATGAAGCTGAGCCGCTCCCCGGGGCCGAGCTGCTCCAGGAGCAGCGAGACGCCCGAGATCACGACGAAGATCACGGCACCGGCGGTGAGCAGCACCGCGCGGGTGCGGCCCGGCCGGAAGGTGACGGGGAGGGTGGGCAGGTCGGACATCGTCGGCGGGTACCTCAGAGGCGGCAGGCGTGGATCGCCGTGGTCAGGATGGCGCGGGCGCCGATGTCGTACAGGTCGTCCATGATCCGCTGCGCCTCCTTGGCGGGGACCATGGCGCGGACGGCGACCCAGCCCTCGTTGTGCAGCGGGGAGACGGTCGGCGACTCCAGGCCCGGCGTCAGGGCGACGGCCTTCTCGAGCTGCTCGACGCGGCAGTCGTAGTCCATCATCACGTACGTCCGGGCGACGAGGACGCCCTGGAGACGGCGGAGGAACTGCTGGACCTTGGGCTCGTCGGTGCCGGCGCCGGTGCGGCGGATGACGACGGCCTCGGACTTCATGATCGGCTCGCCGATGACCTCCAGGCCCGCGTTGCGCAGGGAGGTGCCGGTCTCGACGACGTCCGCGATGACCTCGGCGACGCCGAGTTCGATGGCGGTCTCGACGGCGCCGTCCAGGTGGACGACGGAGGCGTCGATGCCGTTGTCGGCGAGGTGCTTGGCGACGATGCCCTCGTAGGAGGTGGCGACGGTCATGCCGCCGAGGTCCTCGACGCCCTTCGCGGTGCCGGGCTTGGTGGCGTAGCGGAAGGTGGAGCGGGCGAAGCCGAGCGGGAGGATCTCCTCGGCGTTGGCGCCGGAGTCGATGAGCAGGTCGCGGCCGGTGATGCCGATGTCGAGGCGGCCGGAGGACACGTAGATGGCGATGTCGCGGGGGCGGAGGTAGAAGAACTCGACCTCGTTCTCCGGGTCGACGATCCGCAGTTCCTTGGACTCCCGGCGCTGCTGGTAGCCGGCCTCATGCAGCATCTCCGCCGCAGGGCCTGACAGGGAACCCTTGTTGGGGACGGCGATGCGCAGCATGAGGCGAGCTTCCTTCGTTCGGGCGGAATGCGTGGAGAACGGGTGGGACGGGTGGGGGCGGTGCGGCTCAGAGGTGGGCGTAGACGTCGTCCAGGGAGATCCCGCGGGCGACCATCATGACCTGGACGTGGTACAGCAGCTGCGAGATCTCCTCGGCTGCCGCGTCCTTGCCCTCGTACTCGGCGGCCATCCAGACTTCGGCGGCCTCTTCGACGACCTTCTTGCCGATGGCATGGACGCCCTTCTCGACCAGTTCGGCGGTGCGGGAAGTGGCGGGGTCGCCGGTGGCGGCCTTCTGCTGGAGCTCGGTGAAGAGCTCCTCGAACGTCTTCTTGGACATGGTGCCGCCCACTTTACGCGGTGTGCCGGCCGGGCTAGCGCCACGGTTCGGATACTGAGCGGAGGGTGGCCGCGGTCGCCACCGCCGCCGTCACCGCCTCGTGTCCCTTGTCCTCGCTGGAGCCGTCGAGGCCGGCCCGGTCGAGGGCCTGTTCCTCGGTGTCGCAGGTGAGCAGTCCGAAGCCGACGGGGACGCCGGTGTCGACGCTGACCTGGGTGAGGCCCTGGGTGACGCCCTGGCACACGTAGTCGAAGTGGGGGGTGCCGCCGCGGATGACGACGCCGAGGGCGACGATCGCGTCGTAGCCGCGGCCCGCGAGGCCCTTGGCGACGACCGGGAGCTCCCAGCTGCCGGGGACCCGCAGCAGGGTCGGTTCGTCGATGCCCAGGTCGTGCAGGGCGCGCAGGGCGCCGTCGACCAGACCGTCCATCACCTTCTCGTGCCACTGGGCCGCGATGACGGCGACCCGCAGGTCGCCCACGTTCTCCACGGACAGTTCCGGTGCGCCCTTGCCGCTCACGTCTCTCCTCGGTGCCGTAGTGCTGTCGTGCTGTGGTGCTGTCGTGCTGTGGTGCCGTGGTCACTGGTTGCCGCAGGGGGACACGGGGGCCGTGTCCAGCCAGGGCAGGTCGTGGCCCATCCGGTCCCGCTTGGTGCGCAGGTAGCGGATGTTGTGTTCGCCCGCCTGGACGGGCATCGGTTCGCGTGCGCCGACCTCGACGCCGTGGCGCAGCAGCGCGTCCGTCTTGTCGGGGTTGTTGGTCATCAGGCGGACGCTGCGTACGCCGAGGTCGGCGAGGATCTGGGCGCCGGCCGCGTAGTCGCGGGCGTCGGCGGGCAGGCCGAGTTCGAGGTTGGCGTCGAGGGTGTCGTGGCCCTGTTCCTGGAGTTCGTAGGCCCGCAGTTTGGAGAGCAGGCCGATGCCGCGGCCCTCGTGGCCGCGCAGGTAGACGACCACGCCCCGTCCTTCGGTCTGGATGCGCCGGAGGGCGGCGTCGAGCTGGGGCCCGCAGTCGCAGCGCTGGGAGGCGAAGACGTCGCCGGTGAGGCATTCGGAGTGGACGCGGACCAGGACGTCGCGGCCGTCGCCGATGTCGCCGTGGACGAGGGCGACGTGCTCGACGCCGTCGACGGTGGAGCGGTAGCCGTACGCGGTGAAGGTGCCGTGGGCGGTGGGCAGGCGGGTCGCGGCCTCGCGGCGGACGGTGGGCTCGGCGCTGCGGCGGTAGGCGATCAGGTCCTCGATGGAGATGATCGTCAGGCCGTGCTTGCGGGCGAAGGGGACCAGTTCGGGCAGGCGCAGCATGCGGCCGTCCTCACCGGCGATCTCGACGATCGCGCCGGCCGGGCGCAGTCCGGCGAGCCGGGCGAGGTCGACGGCGGCCTCGGTGTGTCCGTTGCGGACGAGGACGCCGCCTGGCCTGGCGCGCAGCGGGAAGACGTGGCCGGGGCGGACGAGGTCGGTGGGCTCGGCGGTGCCGCTCGCCAGCAGCTGGAGGGTGGTGGCGCGGTCGGAGGCGGAGATGCCGGTGGTGACGCCGTGCGCGGCGGTGGCGTCGACGGAGACCGTGAAGGCGGTCTTCATCGACTCGGTGTTGTCGGCGACCATCTGCGGGAGGCGGAGCCGGTCGAGTTCGTCGCCCTCCATGGGGGCGCAGATCAGCCCGCGGCACTCGCTCATCATGAAGGCGACGATCTCGGGGGTGGCCTTCTCGGCGGCGATGACGAGGTCGCCCTCGTTCTCGCGGTCCTCGTCGTCGACGACCACGACCGGGCGGCCGGCCGCGATGTCGGCGACGGCCTGTTCGATCGGGTCGAGGGCGAAGTCCTCGATGTCGTCGGCGGGGTACAGGACGGGTGCGGTGCTCATGCCGGCGCTCCTTCCAGAGCGGGCTGCGCCGGGCCCCTGCGGGAGCGCAGCCACCAGTCGCGCATGCCCCACAGGACGAGCGCGCCGTAGATGACGTAGACGAAGCCGGAGAAGGCGTAGCCGTTGGCGAAGTTGAGAGGGACGCCGACGAGGTCGACGAGGAGCCAGGCGAACCAGAACTCGACCATGCCGCGGGCCTGGGCGTACATGGCGACGATGGTGCCGACGAAGATGTAGGCGTCCGGCCAGGGGTCCCACGACAGGGACGGGTAGGCCTTGAAGAGGAGGGCGACGGCGACCGTGCCGACGGCGGCGGCGCCGACCATGGCGGCGCGCTCGGTCCAGGTCGCGAAGCGGGGGGTGATCTGGCCGTCCGCGGCCCGCCCCTTGCTCCGGTTCCACTGCCACCAGCCGTACAGGGCGACGGCCATGACGACGACCTGCTTGCCGGCGCTGCCGGTCAGGTGGCCGTAGAAGGCTCCGAAGAGGACGAGTCCGGAGAGGAACTGCACCGGCCAGGTCCACAGGGAGCGGCGCCAGCCGAGGGCGAGGGTGATCAGGCCGAGGATGTTGCCGATCATGTCCGACCAGAGGATGTGCTGGCCGAAGAGGACGAACGCCTCCGAGTTCAGCTGGTTCACCGGGTGACCCCCTGGCCCGCCGCGAGCAGGCGCTCGACGTACTTGGCGACGACGTCGACCTCGAGGTTGACCGGGTCGCCGGGCTGCTTGAGGCCGAGGGTGGTCAGCGCGAGGGTGGTGGGGATGAGGCTGACGGTGAAGTGGTCGGCGCCGGCGTCGACGACGGTGAGGCTGATGCCGTCGACGGTGATGGAGCCCTTCTCGACGACGTACCGGGCGAGGTCGGCCGGGAGCGAGATCCTGACGATCTCCCAGTGTTCGGACGGCGTGCGCTCCAGCACCCGGCCGGTGCCGTCGACGTGGCCCTGCACGATGTGGCCGCCGAGGCGGGCGCCGACGGCGGTGGGCCGTTCGAGGTTGACGCGGGCGCCGACGCCGAGGGCGCCGAGGCTGGATCGCTTGAGGGTCTCCGCCATGACGTCGGCGGTGAACTCGTCGCCCTCGTGGTCGACGACGGTGAGACAGACACCGTTCACGGCGATGGAGTCGCCGTGCTTCGCGCCCTCGGTGACGACGGGTCCGCGCAGCCGGAAGCGGGAGGCGTCGCCGAGGTTCTCGACGGCGGTGACCTCACCCAGCTCTTCGACGATTCCGGTGAACACTTCCCGGGTCCTCCTGCCTCGTTAGGGCACGGACTCCGGGGCCTGTCGATGACGACAGAACGTACGGGCGACGACACCGGGAGCGACGCCGGACGGACTCGTCCCACCGGAACGAGCACAGACGGCGGCGCGCACGAATGCCCGCCCGCCGCGCACTGCCTCCCATCCGGACTTTAACCGTCGGTCCAGGAATTTCACCTGGTCAACCGGCCGCTGGAAGCGGCCGGGTCGCGGACTGTAACCGCCGGTTCGGAATTTCACCGACCCCGGAGTGCGCTGCTTTAGGTACAGGGTCAGTGTGCCACGCCCGATGGTCGTCCAGAGGGGCGGGCGGTGTGGGGTGGCTCACAGGCCGCGGAAGCGGACGTCTCGGACGGAGTGCGGACCGTGGGGGATCCGGACGGGCCGGGAGCGCCCGCCTCGGAAGAGGGTGCCGCTGTGGGGCGCCGCTCCGACGGCCTGCCCGTCAGGGTCCCTGCGGCCTGCCCGTCAGGGTCCCTGCGGCCTGCCCGTCAGCGCCGCCGACGGCTCGCCCCTCACGGCCTGCCGAACAGTTCCTCCTGCGCGGACTGCCTGGCCGTGAGGAGCGCACCGCGCAGCACCGCGCCCCCGCCCAGGCCGCTCGGCCGGACCTCGGCCGGCAGCGGGGTCATCCGCCGCAGCCGTTCCTCCACCCGGCCCGCGAGCGCCTGCCCGCCGGCCTGCCCGATCTCGCCCCCGAGGACGACGCACCCGGGGTCGAGGACGGCGACGACACAGGCGGCTGCCAGGGCCAGGCGGTCGGCGAGCGCGTCGAGGAAGCCGGCGGCCACACGGGCGGGCACCTCCGGCCGGACCGCCGCGGGGGGCAACGCGGGACACCCGCCGTCCCCGCGGTCCACCCCGTCGCCGCGGGCCTCCTCCACCGCCCGTACCGCGGCCCGTACCACCGCGGCCCCCGCCGGTTCGCTGCCCTCGGGCCGCGCGCCCAGCCCGTGCTCCCCCGCCAGCGCGACGATCGCCGCCGATCCGGCCAGGGAGTGGAAGCCGCCCTCGCTGTCCTTCGCCGAGGGCAGGCCGCCCGTGCCGGGTACGGGGAGGAAGCCGATCTCCCCGGTGCCGCCGGAGGCGCCCCGGCGCAGGGCGCCGTCGAGGACGACGGCGCCGCCCGTGCCGTGCCCGAGCCAGAGCAGGGCGAAGGTGTCGCGGTCCCGGGCGGCGCCCTCGCGCTGTTCGGCGAGGGCGGCGAGATTGGTCTCGTTCTCGATGCTGACGCGGGCCTCGGGCAGCCGTTCCTGGAGGGCGGCGACCAGGCGGCGGTGCCAGGCGGGCAGGCCGCGGGAGTCGCGCAGTTCGCCGCCGGCGGGGTCGATCAGGCCGGGCGCGCCGATGCCGACGGTGTGCAGCCGGTCGGCGCCGGCCTCCTTGACCGCCCGCTCGACCAGCGTCACCGCCTGCTCCACGGCGGGACCGGTGCCGGTGTCGCCGCCGATCGGCACGGACGCCTCGGCGCGTACCCGGCCGACCAGGTCGGACACGAGGACCGCGACGCCCTCGGTGCGCACGTCCAGGGCGGCGAGGTGGGCGCGGTCGGCGACGATGCCGTAGAGCTTGGCGTTCGGGCCGCGGCGCTGTTCGCCGGCCTCGCCGGCGACCGCGATCAGGCCGGAGGCGGTGAGGCGTTCGACGAGGTCGGCGACGGTGGGCCGGGACAGGCCGGTGAGCTGCTTGAGCTGCCCCGCCGTCAGCGGGCCCCGCTCCTGCATCAACCGCAGGGCGAGCCGGTCGTTGATGGCCCGGGCGGTGCTCGGGGATGCGGGCATGCGGCGAATCCTCCCACGGGGCGCCGGGACGTCACGCCGGCCGCCCCCCCTATTTATCAGGCAGGGTTCCTGATAGTTTACGGCTCCGGATGGGAATCAGGGAGGGTGGAGGATGAGCGACGTGAAGGGCCGACCCGAGGTGAGGCGGGCCCGGTACGCCGTGGCGGCCGTGTTCACCGTGCACGGCGCGGTCACCGGCTCGTTCGCCACCCGGGTGCCGTGGATCCAGGACCACGCCTCGGTCAGCGCCGGTCAGCTCGGCCTCGCGCTCGCCTTCCCCGCGTTCGGCGCGTCGGTCGCGATGCCGCTCGCCGGCCGCCTCAGCCACCGGTTCGGCGCCCGCAACGCGCTGCGCGGACTGATCGCCCTGTGGACGCTGTCCCTGGTCCTGCCGTCCCTCGCGCCGAACCTGGCGACCCTGTGCCTGGCCCTGTTCACCTACGGCGCGGCGGCGGGCATGGCCGACGTGGCGATGAACGCGCTCGGCGTGGAGGTCGAGAACCGCCTCGGCCGGTCGATCATGTCCGGTCTGCACGGCATGTGGAGCGCGGGCGCCCTGCTCGGCTCGGCCGGCGGGACGCTCGCCGCGCACCTCGGCTCGGACGCCCGCCTGCACCACCTGCTGGCGGCGGCGGTGCTGACCGCGGTGGGGGTGGCGGCGTGCGGCTGGGTGCTCGACCTGCAACCCGCCGAGGACGAGGAGCCGCCTCCGCGGTTCGCCCTGCCGCCGAGGTCGGCGCTGCTCATCGGTGCCGTGGGCTTCTGCGCGGTGTTCGCGGAGGGCGCGAGCCTGGACTGGTCGGCGGTCTACCTCCGCGACCGGCTCGACTCCTCGGCCGGGCTCGCCGCCGCGTGCACGACGGGCTTCACGCTCACCATGGCGCTCGCGCGGATCGCCGGCGACCGGGTCGTGGACCGGTACGGGGCCGTACGGACGGTCCGCGCCGGTGGCGTCCTCGGCGTCGCGGGCGGCCTGCTCATCGTCCTGGCGGGCCATCCCGCCGTCGCGATCGGCGGGTTCGCGCTCCTGGGCCTGGGCATCGCCGTCGTCGTCCCGCTCTGCTTCGCGGCGGCGGGCCGCAGCGGCCCCAACCCGAGTCAGGCCATCGCGGGCGTCGCCACGATCACGTACACCTCGGGACTGATCGCGCCGAGCGCCATCGGCGGGCTGGCCCAGGCGACCAGTCTGACGGTGTCGTTCGCGCTGGTGACGACGCTGGTCGCCGGGCTGGTGGTGTTCGCCACGGTCCTGCGCGCGGGCGAGCGCGACCGGCCGCGGGTCAGCCGGCCGGACGCAGCAGTTCCCGGCCCGCGTCCCTGAGCGTCGCGCTCCACGGCGCCGGCCGCATGGTCGCCGCGTCCAGCCGGACGAGGACCCGGGTGCCGTGGGCGTACGTCACCGCGCCGTCGGGCGAGCAGAACCGGAAGCCGTAGGTCAGACCGGTGGTGCCGAGCCGTTCCAGCCACAGGTGGACGGCGTACGCGCCCGGCCGGGTCACCGGGGCCTCGTAGGTGACGCGCAGTTCCCTGACCGCGTTGCAGGCGTCCCCGGCCGCGGCCCAGTCGCCCTCGAAGCGCACCCCGTGGCCCTGCCACAGCTCGGTCCAGGCGCGCTCGACCAGCAGCGGGTAGCGGGCGTTGTGCAGCAGTCCGAGCGCGTCCAGGTCGTCGAAGTGGACGGTGACGGGGACCATCCGGCCGTACGACAGGGCGGGGGCGGTCGGGGCTTCGGCGGTCACGGGTGGGGCTCCTGGGGTGCGGGACGGCGGGGACGGATGGGTGTACGGGACAACCGTCCTCATCCTAAGCGGCCGCTCACCCTCCGTTTTCACGCGACAATGGCCGCGCACCCGCACCATACGAACGAAAGCGAAACCGCACCATGGATCTTGGCGTCCGCTGGAAACTGCACGGCGACGGACGCACGCCGGCGCCCGGCGCGGTCGTCCGCCCCGACGAACGGCTCTCCTGGCCCCGTACGGTCGGGCTCGGCGCACAGCACGTGGTGGCCATGTTCGGGGCGAGTTTCGTCGCCCCCGTCCTGATGGGCCTCGACCCCAACCTGGCGATCATGATGTCGGGCGTCGCGACCGTCATCTTCCTCCTCGCCACCCGCGGCCGGGTGCCCAGCTACCTCGGCTGCTCCCTGTCCTTCGTGGGCGTCGCCGCCGTCATCCGCGCGCAGGGCGGCACGAGCGCCACCGTCACCGGCGCGGTCCTCGTCGTCGGCGTGGCCCTGTTCCTCGTGGGACTGGCCGTGCAGCGCTTCGGCGCGCGGATCATCCACGCCGCGATGCCGCCGATCGTGACGGGCGCGGTCGTGATGCTGATCGGCTTCAACCTCGCCCCGGTCACCGCCAGCACCTACTGGCCGCAGGACCAGTGGACGGCCCTGCTGGTCATGCTGTTCACCGGTCTGGCCGTGGTCTGCCTGCGCGGTTTCTGGTCCCGCATCGCGATCTTCCTGGGCCTGGTCTTCGGCTACGGCATCTCCTGGCTGTTCGACCAGGTCTTCGGCCGGATCCACGCCGCGGACGCGAGCGGCAAGGTCACCGACCACTGGCGGCTCGACCTCTCCGGCGTCGACCGGGCCGACTGGATCGGCCTGCCCTCCTTCCACGGCCCGTCCTTCGAGTGGTCGGCGATCCTGGTCGCGCTCCCGGTCGTCATCGCCCTGGTCGCGGAGAACGCGGGACACGTCAAGGCGGTCGGCGAGATGACCGGCAAGCGGCTCGACGACAAGCTGGGCACGGCGATCGCGGCCGACGGCGTCGGCTCGGTGCTGTCCACCGCGGTCGGCGGCCCGCCCAACACCACGTACTCCGAGAACATCGGCGTGATGGCCGCGACCCGGGTCTACTCCACCGCCGCCTACTGGGCCGCCGCCGGCTTCGCGCTGCTGTTCGGTGTCTGCCCCAAGTTCGGCGCGGTGGTGGCCGCGATCCCCGGCGGGGTCCTCGGCGGCATCACCGTCATCCTGTACGGCATGATCGGCCTGCTCGGCGCGCAGATCTGGATCACCGCGGGGGTCGATCTGCGCAACCCGCTCAACCTGGTCCCCGCCGCCGCGGGCATCATCATCGGCGTCGGCAACGTCACCATGGAGTTCACCGACACCTTCTCCCTCAGCGGCATCGCCCTCGGCACCCTCGTCGTCATCACCGGCTACCACTCCCTGCGCGCCTTCGCCCCCGCCCATCTCAAGCCGCAGGAGCCCCTGCTGGACGAGGGCACGTCGTCGTACGACACCGAGGACCTGCCGCAGGACCGGCCGGGCGGCGGTCAGCGGGCGAGTTCGTAGGCGTACGACGGGCTGAAGGCGCCCGGCGCCCCCTTGCAGCCGTCGGACTCGCCGGGGAGCTTCACCCAGAGGTAGGCGTCGACGCGGGCCTCGCCGGTGTCGAGGGTGGGGGCGCGGCCGATCCTGCGCCCGTCGGGGTCGCACCACTGGCCGTCGGCGGGCGGGCCGTTGCCGTTGCGGCTGGTGTCGACCACGGCGCCCAGGCCCGCGCGCCCGCCCAGGGCGCCGAGCGCGTCGAGGACCCGCCGGTCGTAGGCGATCTCGTCGGCCGTGGCGCGGAAGTTGGAGACGTTGCTGAAGATCCCCGCCGAGGCGGCGGAGCCGGCCCCGGCCCGGTGCAGCAGGGCGGCCTGGTGCGCGGGGGCGTGCCAGTGCGAGTGTCCGGCGTCGTAGTAGACGCGCGCCCTCGGGTTCGCCGCCGTCAGGACGCGGCCGGCCCGGGCCAGCGCGGTGAACCGGGCGGCCCGCTGTGCCTCGGACAGGCAGTCGGTCTGGGCGATCGAGTCGGGCTCCAGGACGACCACGACCTCCCCCGAGCCGAGCCCGGCGGCGAACCGGTCGATCCAGGCGCCGTAGGCGCCGAGGTCGGGCGCCCCTCCCTCGGAGGCCCCGCCGCAGTCGCGGTCCGGGATCGCGTACGGCACCAGGACCGGCACCCGGCCCTGGGCGGCCGCCCCCGAGGTGACCGCGCGGACCCGGGAGGTGATCGTCGCGGGCGCGTAGTCGGCGAACCACACCGCGGCCGGCCGGCTCGCGACGCGGGACTCGATGACGGACCGGCGCGCGTCGTCGGGGTGGGCCCGGAGCCAGTCGCGTACCTGGGAGTCCGGGTGGACGTACAGGCCGGCGGTCCGCCGCTGCCCGCCCGCGGCGGCGGCCGAGGACGCCGTCGTCCGGACCGCCGGGGCCGGGGTCCGCGCCGGCGCGGGCGGCGAGGCGGAGCGGGACACGGTGGGCGAGGACACCGGCGAGGGCGGCGCCGGTGACGGCGTCGACGCGTGGGCGGCGGCCCGGGGCCGGGCCCGTTCGGCGTCCCGTCCGCCGCCCCCGTCACCGGCGTCGCCCAGCGCCGTGACCATCCCGGCCGCCGTGGCCAGGGCGACCACCGCCGAGGCGACGGCCACCATGACGCCCCGCCGGACGGTCTTCCCGTCGCGCGAGTACCGCACGTGCTGTTCCCCCTCCCGCGCGACGGCCCCGTTCCCCCGTTCCGGGGAAGCACCGGTGCCGTCGGCCCGCGGGCCAGCCTAGGGCTGTCACCCTTCCCCCATGCCGCACTCGGAACAGTTCGCCCCACCCCTGGACACTCCCGGCACCGCCCTCGGCGGGGTCCTCCGCCGGATGCGCGCCCTCGACGCCGCCCTGCCGGCCCGGGACGGGGTCGCGGTCTTCAACCGGGTCTACCTCGCCGTCACGGAGGAGGTCGGCCGGCGGATCGAGGCGGGCCGGTTCCCGGACGCGCGGGCCGCGATCACGCTGGACGTACGCTTCGCCGAGCGCTACCTCGCGGCCGTCGACGCGGCCGCCGGTGACCGTCGTCCGCCGGCCTGCTGGCGCCCGCTGTTCCAGCTCCGCCGCCATCCCGGCGTACGGCCGCTTCAGTTCGCGCTCGCGGGCATCAACGCGCACATCGGCCACGACCTCGCGCTCGCCGTCGTGGACGCCTGTCGTAGCCTCGGCTGCGAACCGGCCGACCTGGAGGACGAGTTCGACCGCGTGGGCGATCTCCTCGTCGCGCTGGAGGAGCGGATCCGCGAAGAGCTGATGCCGGGTCCCGACCTGCTCCAGATCGCGGACCCGCTCACCCACCTCCTCGGCGCCTGGAGCCTGGAGCGCGCCCGCGACGCCACCTGGTCCGCGGCCCGCGCCCTGTGGGCGCTGCGCCGGCTCCCGGATCTCGCCGAGGAGTTCACCGACCGCCTCGACGCGGCGGTCGGCTTCGCGGGCCGCATGCTGCTGACGCCGCTGCCCGCCCGGCCGGCGTGACCGCCGTCAGTCCTCCGGCAGTTCCACCGGCGCGATCTCGTCGAACACGTCGCCGGGACCCGGGTTGGCCGCGTCCGTCGATCCGCCGAAGTGGTGCATGACCCCCCAGACGGCGTTCAGCGCGGTCTGCACGGCGCCCTCGGCCCAGCCGGCCGTCCAGGAGATGTCGTCGCCGGCGAGGAAGACGCCCCGCTTGTCCTCGGGCAGCCGGTCCTGCATGAAGTGGGTGAACAGGCGCCGCTGGTAGCGGTAGTGGCCGGGCAGGTTGGCCTTGAACGCCCCCATGAAGTACGGCTCGTTCTCCCAGGAGACCGTCACCGGGTTGCCGATGACGTGCTTCCTGATGTCGACGTTCGGGTAGATCTCGCCGAGCGACTTCAGCATGACCTCCATCCGCTCGTTCGCGGACAGCGGCAGCCACTTCAGGCTGTCGTCGCACCAGGTGTACGACAGGCAGATCACGGCCGGCTTGTCGGGACCGTCGTCGAGCAGGTAGGTGCCGCGGGTCATGCGGTCGGTGAGCGTCATCGACATCACGTCACGCCCGGTCGGGTTCCCCCGGTCGTCGACGGCCTCGTCCCGCCAGAACGGCCGGTCCACCGGCACGAAGAGCTTGGAGCTCTCCATGTAGTGGGTCCGCTCGATCGCGGTCCAGTGGTCGATCGGGAAGAGCGAGTCGTCGCAGGCGATCTTCGACAGCAGCATCCACGACTGGGCGGTGAAGACGGCCGCCCGGTAGGTGCGGATGTCGCCGTTCGCGTCGGTCACCGTGATGCCGTTGCCCGCGGTGCGGTTCAGCCGGGTCACCGCCGGGCGGGGCCGGCCGCCCTCGTGCAGCGCGGCCAGCGAGGTGCCGTACGGCCAGTGCACGATCTTCTCCGGCTCGCGCTCCCACAGGCGCAGCGGGAGCTGCTGGGAGCCGCCGACGATGCCGCGGTGGTGGTCGTCGGCCTCGGTGTAGACGACCCGCAGGATCTCCAGGATCGAGTTCGGGAAGTCGGTGTCCCAGCCGCCCGTGCCGAAGCCGACCTGGCCGAAGATCTCGCGGTGGCGGAAGGAGCGGAAGGCCTCGGAGTCGCAGAGGAAGCCGTAGAAGGTCTGGTTGTCGAGCTTCTCGACGAGCCTCGCCCAGATCTCCCGGATGCGCGGCACGTCCCGCTCGCGCAGGGCGCGGTTCATGTCGGAGAAGTCGGCGCCCTCTTCGAGGCACCGGTTCCAGGCGTCGGCGACGTCGCGGTAGACCTGCGGGAGGTCGTCGGGCGTCTCGGCGTAGTGGGTCTCGCCCTTGAGGTCGACGACGGTCGACGGGGTCGCCTCGGCGAGCGGGTTGGGGAAGGGCCGGGTCCGAAGGCCCACCAGGTCGATGTAGTGCTGGAGCGCCGTGGACGACGGCGGGAAGCGCATGGCGCCCATCTCGGCGGTCAGGGACGGGTCGCAGCCCTCGAAGCCGACGGTCCGCAGCCGGCCGCCGATCCGGTCGGCCTCGTAGACCACGGGCCTCAGGCCCATCTTCATCAGCTCGTACGCGGTCACGATCCCGGACAGGCCGCCGCCGACGACCGCCACCTCGGTGCCGTGCTCGGTCGCCGGGACCTGGCCGAGCCCGGCCGGGTGGGCGAGGAAGTCGTCGTAGGCGTACGGGAAGTCCGGGCCGAACATGGTGATCGGCGGCTGCCGCTCGTCGGCGTGCTCTACGGCGTTGGGCACGGTGGACGTCATGGGGTACGGACTCCTTGCGGCACGGGAAGAGGCGAGATGGATCGGGGGTCAGACCAGGGACCCGTACAGGCCGGGGCGGCGGTCCAGCAGGTACGGGTTCGCCGCGCGGGAGGCGGCGAGGAACGCGGGGTCGGCGTCGGCGAGGACGAGTTCCTCACCGCGTCCGGCGCGGGCGCGGGCGACCCCGTCGGGACCGGCCAGGGTGGAGAGTCCGACGAACTCGAACTCGCCCTCCGCGCCGACCCGGTTGACGTACGCGACGTACATCTGGTTCTCGAAGGCGCGCACCGGGATCACCGACTCGGCGACGAACTGGAAGGGGTGCATCTGCGCCGTCGGCACCACCAGCAGGTCGGTGCCGGCCAGGGCGTGGGCGCGGACGTTCTCCGGGAACTCGACGTCGTAGCAGATCACCAGGCCGACGGTGAGGCCGTTCAGCTCGGCCTGGACGACCGGCTGTTCGCCCGGCGTGAAGTGGTCGCGTTCGAAGCAGCCGAAGAGGTGGGTCTTGCGGTAGCCGGCCAAGCGGGTGCCGTCGGCGGAGATCAGCTGGACGGCGTTGTAGACCGTCCCGCCGTCCCGCTCGGGGTAGCCGTAGGCGAGCGCCAGCCCGTGCCGGGACGCGATGTCCGCGACGGCGTCCGCGGAGTCGCCGTCGGCGGGCTCGGCGAGGCGGGCGATGTCGTCGCCGATCGCGTACCCGGTGAGGAACATCTCCGGCGCGACGAGCAGCCCGGCGCCCGCGGCGGCGGCCCGGCCCGCGGCCTCGTCGAGAACCTGGAGGTTCCCGGTGACCGAGCCGGGGCGGCCGGAGCTCTGGAGCAGGGCGGTGCGCATGGGTGTTTCCTCACCGTACGGAGGGGGTTCGGGGGGCCACGTAGACGGTACGGGCGCCTGACCAGGGCGGACAAGGAGCAGCCGTTGCGCTCCGGTGAGCGGTTCGTTGCGTGCGGCGGCGGGCCGGCGGCGATTCGTTGCACGGGTCAGCGGCGGCCGCGCAGGACCAGTGCCGTCAGGAGGTAGGGCACCGCCAGCACCGCGAAGACCGTGCTGTGGGCGGCTCGTGCGCCGAGCACCGCGTACGCGCCGAACGTGGCGACCGTGACCAGTTCGGTGCCCAGGCCGGCGACGGAGGTGAGGGTGGCCCGGCGGGACGCGTCGAGGCGGTGCTGGAGCCGGACGTCGGCGAGGACCTCGGCGAGCTGGAAGCCTCCGAAGGCGAGGCCCACCAGGGCGATGCCGGCCGGGCTCCCGGCGAGGGCTCCCGCGGCCAGGGCGAGTGCGGAGCCCGCGAGCAGGGCCGCGAGGCCGGTCGTGCCGAGGCGTTCGGCCGGTCCGGTCAGCAGGCTCGCGACCGTGACCCCGGCCCAGATCAGCAGGACCAGGTGCGGCACCGTCGCCTCGGGCACCCCGAGGTCGCGGACGAGCAGGGGCGTGTACTCGTCGAGCGCTCCCCACACGGCGGCCACGGCGGGGACGAGCAGCAGGGCGCCGCGTACGGAGCGGTCGCGGCGGACTTCGGCGAGCCCGGTGCGCAGGGTCGTCGCCCAGCCGTCCGCGCCGGCCCCCGGCCGCGTCCGGTGCTCCGGGAACCGGGCCGCCGTCGCCGCGGCCAGCAGACAGGCCGCGACGCTCGCCGCGCCGACGGCCGTGTGGCCGCCCGTCGCCAGGACGGGGCCGGCGAGTCCCGCCGAGCCGAGGGTGGCCAGCAGTCGTGCCGCGCGTGAGCGGCCCATGACCCGCGCGTACCGGTCGGCGGCGCCGAGCCGGTCCAGCTCGTCGTACACCAGCGCCTCCAGCGCACCGGAGCCGAGCGCCCCGCCCGCGCCCCACAGGACGAAACCGAGGGCGAAGGACCCGTACGAGGGCACGGCCACCCACAGGGCGAAGCCGACGGCGGTGAGCAACGGGCCGAGCCACAGCAGCAGCCGGCGCGAGACGGCGTCGGCCCAGACGCCGGAGGGGACCTCCAGCAGTACGCCGGTGATCGACCAGAGGGCGAAGAGGGAGGAGATCTGCCAGAGCGCGAGGCCGGTGTCGGCGAAGAGCAGCGCGTACACCGGGTAGAGCAGCACGAAGTCGTCGAGGAACGCGTAGCCGTACAGCGTGGCCGTCAGCCGGCGGACGCCGGTGGCGGGCACGGGCGCGGGTGAGAGTGTCATGAGGCCTTCCCGGGCGGGCGGTTCGGACGTCGGGGGTACGGCGTCCGAGGCGGCCCTCGGGAGGCACGGCGGGTGTATCAATGTCGCCAGGTCATGGATCTGATGGTAGGCGGGTCCGGTCCCGCCGCGCAGGGGAACGAGGACTCGATGGAGATCACCGCGCTGCCGTACGTCGACGAGCGGACGGAGCTCGTCGCGGCGGACGCCGACGCCGTCTGGCGCGCCGTCGGTGACGTCCTGGACGGTGCCTTCGGCCCCGGGTACGCGCGCCTGGTGGGCTGCCCGCACCGGACGGCGTCCGGTCCCCGGCCACCGGCCGAGGGCTCGGTGTGGCCCGGTTTCCGGGCGGAGGCCGCGACCCCGGTCCGGGAGCTGGTCCTGACGGGGCGGCACCACTTCTCGACGTACGCCCTGGTCTTCCGCCTCGACGAGGCCGGCGCGGGCCGCACCCGGCTGCGGGCGGAGACCCGGGCCAGGTTCCCCGGCCCGGGCGGCGCCCTCTACCGGCTGCTCGTCCTCCGCACGGGCGCGCACGCCCTCCTCACCGGACGGCTGCTGTCGTCGATCGGCCGCCGGGCGGAGGGCCTGTGAGCGGGCGCCGCCGGGCGGAGGGCCTGTGAGCGGGCGACACCGGGCCAAAGGCCCGCGATCAGGCGACGTCAGGCCGCAGCCGCCGGTCCCGGCGGGCGAGTGATCCAGGCGGGCGAGCCCGACGGGTGATCTAGGCGGGCGAGCCCGACGAGAAACGGCGCAGCAGCGGGGAGAGCACCAGCACGGACTTCGTGCGCTCCACGAACGGCTCCCCCGCGATCCGCTCCAGCACCCGCTCGAAGTGGCGCATGTCGGCGGCGAAGACCTGGGCGATCGCGTCCGCCTCCCCGGTGACGGTGGAGGCGGCGACGACCTCCTGGTAGCGCTCCAGGCCCCGCTGGATGGTCTCCGGCGAGGTGTTGCGGCGGCAGTGGATCTCGACGAACCCCTCGGTCTCCCAGCCGAGGGCCGCCGGGTCGACGCGCACCGTGAACCCGGTGATGGCGCCGGTGGCGCGCAGCCGGTCCACCCGCCGTTTGACGGCGGGCGCGGACAGGCCGACCAGCTGCCCGATGTCGGCGTAGGAGCGGCGGGCGTCCTCGGCCAGGGCGTGCACGATGCGTTCGTCGAGGTCGTTCAGCACTGCGGGCGGTTCACTTCACTTCGGACGGGGCGAGTCGGGAGCGGCGGTGGCCGTACAGGAAGTAGACCACGAGCCCCACCGCCATCCAGACCCCGAAGACCACCCAGGTGACGGCGGACAGGCTGACCGTCATCCACACGCAGAAGGCGAAGCCGAGCGCGGGCAGCACCGGCGACAGCGGCACGCGGAAGGTGCGGGGCATCTCGGGCCGGGTCCGGCGCAGCACCACGACGGCCACGTTGACCAGCGCGAACGCGAAGAGGGTGCCGATGCTGGTGGCGTCGGCGAGCCGGCCGAGCGGGACGGCGGCGGCCAGGACACCGCAGAACAGGGACACGATCAGCGTGTTGGCGCGGGGCGCGCCGGTCCTGGGGTGGACGCGGGAGAACACCTTGGGCACGAGCCCGTCCCGGGACATGGCGAACAGGATGCGGGTCTGGCCGTAGAGCACGGTCAGGACGACGCTGGCGATGGCGATGACGGCGCAGAACGCCAGCAGCGTGCCCCAGAACGTCTGCCCGGTGACCTCGCGCATGATCTGGGCGAGCGCGGCCTCGGAGTCGGCGAACCCCTCCCAGGGACGGGCCCCGACGGCGACGGCGGCGACGAGGACGTACAGCGCCGTCACGATGACGAGCGACAGCATGATCGCGCGGGGCAGGTCGCGCTGGGCGTTCTTCGCCTCCTCCCCGGCGGTGGAGGCGGCGTCGAAGCCGATGTACGAGAAGAAGAGCGTCGCCCCGGCGGCGCTGACGCCCGTCATGCCGAGCGGCATGAAGTTCGCGTAGTTGCCGGAGCGGAAGCCCTGGACGCCGATCGCGCAGAACAGCACCAGCGCGGCGATCTTCACGACGACCATGACGGTGTTGGCGCGGGCGGACTCGCGGGCCCCGCCGAGCAGGAAGGCCATGGCGAGGAGGACGACGATCAGCGCGGGCAGGTTGAAGACGCCTCCGTCGCCGGGCGGGGCGGACAGCGCGTCCGGGATGGTGACGCCGACGGTCCCGGCGAGGAGTTCGTTGAGGTACTCGCCCCAGCCGACGGCCACGGCGGCCACCGACACGCCGTACTCCAGGACCAGGCACCAGCCGCACACCCAGGCGATCAGCTCGCCCATCGTCGCGTAGGCGTACGAGTACGAGGAGCCGGAGACCGGGATGGTGCCGGCCAGCTCGGCGTAGGAGAGGGCCGAGAAGAGCGCCGTCAGTCCGGCGATCACGAAGGAGAGGGTGACGGCCGGGCCGGCCTTCGGCACCGCCTCCCCGAGGACGACGAAGATGCCCGTGCCGAGCGTCGCGCCGATGCTGATCATGGTGAGCTGCCACAGCCCCAGGGAGCGCCTCAGGGCCCCTCCCTCGCCCTGGCCCCCCTCGGCGACCAGGCGTTCCACGGGCTTGCGCCGCATGAGGCGCGCGCCGAGCCCGGGGGACGGCGGGGCGGCCTGGGTGCGGTCCTTCGGGGGTGCGCCTTGGTCGAGCACGCGCTGACTCCTTCGTCGCTGCCTCTCGACGCGAGGGGGACCGGGGACACACCTGCCTGGGCAGGGACCCACCGAGCGGGGTCCCCGCCACGCCACGTACAGCGCATGACCCTACGAGCCGGGGCATCGCAGGCGTAATGCAGCAACCTTGCACATACACGCAAGATTGTTGCGTTCATCGCGCCAGGGGCGCGTGTTCGTTGCGGGCCGGCTGAACGCGCCCCGCGCGGGGCGATGTCGAGGTGCGGCTACGCGGCGGGGGGCGCGACCGGCGACGGCGGGCCCGCGGCCGTCGCCGGCCCGGCCCGGCCCGGTGGGCCCGCGGTGCGGTGGGACCTACCAGCTGGCGTGCAGCGGCTTGCCCTCCGCGTAGCCGGCGGCGCTCTGGACGCCGACGATGGCCTTCTCGGCGAACTCCTCCAGGGAGGCGGCGCCGGCGTAGGTGCAGGAGGAGCGGACGCCCGCGATGATCGAGTCGATGAGGTCCTCGACGCCGGGGCGGTCCGGGTCCAGGAACATGCGGGAGGTGGAGATGCCCTCCTCGAACAGTCCCTTGCGGGCGCGGTCGTACGCCGACTCCTCGGACGTGCGGTTGCGCACGGCGCGCGCCGACGCCATGCCGAACGACTCCTTGTAGGCACGGCCGCTCGCGTCGTGCTGGAGGTCGCCCGGCGACTCGTACGTGCCGGCGAACCAGGAGCCGATCATCACGTTGGACGCGCCGGCCGCGAGGGCCATGGCGACGTCGCGGGGGTGGCGGACACCGCCGTCGGCCCATACGTGCCTGCCGTACCTGCGGGCCTCGGCGGCGCACTCCAGGACGGCGGAGAACTGGGGGCGGCCGACGCCGGTCATCATGCGGGTGGTGCACATGGCGCCGGGGCCGACGCCGACCTTGATGATGTCGGCGCCCGCGTCGATCAGGTCCTTGACGCCCTCGGCGGAGACGATGTTGCCGGCGACGATCGGGACCTGCGGGTCGAGGTCGCGGACCAGCCTGATCGCGCTGATCATCGACTCCTGGTGGCCGTGCGCCGTGTCGATGACGAGCGTGTCGACGCCCGCGTCGAGCAGCAGCTTGGCCTTGGCCGCGAAGTCGCCGTTGATGCCGACGGCGGCGGCGATCCGCAGCCGGCCCCGCTCGTCGGTGGCCGGCGTGTACAGCGTGGCGCGCAGGGCGCCCTTGCGGGTGAGGATGCCGGCCAGCCTGCCGTCCGCGTCGACGGCGGGGGCGTAGCGCCGGTTGGCCGCGTCGAGCTTGTTGAAGGCCTCGCGCGGTTCTATGTCCGCGTCGATGAGCAGCAGGTCCCGGGACATGACCTCGGAGAGCTGGGTGAAACGGTCGACGCCGGTGAGGTCCCGGTCGGTGACGACGCCGACCGGCCGGTGGTCCTCGTCCACCACGACGCCCGCTTCGTGCGCCCGCTTGGGCAGCAGGGCCAGCGCGTCGGCGACGGTCTGGTGCGGGGCGAGCACGATCGGGGTGTCCAGCACGAGGTGGCGGCTCTTGACCCAGGAGATGACGTCGGTGACGACATCGATCGGGATGTCCTGGGGGATCACCACGAGTCCGCCGCGCCGGGCCACGGTCTCGGCCATGCGGCGGCCGGCGACGGCGGTCATGTTGGCGACGACCAGCGGGATGGTGGTGCCCGTGCCGTCCGGGGAGCTGAGGTCCACGCCCTGACGCGATCCGACCGCGCTGCGGCTCGGCACCATGAAGACGTCGTCGTACGTCAGGTCGTAGGCGGGCTGGATGTCGTTGAGGAAACGCACGTGCTGCACATCCCATGTCGGTCAGAGGTGGCCCCCGGACAGGTCGGTCAGGGGGAAAAGCACGTACTTCATTGTCCCATGACGACCGCGGTGCGGTGCCCGGACAGAACGTCCAAGCAGCTCAGGGGCGTTTAGGAGGTTCCTCCGAGGGCGAGCACCACGGAGAGCGCGGGCGCCTGGTCCACCGCGGACGTGAACACCTCCTGCGCGATCTCCCACTCGTCCGGCTGCGCCTTCGCGTACGGCCGCCAGTTGCGTACGACGACCAGGACCGGCCCCGACTCGGGCCGGTCCGGGAGGCCGGTGAGGCTGTCGGCGAGGGCGTCCCAGTTGCGGGGGAACCAGTCGGGCAGCTCCAGGTCGCGGGCGCAGCGGTCCATCAGGTCCGCCTTGCCGCCGATTCCGTCGAGGTCGAGCGTGAGTACGTGTTCCGTCATCTCGGCACCGCCTGAACGCGTCGTGTTGTCCGGTGTCCGGGGGCGGCAGGGCAGCCGCCCCCGGTACTGACCCCCCGGTACTCCCCCGGTACAGACCCCCCTGGGTCCTGACTCGCCGTCAGGACCCGTCCGGGTCCGCCCTGTTGAGCGCCGGTTTCGGCGGAGACCCGGCCGTCATCAGGTAGTCCGCGGCCGAGGTGTCCGTCACCAGGCTGGTGACGAGCCCGGACCGCAGCACCGCGTCGATCGCGGCCGCCTTCCGCTGCCCGCCCGCGATCGCCACGACCTCGGGGATACGGCGGAGCTGGTCGGCCTTGACGGTGATGCACCGCTCGCCCAGGTCCCGCCCGACCCTGCGGCCGTCCCCGTCGAAGAGGTGCGCGGACATCTCGGCGGCGACGCCGAGCGAGGCGTAGTGCGAGCGTTCCTCGTCGCTGAGCATGTCGTGCACCGTGGAGATGCCCGGCTCCCAGGAGCCGATGGAGACGCAGGCGACCGTGACCTTGTCGAAGTACTCGAAGGCCCGGGCGATCCCGGTCTGGTGCCGCAGCGCGGCCGCGGTGGCCGCGTCCGGCAGCAGCATCGGCGCGTAGATGGGGTGGGCGTCGCCGCCGGACACCTGGGCGGCGCGGCGGACGGCCTCGACGGAGCCGCGCTCGGCGGTCCCGGCGTCGTACACGCCCGTCAGCTGCACCACCGTGCAGGGCGGCAGCCGGTCCAGCGCCGCCGCCATGTGGATCGTGGAACGGCCCCAGGCCAGGCCCAGCACATCACCTTCGTTCACGAGTTCGCCGAGCAGGTCGGCGGCCACTTCTCCCAGGTTCTCCGGGTCGGGCGTCTCCTCGGCATCGGCCGGGGACTCGACCACGACGGCGTGCCGAAGGCCGTAGCGGGCGCGGAGCGCGTCCGAGCGCTCGGCGTCCAGTTCGGCCGGCACGCGGATCTCGATGCGTACGAGATCCCGTTCGAGAGCGGTTTCCAGGACCCTGGCCACCTTGAAGCGGCTGACGCCGAACTCCTCGGCGATCTGGATCTTGGATTTGCCCTCGAGGTAGAAGCGGCGGGCCATGGCCGCCGCCTGCACCAGCTCAGCGGGTCCCATCCGCATGGCTGACCGGCCCGCCGACATACCCGACACGGCGATCTCCTCACTGCTGTTCACACTCTGGATTCGCCGTTCATCCTCGCAGATCCGGCGGACTCGATCAGCCCTGATGAGAGCCGTTCACGTAGCTGTGGCTCAGTGGTCGCATGCCCACGAGGCCTTGACGGTGGCCGCTTCCGCCTGTGCGCGCAGGGCGCGGACCGCCTCCGCCGGGTCCTCGGCGCCGTACACCGCGGACCCGGCCACGAAGACGTCCGCGCCCGCGTCGGCGCACTGCTCGATCGTCGCGGCCGAGACGCCGCCGTCGACCTGGAGCCACAGCTGGAGGCCGTGCTTGCTGATCAGCTCGCGGGTGCGGCGGATCTTCGGCAGCATGATGTCGAGGAACGCCTGGCCGCCGAAACCCGGTTCGACCGTCATGATCAGCAGCATGTCGAGTTCGGGCAGCAGGTCCTCGTACGGCTCGATCGGCGTCGCGGGCCTGAGCGCCATGGAGGCGCGGGCGCCCTTCGCGCGGATCTCGCGGGCGAGTCGCACGGGCGCGGCGGCCGCCTCGACGTGGAAGGTCACGGACGAGGCACCCGCCTCGACGTACTGCGGGGCCCACCGATCGGGAGCCTCGATCATCAGATGGCAGTCCAGCGGGGTGTCCGTCGCGCGGGCCAGTGACTCTACGACCGGGACGCCGAGGGTGAGGTTCGGGACGAAATGGTTGTCCATGACGTCGACGTGGAGCCAGTCGGCTCCCTCCACCGCCCGGGCCTCGTCCGCTAGGCGGGCGAAGTCGGCGGACAGGATGCTGGGGTTGATCTGCGCGGCCATGCCCCAAGCCTGCCATGCCCTCCGGGGGTGGGTGGCATCGGTCCCCGGGGCGGAGGGCGGTATGGACGGCGCGGGCCGTCCGGGGCCGGTCGCGCAGTTCCCCGCGCCCCCAGCCGGGTACGCCGCGCCCCGTGCTCTGCGGCGCCCCGCATCCCGGCCCGGGCCGAGGCCGTCGTGCGGACGGCGCGGGCCGTTCGGGGTTGCTCGCGCAGTTCCCCGCGCCCCCAGCCGGGTACGCCGCGCCCCGTGCTCTGCGGCGCCCCGCATCCCGGCCCGGGCCGAGGCCGTCGTGCGGACGGCGCGGGCCGTTCGGGGTTGCTCGCGCAGTTCCCCGCGCCCCTTGCCCGAGTGCGCCGAGCCCCATGTCGTGTGGGCGCCCCGCATGCCGGCCTCGGCCGAGGCGGCGCTCGCTCCGGGGGCGTGCGGGCGTCAGCCGGTGCGGCGTAGCAGGGCCAGGTACATCGCGTCGGTGCCGTGGAGATGCGGCCACAGCTGGATGTCGGGCCCGTCGCCCAGGGCCGGCACGCCCGGCAGCAGGGGGCGGGCGTCGATCAGCTCGGTCGGCGGGTACTGCTTGAGCAGGTCGGAGACCACGGCCCGGGTCTCCGCGAGGTGGGGCGAGCAGGTGGCGTACCCGACGACGCCCCCGACCCGTACGGACTCCAGCGCGGTCCGCAGCAGCCCGCGCTGGAGCGGGGCGAAGCCGTCGAGGTCCTCCGGCCGGCGCCGCCACCGCGCCTCGGGCCGCCGCCGCAGGGCGCCGAGCCCGGTGCAGGGCACGTCCACCAGCACCCGGTCGAAGGCCCCCGGACGCCACGGCGGGCGCGTCCCGTCCGCGGCGATCACCTGGTACGGCCCCGGATTGCCGTCGAGGGCGCGGGCCACGAGCCCCGCCCGGTGCGGCTGCTTCTCGGAGGCGAGCAGCACGGCGCCCCGCTCGGCGGCGAGGGCCGCCAGCAGCGCGGCCTTGCCCCCGGGGCCCGCACAGCCGTCGAGCCACCGTTCGTCGGGTCCGTCCAGCGGCGCGTGGGCGAGCGCGAGCGCCACGAGCTGGCTCCCCTCGTCCTGCACGCCCGCGCGGCCCTCCCGTACGGCGTCGACGGCGCCCGGCTCACCGCCCTCGGTGAGCCGTACCGCGTACGGCGACCAGCGCCCCGGTTCGGCGGCCTCCTCGCGCAGCAGCTCGTCGACCGTGGCCCGGCCCGGCCGGGCGACCAGCGTCACCTCGGGCCGCTCGTTGTCGGCCTCCAGCAGGTCCTCGATGCCGGCCCGCCCGCCGCCTAGGGAGTCCCACAGCGCGGAGACGACCCAGCGCGGGTGCGAGTGGACGACGGCGAGGTGGTCCTCGGGATCGTCGTCGTAGGGCGGGGCGACCTGCTCGACCCACGCGTCGAAGTCGCGCTGGGCGATCTTGCGCAGCACGGCGTTGACGAACTTGGCCCGCCCGTCGCCGAGCACCACCCGCGCCAGGTCGACGGTGGCGGAGACGGCGGCATGGCTCGGGATCCGCGTCCCGAGCAATTGGTGCGCCCCGAGTCCGAGCACGTCGAGGACCGGCGGGTCGACCTCCCGCAGGGGGCGGTCGACGCACGCGGCGATGATCGCGTCGTACGTCCCCTGCCGCCGCAGCGTCCCGTACACCAGCTCGGTGGCGAGCGCGGCGTCCCGCCCGTCGAAGTCCCCGCCCTCGCGCGCCTTGCGCAGCAGCGGCGGCAGCACGAGGTTGGCGTACGCGTCCCGCTCGTCCACGGCCCGCAGCGCCTCGAAGGCGAGGATGCGGACGGGGTCCTTCTGGGGCCGCCGGTAGGGCTTGCCGGCGGGACGGGAACGGGGACGGCGGGGCTGATCGCTCACGAAAAAGGTGCTCCGGATTGCAGGAAGGACGACGCTGTCAGCCTACGTCGGGCGGGCCGGGAGCCGTGCGGGAGCGTCACGCCCCGACGCGCTCGCCGTCCGCGATGCGCACCCCGCGGGCCCAGTCCGCCGCCCGCATCGGCTTCTTGCCCTGCGCCTGCACCCACAGCAGCTCGACGGCGTACGACCCGGTGCCGACGTGCACGCTGTTCTTGCCGACGGCGAGCGCGCCGGGGGCGAGGTCGTCGCGCCCCGGCGACGGCCGCACCTGGACCAGCTTCAGCCGCTCGCCCCGGAAGGTGGTCCAGGCGCCGGGGGCCGGCGTGCATCCGCGCACCACCCGGTCCACGCGCAGCGCCGGGGCGCTCCAGTCGACCCGCGCGTCCTCGACGGTGATCTTCGGGGCGAGGGTGACGCCGTCGGCCGGCTGCGGTACGGCCTTCAGCGTGCCGTCCTCGATGCCGTCCATGGTGGCGGCGAGCAGCCCGGCGCCCGCGAACGCCAGCCGGGTCAGCAGGTCCCCGCTGGTGTCGGTGGGACGGACCTCCTCCGTCACCGTCCCGTAGACGGGCCCGGAGTCCAGCCCCTCCTCGATGAGGAAGGTGGTGGCGCCGGTGATCCCGTCGCCCGCCATGACGGCGTGCTGCACGGGCGCGGCCCCCCGCCAGGCGGGCAGCAGCGAGAAGTGCAGGTTGACCCAGCCGTGGGCCGGGATGTCGAGGGCCGGCCTGGGCAGCAGGGCGCCGTAGGCGACGACGGGGCAGCAGTCCGGGGCGATCTCCCGCAGCCGCTCCAGGAACTCCGGCTCCCGCGGCCGGGCCGGCTTCAGCACCTCGATACCGGCCTCCTCGGCGCGCTGCGCCACGGGGGACGCGACCAGGCGGCGCCCCCGCCCCGCGGGAGCGTCGGGCCGCGTGACGACGGCGGCCACTTCGTGCCGCCCGGAGGCGATCAGGGCGTCCAGCGCGGGGACGGCGACCTCGGGGGTACCGGCGAAGACGAGCTTCATGGGTGGGCACGGGCCTCTCGGACGGGGTACGGGGCAGCGCACAAGTTTATGACCAGGAAGCGGAACGTGAACCGGCGACGCCCCCTGGACCCACGCCCGCGGGCTGGAGCCGCCTACCAAGGAGCGGCCTTCCCCGGAGCGGCCTTCCCCGGAGCGGCCCTCCCCGGTGCCGCCTTCCCCGGAGCCTTCCCAGGGGCGGCCTCCCCGGGAGCGGTCCGGCCGGGGAACGGCCCATGCGGGGAACGGCCCGTGCGGTGCCCGGAACCGGAGAGCGGGCCCGCCGTGCGCGGAACGGGGACCGCTCGGCGTGGGACGGGACCGGTCGGCGCAGAACGGGGACCGATCGACACGGAACGGGACCGGTCACCGCAGAACGGGAACAGTCACCGCAGAACGTGACCAGTCACCGCGGAATGGAATGGATCGCCGCAGGACGGGACCGATCCGGCGCAGGCCCGGGACGGATCCAGCACAGGACGGGGACCGATCCCGCGCAGGCCGGGGACCGATCGGCGCAGGCCGGGGGCCGCACCGCGCGGGCCCCGCGACGGGGGCGTACGCAGATGCCCATACGCCCCCACACCGTGACCAGCGGAGCGAACCCGCGTTGGTCAAGAAAGAGTTGACCACACCGGACCGCTCTCCGCGGCGGCCCGCCCCATATCTCCGCAACGCCGGTTCGAGAGGCTTGTTCATGGCCGACCACGCAACCCACGACGCCCAGGCCCGGGCCAGCCTGCACTTGTTGGTGCGGGACATCGAGCGGGTCCGCCGGCAGGTGGACGCGCTGCGCACCCTGACCGCCCAGTTGGGCAACGTCTACCGCCCGCGCCGCTCCGGCCCGTCCACGGGCTTCGTCGTCTACGGACGCGCCCCCGCCCCCACGGTCCGCCTCGCGCAGGAACTGCGGGACAGCGTCGAGACCCTGGTCACCGCGGCGGTCGACTTCGACCGCTCGCTCGGCTTCTCGTGGGACGCGGTGGGCTCCGCGCTCGGCGTCACCAAACAGGCCGTCCACCGCCGTTACGGCTCCCGCCGCGCCAGCGCCCAGGCCACCACGGAGGCCGACCGAGCGACGGAGCCGTCGGGGACCCGTACGGTCAACGTGGGCACCGGCATCCCGGCGGTCCCGACGGTTCCCGCGGCCCGTTCGATGCCGACCCAGCCGACGGCCGGCAGCCCCGCCCTGCGCGACGAGGCCAGACCGACGGCCTTCCCCGGCCCGCGCAACGGCTGACGCACGCCGCGTCCCCGCTGCCCTCTCGGCGCCCGCTCCCGAGGGGGCAGCGGCGCATCCGGGCGCGCCCCGGGACAACGGCAGTACGCCATCGAGAGCCGTCCAGGAGCCCGGTCCCCGTCCGTGCCCGGTCCCCGTCCGACCCGGTCCCCGTCCGTGCCGGTCCCCGTCCGTGCCGTCAGCCGATGTCGGGCGGGTCGATCCGCACCCACACCGCCGCCGACGCGCCTCCCCCGTTCCCGCCGCGGGCCATCCGGGCCGCCTGCGCGGTCTTCAGCGCGGAGGCCAGTGCGGACCCCCGCCCCGGCGGCACCCGGACCAGTGCCCTCTCCCACTGCTCCCCGGGCGGCGGCGCCCCCGGCCGCCGTGCCCGCCCCGCAGGGGTGACCGGCAGCGGGACGGGTCCCAGCACCTCGGCCTCCGGGGGCAGTTCCACGGCGTCCAGGAACGCGGCCACCGCCTCCCCCGTGCCCGCCACCGCCGCCATCCGGGACACCGGCGGGAATCCCAGTTCGGCCCGCTCGGCGAGTTCCCGCACCGCGTGCCCGACCGGGTCCCAGCGCACCAGCGCCTGCACCGGCCGCAGGGTCGGTTCGGCGACGACGACCACGGTGCCGCCGTCCCCCTGCGGCCGGACCAGCGAGGCGGCCGCGATCCACCGCCGCAGGGCGTCCTCCCCGGCCCGCAGGTCGGGCCGCCCGAGCATGGCCCAGCCGTCCAGCAGCAGGGCCGCCGCGTAGCCGCCCTCGGCGACGGGCTCGGCGCCCGGGGTGCTGACGACGAGCGCGGGCGTCCCCGGCACGGTGTCCAGCACCTGCTCACGCCCGGACGTGCGCACGGGGACGGCGGGGAACGCCCGCCCCAGTTCCTCGGCGGTCCGCCGCGCCCCGACGACCTGCGCCCGCAGCCGGAACCCCCCGCACTCGGGGCAGTGCCAGGCGCTCTCCTCCCGCCCGCACCACCCGCACGACAGCTCGCCGCCGTCGCGCGCCTCCAGCGGGCCGGAGCAGTGCCGGCACCGCGCCGGCGCCCGGCAGGCGGCGCACGCCATCCGCGGCACGTACCCCCGCCGCGGCACCTGGACGAGCACCGGCCCGTGCCGCAGTCCCTCCCGGACGGCCTGCCAGGCGAGCGTCGGCAACCGGGCCGCCCGGGCGGCCTCGTCCCGCGCGAGGTCCTGGTCCCCCACGGTCCGCACCAGCGGCGCCGCCCGCCGCACCTGCTCCCGCGCGGCGGCCAGCGGCCGCGCCCAGCCGCTCTGGACGAGCTGCGCACCCTCGACGGTGCAGCTCCATCCGCCCATCAGGAAGGCGCACCCGTCCTGGGCGGCCCGCAGCAGCAGCACGTCCCGCGCATGCGGCTGCGGCGCGTGCTGCTCGCTGTGGCTGTCGTCGCCGTCGTCCCAGATCACCAGCAGTCCGAGGTCGCGCACCGGGGCGAACATGGCGGCCCGCGTCCCGACGACCGCCCGGACCGCACCCCGTCGCACGGCGAGCCACTGCCCGTACCGCTTCTCCGGCCCGGCGTCGGCGGTGAGGAGCGCGTGCCGTCCCTCCCCCAGCACGCCGGTCAGCGCGGCGTCCACCCGGGCGGCGGCCCGCCCGTCCGGGACGACGACGAGGGCGCCGCGTCCGGAGGCCAGCGTCGCGGCGACGGCCCGCGCCACCTCCTCGCTCCAGCCGGGCCCCGGCAGCGCGTTCCACACGGCGCGCGGGGACGCCCCGGACGCCAGCGCCCCCAGGAAGGCGGCCCCGTGTTCGTAGCGGGCCCAGGACCCGGTCTCCGGCGCCGGCGGCGGGGGCAGCGGCGCGGGCGAGGGCCGCTGCTCCGCCCGGGCGCTGCGCGGCGGCACGGCCAGTTGCAGCACGTCCGCCAGGCTCCCCGCGTACCGGTCGGCGACGGCCCGCGCCAGCCCGAGCAGCTCCGCGCTCAGGACGCGCTCCGGCGACACCACCTGGGCGAGGGCGGCCAGCGGCCCCGCGTAGTCCGACTCGGCGAGCCGCTCGACCAGGAAGCCGTCGACGAGCCCGCCGCCCTCACGCCGTCCCTCGCGCACCCGCCCGCGCCCGGCGCCGAACCGGACCCGCACGCGCACACCGGGCTGGGCGTCGGCGTCCAGCTCGGCCGGCACCGCGTAGTCGAAGTACCGGTCGAGGTGCAGCACCCCCTTGTCGACCAGCACCCGGGCGACCGGCAGCTCCTCGGCCAGGGCGGCCCCCCGCCACGTCCGCGGCTTCGCCCGCGGCACCTTGGCCCGGCGCACGCTCTCCCGGATCAGCGCGAGCTGCTCCGGCGGCGCCCCGTCGCCACCGGCGCCGCCTTCCCCGTGCCCGTTCTCGCTGCTCACGCTTGCATTCTTACCAAACCGTTCCTAGAGACTGAGCGGGAGTGAGTCCTGTTGCCAGGATTCAGGCTCAGCCGGATGCCCCGAACGGTGTTGGGCGCCCTGGTCCCCCGCGTTCGCTCCGCGTCCGGGCGGCACGGATCGGGTCCGTGGTCCGAGGATGCGGGGGCGGGGTTCCTCACGTTCTGGGGTGTCCGGTGTGGCCTGGGCGGTCCGATGCCCCACTGCATCACTCCGGTGCTGTGGGGGCGGTGTCGTCCGTCGCCGGATCGGGTGTCCCAGAGCGCGCCTGCCGATCGCCACGGCGGCCGCGTCGTGGCGGGTTGTCTTGCGGGTCGTGGTGGTGAGGGGGTTTCGCCAGTGCTGGGCGCCCCACCGGGAGGTGTAGGCGGGGTCGACGGCGATGATGGGGATGCCGAGTTCGGCCGCCATCGATACCAGTCGGGCCCGCAGCCTGGAGGTGGGCATGCCGGAGATGAGGTTGCGGAAGCGTTTGCGGCGGCCGTGCTTCTCGCGGGTGGTGTCGGCGGTGAAGTCGAGGTCTTCGATCGCGATGGACAACCCGTGGCGCTTGGCCCAGTGCAGCAGGCGGATCAGGGCGTGGCGTACCTGGGCGTCGCGGTGGGAGGCACGGCCGGACAGGTCGTAGCCGAACCGGTGTGGTTCGCCGACGGGGTTGCCGTGCCGGTCCAGCCGCCAGGCGGCCAGGTGGTCGGCGTTGGTGTCCACGCCGACCACGCCGTGAGCGCGGGCCGTGGCCAGGGGCACGGTCTTGACCGGGGGGATCGTCCATGATGCCGTGAGGTACCAGCGGCCGCGTGTGGTGTCTTCATGGATGCGGTAGGCGACGGCCCGGTTCGCCTGGATGCGGTCGGCCCACTGTTCGCCCCGGTGCGCGAAGGCCACGCGGGCGGTGAGCACATACCGGCCGTGCGGGGCGTTCGCCAGATGCGCCAACGGGGCCGGGAGCTTGAGGGAGACCTCGCCGTCGGGGGTGACGCGAACGGTTTCGTTGCCGAACCGCTTCCCGCTCTCGCCGTCCGCGTGCAGGAACCTGCGTTCGGCCTGCCACCGTGTGCGCCACTGTTCCTCGGTGAGGTGTGCGGCGTCCAGGTTGTGGCGGGTGTTCAGCAGCCGTTTCCCGCCCCGTACCACACGCACGACTCCGGCCTCACGGTCGGCCCGCGCCGCCTGGAGCCGGTCGGCGAGCACGTGCAGACGGCGGGTCTTGGCGTGCCACTCCTGCCGGGTGCGGTAGCCGCCCAGAGCGCGTTTGCCACCTTTCTCCCCGACCGGAAGGGACAGCCGGTGCGCGATCGTGCGCACACCCGCTTCCAGGCTCTGGATGTGCGCGAGCTGTGCACGCCGGGCGAGCGCCCACTGATCGTGCGTGGCTTTCGAGATGCTCCCCGCCCACCGCGAGGAGGACTCCTCCGTCAGGGCCCGCTTGCGCTCGGCCCACTGCCCGGTGTCATGGTCCAGCCCGGCCGTGCAGCGGGCTTTCAGATCGCGGGAGGCGAGCATGCCCAGATGGTCACCGACCAGACGAAGAACCTGTTCGTCCTCGGCAGTCAGGTGCTTGAGCCGGTCACGGACCGAGACTCCCGACGGGCCGAGGGCGACGAACGGTGCTGCCATCTCCCGAAGCCCGCTCATCCCGCCCCGTGTCGGCCGACAACCCCTCACCACGCTCAACGACCCCCACGGGCAAAGGTCACACATTCGACCGGGGAACTTTCGTTCTCTGACACAGGGCCGCACGTGCCGCAGCCCGGGCACTCACTCATGCACGCCGGAACACACCTGTGCGCAGTCAACCGGCAGCAGCTCGCAACCCCTCCGACAACGGCCCCCACCGCGGAGCCCGCCCGCCCGGGACACCGCCCCGCACGCGAAAGGCCCGGCGCCCCCCGAAGGGACACCGGGCCTCGCTCACCGCGGGGCGTGGCGACCGGTCCTACAGGCCCGCCGCCTCGCGCAGCGCCTCCACCCGGTCCGTGCGCTCCCACGTGAAGTCGGGCAGCTCCCGGCCGAAGTGGCCGTAGGCGGCGGTCTGGGCGTAGATCGGGCGGAGCAGGTCGAGGTCGCGGATGATCGCGGCCGGACGGAGGTCGAAGACCTCGTCGATGGCCTTCTCGATCTTCTCCGGGTCGACCTTGTGCGTGCCGAAGGTCTCGACGAACAGACCGACCGGCTCGGCCTTGCCGATCGCGTAGGCGACCTGGACCTCGCAGCGCGCGGCCAGGCCGGCGGCGACGACGTTCTTCGCGACCCAGCGCATCGCGTACGCCGCGGAACGGTCGACCTTGGACGGGTCCTTGCCGGAGAAGGCACCGCCGCCGTGGCGGGCGAAGCCGCCGTACGTGTCGATGATGATCTTGCGGCCGGTGAGTCCGGCGTCGCCCATGGGGCCGCCGATCTCGAAGCGGCCGGTGGGGTTCACCAGCAGGCGGTAGTTCTCGGTGTCGATCTTGATGCCCTCGTCGAGGAGCGCCTTCAGCTCCGGCTCGACGACGAACTCGCGGATGTCGGGAGCGAGCAGCGATTCCAGGTCGATGTCGGACGCGTGCTGCGAGGAGACGACGACGGTGTCGAGGCGGACCGCCTTGTCGCCGTCGTACTCGATGGTGACCTGGGTCTTGCCGTCGGGGCGCAGGTAGGGGATGGTCCCGTTCTTGCGGACGTCCGAGAGCCGCTTGGACAGGCGGTGGGCCAGGAAGATCGGCAGCGGCATCAGCGTCGGCGTCTCGTCGGACGCGTAGCCGAACATCAGGCCCTGGTCGCCGGCGCCCTGCCGGTCCAGTTCGTCGTCGTCGCCCTCAACCCGGGTCTCATACGCCGTGTCGACACCCTGGGCGATGTCCGGGGACTGCGCACCGATGGACACCGAGACACCGCAGGAGGCGCCGTCGAAGCCCTTCTTGGAGGAGTCGTAGCCGATCTCGAGGATCTTGTCCCGGACGAGCTGCGGGATCGGCGCGTACGCCTGGGTGGTGACCTCTCCGGCCACGTGCACGAGGCCGGTCGTGATCAGCGTCTCGACGGCGACCCGGGACGTGGGGTCCTCGCGGAGCAACGCGTCGAGGATGGTGTCGCTGATCTGGTCAGCGATCTTGTCGGGGTGACCCTCGGTCACGGACTCCGAGGTGAACAGGCGACGGGACACAACGCTCCCTGGGGTTGCAGCGGCTGCTGGCTGATCATTGGCGGACGCGACGGGAGCTGCGCCCGGCGTCGTCCGAGAACAGTTTATCGGTCGCGCTTCGCCACCGGCCCACCCGTCTCGCCTCTCGGGAGCGCTGTGACCTGCGGCACTGGCATTCTGCCGAATGCCCGGCACTGTTGGCCAGATCAGCCACGCCCGGTTGAGCGAGCCGTAACAGAACGGCGAAGCGCATCAAACAGTCAGCCCAGGCGCCGCGCCACCAGGTCCCACACGGTTTCGGCCAAGGCCTCCTTGGGGCCGTGGGGTACGGCGGTCTCGCTGCCGTCGGCGCCCAGGACGACGGCCTCGTTGTCCTCGGAGCCGAAGGTCTTGAGCTCCCCCACCTCATTGACCACCAGCAGGTCACAGCCCTTGCGCCGGAGCTTCGCGCGGCCGTTGGCCAGTACGTCGTCCGTCTCCGCGGCGAAGCCGACGACGATTTGACCCGGATGGGCGCGTCCGGTCGAGACCTCCGCGAGGATGTCCGGATTACGCACGAGGACCAGGGGTTCCGGTTCCTGGCCGTCCCGCTTCTTGATCTTGCCGGCCGCGTACGCCGCCGGGCGGAAGTCGGCGACGGCGGCGGCCATGACGACCGCGTCGGCGTCGGCGGCCGCCTTCAGCACCGCCTCGCGCATCTGCACGGCCGTACCGACCTGGACGACGTCCACGCCGGCGGGGTCGGGCAGGCCGGTGTTGGCGGCGACCAGCGTCACCCGGGCCCCGCGGGCGGCGGCGGTCCGGGCGAGGGCGTAGCCCTGCTTGCCGGAGGAGCGGTTGCCGAGGAAGCGGACGGGGTCGAGGGGTTCGCGGGTCCCGCCGGCGCTGACGACGACGTGCCGGCCGGCGAGGTCGGGCTCGCGCACCCCCCTGGCCAGCACGCGGCGGCACACCTCGAAGATCTCGGCCGGGTCGGGCAGCCGCCCCTTGCCGGTGTCGACGCCGGTCAGGCGGCCCACGGCCGGCTCGATGACGACCGCGCCGCGGCGGCGCAGCGTCGCCACGTTCTCCTGGGTGGCCGGGTGCTCCCACATCTCGGTGTGCATGGCGGGGGCGAAGACGACCGGGCAGCGGGCGGTGAGCAGGGTGTTCGTGAGCAGGTCGTCCGCCAGGCCGTGGGCGGCCTTCGCGAGCATGTCCGCGGTGGCGGGGGCGACGACCACCAGGTCGGCGCGCTGGCCGATCCGGACGTGGGGCACCTCGTGGACGTCGTCCCAGACCTCGGTGGAGACCGGGTTCCCGGAGAGCGCGGACCAGGTCGCGGCGCCGACGAAGTGCAGGGCGGAGGCGGTGGGGACGACCCGTACGTCATGGCCGGACTCCGTCAGCCTGCGCAGCAGCTCGCACGCCTTGTAGGCGGCGATGCCACCGCTGACCCCCAGAACGACCTTCGGCTTGTCCACCGTCTCTCCCCGGACCTCGGATGGGGCACGCCGCGGCTCCGGCGTACCGGTTCATCACACACCACAGGCCCGACAGTCGTGCTGCCGGGCCTGTGGAACAACCAACTGCGAGCTGGAAGGCTACTGGGCCGGGCCCTCGATGGCCTCGGACGTCAGCAGCCCCGCGTTGATCTCGCGGAGGGCGATCGAGAGCGGCTTCTCGTGGACGTGGGTGTCGACGAGCGGACCGACGTACTCGAGGAGGCCCTCGCCGAGCTGCGAGTAGTACGCGTTGATCTGGCGGGCCCGCTTGGCCGCGTAGATCACGAGGCTGTACTTCGAGTCGGTGGCCTCGAGGAGCTCGTCGATCGGCGGGTTGATGATGCCCTCGGGCGCGGAGATGGAAGAGGACACGCTCTACCTTCCGATGGATGGAAAAGGATCAGTCTGAAGGATCAGGCTCGATCACACAACGTCTGTCAAGGCTAGCAGCTCACGCGCCACGTCCTCGACGGAGGTGTTGACCAGGGTCTCGTCGAACTCCGGCTCCGCCGCCAGCTCGACCTTCGCCGCCTCCAGACGGCGCTCGATCACCTCGGGCGGCTCGGTGCCCCGCCCGGTGAGCCTGCGCACCAGCTCCTCCCAGGAGGGCGGAGCCAGGAACACCAGCTGGGCCTCCGGCATGGACGCGCGGACCTGCCGGGCGCCCTGGAGGTCGATCTCCAGCAGGACGGGCTCGCCGGCCTCCAGACGCTCCAGCACGGCGGCTCGCGGGGTGCCGTAGCGGTTGCCGGCGAACTCGGCCCACTCCAGCAGCTCACCGTTGGCGATCAGCTTGTCCATCTCGTCGTCGGCGACGAAGAAGTAGTGGACCCCGTGCTTCTCGCCGGGGCGGGGCTTGCGGGTCGTCGCCGACACCGAGAGCCAGACCTCGGGGTGTTCCTTGCGCATATGGGCGACGACCGTGCTCTTGCCGACCCCGGAGGGGCCGGAGAGCACGGTCAGCCGCGGACGTTCACTCATGCAGCGATTATTCCAGTTGTCCCGCGGTGCCCGGGACCCTCTGCCCGGGGCACCTCGGACTCACTTGGCGGTCTCGCCGAACTCACGCTCCAGAGAGGCGATCTGGTTGGAGCCGAGGCCGCGCACCCGGCGGCTCTCGGAGATGCCGAGTCGCTCCATGATCTGCTTGGCGCGGACCTTGCCCACGCCCGGCAGGGACTCGAGCAGGGCGGAGACCTTCATCTTGCCGATGACGTCGTTCTCCTGGCCCTGCTTGATGACCTCGTGAAGGGAGGCGCCGGAGTGCTTCAGTCGATTCTTGACCTCGGCCCGCTCCCGGCGAGCCGCGGCGGCCTTTTCGAGCGCGGCTGCGCGCTGTTCGGGGGTAAGGGGCGGAAGAGCCACGCCTACGTCACCTCGGATGTCGAACTGTCGGATACGGACCGGTGAGGAACCTAGTCGCCCCACACCTGGGGAGCCACGAGCAACACGCTTGCCCGTTCACTCTCCGTCGGAGACTAGCGGCCAACTCCGCCAGAGTCAGCGAGAACAGAGGAAAAGTCCTGGTCAGCCTCCGTCAGGCCGGACATTGAGGACATAATGCCCCGGATTTGAGAATGTATCCAGACTCAAAACCGGCCCCGGCCGCCCGGCCGAATCCCCGGTCGGGCGGCTGTCGGCGATCAGACGGCCGCCACGGCGGCCCTGACCTCGTCGGCGAACCGGTCCGCGGCGTCACGCAGAGCGACCGCGTCGGGACCGTGGCGCAACACTCCGCGGCTCACGTTCGGCACGACGTTGCGCACCGCGGCCCCGAAGACCCGGGGCAGATCCGCCGCGGTCGCCCCCTGCGCCCCGATGCCGGGGGCGAGCAGCGGGCCGTTGACGGCGAGGTCGTACGAGGACAGGTCGCCGACCGTGGCGCCGACGACCGCCCCGAAGGAGCCGAGCGGCTCCTCCCCCTCGTTCTCGGCGGCCAGGTGCCGCAGCATCGTCGCGCCGACGCTGCGGCCGTCCGCGCGCACCGCGTGCTGGACCTCGCCGCCCTCGGGGTTCGACGTCAGGGCGAGCACGAACAGACCGGTGCCGCTCTCGCGCGCGAGGGCGACGGCGGGGCTCAGGGAGCCGTAGCCGAGGTAGGGCGAGACGGTGAGGGCGTCGGAGAACAGCGGGGCGCCCTGGCGCAGGTAGGCCTCGGCGTACCCGGCCATGGTCGAGCCGATGTCGCCGCGCTTGGCGTCCATCACGACCAGGGTCCCGGCCGAGCGCGCCTCCTGGACGACCCGCTCCAGGACGGCGACGCCGCGGGAGCCGAAGCGTTCGAAGAAGGCGCTCTGCGGCTTCATGACGGCGACCCGGTCGGCCAGTGCCTCGACGACGGTCCGGCCGAACCGCTCCAGCCCGGCGACGTCGTCGCCGAGCCCCCACTCGGCGAGCAGGGACGCGTGCGGGTCGATCCCGACGCAGAGCGGTCCGCGCTCGTCCATGGCCCGGCGCAGGCGCGCGCCGAAGGGTTCCAGGGTCATGCGGTGCTCCTCACGTCGGCGCCGACCGCGTCGGCCAGCGTGGCGTACGGGCTCTGGCGCAGCCGTGCCGCGAGCCCCTTGTGGACGGCGCGGCCCCAGAAGGGCCCCTCGTAGATGAAGGCGCTGTAGCCCTGGACCAGCGTGGCGCCGGCGAGGATGCGCTGCCAGGCGTCCTCGGCGTTCTCGATGCCGCCGACGCCCACCAGGGTGACGCGGTCGCCCACGCGCGCGTAGAGGCGGCGCAGCACCTCCAGGGAGCGCGTCTTGAGCGGGGCGCCGGACAGCCCGCCCGTCTCCTTCACCAGCGCGGGGTCGGACGTCAGACCGAGCCCGTCCCGCGCGATGGTGGTGTTCGTGGCGATGATCCCGTCCAGGCCGAGTTCGACGGCCAGGTCGGCGACCGCGTCCACGTCCTCGTCGGCGAGGTCCGGCGCGATCTTCACCAGCAGCGGGACCCGGCGGTCGGCGACCGTGCGGTCGGCGGCCTCGCGGACGGCGCCGAGCAGAGGGCGCAGCGCCTCGGTCGCCTGGAGGTTGCGCAGACCGGGCGTGTTCGGCGAGGAGACGTTCACTACCAGGTAGTCGGCGTACGGCGCGAGCCGCTCGGTCGACTTCACGTAGTCGGCGACGGCCTCGGCCTCGGGGACGGCCTTGGTCTTGCCGATGTTGACGCCGACGACGGTTCTGAAGACGGGCTCGCGGGAGGCCAGGCGGGCGGCGACGGCCAGCGACCCCTCGTTGTTGAAGCCCATGCGGTTGATCAGCGCCCGGTCGTCGACGAGGCGGAACAGCCGCTTCCTGGGGTTGCCCGGCTGCGCCTCCCCCGTCACCGTGCCGATCTCGACGTGGTCGAAGCCGAGCATGGACATCCCGTCGATCGCGACGGCGTTCTTGTCGAAGCCGGCGGCGAGCCCGAAGGGGCCGTGCATGCGCAGCCCGAAGGCCTCGGTGCGCAGTTCCCGGTGGCGGGGGGCCAGCACGGCGGCGGCGAAGACGCGCAGCACGGGGACGCGGACGGCCAGGCGGATCCAGCGGAAGGCCAGGTGATGGGCCTTCTCCGGGTCCATCCGCCGGAAGACCAGGTGGAAGAAGAGCTTGTACATGAAGGTGTGTCCTCATACAGAGGGGGACACCGTTTCCGGTGTCCCCCTCGTCGGCTGCCGGCTAGTCGCGGGCCGCGGTCAGGTGTTCGGCGTGTTCCTGGAGCGAGCGGACGCCCACGTCACCGTGGTTGAGGGCGTCGATGCCCTGGACGGCGGCGGCGAGCGCCTGGACCGTCGTCAGGCAGGGCACGGACCGGGCCACGGCCGCCGTGCGGATCTCGTAGCCGTCGAGGCGGCCGCCGGTGCCGTACGGGGTGTTGACGATGAGGTCGACCTCCCCGTCGTGGATCAGCTGGACGATGGTCTTCTCGCCGTTCGGGCCGGTGCCCTCGGACTGCTTGCGCACGACCGTGGCGTTGATGCCGTTGCGGCGCAGGACCTCGGCGGTGCCGGAGGTGGCGAGCAGCTCGAAGCCGTGGCCGACGAGCTCGCGCGCCGGGAAGATCATCGAGCGCTTGTCGCGGTTGGCGACCGAGATGAACGCGCGGCCCTTGGTGGGCAGCGGGCCGTAGGCGCCCGCCTGCGACTTGGCGTACGCCGTGCCGAAGACCGAGTCGATGCCCATGACCTCGCCGGTGGAGCGCATCTCCGGGCCGAGGACGGTGTCGACGCCGCGTCCGGAGGTGTCCCGGAAGCGGCTCCAGGGCATCACGGCCTCCTTCACCGAGATCGGCGCGTCCAGCGGCTGCTCGCCGCCGTCGCCGGTCGCCGGGAGCAGGCCCTCGCCGCGCAGCTCGGCGACGGTCGCGCCGAGCGAGATGCGGGCGGCGGCCTTCGCCAGCGGCACCGCCGTCGCCTTGGAGGTGAAGGGCACGGTGCGGGACGCGCGCGGGTTGGCCTCCAGGACGTACAGGATGTCGCCGGCCATCGCGAACTGGATGTTGATCAGGCCGCGGACGCCGACGCCCTTGGCGATGGCCTCCGTGGAGGCGCGCAGCCGCTTGATGTCGAAGCCGCCGAGGGTGATCGGGGGCAGGGCGCACGCCGAGTCGCCGGAGTGGATGCCGGCCTCCTCGATGTGCTCCATGACACCGCCGAGGTACAGCTCCTCGCCGTCGTAGAGGGCGTCGACGTCGATCTCGATGGCGTCGTCGAGGAAGCGGTCGACGAGGACCGGCCGGGTGGGGCTGATCTCGGTCGACTCGGCGATGTAGGCGGACAGCCGGGTCTCGTCGTAGACGATCTCCATGCCGCGGCCGCCGAGGACGTACGACGGCCGGACGAGGACCGGGTAGCCGATCTCGTCGGCGATGGCCTTGGCCTCGGTGAAGGTGGTGGCCGTGCCGTGCTTCGGGGCGGGCAGGCCCGCCTCGGCGAGCACCCGCCCGAAGGCGCCCCGGTCCTCGGCCGCGTGGATCGCCTCGGGCGGGGTGCCGACGATCGGCACGCCGTTGTCCTTCAGCGCCTGCGCCAGGCCCAGCGGGGTCTGGCCGCCGAGCTGGACGACGACGCCCGCGATCGGGCCGGCCTGGGTCTCCGCGTGGACGATCTCCAGCACGTCCTCGAGCGTCAGCGGCTCGAAGTACAGGCGGTCGGAGGTGTCGTAGTCCGTGGAGACGGTCTCCGGGTTGCAGTTGACCATCACGGTCTCGTACCCGGCGTCGGACAGGGCGAAGGAGGCGTGGACGCAGGAGTAGTCGAACTCGATGCCCTGCCCGATGCGGTTGGGGCCGGAGCCCAGGATGATGACGGCCGGCTTCTCGCGCGGCGCGACCTCGCTCTCCTCGTCGTAGGAGGAGTAGAAGTACGGCGTCTTCGCGGCGAACTCGGCGGCGCAGGTGTCGACCGTCTTGTAGACCGGGCGGATGCCCAGCGCGTGCCGCACCTCGCGCACGACGTCCTCGCGCAGCCCGCGGATCTCGGCGATCTGCTGGTCGGAGAAGCCGTGCCGCTTGGCCTCGGCGAGCAGTTCGGAGGTGAGCTCCGGCGCCTCGGCGAGGTCGTCCGCGATCTCCTTGATGAGGAAGAGCTGGTCGACGAACCAGGGGTCGATCTTCGTGTACTCGAAGACCTCCTCCGGGGTGGCGCCCGCGCGGATCGCCTGCATGACGGTGTTGATCCGGCCGTCGGTGGGGCGCACCGCCTCGCGCAGCAGCTCCTCCTTGTCACCGGTCTCGCCGACGAAGGTGAACTGGCTGCCCTTCTTCTCCAGCGAGCGCATCGCCTTCTGGAAGGCCTCGGTGAAGTTGCGGCCGATGGCCATGGCCTCGCCGACCGACTTCATGGTCGTCGTCAGCGTGGAGTCGGCGCTCGGGAACTTCTCGAAGGCGAAGCGGGGGGCCTTCACGACCACGTAGTCGAGCGTGGGCTCGAAGGAGGCCGGGGTCTCCTGCGTGATGTCGTTGGGGATCTCGTCGAGGGTGTAGCCGACGGCGAGCTTGGCCGCGATCTTGGCGATGGGGAAGCCGGTCGCCTTGGAGGCCAGCGCCGAGGAGCGGGACACGCGCGGGTTCATCTCGATGACGATGACCCGGCCGTCGGCGGGGTTCACCGCGAACTGGATGTTGCAGCCGCCGGTGTCGACGCCGACCTCGCGGATGACGGCGATGCCGATGTCGCGCAGGATCTGGTACTCGCGGTCGGTCAGCGTCATCGCGGGCGCGACGGTGATCGAGTCGCCGGTGTGCACGCCCATGGGGTCGAAGTTCTCGATGGAGCAGACGACCACGACGTTGTCGTGCTTGTCGCGCATCAGCTCCAGCTCGTACTCCTTCCAGCCGAGGATGGACTCCTCCAGGAGCACCTCGGTGGTCGGGGAGAGCGTGAGGCCCTGGCCGGCGATGCGGCGCAGCTCCTCCTCGTCGTGGGCGAAGCCGGAGCCGGCGCCGCCCATGGTGAAGGAGGGGCGGACGACGACCGGGTAGCCGCCGAGTTCGTCGACGCCGGCGAGGACGTCGTCCATGGAGTGGCAGATGACCGAGCGGGCGGACTCGCCGTGCCCGATCTTCTTGCGGACCTCCTCGACGACCAGCTTGAACTGGTCGCGGTCCTCGCCCTTGTGGATGGCGGTGACGTTGGCGCCGATCAGCTCGACGCCGTACTTCTCCAGGACGCCGTTCTCGTGCAGCGAGATGGCGGTGTTCAGGGCCGTCTGGCCGCCCAGGGTGGGCAGCAGGGCGTCGGGGCGCTCCTTGGCGATGATCTTCTCGACGAACTCCGGGGTGATCGGCTCGACGTAGGTGGCGTCGGCGATCTCCGGGTCGGTCATGATCGTCGCCGGGTTGGAGTTGACCAGGATGACCCGGAGCCCCTCGGCGCGCAGGACGCGGCACGCCTGGGTGCCGGAGTAGTCGAACTCGGCGGCCTGGCCGATGACGATCGGGCCGGAGCCGATGACCAGGACGGACTGGATATCGGTGCGCTTAGGCACGCTGGCCCTCCATCAGGGATACGAAGCGGTCGAACAGGTAGGCGGCGTCGTGCGGACCGGCGGCCGCTTCGGGGTGGTACTGGACGGAGAAGGCCGGCTGGTCGAGCAGCTGGAGCCCCTCCACGACGTCGTCGTTGAGGCAGACGTGGGAGACCTCGGCGCGGCCGAACTCGGTCTCGCTGACCCGGTCGAGCGGCGCGTCCACGGCGAAGCCGTGGTTGTGCGCGGTGACCTCGACCTTGCCGGTCGTGCGGTCCTGGACCGGCTGGTTGATGCCGCGGTGGCCGTACTTCAGCTTGTAGGTGCCGAAGCCGAGGGCGCGGCCGAGGATCTGGTTGCCGAAGCAGATGCCGAACAGGGGCGTCCTGCGCCGGAGCACCTCGCTCATCAGCGCGACCGGTCCGTCGGCGGTGGCCGGGTCGCCGGGGCCGTTGGAGAAGAACACGCCGTCGGGGCCGACGGCGTAGACGTCGTCCGCGGAGGCCGTCGCGGGCAGCACGTGCACCTCAATGCCGCGCTCGGCCATGCGGTGCGGGGTCATGCCCTTGATGCCGAGGTCGATCGCGGCGACCGTGAAGCGCTTCTCGCCGACCGCGGGGACGACGTACGCCTCCTGGGTGGCGACCTCCTCGTAGAGGCTGGCGCCCTTCATGTGCGGCTGGGCCTGCACCCGCGCCACGAGGTCCGCGTCGGGGGCGAGGGCCTGGCCGGAGAAGATCCCGGCCCGCATGGAGCCGCGCTCGCGCAGGTGGCGGGTGAGGGCGCGGGTGTCGATGCCGGAGATGCCGACGACGTCCTGCCGGACCAGTTCGTCGTCGAGCGACCGCCGGGAGCGCCAGTTCGAGGGCACGCGCGCGGGGTCGCGCACGACGTAGCCGGAGACCCAGATGCGCCGGGACTCGTCGTCCTCGTCGTTCCAGCCGGTGTTGCCGATCTGCGGGGCGGTCGCGACGACGATCTGCCGGTCGTACGACGGGTCGGTGAGGGTCTCCTGGTAGCCGGTCATGCCGGTGGAGAACACCGCTTCGCCGAAGGTCTCCCCCACGGCTCCGTAGGCACGGCCGCGGAAGACACGGCCGTCCTCCAGGACGAGTACGGCGGGAGCCTTGGCGGTTCCCCTGGTGGAGGTCGTCATCGCGCGCCTTCCGTTTCCGTCTGAGTTTCCGTCTTTTTGATCATTGCGTTGATGGTGTCGACCCACTCGTTGTGCTCGGCGGCGGTGTCGGAGCGGAAGCCGGAGTCGATCAGCTTGTCGCCGTGCGCCCAGGTCACCACGAGCAGTCCGCCCTCGGTGAGGACCTTGCCGGCGATGCCCTTGCCGAGCACGGCCTCGCGCAGTGCGCCGGCCGGGACGAAGAAGTCGGTCGCGCCGGGGCGTACGACGTCCAGTCCCGCGTCCGTCAGAGTGAGCTCCACCCGGCTGCGGGTGCCCAGGCCGTGCGCCACGATGCGGTCGAGCCACTGCCCGGCGGTGGTGGAGCCGTGGTAGCGGCCGCTCATGCTCAGTCTCGCCGGGCCGGGGTCGTCCGGCGCGGTGGGCAGAGGCGGCAGGTCGCCCTGGAGCGTGCCGCGCCACTTCCAGCCCTCGCGCATCAGCCAGTACACGAGCGCGACGAACAGGGCGAGGCCGACGACCCAGCCGATCCGGGCGGCCCAGTCGGTCACTTCGGCCGATTCCTTCTCGGCCGCGAGCAGGATTACAGGTGTCACGTGAGCTTCCCGTCGACGAGCGTGGCCTTGCCCCGGAGCCACGTGTGCGTCACACGGCCCGGCAGCTCACGCCCCTCGTACGGGGTGTTCCGGCTGCGCGAGGCGAAGCCCGCGGGGTCCACCGACCCACGGTATGCCGTGTCGACGAGCGTGAGGTTGGCGGGCTCACCAGCCGAGACGGGGCGCCCGTGGCCCTTCGCCTGCCCGATCCGGGCCGGCGTGGCGGACATGCGGTCGGCGACCCCGGCCCAGTCGAGGAGCCCGGTCTCCACCATCGTCTCCTGGACCACTGACAGCGCGGTCTCCAGGCCGACCATGCCCATGGCGGCCGCGGCCCACTCGCAGTCCTTGTCCTCGTGCGGGTGCGGGGCGTGGTCGGTGGCGACGATGTCGATCGTGCCGTCGGCGAGCGCCTCGCGCAGGGCGTGCACGTCGCGCTCGGTGCGCAGCGGCGGGTTGACCTTGTAGACCGGGTTGTAGGTGCGCACCAGTTCGTCGGTGAGCAGCAGGTGGTGCGGGGTGACCTCGGCGGTGACCCGGATGCCGCGGGACTTCGCCCAGCGCACGATCTCGACCGAGCCCGCGGTGGAGAGGTGGCAGATGTGGACGCGGGAGCCGACGTGCTCGGCGAGCAGGACGTCCCGGGCGATGATCGATTCCTCGGCCACCGCGGGCCAGCCGCCCAGGCCCAGCTCGGAGGAGACGACGCCCTCGTTCATCTGGGCGCCCTCGGTCAGCCGGGGCTCCTGCGCGTGCTGGGCGACGACGCCGTCGAAGGCCTTCACGTACTCCAGCGCCCGCCGCATGATCACCGCGTCGTGGACGCACTTGCCGTCGTCGGAGAAGACGGTGACGCCGGCCGCCGACTCGTGCATGGCGCCCAGCTCGGCGAGCTTGCTGCCCTCCAGGCCGACGGTGACGGCGCCGATGGGCTGCACGTCGCAGTAGCCGTGCTCCCGGCCGAGCCGGTAGACCTGCTCGACGACACCGGCCGTGTCGGCCACGGGGAAGGTGTTGGCCATGGCGAACACGGCCGTGTAACCGCCGGAGGCGGCCGCCCGGGTGCCGGTCAGAACGGTCTCGGAGTCCTCGCGGCCCGGCTCGCGCAGATGGGTGTGCAGGTCGACCAGGCCGGGCAGCAGCACCTTGCCGTCGGCCTCGACGACCTGGGCGCCGTCGGCGGACAGCCCGGCGCCGACGGCCTCGATGACCTCGCCGTCGATCAGGACGTCCTGCGGCTCGCCACCGAGCACCTTCGCACCACGGATCAGGATCTTGCTCATGGTCGCTTACTTCTCCTCGGTGGGACCGGTGGTACGGGTGTGGCTGACGGCGGGTTCGTTCCCGCCCAGGAGCAGGTAGAGGACGGCCATGCGGACGGCCACGCCGTTGGCGACCTGCTCGACGACGGTGCAGCGGTCGGAGTCGGCGACCTCGGCGGTGATCTCCATGCCGCGGACCATCGGCCCGGGGTGCATCACGATGGCGTGCTCGGGCATCCGCGCCATCCGGTCGCCGTCGAGGCCGTAGCGGCGCGAGTACTCGCGCTCGGTCGGGAAGAACGCGGCGTTCATCCGCTCGCGCTGCACGCGCAGCATCATCACCGCGTCGGACTTGGCCAGCGTGCTGTCGAGGTCGTACGAGACCGCGCAGGGCCAGGTCTCGACGCCGACCGGGACCAGGGTGGGCGGGGCGACGAGGGTGACCTCGGCGCCGAGGGTGTGCAGCAGGTCGACGTTGGAGCGGGCGACCCGGCTGTGCAGGACGTCCCCGACGATGGTGATCCGCCGGCCGGACAGGTCCTGGCCGATCCCGGCGTCCCGTCCGACGAGCCGGCGGCGCATGGTGAAGGCGTCGAGCAGGGCCTGGGTGGGGTGCTGGTGGGTGCCGTCGCCGGCGTTGATGACGGCGGCGTCGATCCAGCCGGAGTTGGCCAGGCGGTAGGGGGCTCCGGAGGCGCCGTGCCGGATGACGACGGCGTCGACGCCCATCGCCTCCAGGGTCTGGGCGGTGTCCTTCAGGGACTCGCCCTTGGAGACGCTGGACCCCTTGGCGGAGAAGTTGATCACGTCCGCGGACAGGCGCTTCTCGGCCGCCTCGAAGGAGATCCGGGTGCGCGTGGAGTCCTCGAAGAAGAGGTTCACGACCGTGCGGCCGCGCAGGGTCGGCAGTTTCTTGATGGGCCGGTCGGCGACCCGGGCCATCTCCTCCGCGGTGTCGAGGACGTGGACGGCGTCGTCGCGGGTGAGGTCGGCGGCCGAGATGAGATGACGCTGCATCTGTCAGGCTCCGTAAGACTTTCGGGAGTTTTCGGGCATGCGGGTGCACAGGGGCACGCACGCGTGGGCGTACGCCGGACCGCTAGTGCTGCGCGCCCGGGGTGGTCCGCTTCGTACCGAGCAGCACGGTGTCGCGACCGTCCTCCTCGGCGAGCTGGACCTTGACCGTCTCCCGCAGCGACGTGGGGAGGTTCTTGCCGACGTAGTCGGCGCGGATGGGCAGTTCGCGGTGGCCTCTGTCGACCAGGACCGCGAGCTGCACCGCGCGCGGGCGCCCGATGTCGTTCAGGGCGTCGAGGGCGGCGCGGATGGTGCGGCCGGAGAAGAGCACGTCGTCGACGAGGACGACCAGCTTGCCGTCGAGGCCGTCACCGGGGATCTCGGTGCGGGCCAGCGCACGCGGCGGGTGCATGCGCAGGTCGTCGCGGTACATGGTGATGTCGAGGGAGCCGACCGGGACGGCGCGGTCGGTGATCTGCTCCAGCTTGCCGGCCAGCCTGCGGGCGAGGAAGACGCCCCTGGTGGGGATGCCGAGGAGCACCACGTCGTCGGCGCCCTTGGCGCGTTCGACGATCTCGTGGGCGATGCGGGTCAGCACCCGCGCGATGTCGGGGGCCTCGAGCACGGGCCGCGCGTCGGAGCGCTGCGACTCGGGCCGGGTGTCCTGCTTGTCCATAAGAAACGGACCTCCTTCTCCGCCTCACGGGACGGACCTTAAAGGACGTCGGAATTGCGCCATCCACGGTATCAGGCCGGATCGACACCCCGGATCACCCCCCTGGCGCAACCAGTCATCGATACCACGGAAGAGTCGGGGTGGACCATTCGGCTTGACGCAGAAGAATCACGCTGCGTAACCTCACAGTGAGTTACCAACCGCGCGGCAGGGAACAACGCCGGCCGCGTCGACCCAGTGCCGGGAGCCATATGTCCAGCGAATACGCCAAACAGCTCGGGGCCAAGCTCCGGGCGATCCGCACCCAGCAGGGCCTTTCCCTCCACGGTGTCGAGGAGAAGTCCCAGGGACGCTGGAAGGCGGTCGTGGTCGGTTCGTACGAGCGCGGCGACCGTGCCGTGACCGTACAGCGTCTTGCGGAGCTGGCCGACTTCTACGGCGTCCCGGTCCAGGAACTGCTGCCGGGCACGACCCCGGGCGGCGCGGCCGAGCCCCCGCCGAAGCTCGTCCTGGACCTGGAGCGGCTGGCCCACGTGCCGGTCGAGAAGGCCGGTCCCCTCCAGCGGTACGCGGCGACGATCCAGTCGCAGCGCGGTGACTACAACGGCAAGGTGCTCTCGATCCGCCAGGACGACCTGCGCACGCTCGCCGTGATCTACGACCAGTCGCCGTCGGTCCTGACCGAGCAGCTGATCAGCTGGGGCGTCCTGGACGCGGACGCGCGTCGCGCGGTCACCCACGAGGAGAACTGAGCGCGCCGGGCGCCTCAGCAGAAACGTGCCGCCGGGGTGGCCGGAACTGTACGGTTCCGGCCACCCCGGCGTTTTCCGTGCGGCCGGGAGCCTCCCGCCCCGGGTGCGCCGCCCGGCGTGGGGCTCCCGGCATGCTGCGGCGTGGGGCTCCCGGTGCACGCACACCGGAGGGCCCGCGGACGGGATGTCCACGGGCCCTCCGGTGGCGGGCCGTACCGCGCGCTACGCCTCGTCGCGCCGCAGCGAGGGCTTGAGTTCCTTGAGCCGGCCGAGCAGGCCGTTGACGAACGAGGGCGACTCGTCCGTGGAGAACTCCTTCGCCAGCTGCACCATCTCGTCGAGGACGACGGCATCCGGGGTCTCGTCCACCCAGATCAGCTCATGGGCGCCGAGCCGCAGGATGTTGCGGTCGACGACCGGCATCCGGTCCAGCGTCCAGCCCACCGAGTACTGCGCGATCAGCTCGTCGATGCGCTTCGCGTGCTTCGCGTAGCCCTCGACCAGCTGCATCGTGTACTCGCTCACCGGCGGCTGCCGGGTGTCGGCCCGGGAGAGCCGGATCCAGTCCGCGAGGACCGTCAGGACGTCGGCGCCGCGCTGGTCGCCCTCGAAGAGGATCTGGAAGGCGCGCTTGCGGGCCGTGTTGCGGGCGGCCACGGTTAGCTGTTCACCCGGCCGAGGTAGTCGCTGGTGCGGGTGTCGACCTTGATCTTCTCACCGGTGGTGATGAAGAGCGGGACCTGGATCTGGTGACCGGTCTCCAGCGTGGCGGGCTTGGTGCCACCGGTGGAGCGGTCGCCCTGGAGGCCCGGCTCGGTCTCCTGGACGACGAGTTCGACGGCGGCCGGGAGCTCGACGAAGAGCACCTCGCCCTCGTGCTGCGCGACGGTGGCCGTGAAGCCCTCGATCAGGAAGTTGGCGGCGTCGCCCACGGCCTTGCGGTCGACCATGAGCTGGTCGTAGGTCTCCATGTCCATGAAGACGAAGTACTCGCCGTCCATGTACGAGAACTGCATGTCGCGCTTGTCGACAGTGGCCGTCTCGACCTTGACGCCGGCGTTGAAGGTCTTGTCGACCACCTTGCCGGACAGCACGTTCTTGAGCTTGGTGCGCACGAATGCGGGGCCCTTGCCGGGCTTGACGTGCTGGAACTCGACGACGGACCAGAGCTGGCCGCCTTCGAGCTTGAGCACCAGGCCGTTCTTGAGGTCGTTCGTGGAAGCCACGGTTGCGGAATCTCCTGGACTGACGTGGACGACCCGGGGCGGGCGCACAGCTCGAGGCTAGAGCGCGAGCAGCTCCTTGGTCGTGATGGTGAGTAGCTCGGGTCCGCCGTCCGCCTCGGGGCGCACGACGAGCGTGTCATCGATCCGGACACCGCCCCGGCCCGGGAGGTGGACCCCCGGTTCGACGGTGACCGGCACGCAAGCGTCCAGTTTACCCATGGCCGCGGGGGCCAGCTGCGGGTCCTCGTCGATTTCGAGTCCGACACCGTGCCCGGTCATCACCGGCAGGCCTTCCGTGTACCCCGCGGCGTCCAGCACCTGGCGCGCGGCACGGTCCACGTCACGGTAGGCGACGCCGGGCGCGAGGCTCTCGCGGCCGGCCCGCTGGGCGGCGAAGACGAGGTCGTACAGCTCGACCTGCCAGTCCGCCGGGGAGGTGCCGATGACGAAGGTGCGGCCGATCTCGCAGCGGTAGCCCCGGTACACCGCGCCCAGGCAGACGGAGAGGAAGTCGCCCTCCTCCACACGCCGGTCGGTGGGCCGGTGGCCGCGCCGGCCGGAGTGCGGTCCGGTGCCCACGGAGGTGGGGAACGCGGGCCCGTCCGCGCCGTGGTCGACGAGACGGCGTTCCAGTTCGAGGGCGAGGTGGCGTTCGGTGCGGCCGACGAGGATGGACTCGAGCAGTTCTCCGAGGGCCTGGTCGGCGATCTCGGCGCCGATGCGCAGGCAGGAGATCTCCTCCTCGTCCTTGACGACCCGGAGCTGTTCGACCGCGCCTCCGAGGTCGGCGAGGCGCAGCCGGGGGGCGACCGAGTGCAGGGCGCGGTGGCGCGCCACCGTGAGGTGGTGCTCCTCGGCGGCGAGGGAGTCGGCACCCTGGTCCGCGCAGAGGCCGGCGGCGGCCACCGCGGGGTCACCGCCGGCTCTCGGGAGGGTGTGCACCCTCAGTGCTTCGTCGGGCCGGCCGTCGCCCGGCCGGTCCTCGACCGGGCCCGAGCAGACCAGCAGGTCCTCGCGTTCGCCCAGCAGCAGGACGGCGCTGCGGGGCGCGGCGCCCGTGAGGTACCGGACGTTGGCGGGACGGGTGACGAGCGCTGCCGCGTTGCCGGACGCGTTGCAGCGCTCCCGAAGGCGGGTTCGGCGGGACGCGTAGACCTCTGACATGAGTCGAGCGTAGGAGCGGTGACCGGATTGTGCCGGTTGGGAGCCGCCGAGTGGGGTGACGGGGGCGCGGTTCCGGTCACCACTTGGGCGGGCTGGCGATCGCCCGCGCGAGGACGTCGTCCAGGATCCGCGCCGTCGCGGGGACGTCGAGCTGGGAGTTGTCGATGATCGGCAGGCCGGAGCCGTACCAGCCGGCCATGCGGCCGTGGATGCGGGCGACCTCCTCGTCGGTGAGGCGGCGGTTGCCGGAGCGTTCGGCGTTGCGCTCCAGGACGACCTCCAGGCCGGGCAGGAGCACGACCGGGAGCAGGCCGGGGCCCACATGGCGCTTCCAGCCGCCGAGGCCGACGGCCGGGCGGTCGGGGAAGATCGCGTCGTCGAGGATGCAGGAGATGCCGTTGGCCAGGAAGTTGCGGGCGGCGAAGCCGCAGGTGCGGCGGGCCAGGCGGTACTGGGCCTCGGAGTTGTCGTTCCAGCCGCGCTGCGGGTCGGCGAAGCCGGAGCGGACCCATTCGCGCACGTCGTCGAGGCTGATGTGGGCGGTGGGCACCCGGCGGTGGTCGGCCCAGAACTTGGCGACGCTCGTCTTCCCGGCGCCCGCGGGGCCGATCAGCAGCACCGCGAGGGTGGTGGCCGCCGGGTCGGGCCCGGTCGGGGCGGGGGGCGGGCTGGGCATGGGCACGGGGCCGCCGGGGGGCAGCGGGACGTGCCCGGTGGTGTCGGGGACCGGCGGGGCGGGCGCGTGCTGCGGGGCCGGGGGGTGGGGCACGGGAGGGACCGGCGGCTGGGGGGCGGGCGGGACCGGGCCCGAGGGGGGTGCTCCGGTGAAGCCCGGTGCCCGGTGCGGCGGAGGCACGGGGGCGCTCTGCTGGGGGGTGCCGCCGGGCCGCTGCGGACCCGGGTGCTGTGCGGCCGGTGACCAGCCGACGGCCGGTCCGTGCCCCGGCTGGTGGGGCGGCGGCAGCGGAGAACCCACTGCGTGCTGCATCCGGTGCCACTCCGTCTCGTTCTTCTCGGGCTCGGTTCGCCTCCGGAGCGCCACGGCCCCTTCGGCTCGCTCGCCGCGGGCGATGGCCCCCGGCCGCGGGGGCGCTGACCCCCGCCGGCACTGAACGGTACCGCCCCCGGCCGCCGTTTGGTGAAACGGCCGGGGGCGGTCCGAAGTGCCCGGCGGGGAAAGGGGATCGGGCGGACGGGACGTCCACGGGCGCGGAGGAGTGCGGAGCCCGCGGACCCGCGGTGTTGCCTACTGGCCCACTTCGCCGTACGCGGCGAGCAGGACCGCCGGGTCCGGGCCCTCCAGGACGGTCGGCTTGGCCAGGCCGTCGAGGACGATGAAGCGCAGGAGGTCGCCGCGGGACTTCTTGTCGACCTTCATGGTCTCCAGCAGCCTGGGCCACTGGTCGTGGCGGTAGTGCAGCGGCAGCCCGACCGATTCCAGGATCGTGCGGTGGCGGTCGGCGGTGGCGTCGTCCAGCCGGCCCGCCAGGCGGCCGAGTTCGGCGGCGAAGTGCATGCCGACCGAGACGGCGGCGCCGTGGCGCCACTTGTACCGCTCGTTCTTCTCGATGGCGTGGGCCAGGGTGTGGCCGTAGTTGAGGATCTCCCGCAGGCCCGACTCCTTCAGGTCGGAGGAGACGACGTCCGCCTTGACCTGGATGGACCGCCGGATCAGCTCGGCGGTGTGCGGGCCGGCCGGGGTGCGGGCGGCCTCGGGGTCGGACTCGACGAGGTCGAGGATCGCCGGGTCGGCGATGAAGCCGGCCTTGATGATCTCCGCGAGCCCGGAGACGTAGTCGTTGACCGGGAGGGAGTCCAGCGCGGCCAGGTCGCACAGCACGCCGGCCGGGGGGTGGAAGGAACCGACGAGGTTCTTGCCCTCGGCGGTGTTGATGCCGGTCTTGCCGCCGACAGCGGCGTCGACCATGGCCAGCACCGTCGTCGGGACGGCGATCCAGCGCACCCCGCGCAGCCAGGTGGCGGCCACGAAACCGGCCAGGTCGGTCGTCGAGCCGCCGCCGACGCCCACCACGACGTCGGTGCGCGTGAACCCGGACTGGCCGAGCGCCTTCCAGCAGTAGGCGGCGACCTCGGCGGTCTTCGCCTCCTCGGCGTTGGGCACCTGGATGGCGACGGCCTCGTAGCCCTGCTCGGCCAGGTCGGCGCGGAGCGCGTCACCGGTCTCGGCGAGGGCCTCCGGGTGGATGACCGCGACCCGCCGGGCGCGGTCCCCGATCAGCCCGCCGAGCTCACCGAGGAGCCGGCGGCCGATGAGCACCTCGTACGGCTCGGAGCCCGCGCTGCCGCCGACCCGGATCCGTGTCACTTCCTCACTCATGCTTCCTTCAACTCCAGGGCGTCCAGGGCGGCTCGGGTGACCTCGTCGGGGGTGCGGCCGTCCGTCGCCACGACGGCCGTGGCGACCTCTTCGTACAGGTGCCGCCGCGCCTCCATCAGCTCGCGCCACTGCCGGCGCGGGTTGACCGCGAGCAGCGGGCGGGCCGCGTTGAGGCCGGTGCGCCGTACGGCTTCCTCGACGTCCATCGACAGGTAGACCACCCGCAGCCCGGACAGCAGGGCGCGGGTGTCCGCGTCCAGGACCGAGCCGCCGCCGAGCGCCAGGACGCCGTCGTGGTCGGCGAGCGCGCGGTGCACGGCGGCCTTCTCGATGGCGCGGAAGGCGGGCTCGCCCTCCTCGACGAAGATGTCGGCGATGGTGCGGCCCTGCTCGGCGACGATGTCGTCGTCGGTGTCCCGGTAGGCGACCTTCAGCTGTTCGGCCAGTTGCTGCCCGACGGTGGACTTGCCGACGCCCATCGGCCCGACCAGGACGACCAGCGGCCCGCTCATCGGACGGGGAGGTGGTCGAGGTAGGAGCGCACGTTGCGGCGGGTCTCGGCGACACTGTCGCCGCCGAACTTCTCCGCGACCGCGTCCGCGAGGACCAGCGCCACCATCGCCTCCGCGACGATCCCCGCCGCCGGCACCGCGCACACGTCCGAACGCTGGTGATGGGCCTGCGTCGCCTCGCCGGTGGCCACGTCCACGGTCCGCAGGGCACGCGGCACGGTCGCGATCGGCTTCATCGCCGCACGCACCCGCAGCAGCTCACCCGTGGACAGACCGCCCTCGGTGCCCCCCGAGCGGCCGGTGGCGCGGCGGATGCCCTCCGGCGTGCCGACGATCTCGTCGTGCGCCTTCGAACCCGGCACCCGGGCCAGCTCGAAACCGTCGCCGATCTCCACGCCCTTGATCGCCTGGATGCCCATCAGGGCGCCCGCCAGCCGCGCGTCCAGCTTGCGGTCCCAGTGCACGTGCGAACCCAGCCCCACCGGCACCCCGTACGCCAGCACCTCCACCACACCCCCGAGGGTGTCGCCGTCCCTGTGCGCCTGGTCGATCTCCGCGACCATCGCCTTCGACGCGTCCGCGTCCAGACACCGCACCGGGTCCGCGTCCAGCCGCTCCACGTCCGCGGGCGTCGGGTAGACACCGTACGGCGCCTTCGCCGCCGCCAGCTCCACCACGTGGGAGACGATCTCGATGCCGGCCGTCTCCTTCAGGTACGACCGGGCGACCGCGCCCAGCGCGACCCGGGCCGCCGTCTCCCGCGCGGAGGCGCGCTCCAGGATCGGACGGGCCTCGTCGAAGCCGTACTTCTGCATGCCCGCCAGGTCGGCGTGGCCCGGGCGGGGGCGGGTCAGCGGCGCGTTGCGCGCGGAACCCGCCAGCACCTCCGGGTCGACCGGGTCGGCCGCCATCACCTGCTCCCACTTCGGCCACTCGGTGTTGCCCACCATGACCGCGACCGGGGAGCCGAGGGTGAGACCGTGGCGGACACCGCCGAGGAAGGTGACCTCGTCCCGCTCGAACTTCATCCGGGCACCGCGCCCATAGCCGAGCCGGCGCCTCGCCAGATGGTCCGCGACCATCTCCGTGGTGATCGGCACGCCGGCCGGAAGGCCCTCCAGCGTCGCCACGAGTGCGGGACCGTGGGACTCCCCCGCGGTCAGCCAGCGCAACCTGCTCAACGGTGCTCCTCAGTGCTCGCGCCTGGTACTGCCCTGCGTACGCGTGTCCTCGCGTACGGCAACGGCGTGACCGGGTGCGCGACCCAGGTCCGCCACCTCCGATCCTCCCACGTCCACGACCCGGCCCGGCCGCCGGTCCATCAGGCGGACGCCCGGGGGCGCGGAGCGGGGCCCGGCGCGGGCCGTCCGGCCGCTGCCGCGGGGCGTGGGCGCGGAGGAGGTCGGCGCGGCGATCGGCCCGGCTCCCGGCCCGGCGGCATCGGGTGCGGCGGGGCCGGGAGGGCCTGCCGGGGCAGGCTGCCGGGGCTGCCGGGCCGGCCGGCGGGCGTGCTCGGGACGGCCTTCGGGGGCGACCTGGAGGGTCTCACCTCGCGACTGCGCTGCGCCCCTGCGCAGCCCCGGCGGTCCGGTGCGCCTAGGGCCTGTTGCGAAAGTCCCGTCGTCCGCCCGGAGGGCGGGCCTGGCGGCGTCAGGTGCGTGCTCTGGGGGTCCCCCCGGCCGAAGGCTGGGGGAGTGCCGGCCCCTGGCCCTCGTACTGGATGTACTTGGGTCAGGGGCCGGTGCGGCGAGTGGGGGTCCCCCCGGCCGGAGGCTGGGGGAGCGTGCATGGCGTCGTCGGGCAGGCGGGACTTTCGCAACAGGCCCTAGCGCGCGGCGAGCGCGTGTTCGCCCGCTTTCCGCATGGCGTCCACGGGGGCCGGGCCGCGCCCGGTCATCTGCTCCACCTGGAGCACCGCCTGGTGCACCAGCAGGTCGAGTCCGCTGACGACGGCACCGCCGAACATGGACCAGCGGGCGGCGAGCTCGGTCGGCCACGGCTCGTACAGCACGTCGAAGAGGGTGGCGGGCCGCTCCGGCACCGAGGCGGCGAGGGCGTCCGTCGTCCCGGCGGGGGTCGTCGCGACGACCAGCGGGAAGCGCAGCGCATCGGCCGCGTCCGCCCAGTCCGCCGTACGGACCTCGACGTCGAGGCGCTCGCCCCACTCCCGCATCTCGGCGGCGCGGGCCTCGCTGCGTACGTACGCGACGACCTCGCCGGTGCAGACCCGGGCCAGGGCGGCCAGCGCGGAGGAGGCGGTGGCGCCGGCGCCGAGGATCGCCGCCGAGTCGACCTGCTCGACCCCGTGCTCGCGCAGCGCCGCCACCATGCCGGGGATGTCGGTGTTGTCGCCGACGCGGCGGCCGTCCTCGGTGAACACGAGGGTGTTGACCGTCTCGACGGAGGCCGCCGTCTCGCTGATCTCGTCGAGCAGCGGGATCACCGCGCGCTTGAGCGGCATGGTCAGCGACAGTCCCGCCCACTCGGGGCCGAGTCCGTCGACGAAGGCGGGCAGGGCGGCCTCGTCGACGTCGAAGCGGTCGTACGTCCAGTCCGGGAGCTCCATCACCTGGTACGCGGCGCGGTGCAGCACCGGGGAGAGGGAGTGGGCGATGGGGCTGCCGAGCACGGCTGCCCGGTGGCGGTGGACGTGCTGCGTCCTGGCTGTGTCACTCATGGCCTCAGTTACCGGCACTCTCGTTGAACTTGTTCTTGAGCTCCTGGAATTGCGCGTAGGTCTTCGCGAATTCCGTGTTGTTCTCGCCGTCGGTCGCGACGAAGTAGATCCAGCCGTCGCCCGTCGGATTCAGCGTCGCCGTGAGGGCGTTGGCGCCCGGGTTTCCGATCGGTCCCGGCGGCAGGCCCTTGTGGGTGTACGTGTTGTACGGGTCCTGATTGCTGTTGATCTCGGACTCGCTGATGTGGATGTTGCTCTCGTTCTTCAGGTAGTTGAAGGACGAGTCGAACTGGAGCAACTGGTTGGTCTCGGTGTTCGTCGGCTTGAGCCGGTTGTAGACGACCTCCGCCATCTTGCGGTAGTCGTCGTCCGTCTTGCCCTCGGCCTGGACGAGGCTGGCGACCGTGATGACCTGCAACGGGTTCTCCAGGTCGAGCGCCGCCGCCTTGGCCTCCAGGTCGTACTTGCCGTAGGCCTCGTTGGCCCGCTGGACCATCTCCTCCAGCACCGCCGCGGGCTTCATGCCCTTGGCCGCCGGATAGGTGCCCGGGTAGAGGAATCCCTCCAGCGGGTCCTTGATGTCGCTGTCGCTGTTCGCCCAGCTGGGCAGACCGAGATCGTCGAACTGCTTCTCGGCGACACCGCGGGTGGTGCCGGAGGAAAGGCCGAGTTTCTCGTCGATCGCCTTGTAGACCTGATAGGTGCGCTGGCCGGGTTTGACGATCAGATTGGCCTGGCTCTTCGGGTCCAGCATCATCTCGACGGCACTCTTCGCGGACATCTCCTTCTTGAGGATGTACGCGCCGGCCTGGATCTGGGCCCCGTCGGGATCGCTCGTGAACGCGGACACGAAGGCGTCCACGCTCTTGACCACGCCCGCCTCCTTCAGCAGACGGCCGATCTCCGCACCGCCCGCCCCCTTGGGCACCTCGACGCTCACGGTCTGGCTGTTGCCGTCGCCCGCATAATCCGGGGCCACGCCGTAACGATTCTGGTAGAACTGGTAACCGAAATAGCTCACCCCGACGATACCGCCGCCGAACACCAGTACGACGACGAGACAGGCGCATCCATTGCGGCGCTTCTTGCCCTTGGCGCTCTTGCCACCGCGGCCGCGACGGTCCCCGCGGCCCTCCGGCTCGTCGTCGTCCTCGTCGTCGGCGCCTCCGGCGAAGAAGGCGTGCTCGCCCTGGTCGGGGCCCGGGTCCCAGTCGGGCCGCTGCTCCCCGGCCTCCGCTTCCGGCTCCGGTTCCGGCTCGGTCCGTCTCCGGCCGGGTGGCTCCGGTGGCGGGTAGGCGTCCGGCGTGCCGTAGAAGTCGGGCTGCTCGGCACCGTAGGCGGCGGCCTGCTGCCCGTACGGGTCACCCGGATCAGCGGCGTAGGGGACGTGCGCGTGCGTTCCGGTGGCGTCCCAGCCGCCCTCTTGGTAGCCCTGTTCGGGCCCTGGCGGCCCCGGGTGCCCCTGGTGCTCCGGGTGGCCCTGATGCCCTGGGTGACCTGGGTGACCCTGATGGGCGTACTGCTGGTAGTGCTGCTGCTGGTCGTAGGACTGCTGGTACTGCTGTCCGTCGTAGGACTGCTGGTCGTACTGCTGCTGACCGTACTGCTGCGGTCCGTTCGCCTGGCCGTGGTCCCACTGGCCGTACGCCGTCTGCTGCGGCTCCTGCGGGTAGTGCTGCGGCTGGCCGCCGTAGGCAGGCTGATGGCCGACGTGGGCCTGCTGCCCTTCCCATCCGCCGTCCCCGTACAACGGGTCCTCCGGATGCCACGGTTCGGAGCCTGGGCCCCGGCCATACTCAGTCATCGATCCCCTAGAGCCGCGAGGCGGCGGTTCGCGCGGCCCTGCGGGACCCGCCACCGTTCCGCCTCTTCTTGTGCGGCAGCTGTTCGAACACCGCCGCATCGCGCGGAACGTTACCGTATCGCGATCAGACGACCACTTCGACGCCCTCGCCCGGTGCACTGCCTGACACCCGTTCGGATTCCAGCGCCTGTTGCAGGATGATCACGGCGGCTGCCTGGTCGATGACGGACCGCCCCTTCTTGGATTTCACGCCCGAGGCGCGCAGTCCCTGGCTGGCCGTCACGGTCGTCATCCGCTCGTCGACGAGCCGGACCGGGACCGGCGCGATACCCCGGGCCAGCTCCTGGGCGAAGCCGCGGACCTTGACGGCCGCCGGGCCCTCGCCCCCCTTGAGGGAGCGGGGAAGACCGACCACGACCTCGATCGGCTCGTACTCCCCGACCAGTTGCCTCAGCCGGCGGTGCGCCGCCGGGAGGTCCCGGCCGGGGACCGTCTCGACCGGCGTGGCGAGGATCCCGTCGGGGTCGCACGAGGCGACCCCGATCCGGGCGTCCCCGACGTCGAGCGCGAGGCGACGGCCGCGGCGCATGCCCCGGCCGTCCCCGCTCGTCCGTGCCTCGGCGTTCACTTGGCCGTTTCCGCCACGAGCCGTTCGACGGCGTCGACGGCCTCGCCGACGGCGGCCGGGTTCTGGCCACCGCCCTGGGCGACGTCCGGCTTGCCGCCACCGCCGCCGCCGAGGGTCTTGGCGGCCGTACGGACCAGCTCGCCGGCCTTGAGGCCGCGCTCACGGGCGGCCTCGTTGGTGGCGATGACCGTCAGCGGCTTGCCGTTCGCCACCGCGAACAGGGCCACGACGGCGGCCCGGCCGCCCTGGATGCGGCCGCGGACGTCGAGCACCAGCCTGCGCAGGTCGTCGGCGGTGGTGCCGTCCGGGACCTGTCCGGTGACCAGGGCGACGCCCCGCACGTCCTTGGCGGACTCGGCGAGACCGGCGGCGGCCTGGAGCACCTTCTCGGCGCGGAACTTCTCGATCTCCTTCTCGGCGTCCTTCAGCTTGCCGAGCATGGCGGAGACCTTCTCCGGGAGCTCCTCCGGACGGCCCTTGATCAGCTCCTGGAGCTGGGCGACGACCGTGTGCTCGCGGGCGAGGAAGTTGTAGGCGTCGACACCGACGAGGGCCTCGATGCGGCGCACGCCCGAGCCGATGGACGACTCGCCCAGCAGCTTCACCAGGCCCAGCTGGGAGGTGTTGTGCACGTGCGTGCCGCCGCACAGCTCCTTGGAGAAGTCGCCGATGGTCACCACGCGGACGCGCTCGCCGTACTTCTCGCCGAACTCGGCGATGGCGCCCTGCTTCTTGGCCTCGTCGATGCCCATGACGTCGGCGCGGACGTCCAGGTCGCGGGCGAGCACCTCGTTGATCTTCTGCTCGACGTCGGTCATCACGGCCGTCGGAACGGCGGACGGCGAGCCGAAGTCGAAGCGGAAGCGGCCGGGCTGGTTCTCGGAACCGGCCTGGGCGGCCGTCGGGCCGAGCGCGTCGCGCAGGGCCTGGTGCGTGAGGTGGGTGGCCGAGTGGGCTCGGGCGATGGCCGTGCGGCGGCGGGAGTCGATCGAGGCGTGGGCGGTGGCGCCGACGGTGACCTCGCCGACCTGGACGACGCCCTTGTGGACGTAGACGCCCGGGACCGGCTTCTGGCAGTCGCGGATCTCGATGACGGCACCCGTGTCGACCTTGATGCGGCCGGTGTCGCCGATCTGGCCGCCGCCCTCGGCGTAGAACGGGGTGCGGTCGAGGACGATCTCGACCTCGTCGCCCTCGGAGGCGGCCGGGGAGGAGACGCCGTCGACGAGGATGCCGACGATGGTGGACTCGCCGTCGGTGTCGGTGTAGCCGATGAAGTCGGTCTCACCGGCCTTGTCGGCGATCTCGCGGTAGGCGCCGACCCCGGCGTGGCCGGTCTTCTTGGCCTGGGCGTCGGCCTTGGCGCGCTCCCGCTGCTCCTTCATCAGGCGGCGGAAACCGTCCTCGTCCACGGAGAGGCCCTGTTCGGCGGCCATCTCCAGGGTGAGGTCGATCGGGAAGCCCCAGGTGTCGTGGAGCAGGAAGGCCTTGTCGCCGGCGAGGACGGTGCCGCCGGACTGCTTGGTCTCGGTGACGGCGGTGTCGAGGATGTTGGTGCCGGCCTTCAGCGTCTTGAGGAAGGTGTTCTCCTCCGCGAGGGCGACCTTCTCGATGCGCTCGCGTTCGGTGACCAGCTCCGGGTACTGCTGCCCCATCATCTCGATCACCGTGTCGATCAGGTCCTTGACGACCGGACCGGTGGCGCCGAGGAGGCGCATGTTGCGGATGGCGCGGCGCATGATGCGGCGCAGCACGTAGCCGCGCCCCTCGTTGCCGGGGGTGACGCCGTCGCCGATGAGCATCACGGAGGTGCGCATGTGGTCGGTGACCACGCGCAGGGAGACGTCCGAGCCGTGGGCGTCGCCGTAGGCGACACCGGTCAGCTCGGTGGCCTTCTTGATGACGGCCATGGAGGTGTCGATCTCGTACATGTTCTGCACGCCCTGCAGAATCATGGCGAGGCGCTCCAGGCCGAGGCCCGTGTCGATGTTCTTGCTGGGCAGTTCGCCGAGGATCTCGAAGTTGTCCTTGCCGATGCCCTCGCCGCGCTCGTACTGCATGAAGACGAGGTTCCAGATCTCCACGTACCGCTCGTCGTTGACGGCGGGGCCGCCCTCGACGCCGAACTCGGGGCCGCGGTCGTAGTTGATCTCGGAACAGGGGCCGCACGGGCCGGGGACGCCCATGGACCAGTAGTTGTCCTTCATGCCGAGGCGCTGGATGCGCTCCTTGGGCACGCCGACGACCTCGTGCCAGATGCGCTCGGCCTCGTCGTCGTCCTTGTAGACGGTGATCCAGAGCTTCTCCGGCTCCAGGCCGTAACCGCCCTTGTCCTGGGGGCTGGTGAGCAGCTCCCAGGCGTGCTTGATGGCGCCTTCCTTGAAGTAGTCGCCGAAGGAGAAGTTGCCGCACATCTGGAAGAACGTGCCGTGGCGCGTGGTCTTGCCGACCTCTTCGATGTCGGGCGTGCGCACGCACTTCTGCACGCTGGTGGCGCGCGCGAAGGGCGGCTTGACCTCGCCCAGGAAGTAGGGCTTGAAGGGCACCATGCCGGCCGGGACGAGGAGCAGAGTCGGGTCGTCCGCGATGAGCGACGCCGAAGGGACGACGGTGTGCCCGCGCTCCTCGAAGAAGCTCAGCCAGCGGCGGCGGATCTCAGCCGACTCCATCAGTGGTCCTCATTCCGGTTGTACGGGTGCTTCGCCCGCGGGTACGCCGTGTTCTCGATGTACCGGGCGTTCTTCGGTGTGGTGCGGTTCTCGATGGCGGCGTACCGCCGGGGTGCGGAGAGCTCGGGGTTCTCGTGGATCCCGAGGACCTCCTCCAGCTCGGCCTCCCGCTGGGCCATGTTGTCGCGGACGTCGAGCGCGAAGCCCACCGCGCGGTCCTTGAGGCGCGCTCCCGTCTCGAGGGCCTTGTTGGCCGCGGTCGCGGCGAGGCTCTCGGGGGTCAGCTGCTTCAGCTTGCGGTTGACCTTGGTGGTGGCCCACACACCGGCGGCGACGCCCGTGGTGAACCAGAAGGTACGGCGGAACATGCTGCGTCAGTCCCTCTTTCCACGGGAGGTCCGCTTCGCCCGCCGCGAGGCCGGGACGGTCCGCCCCACGATCACGGTACGCCGGGGCTCCTTCGCGGGCACGTCGTCCTTGCGCCCGCCGAGGGCCCGGCGTACGCCGTAGCCGAAGGCGGCGATCTTCACCAGGGGGCCGCCGAAGGTGGAGGCGACCGTGGTGGACAGTGCGGAGGCGTTGGAGGTGACCTCCTGGACGTCCGAGGCGATCGCGTCGACCCGGTCGATCTGGGTCTGCGCCGAGCGCACCGTGGCGGAGGCGTCGGCCAGCAGCGGAACCGCCTGCTCGGTCACGTCCGCGACCAGCTTGGTGGTGGCCCTGAGCGTCTGGGCCAGCCTCGCCAGTGCGACGGCGAGGAAGGAGACCAGGATCGCCCAGAACACGGCCACCAGGATGCCGGCCACCTCTCCACCGGACACTGCGCACCCGCTCCCTGATACGTGCCTCTGCATCGGAAAAGTCGTGCACCGAGCCTATCGCGCCGCGAGCGGCGCTCCGAACCGGATATGCCGGTGCGGGCCGCCGGGGCGCGCGAGCACGGGCCTAGGGCCTGTTGCGAAAGTCCCGCCTGCCCGACGACGCCATGCACGCACTCTCGCCGCACCGGCCCCTGACCCAAGTACATCCAGTACGAGGGCCAGGGGCCGGCACGCCGAGAGCACGCACCTGACGCCGCCAGGCCCGCCCTCCGGGCGGACGACGGGACTTTCGCAACAGGCCCTAGAACGCGGGAACCCGCCGCCCCGGCCGCCCGGGAGGGGCGGCGGGACGGCGGGTCCGGGCGCAGGGTCCTGCGTCCGCCGGGGGATCAGCGGGCGTAGTACTCGACGACGAGCTGCTCGTCGCAGATGACCGGGATCTCCTTGCGGTTCGGCTCGCGGTCCAGGCGGAACGCCAGGGCCTTGAGGTTCACCTGGAGGTAGCGCGGGGTCTCGCCGTCGGGGGCGAAGCCGCCCTCACGGGCGATCGAGAAGAGGGTCTTCTCGCGGCTGCGCTCGCGGACCATCACGACGTCGTCGGGACGGACGCGGAACGAGGGCTTGTCGACCTTCTGGCCGTTGACCTCGATGTGGCCGTGGACGACCATCTGGCGGGCCTGGTAGATCGTGCGGGCGATGCCCGAACGCAGGACCAGGGCGTCGAGGCGGCGCTCCAGCTCGATGATCAGGGCCTCACCGGTCTTGCCCTGAACCTTGGAGGCACGCTCGTAGGCGCGGACGAGCTGGCGCTCGGACACGTCGTACTGCGCGCGCAGGCGCTGCTTCTCCAGCAGACGGACCTTGTAGTCCGAGTTCTGCTTGCGGCCGCGGCCGTGCTCACCCGGCGGGTAGGGGCGGGCCTCGAAGTACTTGACGGCCTTCGGGGTCAGCGCGATGCCGAGGGCACGCGACTTCTTGACCTTGGGGCGGGACTGGTTCGCCACTGTCTCTCATTTCCTGGTGTCGGCTTGTCAGGGTCGGGGGAGGTCGCATTCGCAGCCGGGGAAACCCGTCGGGTCCACTGGTGGACCTGCCGGGCAGCCGCTCCCCTGGTCTGGGCACATACGTGCAGCACGCGAGTGGCCCACCGACCGTCCCGGGACTCCGGGTGGTGGTGGGCTGCCCGCGACACCGTTCGACGGTGCGCGACGCTCCTTGGGCCGGTCCCCTAAGGACCGACTCCGGCCGGCTGTCCCGTTCTGACTGCACGGGACGCGGCACTTCAGGCGAGTCTACAGGGTGCTCACGTGCGCTTGCGACCGAGGTGCTTCCTGGTCCAGTCCACCGCGTCCGCGTACCGGGCCTCGGCGCCGTGCCGGGTGGGCGTGTAGTACTCGCGCCCCGTGACGGCGTCCGGGGCGTACTGCTGGGCGGCGATCCCCTCGGGCAGGTCGTGCGGGTACACGTACCCCTGCGCGTGCCCCAGCTTGGCCGCGCCCTTGTAGTGCCCGTCCCGCAGATGCGGCGGCACGGGCCCGGCCAGGCCCTTGCGCACGTCGTCCAGGGCGGCGCCGATCGCGGTCGTCGCGGCGTTGGACTTGGGGGCCAGGGCGAGGGCGATGGTGGCGTGGCTGAGGGTGAGGGCGGCCTCGGGGAAGCCGATCATGGCGACGGCCTGGGCGGCGGCGACCGCGATCGGCAGGGCGTTCGGGTCGGCGAGGCCGATGTCCTCGCTGGCGGAGATCATCAGGCGGCGGGCGATGAAGCGGGGGTCCTCACCGGCCTCGATCATGCGGGCCAGGTAGTGCAGGGCGGCGTCGACGTCGGAGCCGCGGATGGACTTGATGAGGGCGCTGGCGACGTCGTAGTGCTGGTCGCCGTCGCGGTCGTATTTCACCGCCGCCCGGTCGACCGTCTCCTCCAGGGTGGCGAGGGCGATCTCCGTCTCGTCCTTGTCGAGCGCGGCCCCGGCGGCGGCCTCCAGGGCGGTCAGGGCCCGGCGGGCGTCGCCGCCGGCGATGCGCAGGAGGTGGCCCTCGCTGTCCTCGGGGAGGGTGACGGCGCCCTTGAGGCCCCGGTCGTCGGTGAGGGCGCGCCGGATGAGGCCGCGCAGGTCGTCGTCGGTGAGGGGTTCGAGCGTGAGCAGCAGGGAGCGGGAGAGCAGGGGGGAGATCACCGAGAAGTAGGGGTTCTCGGTGGTGGCCGCGATCAGGGTCACCCAGCGGTTCTCGACGGCCGGGAGGAGGGAGTCCTGCTGGGCCTTGCTGAAGCGGTGGATCTCGTCGAGGAAGAGGACGGTCTCCTTGCCGAAGCCGCCGGTGGCGCGGCGGGCGCCGTCGATGACCGCGCGGACCTCCTTGACGCCGGCGGTGATCGCGGACAGTTCGACGAAGCGCTTGTTGGTGGCCTTGGAGACGACGTAGGCGAGGGTCGTCTTGCCGGTGCCGGGCGGGCCCCACAGGATCACCGAGGACGGACCGGCCGGGCCCTTGGCGCCCTCGCCGACCAGGCGGCGCAGGGGGGAGCCCGGCTTGAGCAGGTGCTGCTGGCCCACGACCTCGTCGAGGGTGCGCGGGCGCATCCGGACCGCCAGGGGGCTGCCGGCGGGGTCCTTCTCCTGGCGTTCTTCTGCTGCGGCGGTGAACAGGTCGGGCTCCACGCTGAAACCCTAAATCACCGCACCGACAGTCCGGCCGGGACGGTCGCCGGCCCGGGGACGGGGCAGCCCGGCCCGGAGGCGGGGCAGCCGGCCCGGAGGCGGGGCAGCCGGCCCCGGAGGCGGGTCAGCCGGTCCAGAACTCCCACCAGCGGGTCAGGATCAGCATGCCGATGATCCCGATGTGCAGCACGGGCAGGACCCAGGTGAACTCGCCGAAGAAGCCCTTCAGCCAGCCCGGGGCGGGCAGGAAGCCGTTGCGGACGTTGAACGAGGTCACGTACCAGAACATGGTGATCGTCGCGACCCAGGCCAGGCAGCACCACAGGCACAGGGCGTTGATCCGGTACAGGGACTGGAACTGGAGCCAGGCGCAGAAGACGACGCCGAAGAGCGTGCCGAAGTTGAAGGTGAGCCAGTACCAGCGCGGGAAGCGGGCGCGGGCCAGCAGGCTCATGCCGACGCAGATGACGATGCCGTAGGCGACGAGGCCGAGCATCGGGTTGGGGAAGCCGAAGGCGGCGGCCTGCTTGCTCTCCATGACGCTGCCGCAGGAGACCACGGGGTTCAGGCTGCACCCGGGGGTGAACGTCGTGCCCGCGACCTTGGCCTCGAGCAGCTTGAACTTGTCGATCGTGATGACCCATGCGGCGAGCAGACCGGCCGCGCCGGTGATCACCAGCAGCAGCGCGAACGCCCGGCTGCCGCCCGCCGTCCCCGGTGCGGCCGCCCCGGCACGCTCCGGATCGGGCTCGGTGGAGACGTCTCGAACTGTCGTCTTGCTCATCACGCCGATTCCGTCACTGGAGAGTTGGACCTTCTTCGGGCAGGGCCATTGTGCCGCACCCAGGCGCGTGCGGACCGTTCACTCCGCATAAGGGTGAGCGGTACACGGCGGGCAGGTGTTCCGTTCTCCCGTACGGCGAAGGCGCCGGGCGCCCTGTACGGCACCCGGCGCCCCCGCGCGCGTGTCAGCCGAGCCGTGCTTCCAGCTCCGCGACGATCTCGTTGACGCCGACCGCCGTCTGCTCACCGGACTCCATGTCCTTGAGCTGGACGACGCCCTCGGCGAGGTCGCGTTCACCGGCGACGATCGTGTAGCGGGCGCCGCTGCGGTTGGCGTTCTTCATGGCGCCCTTGAGGCCCTTGGCGCCGTAGGAGAAGTCGGCGGCGACGCCCAGCTTGCGCAGTTCGGTGACCTTGGCGAAGAGGACGCGGCGGGCCTCCTCGCCGAGCGGGACGGCGAACACGCTGGTGGAGGACGGCAGTTCTAGCTCGACGCCCTCCGCCTCCAGTGCCAGGACCGTGCGGTCGACGCCGAGGGCCCAGCCGACCGACGGCAGGGCGGGGCCGCCGATCATCTCGGACAGGCCGTCGTAGCGGCCGCCGCCGCCCACCGCGGACTGCGAGCCCAGACCGTCGTGGACGAACTCGAAGGTCGTGCGCGTGTAGTAGTCCAGGCCGCGGACCAGCTTGGGGTCGTCCTCGAAGGCGACGCCCGCCGCGGTGATCAGGTCGCGGACCTCCTCGTGGTACGCCTTGCAGGCGTCGCAGAGGTAGTCGCGCAGGAGGGGGGCGTCGGTGAGCTGCTTCTGCACGTCCTGGCGCTTGTCGTCGAGGACCCGCAGGGGGTTGATCTCGGCGCGGCGCAGGGTGTCCTCGTCCAGGTCGAGGCCGCGCAGGAAGTCCTGGAGGGCGGCCCGGTAGACCGGGCGGCACTCCTTGTCGCCGAGGCTGTTGAGGAGGATGCGGAAGTCTCGCAGACCGAGCGAGCGGTACGCCTGGTCGGCCAGGATGATCAGCTCGGCGTCCAGCGCCGGGTCCTCGGCGCCGATCGCCTCGGCGCCGACCTGGGAGAAGTGGCGGTAGCGGCCCTTCTGGGGACGCTCGTAGCGGTAGTACGAGCCCGAGTACCAGAGCTTGACCGGCAGGTTGCCCGCCTTGTGGAGGTTGGCCTCCAGGGCGGCGCGCAGCACGGACGCGGTGCCCTCGGGGCGCAGCGCCAGCCGGTCGCCGCCCTTCGTCTCGAAGGCGTACATCTCCTTGGTCACGATGTCGGTGGACTCGCCGACACCGCGGGCGAACAGCTCGACGCTCTCGAAGCCGGGTGTCTCGACGTAGCCGTAGCCGGAGGTGCGCAGCGGGGCGGCGATCGCCTCGCGCACGGCGAGGTAGGTGGCGCTGTCCGGGGGGATCAGGTCGTACGTGCCCTTGGGGGCCTTGAAGGTGCTCACGGGAGGTCTCTCGTCACATTCCTCGTCGGGGAGCCTCGGAGGCGCCGCGTCCTTGGCGGTCTTCCGCCAGTTGCCGCAGGTACGGGTTGGTGGCGCGCTCCTGGCCGATGGTCGTCTGGGGGCCGTGGCCGGACAGCACCACGGTCGAGTCGTCGAGCGGCAGGCACACGCGGGCCAGCGAGTCGAGCATCTCGGCCATGTCGCCGCCGGGCAGGTCGGTGCGTCCGACGGAGCCGGCGAACAGCAGGTCGCCCGAGAAGAAGACGGACGGAACGTCCGCGGCCTCGGGCACCCGGAAGGTCACCGACCCCTTGGTATGGCCCGGCGCGTGCGCGACGGAGAACTCCAGACCGGCCAGGTCCAGCCGCGCGCCGTCGGTCAGCTCCCGGACGTCGTCCGGCTCCCCCACCGTCAGCTCGCCCATCAGCGGCATCCCCAGGGACCGGCCGAGCGCCTTCTCGGGGTCGCTCATCATGTAGCGGTCCTCGGGGTGGATCCAGGCCGGCACGTCGTGCGCGCCGCAGACCGGGACGACCGAGGCGACATGGTCGATGTGGCCGTGGGTGAGGACGACGGCGACGGGCTTGAGCCGATGCTTCCTGATCGCTTCCTCGACTCCGGGGGCCGCCTGGTGGCCCGGGTCGATGATCACGCACTCCTCACCGGCGGCGGGGGCGACGAGATAACAGTTCGTCCCCCAGGCCCCGGCGGGGAACCCGGCAATGAGCACGATCGTCCTTCGTTGTGTCGGTACGGGAGGGCTTGCGAGCGGCTACGCCCGTCGTCAGAGCCTACCGGCGCTGCCGTTTCCTCAGCGAACCCATATACGGTACGGGGCACACGCGCGCGGTCGGCTCACCGGGCGCTCGCGTACCGGCCGTCGTACGAGACGCATGAGGAGAGAACCCGGTGGTCACCCAGGAACAGCGCAAGCGTCAGCTAGCCCGGGAGAAGTTCTTGCGGCAGCAGCAGCGCCGCACGGCCGCGCGGCGCAAGGCGCGCGTGCGCAACTCGGTGATCGCGTCGGTGCTCGGCGTGGTCCTGGTGGGCAGCCTGGCGCTGTACACCACGGGCGTCATGAAGGACGACGACAAGGCGAGCGCGAGCGCGGAGGCGTCCGCGTCCGCCACTCCCAGCGCGGTCGAGGACCCGTGCGAGAAGGCCGCGGCGGGCTCCGTCAAGACGGCGACCTGGAAGAAGGAGCCGGCGATCACGATCGACAAGTCGGCGAAGTACACGATGACGCTGGCGACGACGTGCGGCGACATAGACATCGCGCTGAAGGCGTCGGCGGCCCCGCACACCGTGAACTCCTTCGACTTCCTCGCGGGCAAGGGCTACTTCGACCACACCAAGTGCCACCGGCTCACCACCAACGGGATCTACGTGCTCCAGTGCGGCGACCCGACGGGCAGCGGCAGCGGCGGACCGGGCTACACCATCCCTGACGAGAACCTGAAGGACACGAGCCTGAAGGACGACATCTACCCGGCGGGCACGGTCGCGATGGCCAACACCGGTGAGGCGGACACCGGCGGCAGCCAGTTCTTCCTCGTCTACCAGGACAGTTCGCTCCCGCCGAGCTACACCCCGTTCGGTACGGTGTCGGCCGACGGCATGACGGTCCTGAAGAAGATCGCCGCCGCGGGTGAGAACACGGGCGCCGGTGACGGTGCCCCGAACGCGACGGTCGTGATCAACAAGGCGACGGTCACCAAGTCCTGACGGCAGGGGCGGTCAACTGCGCAATTTCGGTCGCGCTGGATGCGGACAGGCGACCCGCCGTTCGCCTATGTTGGCCGTGACGAAACTGTGGACGATGCCCGGGGCTCCGAAACTCCCCGCCGGCATCATGTGGAGGAGGCGCTGTGAGCAGCGACCCGTGGGGCCGCGTCGACGAGACGGGGACCGTGTACGTGCGGACGGCCGATGGCGAGCAGGTCGTCGGTTCCTGGCAGGCCGGCTCCCCCGAGGAGGCACTGGCCTACTTCGAGCGCAAGTACGAGGGCCTGGTGGTCGAGATCGGCCTCCTCGAGAAGCGGGTCCGGACCACGGACCTGTCCGCCAAGGACGCCCAGGTCGCCATCGACCACATCCGCGAGCAGGTGGACGCGCACCACGCGGTCGGCGACCTGGACGCGTTGCGGGCCCGGCTGGACAAGCTGGTCGCGACCGTCGAGGCGCGCCGCGAGGAGCGCAGGCAGCAGCGCGCCAAGCAGTCCGACGAGGCCCGCAAGGCCAAGGAGGACCTGGTCACGGAGGCGGAGCAGCTGGCGCAGTCCGACCAGTGGCGGGCGGCCGGTGAACGGCTGCGGTCGCTGGTGGACACCTGGAAGGGTCTGCCGCGTCTGGACCGCAAGTCGGACGACGAGCTGTGGCACCGGTTCTCGCACGCGCGCTCGGCGTTCTCCAAGCGGCGCAAGGCGCACTTCGCGCAGCTGGACGCACAGCGCGAGGAGGCCCGCCGGGCCAAGGAGCGGCTGGTCGCCGAGGCCGAGGCGCTGTCGGGCTCGGTGGACTGGGGTCCGACGGCGGCGCGCTACCGCGAGCTGATGACGGAGTGGAAGGCCGCGGGCCGGGCGCAGCGCGAGCACGAGGACGACCTGTGGAACCGCTTCCGCGGCGCGCAGGACGTCTTCTTCGCGGCCCGCAGCTCGGTCTTCGCGGAGCGGGACGCGGAGCAGGCGGAGAACCTGAAGCTGAAGGAGGAGCTGGCCGAGGAGGCCGAGAAGATCCTCCCGGTCACGGATCTGAAGGCGGCGCGGGCCGCGTTCCGCTCGGTCAACGAGCGCTGGGAGGCCATCGGCCATGTGCCGCGGGACGCCCGGCCGAAGGTCGAGGGCCGGATGCACACCGTGGAGCGGGCGATCCAGGAGGCCGAGGAGGCCGAGTGGCGCCGGACCAACCCGGAGGCGCGGGCGCGTGCCGAGGGTCTGACCGGTCAGCTCCAGGCGGCCGTGGACAAGCTGACGTCCCAGATCGAGCAGGCGCGTGCCCAGGGCAACACCGCCAAGGCCGACAAGCTGGAGCGGGAGCTCCAGGGCCGTCAGGCGCTGCTGGACCAGGCGCTGAAGGGCCTGCACGAGTTCGGCGGCTGAGCCGCCGACACCCGTCGATGCCGTAGCGGCCCGGCCGTGGGAGACCCCACGGCCGGGCCGTCGCACGTTCCGGTGAGCCGGTGCCTTCCGGGGACTCGCACGTTCCGGTGAGCCGGTGGCTTCCGGTGACCTCGCGCGCTCCGGTGGCCAGTGGCTTACGGCGACCTCGCGCGTTCCGGTGAGCCAGTGGCTTACGGTGACCTCGCGCGCTCCGGTGACCTCGTACCTTCCGGTGCCCCGCGCCTTCGGCGGCCCGGCGACTTCGGCGGGCCCGTGCGGGCGGCTGCACGCGGGCGGTGGCGCGATCGGCGGCTGGGGTCGCGGCGCCCGCGTCAGGCCGGCCCCGGCGCGCCCCGCTCGCTGATGTCCAGGGCGTGCTTGAGCACCTCGCAGGCCTGGACGTGGTTGCCGGACTCCTGGAGCAGGTCGGCCAGCCGCCGGCAGACGAGGACGGCCTCGGGCCCGTACACCTTGTGGACCTGGTGGAAGGCGAGTTCCAGTACCTCGATGGCCTCCTTGACCTGGCCGGTCTCGGCGAGCAGCTCGGAGAGTTCGAGCTGGACGGCGAGCAGGTCGCCCTCGCTGCCGGCGGTCTGCTGTTCCTGGAGGGCGAGGCGCAGGACGGGCAGGGCGTCGCGGGTGTTGCCCTCGGCGCGCAGGAGCCGGGCGACGGCCAGTCCGGTGGAGACCATGGCGGTGCGGACGTCGGCGGGCAGGACGGGGCCCGCAGGGGCGCGCAGACCGGCACGGGCCTTGTTGCGGGCCAGGGGGAGGCGTCCGACGCCGTTCTCCTGGGAGTGCTGGGGCAGCGGGCGGTTCTTGGCGCGCAGCCGCTCCAGCAGGACGCGGTAGAGCGTGTCGAGGTCGAGCAGCTCCGGGCCGTTGTCGACGCCGTGGCGCAGCACGCCCAGCAGTTCGCCGGTGAAGGCGGTGTAGCGCTCGCCGTCGGGTGCCAGGGCGATCCGGTCGCGGGGTGAGGCGGTGAGGACATAGGCGCCGTCCACGGCGGCCTCGGCGGCGAGGACGTCGCCTCCGGCCAGGGCGCGGGCGGCGCGGCCGCTGAAACAGCAGTCGAGGACGACGACCTTGCGGCGGGCCCGGGCGGACCGCAGGGCGGAGCGCAGGTGCTGGTAGGCGACGGCCGTGTAGCCGAGGTGTTCGCGGGAGTCGCCCAGGGCGAGGTAGAGGTCGGCGGAGTCGGCGTCGCGCAGGCCGTGGCCCGCGAAGTAGACGAGGAGGGTGTCGGTGGCCTCCTCGCCGGCCTGGTGGACGGGGTCGAGGATCGTGTGGGCGCTCAACGGGTCGGTGACGACCGTGCAGTGCTGTACGGGCAGCCCCCAGACGGTGGCGTCGCACAGTTCGGCGGCGAGGTCGACGACGCCCGTCTCGACGGCGGGCAGCTGGGGCAGGTGGCGGTAGGAGGCGGTGCCGATGAGGACGGCCCGCGAGCGCGCCGGGTCAGGCAGTGCCGTCATCGCCTCCGCTTCCTTCGGTGCGAGGTCCGGGCAGGGTGGCGGGCGCGGTGTCGCCGTCGAGGAGGACGACGAGACGGCGTACGGTCTCCTCGTCGCGGGCCGCGCGGGCGGTGAGCAGGACCTCCACGTCGCCGCGGCGCAGGGTGACGGCCGGGGCGCGGCGCCGGGAGGTCTGCCACTGGAGGACGGAGACGACGAGCGAGGCCGCCGACAGCCCGCCGGAGACAGCGAACTGGAGGACGTCGAAGCCGGTGCCCATGCCGCCGGGCGGGTGCGGGGCGGCGCCGGCGGGCCGGACGGGCAGGTGGACGCTCTCGTCCTCCCGCAGCCAGCGCAGCAGGGACCGCAGGTCGTCCTCGGTCCCGGTGGGGTCCAGGGCGGCCGAGATGCCCGCGCCGGAGTCAGTCATCGTGTCCGTCCGTTCGTCGTGCCACACGTCGGTTGACGCTGGAGAACAGCTCCAGCGCGGGGCGCCCGGCGTCGAGCCTGGCCAGGCACACGGCATGCCAGTACTGGCTGGTCAAGGTGGTCGGATGGTCGGGTCCGAGTGTGGTGAGGCAGACCGGGACCACGACGGACAGCATCTGCGCGGCCTCCTCCAGCCGGCCGCGCAGCACCAGGTTGACCGCCTCGCGCTGCCGGGCGAGCGCGCTCTGCGGGGTCATGGTGCCGAGCACGATCCGGCGGGTGGTGTCGCTCAGGGTGGCGGGCCGGAAGGGGTCGGTGGCCGGCCCGCGCCGGTCGGGCAGGGCGGCCGCCTCGTCCCAGAGGTACTCGGGCATCTCCTCGGCGCGGGACACCGGCTCGGGGACGTCGGGCACCACCCACGCGTCGCGCACGGCGTCGTCGCGCGCCCGGTCCGTCACCAGGTCGACCAGCCGTTCCGTGCCGCCGTAGGACAGGGGCAGCAGGGTCTCGCGGAGGGACTCGGCGTTCTGGCGGCGCAGGGCGGGGTCCTGCCGGCACAGGTCGTCGACGAGCCGGCACAGGTCCGGCGGGCAGTCCGGGCGGCGGCCCGTGAGCGGCGGGACACCGTCGCCGAGGGCGCGGTGGATGATGGCGCCGTAGTCGACGGTCGGGCCGAACGGCAGCTCGCCCGTGATCATCAGGTACATGCAGGCGCCCAGGCCGTACCAGTCCGCCGCCCGCTCCGGCAGGGCGCCCCGCATGGCCTCGGGGGCCATGAACTGGGGGGTGCCGACAATGGCTCCGGTGCGGGTGATCGCGGCCTCGCCGGCCAGCCGGGCCAGTCCGAAGTCCTGGAGGACGACACGCCCGTTCCGGGTGAGGCCGACGTTCGTGGGCTTGACGTCGCGGTGCAGCACGCCGGCCGTGTGGGCGGCCTCCAGGGCCTCGGTGATGCCCAGGGCCACCGTGCACACCACGGTCGTCGGCAGCGGCCCCGCCGCCGACGCCAGGTCGGCGAGGGTGGTGCCGTCGAGCACCTGCATCACGAGGTAGGGGGTGCCGTCGTGCACGCCGCTGTCGTAGAGCGTGACGACGCCGGGGTGGTCGATCCTGGCCAGGGCGCGGGCCTCGCGCTGGAAGCGGTCCCAGGCCTCGCTGTCCCCGGTCAGCCCCTCGACGGTGGTGAGCATCTTCAGGGCGACGCGCCGGTCGAGCCGGGTGTCCTCCGCCTCGTGGACGACGCCCATGCCGCCGCGGCCGAGGAAGCGGACCGGCCGGTAGCGGCCGGCGACCAGGACCGGCACCGGGGGCGGCGGCGCCCCGCCCGGTAATCCCTCGCGCCCCGGCCCGCCCATCCCGCTCCCCCGTCTCCGCCGCTCAGGTCATCCCGTAGGTTACGGTCTCCGCGCCGACGTCACCCGGTAGACGTCGTACACGCCCTCCACCCCGCGGACGGCCTTCAGGACGTGTCCGAGGTGCTTGGGGTCGCCCATCTCGAAGGTGAAACGGGAGGTGGCGACCCGGTCCCGGGAGGTCTGGACGGCGGCCGAGAGGATGTTGACGTGCTGGTCGGACAGGACGCGGGTGACGTCCGACAGCAGCCGGGACCGGTCCAGCGCCTCGACCTGGATGGCGACCAGGAAGACCGAGGACTGCGTCGGCGCCCACTCGACGCCGAGGATGCGCTCCGGCTCGCGGGACAGTGACTCCACGTTGACGCAGTCGCTGCGGTGAACCGATACGCCACTACCGCGCGTGACGAAACCGATGATCGGATCGCCGGGGACGGGCGTACAACAGCGGGCCAGTTTCACCCAGACGTCGTCGACGCCCTTGACCACGACACCGGGGTCGTTGCTGGTGCGCCGCTTGCGGCCGCGGCCGCGGGACGGCGGGACCGCCTCGTCGATCTCCTCGGTCGCGGCCTCCTCGCCGCCGAGGGCCTGCACCAGCTTCTGCACGACGTTCTGCGCGGCCACATGGCCCTCGCCGATCGCCGCGTACAGCGAGGAGATGTCCGGGTAGCGCATCTCGTGCGCCAGGGTGACCAGCGAGTCGCCGGTGAGGATGCGCTGGATCGGCAGGTTCTGCTTGCGCATCGCGCGGGCGATGGCGTCCTTGCCCTGCTCGATCGCCTCGTCGCGGCGCTCCTTGGAGAACCACCCCCGGATCTTGTTGCGGGCGCGCGGCGACTTGACGAAACCGAGCCAGTCGCGGGACGGGCCCGCGCCGGGGGCCTTGGAGGTGAAGACCTCCACCAGGTCGCCGTTGTCCAGGGTCGACTCCAGCGGTACGAGCCTGCCGTTGACCCGGGCTCCTATGGTGCGGTGGCCGACCTCCGTGTGGACGGCGTAGGCGAAGTCCACCGGGGTGGCCCCGGCCGGGAGCGCGATGACGTCGCCCTTGGGCGTGAAGACGAAGACCTCGTTGCGGGAGAGGTCGAAGCGCAGGGACTCCAGGAACTCGCCCGGGTCCTCGGTCTCCTTCTGCCAGTCGAGCAGCTGGCGCAGCCACGCCATGTCGTTGAGGTGGTCGTCCTTGCCCTTGCCGGACGACCTGGGCGCGTCGGTGCGGACCTTGGAGGCGCCGGCGACCGCCTCCTGCTTGTACTTCCAGTGCGCGGCGATGCCGTACTCGGCGCGGCGGTGCATGTCGAACGTGCGGATCTGGAGCTCGACCGGCTTGCCGTTGGGGCCGATGACCGTCGTGTGCAGCGACTGGTACATGTTGAACTTGGGCATCGCGATGTAGTCCTTGAACCGGCCGGGGACCGGGTTCCACCGCGCGTGCACCGTGCCGAGGGCCGCGTAGCAGTCGCGGACGGTGTCCACGAGGACGCGGATGCCCACCAGGTCGTAGATCTCCGCGAAGTCACGGCCGCGGACGATCATCTTCTGGTAGACGCTGTAGTAGTGCTTCGGCCGGCCCGTGACGGTCGCCTTGATACGGGCGGCCCGCAGGTCGGCCTGGACCTCGTCGGTCACTATGGCGAGGTACTCGTCGCGCTTGGGGGCGCGCTCGGCGACGAGGCGGACGATTTCGTCGTACATCTTGGGGTAGAGGATCGCGAAGGCGAGGTCCTCCAGTTCCCACTTGATGGTGTTCATGCCCAGGCGGTGGGCGAGCGGCGCGTAGATCTCGAGGGTCTCGCGCGCCTTCTTCTCCTGCTTCTCGCGCTTCAGGTAGCGCATGGTGCGCATGTTGTGCAGGCGGTCGGCGAGCTTGATGACCAGGACGCGCGGATCCTTGGCCATGGCGACGACCATCTTGCGCACGGTCTCGGCCTGCGCGGCCTCGCCGAACTTGACCTTGTCCAGCTTGGTGACGCCGTCGACGAGGAGGGCGACCTGGTCGCCGAAGTCGCGGCGCAGGTCGTCGAGGCCGTACTCGGTGTCCTCGACGGTGTCGTGGAGCAGGCCCGCCATGAGGGTGGCCGGGTCCATGCCGAGTTCGGCGAGGATCGTGGTCACCGCGAGGGGGTGGGTGATGTACGGGTCGCCGCTCTTGCGCTTCTGGCCGCGGTGCCAGCGCTCGGCGACCTGGTAGGCGCGCTCGATCTGGCGCAGCGTCGACGTCTCGATCTTGGGGTCGTTGCTGCGCACTATCCGCAGCAGCGGCTCCAGGACCGGGTTGTACGGGTTGGCGCGCTGGACGCCGAGGCGGGCGAGACGGGCGCGGACGCGGTTGGAGGAGCCGGAGCGGGCGGGCGGCTGCGCGGCGGCCGGGCGGGCTGCGGGGGCGGTCTCGGAGCGCTCGGGCGGGGCCGGCTTGGGGCGGGGCTGCTCGTCCGGCTTGTCGACGGGGGCGGAGCGGTCGTGCTCGACCGGCCCGCGGGCGTCGGCTTGCGTCCCCGACGCGGGCTTGGCCGCGGGCGCCGAGGCGGACTCGGGCTTGGCGGCGGTCAGGTGCTGGGCCTCGTCTGGCAAGAGGACTCCTCGTGCGCGATCCGGGTCCCCGGTCAGGCTCCGGAGCACCCATCGTAGCGATGCCGGGCTCCCGGATCGCCTTCAGGCCGATGTGATGGCCGTGTACCCGGGAAACACCGGGGGTGTACCCGGGAAACACCAGGGGCGGGCACCGGATTCCTCCGGGCCCGCCCCTGATCCGTACGACAGCCGTACGAGGGTGCCGTGAGTGTCCTTCCCGTCAGCCCGGTGCGGGGCGACGGCGCCCGGTCCTAGGGCCTGTTGCGCAAGTCCCGCCTGCCCGACGACGCCATGCACGCTCCCCCAGCCTCCGGCCGGGGGGACCCCCACTCGCCGCACCGGCCCCTGACCCAAGTACATCCAGTACGAGGGCCAGGGGCCGGCACTCCCCCAGCCTTCGGCCGGGGGGACCCCCAGAGCACGCACCTGACGCCGCCAGGCCCGCCCTCCGGGCGGACGACGGGACTTTCGCAACAGGCCCTAGACCGTGAGCAGCGCCTCCAGCGGCGCTCCCCGCAGTGCCGCCTCCAGGCGGGGCCGGCCGGCCAGGAAGCCGAGTTCCATCAGGACGGCGACGCCCGCGACCTCGGCGCCCGCGCGGTGGATCAGCTGGATCGACGCCTCGGCGGTGCCGCCGGTGGCGAGGACGTCGTCGACGATCAGTATGCGGTCGTCGGTGGTGAGGTCCTCGGCGTGGATCTCGATCTCGGCCGAGCCGTACTCCAGGTCATAGGCCTGGGCGAGGGTGGCTCCGGGGAGCTTGCCCGCCTTGCGCACGGGGACGAAGCCGAGGCCGGCGCGGACGGCGACGGGGGCGCCGAGGATGAAGCCCCGGGCCTCCAGGCCGACGATCTTGGTGGCGCCGGTGCGCTCGGCGACCTGGGCGAACGTGTCGGTGAGGGCGGTGAACGCCGCCGGGTCCGCGAGCAGCGGGGTGATGTCCTTGAACATCACCCCCGGCTCCGGGTAGTCGGCCACGTCACGGATACGGCTGAGCAGCAGCTCCTCGATGCCGGTCATCGGCGCTTCCCCGAGGGTCGGCCACGGCCGCGGCCGCGGGAGGCGGGCTGGGTGCGCGGGCCGACGACGGCGGCCGCGTCCTCCGGCAGGTCCTCGCGGAGGTCGGTGCCGCGGGACTCGGTGTACTCCTCCTCGGCGGAGGCCTGGGCGCGCTTGGCCAGGACACGCTTCTTCAGCGCCTTGTACTGCGGCTCGCGCTCCTTGAGGTCGGCGACGAGCGGCGTGGCGATGAAGATCGAGGAGTACGCACCGGCCGCGAGGCCGACGAACAGCGACAGCGAGATGTCGTTGAGCGTGCCCGCGCCGAGCACGCCGCCGCCGATGAACAGCAGGCCGGCGACCGGGAGCAGCGCGACGACCGTGGTGTTGATGGAACGCACCAGGGTGCTGTTGATCGAGCGGTTGGCGATCTCGCTGTAGGTGAAGCGGGTCTGCTTGGTGAGGTCCTTCGTCTGCTCCTTGAGGGAGTCGAAGACGACGACGGTGTCGTACAGCGAGTAGCCGAGGATGGTCAGCAGGCCGATCACCGTGCCCGGCGTGACCTCGAAGCCGACGAGGGCGTAGATGCCGACGGTGATGGTGATGTCGTGGACCAGGGCGACGAGCGCGGCGACGGCCATGCGCCACTCGAAGGCGATCGCCAGGTAGATCACGACGAGGACCATGAAGATCGCCAGGCCCTGCCAGGCCTTGTTCGCGATCTGGTCGCCCCAGCTGGGGCCGACCAGGTCGGCGGCGATGGTCTCCGGGTCGACGTCGAAGTCCTCGGCGAGGGCGTTCTTGACCTTGTCGGACTGCTGGGTGTCCATGCCGGCGATCTGGATGCGCAGCGAGCCGTCGCCGAGCTTCTGCACGAGCGCCTCGTGACCGGCCGCCTCCTCCGCGGCGGTCTCGGCCTGCGAGACCGAGACGGAGCTGTTCTTCGCGGTGGTGAAGACGGCGCCGCCCTGGAAGTCGATGCCCATGTTCAGGCCGCGGACGCCCAGGCCGAGGATGGCCGTGATGGTGATCAGGATCGAGATGCCGTACCAGATCTTGCGGTGCCCGATGAAGTCGTAGCTGATCTCGCCACGGTGCAGTCGGGCGCCGAGGTTACCGAGTTTCGACATCGCTCACGCCTCCTTCGGCTCGGCGGGGCCGGCGGCGGGACCGGCGGGACGACGGGTGCGGCGCAGCGGCGGCTTGGCGCCCAGGCTCTTCGGGTCGAGGCCGGACCACTTGTGGCCGTTCGCGAAGAACTTGCGGCGGGCGATCAGTGTCATCAGCGGCTTGGTGAAGAAGAAGACCACGACCACGTCGAGGACGGTGGTCAGCCCCAGCGTGAACGCGAAGCCCTGGACCTTGCCGACGGAGACGATGAAAAGCACCGCGGCGGCGAGGAAGGACACGAAGTCGGAGACCAGGATGGTGCGCCGGGCGCGCGGCCAGCCCCGCTCGACCGCGGGACGCAGTGAGCGGCCCTCGCGGATCTCGTCCCGGACGCGTTCGAAGTAGACGATGAACGAGTCCGCGGTGATGCCGATGGCGACGATGGCGCCGCAGACGGCCGGCAGGTTCAGCGCGAAGCCGATGGCCGGGCCGAGCAGCGACATGAGCACGTAGGTCAGGGCCGCGGAGACCAGCAGCGAGGCGATCGCGATGAGGGACAGGCCGCGGTAGTAGGCCACCAGGTAGATGACCACCAGGGCGAGGCCGATGGCGCCGGCGAGCAGACCGGCGTGCAGCTGGTCACCGCCGAGCGCGGCGGTCACCGTGGTCACGCTCTGCTCCTGGAAGGAGAGCGGCAGCGCGCCGTAGGACAGCATGTTGGCGAGGTTCTGGGCCTCGTCCTGCGTGAAGCTGCCGGAGATCTGGGCCTGGCCGCCGGTGATGGAGGAGCTGACGTACGGGCTGGAGACGACCTCGCCGTCGAGGACGATGCCGAACTCGTTCTGCGGGGCGCTGTTCTGGGCGAGCTCCGCGGTGATGTCGGCGAACTTCTTGGCGCCCGCGGAGTTGAAGTCCATCGTGACCTGCCAGCCGGCGGCGGTCTGGGTGTCGTAGACCGCCTGGGCCTTGTCGACCTCGGTGCCGTCGACGGCGGCCGGGCCGAGCAGGTACTTGTACCAGACGCCCTGGATCTGGCCGCAGCCCACGGTGGAGTCGGCGGGCTTGGCGCCCTCGCCGGCGGTGGCGCGGGCCGAGGCCTTGGAGCAGTCCAGGTCCGCGTACTCGGCTTCGAGCGCGGCGTCGTCGGTGTCGGAGGCGCTCGCGGAGGCCGACGGGCTCGCGGAGGCGGAGGCGCTCGCGGAGGCGGAGGCCGACGGGGTGGAGTCGGCCTTCAGCGCGTCGGTGACGGCGCGGCCCTGCGAGGTGGCGGAGGCCGACGGGGACGCGGAGGAGGAGGCCTCCTCATCGGCGGAGGCACTCGCGGAGGCGCTCGCGGACGCGCTCGGCGAGGCGGTGGACGAACCGCTGGCGGACGGGCTCGGCGAGGCGCTCGCGGCGGTGCCGCTGGCCTCGCTGGCCAGGACCGGACGGAAGTACAGCTTGGCGGTGGTGCCGACCTGTTCCCGGGCTTCCTTGGAGTTGGTGCCCTTGGGGATGTTCACGATGATGTTGCTGTCGCCCTGGGTCTGCACCTCCGCCTCGGAGACGCCCAGACCGTTGACACGGCGGTTCATGATCTCGACCGCGGTGTCCATGTTGGCCTTGTTGATCGCGGACCCCTGGTCGGCTTTCGCCTCCAGCGTGATGCTGGTGCCGCCGGCCAGGTCGATGCCCAGACGCGGAGTGGTGTGTCCGGAGAGGAACATGCCTCCGGTGAGCGCCACGATCGCGATCAGGATCAGGGCCAGCGAGCGCCCCGGCTTGCTCTGGGCGCTCGCGCTCCGGCCCTTTTTAGGTGCTGCCACCTTCTCGTACTCCCTCTCGGGCCGCCTCGCGCCGGGTCAGCGCGGCGGCGGCCATGACATGGTGTCGGGATCCCCTGGTGCGAGATGCGCGCGCCCCGGGGCACGCGGGGCGCACCCGCGTGCCCCGGGGGGCGTGGCTACTTCTTCGCGTCGGAGTCGCCGTCGGTCTTCTTCGGCTCCGCGTCGGTCTCCGTGTCGGCGGCCCGCTCCTCGGTCTCGTCCTTCTTGCCGAGGTCGACGGGCTTGTCGTCGGAGGCGGCGGCAGCGTCGGCGGTCTCGTCGGACCCGGTGAGGGAGGAGGCGTCGTCCGGGACGACGTCGGACTTCAGGTCGTGCTCGATGCCGTGGACGATGCGGTTGTACTCGTCGTCGGTCAGGACGGCACCGATGGCGTTCTTCGCGAAGAGCAGTTCCACCCCCGGGCCGGCGTCGAGGAGGACCGTGTCCTCGTTGACCTCCTTGACGGTCGCGTACATGCCCCCGATGGTGCGGACACCACTGCCGGGCTGCATGGCGTTCCGCATGTCGGCGGCCTGCTGCTGCTTCTTCTTGGCCGACCGGGTCATCAGGAACATGGCCCCGATGAGCACGATGAACGGGAGGAGGGTCACGAGACTCACGGGTCGGTACTTCCTTCGCACGACCGCGATGGTGAGCGGCCTACTGGTTGGGGGTGTGTGCGCCGCCGACAACGGCGGCATCGGCGGAGTCTAAGCGAGTCCGCGCACAGGGAACAACGTTCAGCATGGCACCTGGGTTCCTCCGGCCGCCAATGCCCTGGCCGTCACCCTGCCGGGCTACGGCGGGTGCCGGTCCGCCTCCCGGGTGCGCCGTACGTGCCGTCACCTGGGGTCACCTGGGGTCACCCCCCGAACAGGTTCTGCTGTCCGTTGCCCCCGGTCGTGGAGGCGGGCGGGGTGAGGCCCAGGTGGGTCCAGGCCGCGGGGGTGGCGACGCGGCCGCGCGGGGTGCGGGCGAGCAGGCCCTCCCGGACCAGGAAGGGTTCGGCGACCTCCTCGACGGTCTCGCGCTCCTCCCCCACCGCGACGGCCAGCGTGGACAGGCCGACCGGACCGCCGCCGAACAGTTTCAGCAGGGCCTCCAGGACCGCGCGGTCGAGGCGGTCGAGGCCGCGGGCGTCGACCTCGTAGACCGCGAGGGCCGCCGCGGCGATCTCGCGTGTGATGACGCCGTCCGCCTTGACCTGCGCGTAGTCGCGGACGCGGCGCAGCAGGCGGTTGGCGATGCGGGGCGTGCCACGGGAGCGGCCGGCGATCTCGGCGGCGCCGTCGGGGTCGATCTCGACGTCCAGGAGGTTCGCCGAGCGGTGGACGACGCGGCGGAGTTCGGCCGGTTCGTAGAACTCCATGTGGGCGGTGAAGCCGAAGCGGTCGCGCAGCGGGGGCGGCAGCAGGCCCGCGCGGGTGGTGGCGCCGACCAGGGTGAACGGGGGCAGCTCCAGCGGGATGGCGGTGGCGCCGGGGCCCTTGCCGACGATGACGTCGACGCGGAAGTCCTCCATCGCCATGTAGAGCATCTCCTCGGCGGGCCGGGACATGCGGTGGATCTCGTCGAGGAAGAGGACCTCGCCCTCCTGGAGGGAGGAGAGGATCGCGGCGAGGTCGCCGGCGTGCTGGATGGCGGGGCCGGACGTGATGCGGATCGGGGCGCCCATCTCGGCGGCGATGATCATCGAGAGGGTGGTCTTGCCGAGGCCGGGGGCGCCGGAGAGCAGCACGTGGTCGGCGGTGGCGCCGCGCGCGCGTGCCGCGCGCAGCACGAGGTCGAGCTGTTCGCGGACCTTCTCCTGGCCGATGAACTCGCCCAGGTCCTTGGGGCGCAGGGCGGCCTCGACGGCCTGGTCCTCGCGGTCGGCGACAGAGCCCACCAGCCGGTCGGCGGCGGCGCCGGTGTCGGTCGTGTCGTCCCAGTTCATGAAGTGTGCCTCGGGGTCTCGGGGTCGTTCGGCGCGGGCGGGTCGGCCGGGCTCAGCGCGCCCTGTTGAGGGTCTGCAGGGCCGCCCTCAGCAACTGGCCCACCTGGGGTGTGCCCTCGGCCGCCTCCGCCTGGGGCGCGACCGCGGACACCGCCTCGTCGGCCTCGCGGGTCGCGTATCCGAGGCCGATCAGGGCGGCGTGCAGCTGGTCCCGCCAGCCCTGGGTGACCGGGGCGCCGGCCGCGGGGGCGCCGATCGGCTCGCCCAGGCGGTCCTTCAGCTCCAGCAGCAGCTTCTGGGCGCCCTTTTTGCCGATGCCGGGGACCGCGGTGAGGGCCTTCTCGTCTGCGGTGGCGACGGCCCGGCGCAGGGCGTCCGGGGTGTGCACGGCGAGCATGGCCTGGGCGAGGCGGGGGCCGACGCCGCTGGCCGTCTGGAGCAGTTCGAAGACCTGCCGCTCGTCGTCGTCGGCGAAGCCGTACAGGGTGAGCGAGTCCTCGCGGACGACGAGGGAGGTGGCGAGCCGGGCGGGCTGGCCGAGCCGGAGCGTGGAGAGGGTGTTGGGCGTGCACTGCACGGCCATGCCGACCCCGCCCACCTCGACCACGGCGGCGTCGGGAGCGAGTGCGGCGACGGTGCCGCTCACGAAGGCGATCATGCCGTACGGCCTTTCGAGGGGGTGGGTGCGGTGGCGGTGTGCAGGGCGACGGCCTGCTGGAGGCGGTTCTGCGCGGGGGCGCGCCAGATGTGGCAGATGGCGAGGGCCAGGGCGTCGGCGGCGTCGGCGGGCCTGGGCGGCGCGCTGAGCCGCAGCAGGCGGGTGACCATGGCGCCGACCTGTGCCTTGTCGGCGCGGCCGCTGCCGGTGACGGCGGCCTTGACCTCGCTGGGCGTGTGCAGGGCGACGGGGATGCCGCGGCGGGCGGCGCAGAGCATGGCGACGGCGCTGGCCTGGGCGGTGCCCATGACCGTCCGGACGTTGTGCTGGCTGAAGACCCGCTCCACGGCGACGTACTCGGGCCGGTGCTCGTCGAGCCAGTGCTCGATGCCCTGTTCTACGGCGACGAGGCGCTGCCCCAGCTCGGCGTCGGCCGGCGTGCGGACGACGCCCACGCCGAGCATGGTGAGCGGACGGCCCGCGACCCCCTCGACCACACCGACACCGCACCGTGTCAGACCGGGGTCCACCCCGAGTACCCGCACGCCCGCCCCTCCCGTCGACAGCCTGTTCGTGCAGGCTATCGGGTGCCACCGACAACGACGGCCGGCGACGCCCGGCACGGCGACGGGCCGACGGGTGTGTCCCGTCGGCCCGTCGACCGGTGCGGCCCGCGGTGGGGTTACGCGTCGACCTTCTCCATGACCTCGTCGCTGACGTCGAAGTTGGCGAAGACGTTCTGCACGTCGTCGCTGTCCTCCAGCGCGTCGATCAGCTTGAAGATCTTCTTGGCGCCCTCCTCGTCCAGCTCGACCTGCATGGTCGGGACGAAGTTGGCCTCGGCGGAGTCGTAGTCGATGCCGGCGTCCTGGAGGGCGGTGCGGACCGCGACCAGGTCGGTGGCCTCGCTGAGGACCTCGAAGTTCTCACCGAGGTCGTTGACTTCCTCGGCACCCGCGTCCAGGACCGCCCCGAGGACGTCGTCCTCGCTCAGCTCGCCCTTGGGGACGATGACGACGCCCTTGCGGTTGAACAGGTACGACACGGATCCCGGGTCGGCCATGGAGCCGCCGTTGCGGGTCATGGCGACGCGGACGTCGGAGGCGGCGCGGTTGCGGTTGTCGGTGAGGCACTCGATGAGCACCGCGACGCCGTTCGGCCCGTAGCCCTCGTACATGATCGTCTCGTAGTCGGCGCCGCCGGCCTCGAGACCGCCGCCGCGCTTGATCGCGGAGTCGATGTTCTTGTTCGGGACCGACTGCTTCTTGGCCTTCTGGACGGCGTCGTAGAGCGTCGGGTTGCCGTCCAGGTCGACGCCGCCCATGCGCGCCGCGACCTCGATGTTCTTGATCAGCTTCGCGAAGAGCTTGCCGCGCTTGGCGTCGATCACGGCCTTCTTGTGCTTCGTCGTAGCCCATTTAGAGTGGCCGGACATCTGCCTGTCTCCTTCGCGTAACCCATCTGGTACGTACGCCCCCGGCCCTGAAGCCCGGGGGACCCCAGGAGATCCTACAAGGACTCCGTCACCCGCTTCGCGCGCACCATCTCGACGAACAGGGCGTGAACGCGGTGGTCGCCGGTCAGCTCCGGGTGGAACGACGTGGCGAGCGCGTCGCCCTGGCGCACGGCGACGATGTGGCCGTCGTGCTCGGCGAGCACCTCGGTCCCGGCGCCGACCGACTCCACCCAGGGGGCGCGGATGAAGACGCCCTCGACCGGGTCGCCCTCGACGCCCTTGACGTCGACGGCGGCCTCGAAGGACTCGTTCTGCCGTCCGAAGGCGTTGCGGCGCACGATCATGTCGATGCCGCCGACGGTCTCCTGGCCCGAGCGCGGGTCGAGGATCTTGTCGGCGAGCATGATCATGCCCGCGCAGGTGCCGTAGACGGGCATGCCGCCGCGCACGCGCGCGCGGAGCGGTTCCATCACGCCGAACAGGACGGCCAGCTTGGAGATGGTGGTGGACTCGCCGCCGGGGATGACGAGGCCGTCGACTCCGGCGAGTTCCTCGGGGCGCCGCACCGGCCTGGCCACGGCGTCGGCCGCGGCCAGGGCGATGAGGTGCTCCCGTACGTCGCCCTGGAGGGCCAGGACGCCGATGACAGGGGCTTCGTGGGACATGGGGTGCTTACCAGCCGCGGTTGGCGTAGCGCTCGGCCTCGGGGAGGGTGTCGCAGTTGATGCCGACCATGGCCTCGCCGAGGTTGCGGGACGCGTCCGCGATGATCTTCGGGTCGTCGTAGAAGGTGGTCGCCTTGACGATGGCGGCGGCGCGCTTGGCCGGGTCGCCCGACTTGAAGATGCCGGAGCCGACGAAGACGCCCTCGGCGCCGAGCTGGCGCATCAGGGCGGCGTCGGCCGGGGTGGCGACGCCGCCGGCGGAGAACAGCACCACCGGCAGCTTGCCCAGCTCGGCGACCTCCTTGACCAGCTCGTACGGGGCGCGCAGCTCCTTGGCGGCGGCGTACAGCTCGTGGTTGTCGTAGCCGCGCAGCCTGGCGATCTCGTTCTTGATCTGGCGCAGGTGACGGACGGCCTCGACGACGTTGCCGGTGCCGGCCTCGCCCTTGGAGCGGATCATCGCAGCTCCCTCGGCGATACGGCGCAGGGCCTCGCCGAGGTTGGTGGCGCCGCAGACGAACGGGGTCGTGAACGCCCACTTGTCGGAGTGGTTGACCTCGTCGGCCGGGGTGAGGACCTCGGACTCGTCGATGTAGTCGACGCCGAGGGACTGGAGGACCTGGGCCTCGACGAAGTGGCCGATGCGGGACTTGGCCATGACCGGGATCGAGACGGCTTCGATGATGCCCTCGATCATGTCCGGGTCGGACATGCGGGCCACGCCGCCGTCCTTGCGGATGTCGGCCGGGACCCGCTCCAGCGCCATGACGGCCACGGCTCCGGCGTCCTCGGCGATCTTCGCCTGCTCCGGCGTGACGACGTCCATGATCACGCCGCCCTTGAGCTGCTCGGCCATGCCGCGCTTCACGCGCGCGGTGCCGGTCTCGGGAGCCTGGTTGTCGGTGATGGACACGGGATGACCTCACTGGGTGGAGACGGGTTCGCTTCGAGCACCGAGGAAACGTGATGGGACCAGTCCACAGCAAGGGCCAATGGGAAGGCGGTGGATCCTTTTGGGCCGGTGGCCCGTCGAGGGGGACGCCGTCTCACTCGGTCCCGTCTCGCGCGGTTCCGGCTCACGCCGCGCGGTCCCGTCTCGCGCGGTTCCGGCTCAGGCGGTCCGTCTCGCGCCGTCCCGGCTCAGGCGGTCCGTCTCGCGCGGTCCCGGCTCACGCCGCGCGGTCGGTCAAGGTCGTCGGCGGTTCGTCGTCCATCTCGAAGGCCATCGGGAACGGGGCGTGGCCGGCCAGCCGGAACCAGCGCACCTTGCGGTGCTCGCGCAGTCTGCGGGCCGCGCCCACGGCGTCGTTGTGGAAGCGGCGGGCCATCGGGACCCGGCGGACGGCCTCCGTCAGCTCCAGGGCCGCGGCCTCTCCGCCGGGCACCTCGCGGACGGCCTCCACCTGCCGCGGGTCGGCGAAGACGGCGCGCAGCGCCTGGCTGAGTTCGCTCTCGGCGACCTCCCGCTGCTCCTCCTCGGCCTGCCGGGCGGCGTGCGCCGCCTCGTACAGCACGATCGACGCGGCCGGGTCGAGCACCCCTGAGGTGGCCAGTTCCTGGGCGACGGAGGCCCTGCGCAGCAGTTGCGCGTCCAGCGCGGCGCGGGCGGCGTCGATACGGGCGTGCAGCCGGTCCAGCCGCCCCGCGGTCCAGCTCAGGTACAGGCCGATCGCGACGAGGACGACGAGGATCCAGATGAGGGTTGCGGTCACGGGCCGCAAGGCTACCGGGGACGTCCGGCGGGCCGGCCGGGTCCCGCGGCGAGGCCGCCGGCCCGCGAGGCGACGCCCAGGACCCCGGTTGCGGGCCGGCCTCCGCCTTCGGGCCGGCCTCCGGCTTCCGCCGGGTCCCCCGGCTCCCGCCCAGCCACTGGCGGCACCGCACCAGGAACAGCCCCCGTCACAGCACCACCGCGCCAACCGGCCCGGCCGCCCCTGTCACCGCCCCCGTGCCGTCCAGCCGCCCCTCAGTCCCGCGCCAGCCCCAGTCGCGCCCGCAGTCCGCCGCTTCCGCCGCCCCCGCCGCCCGGGGTGCGTTCGTCGGCGGCCACCGCGGCGGCGCCCGCCGTCACCGTCTCGTAGACGGAGAGGATGTCGGCGCCGACGGTGGACCAGTCGAAGCGCCGTACGTGGGCGCTGCCGCGTTCCCGCAGTTCCGCCAGGCGGGCGGGGTCCCCGAGGAGGCGTACGGCGGCGTCGGCGAGGGCGTCGGCGTCCTCGTTGGCGAAGAGTTCGCCCGCCGCTCCCTGGTCCAGCACCTGGGCGAAGGCGTCCAGGTCGGAGGCGAGGACGGGGGCGCCGGCGGACAGTGCCTCGACCAGGATGATGCCGAAGCTCTCGCCGCCGGTGTTGGGGGCGACGTACAGGTCGACGCTGCGCAGGAAGCGGGCCTTGTCCTCGTCGCTGATCATGCCGAGGAACTCCACGCGGGAGCGCAGTTCCTCCGGCAGGCCGGCCACCGCCTCCTCCTCGTCGCCGCGCCCGGCGATGAGGAGGCGGGCCTCCGGCCGCTCCGCGAAGATCGTCGGCAGCGCCCGCATCAGGACGGGCAGGCCCTTGCGCGGCTCGTCGATGCGGCCCATGAAGCCGATGGTCCGGCCCTGCCACTCGGGTCTGGGCTCGGCCTTGGCGAAGAAGTCGACGTCGACGCCGTTGGGGATCACGACCGCGTCCCCGCCGAGGTGCTCCACCAGCGTCCGCCGGGCGTACTCGCTCACCGCGATCCGGGCGCTGATCTTCTCCAGGGCGGCCTGGAGGATCGAGTACGCGGCGATCATCGCGCGCGAGCGCGGGTTGGACGTGTGGAAGGTCGCCACGATGGGGCCCTGCGCCGCCCAGCAGGCCAGCAGGCCCAGCGAGGGCGAGGTCGGCTCGTGGATGTGGATGACGTCGAACGCTCCGTCGTGCAGCCAGCGGCGGACCCGGGCGGCGCTCAGGAAGCCGAAGTTCAGGCGGGCCACCGAGCCGTTGTACGGCACCGGCACCGCGCGGCCCGCCGGGACGACGTACGGCGGCACCGGGGTGTCGTCGTCGGCCGGGGCCAGGACGGAGACCTCGTGGCCGAGCCGGATGAAGTACTCGGCGAGGTCGCGGATGTGGAACTGGACGCCGCCCGGCACGTCCCAGGAGTACGGGCAGACGATGCCGATCCTCACGCGGCCCCTCCGGAAGGACGAGAGGGAGGGGCGGGACGCGCCGGGTCGAGGTCCGCGAGCCAAAGCCGCTGCAGCATGTGCCAGTCCTCCGGGTGGTCGGCGATGCCCGTGGCGAAGGCGTTCGCCAGCGCCTGTGTCATGACAGACGTCTTCTCGGCCCGGTTACCTGCCTCGGGCACCTCGATCGGGGGATGGATCCGGCCCCGCATGACGGGCGAGTCGTCGTACCAGAGCGTGACGGGGAGCAGCAGGGCGCCGGTCTGCTGGGCGAGCAGGGCCGGTCCCGCGGGCATGCGGGCGGTGTCGCCGAAGAAGTCGACCTCGACGCCGGACGCGGACAGGTCCCGGTCGGCGACCAGGCAGACCAGGCCTCCGTCGCGCAGCCGCCGGGCGAGGGTGCCGAAGGCGGTGCCGCCGCTGTGCGGCAGGACCTCCATGCCGAGGCCCTCGCGGTAGGCGACGAAACGGTCGTAGAGGGTTTCCGGCTTCAGCCGCTCGGCGACCGTCGTGAACGGGATCTTCAGCTCGGTGGTGACCCAGGCACCGGCGAGGTCCCAGTTGGCCAGGTGGGGCAGCGCGAGGACGACGCCCCGGCCGGCGGCGAGTCCGTCGGTCAGGTGGTGCAGGTCCTTGACGGCGAAGCCGTCCCTGATGCGCTCGGCGCTGAAGGCCGGGAGCCGGAAGGACTCCATCCAGTACCGCAGGTAGGAACGCATGCCCGCGCGGGACAGCTCGGCCAGGCGCTCGGGGCTCGCGTCGGGCACCACGCGCGCGTAGTTGCTCTCCAGGCGCAGCACGCCCTTGCCGCGCTGTTTCCAGGCGAGGTCGGCGATGGTGCGGCCGAGGCGGAGCGCCACGGGCTCGGGGAGCCGCTTGACGGTGCTCCAGCCGAGGCCGTACAGGGCGTCGCTGACCTGGTCCCGGGGGTTCACTTGGCCGCCTCGTGCCCCTCGGTCTCCGGCCGGTCGGAGGCCCCGGACCCGGACCCGGCGTCCGCCGCCCCGGCCTCCGCCCCCGCCCCGGCCTCCGCCTCCGCCGCCGCAGCCGCAGCCGCCTCGGCCTCCGCCGACTCGCGCCGTACGGTGACGACGCGCTGGATCAGCGTGACCAGGCTGCCGACGGCGACGATCCACAGGGCGACCGGCAGCAGGTACTGGATGCCGGGCACGCCGAACGCGTGCAGGCCCGCCAGGCCGGCCGCGACCAGCGAGACCACCAGCCGCTCGGCCCGCTCCACCAGCCCGTTGACGGCGACCGGCAGCCCGATCGACTCGCCGCGCGCCTTGGTGTACGACACGACCTGGCCGCTGGCCAGGCAGAAGATCGAGACGGCGCACAGGACGTCGTCGTCACCGCCGCCCGCGTACCAGAGCGCGAACCCGCCGAAGATCGCGCCGTCGGCCACCCGGTCGAGCGTGGAGTCCAGGAAGGCGCCCCAGCGGCTGGACCGGCCGAGCTGGCGGGCCATGTTGCCGTCGACGAGGTCGGAGAAGACGAAGAGGGTGATCACCACCGTGCCCCAGAAGAACTCGCCCCTGGGGTAGAAGACCAGCGCGCCCGCGACCACGCCGGCGGTGCCGATCAGCGTGACCGTGTCGGGGCTCACGCCCCGGCGGATGAGAAACGCGGCGAACGGCGTGAGGACACGCGTGAAGAATGCACGCGCGTACTTGTTCAGCATGGCCTTCCCGACGGTCGGTGTGGCCGCGGCCCCTGGTGGCCGCCGGCTGGCCCATCGTAGCCACGGGTGCGCGGGGGCGGCCGTCGGGCACCCGGCCCCGTGTCACGGGCCGGCGGCGGCCCGGCCGGGCGCGCCCGCCACGGGTGCGTGGCGCCGGCGCGTCCCTCGTATGGACGAGCCGTGACGGGAGTGGAAAGCTCGAAGGACCGCGGGCGTCGCCGGAGCCGCCACCGCACGCGGCGCCGCCGTGTCCGCGCCCCCGATGACCTCACCGTGCACGGGAGGCAAGAAATGGGCGACAAGACACACACCCACCCCGGAGCCGCCGGCAGGGCTACGGCGGCCGACCACCCCGCGTCCGTACGGAATGTGGTACTGGTCGGCCACAGCGGATCGGGCAAGACGACCCTGGTGGAGGCTCTCGCGCTGACGGCGGGAGCGGTGAACCGGGCGGGCCGCGTGGAGGACGGCGGCACCGTGTCCGACTACGACGAGATCGAGCACCGCCAGCAGCGCTCGGTGCAGCTCTCCCTGGTGCCCGTCATCTGGGACGGCATCAAGATCAACGTCATCGACACCCCCGGATACGCCGACTTCGTCGGCGAGCTCAGGGCCGGTCTGCGCGCCGCGGACGCGGCCCTCTTCGTCGTCTCCGCCTCGGACGGCGTGGACGGCTCGACCCGGATGGTGTGGGACGAGTGCGCCGCCGTCGGCATGCCGCGCGCCATCGTCGTGACGCACCTGGAGGCGGCGCGCGCGGACTTCGAGGAGATGACCCGGATCTGCGCGGAGGCCTTCGGCGGCGACGATCCCGACGCCGTGCTGCCGCTGTACCTGCCGCTGCACGGCCCGCAGGCGCCGGACGGGCACGCGCCCGTGACGGGGCTGATCGGCCTGCTGTCGCAGAAGCTGTTCGACTACTCCACCGGGGAGCGCAAGGAGTCCGAGCCCGGTGAGGACCAGCTGCCGCTGATCGAGGAGGCCCGCAACCGGCTGATCGAGGGGATCATCGCCGAGAGCGAGGACGAGACGCTCATGGACCGCTACCTGGGCGGCGAGCAGATCGGTGTCGGGGCGCTGATCGAGGACCTGGAGCGGGCCGTCGCGCGCGGGACGTTCTTCCCCGTGCTGGCCGCCGCCCCCGCGGCCGAGGGCGCCCGCCAGGGCCTCGGCACGGTCGAGCTGCTGGACCTGGTCACCCGCGGCTTCCCGACCCCCCTGGAGCGCGAGGCGCCGAGCGTCACGACCGTCGACGGCAAGCCGCGCGAGCTGACGTCGTGCGATCCGGGCGGGCCGCTGGTCGCGGAGGTCGTGAAGACGTCGTCCGACCCCTACGTCGGGCGCGTCTCGCTCGTCCGCGTCTTCTCCGGCACCCTGCGTCCCGACGACACCGTCCACGTCTCCGGCCACGGGCTGACCGACCGCGGCCACGAGGACCACGACGTCGACGAACGCGTCGGCGCCCTGTCCGCGCCCTTCGGCAAACAGCAGCGCGCCCTGACCCACTGCGTCGCGGGCGACCTCGCGTGCGTGGCCAAGCTGAGCCGCGCGGAGACCGGCGACACCCTCTCCGCCAAGGACGACCCGCTCCTGATGGAGCCCTGGCGAATGCCCGACCCGCTGCTGCCGCTGGCCATCCGGGCCCACAGCAAGGCGGACGAGGACAAGCTCTCGCAGGGGCTGGCGCGGCTGGTCGCCGAGGACCCGACGATGCGCCTGGAGCAGAACCAGGACACCCACCAGGTGGTGCTGTGGTGCCTGGGCGAGGCCCACGCGGACGTCGCCCTGGAACGGCTGCGCAGCCGCTACGGCGTCCAGGTCGACGTCGTGGCGCACCAGGTCCCCCTGCGGGAGACGTTCGCGGAGAGGTCCGCCGGCCGCGGCCGGCACGTCAAGCAGTCCGGCGGGCACGGCCAGTACGCCATCTGCGAGATCGAGGTCGAGCCGCTGCCGGGCGGCTCGGGCATCGAGTTCGTGGACAAGGTCGTCGGCGGCGCGGTGCCGCGCCAGTTCATCCCCTCCGTCGAGAAGGGCGTCCGGGCCCAGGCGGCCAAGGGGGTGGCGGCCGGGCATCCCCTGGTCGACGTGCGGATCACGCTCCTCGACGGCAAGGCGCACTCGGTGGACTCCTCGGACGCCGCGTTCCAGACGGCCGGCGCGCTCGCGCTGCGGGAGGCCGCGGCCGACGTCCGGATCCATCTGCTGGAGCCGGTGGCCGAGGTGTCCGTCCTGGTCGGCGACGAGTACGTGGGCGCCGTGATGAGCGACCTGTCCGGCCGGCGCGGGCGGGTGCTGGGCACCGAGCAGACGAGCGGCGGGCGCACGCTGGTGCGCGCCGAGGTGCCCGAGATCGAGATCGGCCGGTACGCGGTCGACCTGCGCTCGCTCTCGCACGGCACGGCCCGGTTCGACCGCTCCTACGCCCGGCACGAGCCGATGCCGGTCCAGGTGGCCGAGCGGGTGCGCCAACAGGCGGAGGAAGGTTAGGGGTTGGGAAGAGGCCGTTCCCGAGTGGCCTCAAGTGCCCGGCACGGAACGCCTTTCCTGCACTTCCTCCGATTCATCCAATTCATCCGATTCATCCGATTCCTCCGGTGCGGCGGGCGGCTTCGGCCGTCCGCCGACGGATGCCGTCGGCTGGAGATACGCTGATGACCTGATCAACAGGTGTGCGGAGTACGGAAGTCGGGAAGGCCGCAGGAGCGAGAGTGGCGGCGAGTGGGGGCGGTAATGACCGTTGAGGACTTCTTCGGGCCACAGGTGCCGAGGACGGGCGGCTCAGGGGGCGCCCCGACGTACGCCCTGGCTTCGGCGGCCTATCGGGACACACCGATGGAGGAGATCAAGAAGGCCGACAACGAGTGGCACCAGACCACGGTCAAGGAGGGCCGCCCATGGGCGAAGATCTTCCGGCCCAACTTCGGTGAGGCGTACTCCCAGGCCGTGATCGACCGCATGCTGGGCGTCGGCCGCGATCCGCTCATCCAGTCCTTCGGCAGCGAACCTCAGGTGGTCGTCGAGCACTGCCTGGCGGCCACCCGCATCCGCCGGCAGCGCGACCAGAAGCTGACCGGGCTCATGCTGGTGTGCGGGGTGCTCTTCCTGCCGGGTCTCCTGGTCTGGCTGCTCGTCTTCCAGCTGCGGGCCACCATGGGCAAGGCGGGCGACAAGCGGGTCTCCGGGCTCGCCACCGGCCTGCTGGTCGCCGTCGGCGCGCTCGCCGTGATCTTCCTGCTGCGGATGCCGTTCACCGGCATCGCGGGCTGGTATGCGCGCGGGTGCATCGTGGCCCCCGTCGCCGGCTGGTTCCTGGCCAAGCGGCTCTGCGAGAGCACCGCGAAGGATCTGCGCGAGAACTGGGGCGGGCTGCTGTCCGGCGGCAGCGTCGGCGCGAAGGTCCCCGAGGCGGTGCCCACCAGCCCCGACCAGGCCGCTGCCGAGCAGCTGCGCCAGTCCCTGGCCCGGCTCAGCGCCGAGCAGCAGTCCAACTCGATCTTCTACGCGGGCCCCAAGGGCATCCTCGGCATGGGCACCCGCTGGGGCGCCTGGCACCTCGCCGAGGAGCTGGTCCCGATCGACCCGGTCAAGGGCGTCCACGAGTTCCGCAGCTGGACGGTCGTGAGGGCCATCCACGACGAGCTGAGCCTGCTGAACCGGCAGAACCTGAAGACCGGGGGGTTCCCCGCCCCGTCGGTCCGGCACTGGGTCGTCACCCACGTGGGCGCGGGCGCCAAGGCGGTGTCCAGGCCCGAGGGCACCGACGTCGAGGCCTACCAGGTCAAGCCGAAGGCCGTCGAGGACATCTGCAACAACCAGCAGTTCGACAGCGGCGACCGGCACTACCTGGGTGTCCAGTGGCCCCACCTGTGGAACGGCAACCTGATCCTCACCATGATGATCACGGTGACCGTGCTGAAGGAGACCCTGCGCATCGAGGTCACCGGACACGCCCTGGGCCCGGTCAACGGGCTGTTCAGCACCAAGCCCGCGGCGCCCACCAAGCAGGTGGCCAAGACCGTCCGCTTCTGGGAGACCCGGACGGTCAAGCTTCCGCTCGTCACCCCCGACGAGGTGGTGCGGCTGGCCGCCCGCGCCACGATCAGCTGGTACCCGCCGCTGTTGAAGTGGCTCGGCGGCTCGATCGGCCTGCCCGAGCCCTTCGGTCTGCGCCACGCCTGGGCCGACCAGCCCTGGAGCCACCGCTTCATGGCGGACGACGCGCTGCGCACCGCCACGCCGGTGCTGCGCGCGGTGCACCGGGCCGCGCTCAGGGTGCTCAAGGAGCACGACGTGGACACCGACAAGTTCAGCTCGCGCGCGTCGGCGCTCAGCGGGGCGGTGCAGGAGGCCTCCCCGAAGAAGGCCGACACCTACGACGCGTAGCCTCCCGTGGCCGGACCTGACCGGGACCGGACCGGGACCGGACGCGACCGGCCGGTCCCGGTCAGGGGTGTGCACGGTGGGCCCCGAGGGCCTTTCGGTTCCTGTGGACGTCACGATCCACGGCGCCCCGGAAGGCCCTCCCCTGTTCACGATCCCGTGGCCGAGTCCTGGCTCACCCGTCCCGAGCCGTCCGGGACGACGCCGTCCGGGACGGCACCTAGGAAGCCGTCGGCCACGCCTCCGCCAGCATCTTCCGGGTGTCCGCCAGCAGCTGCGGCAGCACCCGGGTGTGCCCCACGACCGGCATGAAGTTCGTGTCGCCGCCCCAGCGGGGCACGATGTGCTGGTGCAGGTGCGCCGCGATGCCGGCGCCCGCCACCGAGCCCTGGTTCATGCCGATGTTGAAGCCCTGCGCGCCGGACGCGGTGCGCAGCGCGGTCATCGCCTGCTTGGTCAGCTCGCCGAGCTCGGCGGTCTCCGGCCCGGTCAGGTCGGTGTAGTCGGCGACGTGCCGGTAGGGGACGGTCATGAGGTGGCCGCCGTTGTACGGGTACAGGTTCAGCACCGCGTACACGTGCTCACCCCGCCGGACGATCAGCCCGTCCTCGTCGGATTTCGCCGGGATCGAGCAGAAGGGGCAGCCGTCGTCGGCCCCCGGGCCGGTCGGCTTGTTCTCGCCCTGGATGTAGGCCATCCGGTGGGGCGTCCACAGGCGCTGGAACGCGTCCTGCGTCCCCACTCCGATCTGCTGCTCCGGCTCACTCGTCATGCAAGGCAGCATATGGCTTCGCCCGTTCGCGACGTGTCGCCGGGGTTGCGGCGCGACCTGCGCGGGCCAAGCTGGGCCGATGGACGAAGTCGGCCGTCAGGCCCGCTGGGAGCGGCGCACCGAGCTACCTCTGGCCGTCGCCTCACTGGTGTTCCTCATCATGTACGCGATCCAGGTCCTCGCCCAGGGGCTGCCGGGCGCATGGCGGGACCTGTGCGCGGCGGTGATGTACCTCGCCTGGCTGATGTTCGTGGTCGACTACGGGGTGCGCTGGCGGCTGAGCGGGCAGGGGCCGCGGTTCGTCCCCGCGCACAAGCTGGACACCGTGGTCGTCCTGCTGCCCCTGCTGCGTCCGCTGCGGGTGGTCAAGGTGTACGAGGCCGTCCAGCGCCGGCACGGTGAACCCCGGCTGTCGCTCTACGCGCGCGTGATCGCCTACGCCGGGGTGACGACGGTCCTGCTCGGCTTCGCGTGCTCGCTCGCCGTCTACGACGAGGAACGGGGGGTGCCGGGCACCCAGATGCACACCTTCGGGGACGCGCTGTGGTGGGCGTGCGCGACGCTGACCACGGTCGGCTACGGCGATGTCGTCCCGGTCACGGCCCGGGGCCGGGTGATCGCCGTCGGCCTGATGGCGTGCGGGCTGGCGCTGCTGGGCGCCGTGACGGGCTCGTTCTCGTCGTGGCTGCTCCAGGTGTTCTCGCTGGAGAGCGACCGCCGGAACGGCGGCGGGCCCTCGGAGGACTGAGCTCTCCGAGGGCCCGCGCACCGGGGGATCAGACCTGGGCCCGCTCCTCGACGACCTTCGCGATCTTGGCGATGGCCTCGTCGAACGGGATGCCGTTCTCCTGCGAGCCGTCGCGGTAGCGGAAGGACACCGAACCGTTCGACATGTCCTCGTCGCCCGCGATGACCATGAAGGGCACCTTCTGCTTCTGGGCGTTGCGGATCTTCTTCTGCATCCGGTCGGAGGAGGAGTCGACCTCGACGCGCAGCCCCTGCTTCTTCGCGGCGGCGGCGAACTTCTCCAGGTACTCCACGTGCCCGTCGCCGATCGGGATGCCGATCGCCTGGACCGGCGCCAGCCACGCCGGGAAGGCGCCCGCGTAGTGCTCCAGGAGCACCGCGAAGAACCGCTCGATGGAGCCGAAGAGGGCACGGTGGATCATCACCGGGCGCTGCTTCGAGCCGTCGGGGCCGGTGTACTCCAGGTCGAAGCGCTCCGGCAGGTTGAAGTCGAGCTGGATGGTCGACATCTGCCAGGTGCGGCCGATGGCGTCCTTGGTCTGGACGGAGATCTTCGGGCCGTAGAAGGCGGCGCCGCCCGGGTCGGGCACGAGCGGCAGGCCCTGCTTCTCGGCGACCTGGCGCAGGGTCTCGGTCGCCTCCTCCCAGACCTCGTCGGAGCCGACGAACTTCTCCGGGTCCTTGGTCGACAGCTCCAGGTAGAAGTCGGTCAGACCGTAGTCGCGCAGCAGGCCGAGGACGAAGGTGAGCGTCTTGTCGAGCTCCTCCGACATCTGCTCGCGGGTGCAGTAGATGTGCGCGTCGTCCTGGGTGAAGCCGCGGGCACGGGTCAGGCCGTGCACGACGCCCGACTTCTCGTACCGGTACACGGTCCCGAACTCGAAGAGGCGCAGCGGGAGTTCACGGTAGGAGCGGCCGCGCGCGTCGAAGATCAGGTTGTGCATCGGGCAGTTCATGGGCTTGAGGTAGTAGTCCACGCCCTCGTCGAGCTGCATGGGCGGGTACATGCCGTCGGCGTACCAGTCCAGGTGGCCCGAGGTCTCGAAGAGCTTCCCCTTCGTCGCGTGCGGGGTGTAGACGAACTCGTAGCCCTCCTCCTCGTGGCGGCGCCGCGAGTAGTCCTCCATGACCCGCCGGACGATGCCGCCCTTGGGGTGGAAGACCGCGAGGCCGGAGCCGATCTGCTCCGGGATGGAGAACAGGTCGAGCTCGCTGCCCAGCTTGCGGTGGTCGCGCTTCTCGGCCTCGGCGAGGAAGTCCAGGTACGCCTTCAGCTCGTCCTTGGACGGCCAGGCGGTGCCGTAGATGCGCTGGAGCATCGGGTTCTTCTCGCTGCCGCGCCAGTAGGCGGCCGCGTTGCGCATCAGCTTGAACGCCGGGATGAGCCGGGTGGAGGGCAGGTGGGGACCGCGGCAGAGGTCCTTCCAGCACAGCTCGCCGGTCTTGGCGTCCAGGTTGTCGTAGATCGTCAGCTCGCCGGCGCCGACCTCGACGTCCGCGCCGTCGTCGGAGGACGCGGAGCCCTTGAGGCCGATCAGCTCCAGCTTGTACGGCTCACCGGCCAGCTCCTCGCGGGCCTCCTCGTCCGTGACGACCCGGCGGGCGAACTTCTGCCCGCGCTTCTGGATCTCCTGCATCTTCTTCTCGATGGCCTTGAGGTCATCGGGGTGGAACGGCTTCTCGACGTCGAAGTCGTAGTAGAAGCCGTCCTTGACGGGCGGGCCGATACCCAGCTTGGCCTCGGGGAAGAGCTCCTGCACGGCCTGGGCCATGACGTGCGCGGTGGAGTGGCGCAGGATGTTGAGGCCGTCCTCGGAGGAGATCTCGACACCCTCCACGGTCTCGCCGTCCCGGAGCTCGTGAGCGAGGTCCTTGAGCTCACCGCCCACCCGCGCGGCGACGATCGAGCGCTCGCCGGCGAAGAGGTCGGCGGCCGTAGTGCCCGTCGTCACCACGCGCTCTTCCCGCTCGGAATCGCGTTGGATGATCACACGGACGTCTGACACCGGTCTCTCCTGACTGCAGGTGGGGTGCGGCGCCATACCGGGAGCGCGCGCAATAGGGGATCGTACCGACCCGCACCCGCCGACCGCGAAATCAGTCCCCTCCGCAGGCCTCCTCGAAGCAGTCCAGATTCTCGTGCAGCGACTTCATCAGCCGGTCCCGCTCGGACTCGTCCACCTGCACGGGGACCACTCCGCGCGCGGCCGTCAGCCTGCGGAAACCGCCCCGGCTCTCCAGCCGCCCCTGCACCCGCACCGGCAGTCCGACCAGGTGGGCCTGGACCGCGATGCGGTAGTCGTCCTCGTCGAGGGTGAGCCGGACGTGCGGCACCTCGGCACCGGCGAGCACCCGCAGCCGTACGCTGCCCTCGCCGCGCGGCCCCGACCTGCGCAGCCGGACCACCGCTCCGGTGATGCGCACGGGCACCGAGGGCTCCTCGCGCAGGTAGCGGGCGCCGGCCGCGCGCAGGGCGGTCAGGTCGCCGGGCGAGAACTCCACGGGCTCGGCGGTGGCGGCGCAGCCCTCGGGCACTCCGGCGGCGGGCGCCCAGGCGACGGCGATCCGGGCGCCCTCGGTGCCCCGGACGAGGGCGATCAGCGCCTCGGTGAGCTCCCGGCTGGCGCCCGCCTCGACGGCCCCGTCGAAGGCGTCCATGCCGCCGGTGGCGCGCTGGTAGTCGATGGCCTCGCGGACGGCGTACAGCGCATGGTGGAGGCGTACGGCGAGGGGGCGGGCCCCGGCCACCGGCGTGAACGCGGTCAGCCGGCGGCCGCCGTCCGCGGAGCCGACGAGGACGGTCTCCAGCACCGCGGCGGCCGTGCGCCGGTGCCGGGCGCCGTGGTAGCCGGCCCGTGCGCGGGTGGCGAGCGCCGCGGCGAGGAGCAGCTGCCGGGCGGCGCCGCGCAGCTGCTCCTCGACGGCCCAGGAGGCGGCGCCGACGGCCGCGGGCCCGGCCGGGACGTCGCGCCACCAGTGGACCTCGTCGCTGGGGACGGCGAGGGCGACCAGCACCTCCCGCGCGGCGGGCGCCTGGCTGCGCGCCAGCGCCTGGAGCGCCTCGCCGAGCAGGTCGTCGCTGTCGGGGAAGGCGCGGCTCTCGGGCACCAGCAGGCTGGTGGCGGCGCCGCCCGGTCCGGGCGGGGTCCAGCGGCCGTAGCGTCCGGCGGCGCCGCCGCGGCGCTGCCAGCCGTGCCGGTGGAGCAGGGCGCCGAGGACGGCCGGGTCGACGTCGGCGGGCTCGGGGGGACGGTGCCAGGCGGGCTCGGCGGGATGGGGCCGTACCGGCCGCAGGGGTTCGTCGGACGGGCGGTGCGTCATGGTCTGCCTCCCGTCCCGACCCGCGTCATGATCTCGCACAGGGCCCGGTCGTCGAAGACGCGCGAGGTGGGGATCCGCACGGTGGTCCGGGTCCGGCCGGTGACCGGGTGGCCGGCGAGGTTGACCCAGTAGCAGCAGTGCCTGAGGTCGAGCCGGTCGTGGCCGGCCCGCAGCCACTGGTCGCGGGACCGGGGGACGATCATCACGACGAGGATCTTGTGCACCGACACCGGGGTGCGGGCGAGTTTCCTCAGGTGGTCGTTGTCGAGCGTGAAGGAGAAGGACCGGCCGGGCGGGTTCGGCGGGATCTGGTACGTCGCCTTCAGCTGCACCTTGATGGTCACCTCGTCGTCGACGGTGTGGCCGGGCGCGCTGTGGCTGACGTGCCAGTCGATGCCGTTGTCCGGAAAGGGCTGGGACAGCGAGCAGCCGGCCGCCGCCGCGACCGCGTGGAGGTAGCCCACCTGCAAGGTCTCCATGCAGGCGGTGGTGGCGAGTGTGCCGCGCTGGGGTTCCGTCCGTTCGGGCAGCAGCCCGCCCCGCTCGGGCTGCGCTATCACCATGGCCAACAGCCTTCCAGGCAGCCCCGATCCCGTGCCGGGGGTCGAGTGGATTCCGCGTCGAGCCCCTGAACTGCGGGGACCCGTACTCCTGTTGTGTCCTCCCGGCGTACGGCGCAAACAGCCCGGGTATCACCAAACAGGCAGAAGACGGGACGTCAGCTGCCGTGGCTGAACGAGGGGTTGTGCAGGTATGACGAACTGGTACGAGGGCCCTTTGGCGGCGTTCGACACGGAGACGACAGGGGTGGACGTCGAGACCGACCGGATCGTGTCGGCCGCGCTCGTCGTCCAGGACGGGCCGGGCCTCCGGCCGCGGGTGACCCGCTGGCTGGTGAACCCGGGCGTGCCGGTGCCCGCCGAGGCGACGGCGGTGCACGGGCTGACGGAGGACCATCTGCACCGCAACGGCCGCTGGCCGTCGCCGGTGATGTACGAGATAGCCGAGCTGCTCGCCGAACAGGCTGCGGCGGCACGGCCGTTGGTGGTGATGAACGCGCCGTTCGACCTGACGCTGCTCGACCGCGAGCTGCGCCGGCACCGCGCCTCGTCGCTGGGTCACTGGCTGGAGCCGGCGCCTCTCCGGGTGCTGGACCCGAGGGTGCTGGACAAGCACCTGGACCGCTACCGCAAGGGCCGCCGCACGCTCGTCGACCTGTGTGAGCACTACGGCGTGGCGCTGGCCGACGCGCACGACGCCGCGGCGGACGCGGTGGCCGCGCTGGAGGTGGTGCGGGCGCTGGGCCGGCGCTTCGCGGCCCGGCTGGAGCGCCTGTCGCCCGGCGAACTGCACGCGTTGCAGACGACCTGGCACGCGGCGCAGGCGCGCGGCCTCCAGGCGTGGTTCGCGCGCAACGGCTCACCGGAGACGGTCGACACGTCGTGGCCGCTGCGCCCGGTGCTGCCGGCGGCGGCGTAGGAGCCCCTACGGCGTCCCCTGCGGCTGCGGTTGCGGCTGCGACTGTGGCTGCGGGCAGGTCACCGGCAGGTCGGTCACCACGACCCTCCGCCACCGCCGCCGTCGCCGCCACCGACACCCCCGCCACCGCCGCCACCGCCTCCGCCGCCGCCTCCGCCTCCGGAGGACGGGGCCGTGCTGGAGCTCACGGCGGCGGCGACCAGGCCGATGGCGAGGGCGGGGCCGATCCGGGACGTGACGGTCGCGCCCCGCCGGGGGACGGCCGTCGAGTCGGCGACGGCCTGCTGCCAGGGGTGCTCCGCCTGGAGGGACACGGACCAGGCCGTGTACAGCTCCACCCGTTCCTCGTCGAGGGGTTCGCGGTCCCGGTGCGGGGGCGGGTCGAGGAGGTGGCGCCGGAACGCCTCCGTCCGGAGCCAGAGGGCGGCGCCGCGCGGAGTGCGGGTCTGCAACTCCCAGGCACGCAGCCGCAGCGCGAAGCCGACGCCGACGGCGGTCAGGCCCGCGGCGAGCACGGGCGTACCGGCCGGGTACCGGCCGCCGCCCAGCCAGGCCCCGAGAGCCGCCGTGGCGAAGCCGGTCAGGGTGGCGGCGGTACCGATGTGCCGTCCGACGCGGGCACGGCGCGCGGCGGCCGCGTCCCACAGGCCGCTGTCGGTCTGCCACCGCGTCAGCCGGTCGGCGAGCGTCTCCCAGGCGGATCTGAAGCGCGCGTCGGCCAGGCCGAGGGTGACCGTGTCCCGCCCGGCGAACATGGTGTCGAAGACCACGTCGGCGACCGGGTCCGCCGGGGCGTCGCCCCCCTCGCGGCGCTTGAGGGTGGGGTACCGGTCGTCGCCCTCGAACGTGATGTGCCCGTCGGCGGCCGCGCCGAGCAGCCAGGCCGCCTGGTGTTCGGGCGCGACCTGTTCGGCGAGCAGGATCCCGCCCTGGGCCGGGGTCAGTCCCTCGGGGGGCACGGGGGACGGCGGGAGCGAGGCGGCTAGCCGGTCGAGGCCGACGCGCCGCGTCCGGCCGGGCGTCCCGTCGGGCCCTTCTTCCACGATCCGGTCGCGGCCGAGGAGGCGCAGCAGCCAGATGGTCACGGCGGCGCAGGCCAGCGTGGAGCCGAAGGCCGACAGGGCCACCCACAGCGGGTGTTCCAGGGTTTCTCCGGCGGCCTTCCCGGAGGGCGGCTCGGGCAGTGCGGGCTTCGCGCCGGTCAGCTTCTGCCCGCGGGAGGTGGAGAGGGTGACGCCCTCGTGTCCCTGAAGCGTGCCGAGGTCGGCGGCGAGCCGGCCGGGCCCGGTCCTGCGGACGGTGCAGGCGCCCTCGGAACCGTCGGTGCCCCGCACGCAGCGGGTGCCGGTGAGGTCGTACGGGGCCACGACCTGGATCTCCACGTCGCGGCGGTCGACCCGCCATCCCGTACCGACCGCGTCCCAGGCGAGCTCGCCGCTCCTGACGACCTCCGTGAGCGTGTACTGGATGCGGTACCGGTGCACGCCGGTGACGGAGCGGTCGGGGTCGCCCACCTTGATCCTGGGGGCGGCCTCGATCCTGCCGTCCGGCTCCTGGTAGTCGTCCCCGACGGTGAGTTCCCACGGGACCCGGGCGCCGTCCATGGTGACGACGATCCCGGCCGTGTCCTCGTCGTAGGGCAGGTCCGGCAGGTCCCGGTAGATGCCGTGCCGGGTGGTGTCGGGGTATCCGAAGTCGTAGTCGATGACCTCGGTGACGCGGATGCTGCCGTCGGCGGCGATCTCGGCGCCCACCCACATCGCGGTGACGCGCTCCACGTTGCCGGTGACCCGGAAGAGCGCGACGAGCCCGCCGAGCAGCAGCACGAGAAAGAAGATCTTGAACGGGGCGACGACCCTCCGCGCCCGGGTGAGGTTCTCGACCGCCCACGGTCTGCCGGCCTGCGCAGTGCTCAAGTGAAGGTCCCCTCCCGCCACGGGCGCCTCCCCTGCCCCGTGAAGATCGGAAGCGTATCCGGCCCCGCGGCACACACGGAAGAGCCGGTCCGCTCGATGCGGACCGGCTCTTTCCCGGTGGGCGATACTGGGTTCGAACCAGTGACCTCTTCGGTGTGAACGAAGCGCTCTCCCACTGAGCTAATCGCCCGGGAACGGAGTGAACAATACAGGTCCCCGCGGGCTTCGTTCAAACCGCTTGCAGGTAGGCCGCGAGTCCGCGCCGGCCGGCGCGCATCATCAGCCGGTGGTTGGCGCGGAAGACCGGCCGTCCGGGCACGGCGAACCGCCTGAGCAACGGCTTGTCGACGTCGACGACCTGGTCGTAGCGGGCGAGCGCGCCGGTTCCCGCCGCGGTCACCGTCCAGCGCGCCCAGCCCTCGATGTCCCCGGACAGGGCGACCTCCAGCACCCCGGCCCCGGGATCGTGCCGCACCTCGCGCGCGGTGAAGGTCATGGCGTACGGCAGGAACGAGCGGATCGTGATGACGCCGGTGGTGTCGTCGAGCCGGGTCACCTCGCGGACCTGCGGCCACCAGCGGGGGTAGTCCTCGGGGCGTTCCAGGGCGGCGTAGACGGCGGCGGGCGGCGCGGGCAGGCGCCACAGGCTGCGGAAGCGGTAGTGCGTCCAGTCCATGGGCCGAGTGTGCCCGCCGCCGGTCCGGGATCTGAGTACGCCCTGAGTAGCCGCGCTCATGCCGTCGGGGGTGACGCGGACCACACTCCGTTCCATGACGCATTTTCCGCCCCCGGCCGAGGAGCTGTGGCTCATCGACGCCGAACTGCGGCAACTGGACGCCCGTCGGGCGTGGTTGCTGACGCGCCGCGGCCAGGTGGTCGCCGCTCTGCGGAACGGCCGGCCGCCGGTGGGACCGCCGCCCCGGCCCGCGGCGCGTCCCGAGGCGAGCGCCCCGCGCGTCCAGAACGTCCTGCTGCTGCTCGGCGGGACCCTGCTGACGGTCGCGGCGATCGCGTTCACCCTGGTGAGCTGGGGGCATCTGGGGATCGCCGGGCGGGCCGTGGTGCTGGGCACGGTGACGGTGGCCGTGCTCGCCGCGCCGGTGTTCCTGCTGCGGCGCGGGCTGCGCTCGACCGCGGAGTCGGTGGCGGGCCTCGGGCTGGCGCTCACGGCGCTGGACGCCTACGCGCTGCGCGGGGCGGCGCTCACCGGCACCGACGGCACCGGGTACGCGGCGGTCGCGGCGGCGCTGCTGGCGGCGCTCTGGGCGGCGTACGGCCACGGGCTGCCCGCCCTGCGGCTGCCGTTGCCCTCGGCGCTGGCCGCCGCCCAACTCCCGCTGCCGCTGGGCGTGTTCGCGGTGGGTGCCGACCTGGACGCCGTCGCGGCGGCGCTGCTGGTGACGGCCGGGCTCGACACGGCCGTCGCGCTCCGGGTGACCGTCCGGTCGGCGCGGGTCACCGCCGCCGTCGGCGCCTGCGCGCTGGGCGGTGGGGGCGTCCTGGCGGCCGGATGGCTGTCCTGGACGGCCGCCGGTCCGGGCGCCGCCGCCCGTGCGACGGCGCTGCTCGTCCTCGCGGCGGCCGTCGCGCTGGGCGCCGCCCTGCGGCTGCCGGGTCCGGGCCCGGCGGGTGCCGCGGCGTCCGCGGGCGGTCTGCTGCTGGTGGCCGCGGGCGGCGGGGCGCTGCGGGCGGCGCTGCCCGCCGGCTGGGCGGTCCCCGCCCACCTCGCCTGCGGCCTCGTCCTGTTCGCGGCGGTACCGCACCGGCTCGCCGAGCCGCTGCGGGTCGGCCTCGCCCGGGCCGGTGCCGCGGTGCAGGCCCTCGCGCTGCTGTGGGCGCTGCCCCTGGTCGCGGTGGTGCTGCTGGGCCCGCTCGGCCGGCTGGAGCACCCCTGGTCGGGCGCGCCCGCGGACGCCCGCGACGCGGTGACCGTCCACACCCCGTGGCCGCCGCACCCGGTACAGGCGCTGCTCGTCCTGGTGGCCGTCGCGGGCGGCCTCGCCCTGGCCGTCCGGCACGACACCTGGCGTCCCCGGGCCCGTACCGGGGCGCTGTTCCTGGCGTGGGCGGCGTGCACGGCCCTCCCTGCGGTCTGCGAACTGCCCTACGTCGCCACGCTGCTGGCGCTCGGCGTCCTCACCGCGGCAGCGGCCTTCCTGCCCACCCCGTGGACCGCCGCGGCCCTCTCCCTGGCCACCTCGGTCACCGTCGCGCTGCTGTCCCTGGCGACGCAGAGCGCGACCCTGACCGTGCTGCCGGCGCTGACGGCGCTGTTCGTGACGGTGTCGGCGCGGCCTCGGCTCACCCCGGTCACGGCCCCGGCCGCGCTCGGCTACGCCACCGCGCTGGCCTGCGCGGCGGGCGCGGCGGCGCAGTGGCCGGCGGCGCACACCGCGCTGCCGGTCCTCGCGGTCGCCGCGGCCGCGGCCCTGTTCGCCGCCCGGCTCGGAGGGTCCCCGGCGACCGTGCCGGTCGAGGTGACGGGCGCGGCCGCCGGGGTGCTCGCGGTGGGTCTCGCGGTGACCGATCCGCCGATGCTGGCGCTGGTGCTGTCCCTGTGCGGTGTGATCACGGGCGCCTCGGCGGTCCGCGCCGGCCGCCGGCCCGCCGGCTTCGCGGCCGCTGTCCTCTTCCTGCTGGCCGCCTGGGTCCGCCTGGCCGCCTGGGAGGTCTCCGCGCCGGAGGCGTACACGCTGCCCGTGACCGTCCCGGCGCTGGCCGTGGGTGCCTGGCGCCGGCGCCGCGTGCCGGAGACCTCGTCCTGGACGGCGTACGGCCCCGGGCTCGCGGCCACGTTCCTGCCGGGCCTCGCCGCGGCCTGGGGCGACCCGCAGTGGACCCGTCCGCTGCTGCTGGGGGCCGCGGCGCTGCTGGTCACGCTGCTGGGCGCCCGGCACCGGCTCCAGGCGCCCCTGGCGCTGGGCGCCTCGGTGCTGGCCCTGGACGCGCTGCACGAGCTGGCCCCGTACCTCGCCCAGGTCGTCGGTCTCGTCCCGCGGTGGGTGCCTCCCGCACTCGCCGGTCTGCTGCTGCTCGCGGTGGGTGCCACCTACGAGCAGCGGTTGCGCGACGCGCGGCGGGTGCGGGAGGTGCTGGGGAGGATGGACTAACGGCCCTGCCGTCCGCGGCGTGATCCGGTCGACAGGCCCGGGGGGTGATCCGGCCGACGCGGATCACCCCCTTCGCCCCCGGCCGGCTACGACGGCATCTTGTCGCCGAGCAGTGCCAGGTTCTCGATGGCGGCGAGGCCGTACAGCGCGGTGTCGTTGGTGGACACCCAGGCCGCCTCGCTGCCCGGCACCAGGGTGACGGGGCCGCTGAGTGCCTCCGTCTGCCAGGGCGCGGACTCCTTGTAGCCGTCGGAGTTGTAGAACTTGTCCCAGGCGCGTGCGGCGAGCTTCTCGTCCCCGGTCTGCACGGCCGCGTACGCGTCGAGGCGCGAGTGGCCCTGGAAGAGCAGCAGGGTGCCGAAGTTGGAGCCGTAGCGTGCCGCCTGTTCGGTCTTGCTGGCGTTGAAGTAGCGGCAGTAGTCGTAGTAGGCCTCGTTGAACTTCGGTATGTCGACGAGGTGGATGAGTTCGGCGCACAGCTCGTTGAGGCCGAAGACGGCGGAGAGGTGGGAGACGCCGACGACCGGCGTCGTGGCGACGGCGAACTGGCCGGTGTCGAGGTCGTACAGGCCGCTGCCCTGCACGAAGCCGTTCGGCTGGGCGGCGATGCCCTCCATCGTCGACAGCACGCGCGCCTTGGCCTTCTCCCACTTGGGGCCCTTGCGCTCCCACTCCGTCAGCCAGGCCGACACCAGACCGCTCCAGTCGGTGCCGAAGCCGATCGACAGGGCGTGCCGGTCGGGGGTGTAGGTGTCGGTGCGCACCTTGCGCTGCGGGTCGAGGACGAGGAAGGTCTCGTCGGAGTCGACGTTGGCGTGCATGAGGTCGCCGACGCGTTCGTCGGCGGTGAGGAAGTAGTAGTAGCGGCGGTAGGTGGTGTTGGCGATGCGCTGCTGCTTGGCGCTGTCGGCGTAGTGCTGGACGCCGTGCCGGGTGCCCAGGCCCGCCCACTGGCCGATGTGGTAGACGTCGACCTCGCCGGTGTGCCGGGTCATCGCCTCGGCGAAGCGGAAGATGTCCGCGCGGCCGGAGCGCAGGTAGGCGAACCAGAGCCAGAGGTCCGGCGACAGCTCGGAGTTGTCCCAGGCGTAGCCGCCGATGTCGTACCGCCACTGGTGCCGGACGGTGTCGTAGGTGTGCATGATGTCGCCGTAGTCCCAGAAGCCGTACCAGCGGCGCTGCTCCACCTGGTCCTTGTAGTAGGTGAAGAGGAAGTCGAGGTGGTCCTCGATCTTGGCCTTGGCGGGGGTGGAGCGGTCGGGCTCGGAGTAGAGGCCGGGGCCGAAGACCTTGGCCTTGATGAGCTGCTTGGGCGGGGCGGCGAGCTGGGGCAGGACGCGGACGGCCTCGACCTGCTCGGCGAGCTTCTCCGGGGTCGGGGTGGCCTCGTTGGCCCAGAAGAGGAGTTCGGAGGTCCGGGCGATGCCGTAGGGGGTGCCGAAGCCGGGCTCGTAGTCCTCGTAGGTGATGTTGAGGCCTTCGAGCTGCTCGGCGTAGGTGTCCTGGCCCATGCCGTCGTGGTAGAAGCGCAGGTCCATGGGCTGCGCCTCGGGCGACCAGAGCCAGAGGGTGACCTCGGCCTCGTCGGTGTGGGCGTCGCGGATGTCGAGCTGGGCGGGGAACTTCTCCCAGAAGTCCCTGAGGCCGAAGGAGAGGCCGCCGCTCACGCCGCCGACGTACCCGAACCCGGAGGCCCGCTTGCCGCCGCCGGCGCCGATCCAGCCGTAGCCCTTCTTGGTGCGCTTGCGCAGGGTGAAGCCGTCGGCGGAGAGCTGGGAGAGGGTGTAGTCGCCCCACTCGGGGATGTACTGGAGGCGGGTGGTGACCCGCTGGTCCCAGGTGGAGGGGTCGGGCAGCTTCTCGCCCGCGTACTGGGCCGCCTGGACGGCCGCGCCCGGGTCGCGGCGCAGGCCGGTGATGCCCTTGACGGCCTCGCGGAGCAGGCCGGTGCCCTCGCCGCCGATGCGGATGTGCCGGTCGTAGGACTCGTCGCGCATCGGGACGGTGAAGCGGACGCCGAGGCCGCGGATGAAGTCGCCGCTGGCCTTTCCGGGCTCCTGCGTGCCGTCGAAGGTGATGGTGTGCACCATGCGGAAGGAGTCGGCGCCGGCGTAGAAGTACAGGCGGATGGAGAACGGCAGCCAGCTGCGGCTGCCCTTGCGGTGCTTGCCGTCGATGCGGACGACCGCGCGGACCGGGCCCTCCTGCTCGACGGTGACGTCGGAGATGGCGCCGTCGAAGCGCTCGGTCTTGACGCTGCCCTGGTCCTCGTCCTCGATCTCGGGCTGGCGGATCAGGACCAGGCGGCCGTTCTTGGCGATCTCGGTGGAGCCGCGCTTGACCGACTTGATGAGGGTGGCGCCGTCCTTGCCGATCTTCGCGGTGATGACGCCGGTGGAGACGTCGACGGTGCCGCCGCTCTTGTCGACGGTGACCTTGTTGTCGGGGGCGGCCGGTGTGCCGGCGGCGAGGGTGAGCTTGCCGGTGCCGGAGCTGACGGCGTGGGCGGTCCACTTCAGGGACCCGTCCGGCCAGTAGGCGATCGGCCAGGACTGTACGGGCACGTCCTTGCCGTCGGCGTCCGTCAGCGCGAAGGTCTGGTCCTCCTGGTAGGTGCCCATCGGCCAGGGCACGCCGAGGGTGGAGCCGGGGGCGGCGCCGAGGCCGCCGTCCTCCAGCCAGTCCAGGGTCACCGGGTCGTCGTCGGCGGCCGCGGCTATCGGCGCGGCCTGCGCGTCCTTCGCTCCCAGGGCCCAGCTGAACTGGGCGGCGGCGCCGGCGACGGCTGCCGCCTTGAGGAGGGACCTGCGGGGGATGGGAGACATGGGATGCAGCCTTTCCTTCCGTGCGGGTGCAGGGGGGTGGTCAGGGGCATGACAGAGAGAGGTACGGCGCCCGGGGCGCCGGACCGACAAGGGGGCACCGCCCGTCAGCGGCGCCGGTAGCGCTCCTCGACGGCGACGGCCGCCGCCGCGACGGCCCCCAGGACGGGGACCGCCAGCGGCGCGACGAACATGCCGGACAGGGCGACCACGGCGAGCCCGGCGGTGAGCAGAAAGGATCCGGCAGGGTCGAGCACGGTACGGCGGCCGGCCTGGGCGAGCAGCGGGCGCCAGGAGTCACCCGGCGTCCACACCGCGGCCGCGCGCATCCCGGCGACCACGCACCCGATCAGGGCGAACAGGCCCACGGCCCCGACGAGCGGCCCGCCGGGGAGCCCGGCGCGCGCGGCCTGTACGTCGATCCAGACCGCGGCCGCCGCCACCCAGCCGGTGAGCCCGACGACCCACCCCGCGCGCACGGCCGCCCGGAAGTCCGCGACGAAGTCCCGCCAGCCGCCGCCCTCGTGACGGGCCCGTCGCCGCAGATGCCGCGCGCCGGCGGCGAAGGCCGCGGGGTAGGTGACGACCCCGAGACAGGCCACGGCGATCCACACGCCGGTGAGCAGGGACTCGGCGAAGAGCGCGAAGCGCTCGCCGAACACGGACTCCTTGCGTGCCTTCACGCGTGTCTGCGCCATGGTGACCGTCTCAGCCCTTCAGTCCGGACGTCGCCATACCGTCGATGAGGTAGCGCTGGAAGGCCATGAAGAAGGCGATGACCGGCACCAGCGCCACCAGCGACATCGCGATCATGCTGCCGTAGTTGGAGATGCCCTCCTGGTCGCGGAACATCATCAGGCCGAGCGAGACCGTGTACTTCTCGGGGGTGTTGAGGTAGATCAACGGCCCCATGAAGTCGTTCCACGCGTTGATGAAGGTGAAGATGGCGCTGGTGATGATGGCGGGGCGGCACAGGGGCAGCACGATGGACCAGTAGGTCCTCAGGTGCCCGCAGCCGTCGAGCTTGGCGGCCTCGTCCAGCTCACGCGGCAGCCCGCGCATGAACTGCACCATCAGGAAGACGAAGAACGCCTCCGTGGCCAGGAACTTGCCCGCGACGAGCGGCACCAGCGTGTCGACGAGTTCCAGGTTGCGGAACATCACGTACTGCGGGATGAGCAGCACGTGGTACGGCAGCAGCAGCGTGCCGATCATCAGCGTGAACAGCAGGTTCCGCCCGGCGAACCGGATCTTGGCGAAGGCGTACGCGGTCAGCGAGCTGGACACCACGACACCGACGACGGCGAGGACGGCGTACATCAGCGAGTTCACGAAGAAGCTGCTGATGGAGATGCCGGAGATGCCGTCGGAGAGTCCGGAGAAGTTGGCCCAGACCGGCTTGGTGGGCAGCAGGTCGAGGCTGGCGATGATGTCCTTGCTCGGCTTGAACGAGGCACCGACCACCCAGACGACCGGGTACAGGACGACCGCGAGGACGGCGAGCGCGCCGACGTGCCAGGCGATCGATCCGGTGCGCCGCCGCTCGCTCGCGGTGCGCGCCACAGGGCTGGTGGCAGTGGTCACTTGGCGGCCTCCTCGTAGTGCACCCACTTCTTCTGCGACCAGAACAGGACCGCCGTGACGAGCGCCACCGCGACCACCAGCGTCCAGGCCATCGCCGAGGCGAAGCCCATCTGGGCCTCCTTGAAGCCCTTCTGGTAGAGGTAGCAGGTGTAGACGAGCGTGGCGTCGGCGGGCCCGCACCGGGTGTCGGAGACGACGTACGCGGAGCCGAACACCTGGAACGCGTGGATCGACTCCAGCAGCACGTTGAAGAACAGCACCGGGGAAATCATCGGCAGCGTGACGTTCCAGAACCTGCGGAAGGGGCCGGCCCCGTCCATCTCGGCGGCCTCGTACAGCTCCCGCGGGACCTGCTTGAGGCCGGCCAGGAAGATGACCATCGGCGCGCCGAACTGCCAGATGCTCAGGGCCACCAGGGCGTAGAGGACGTAGTCCGGGTTGCCGATCCAGCCACCCACGTCGAGACCGAAGATCTTCTGCGTACGGTCCACGACCGCGTCGTCCGAGAACAGCGCCCGCCACACGAAACCCACGGAGACGCTGGCGCCGATGAGCGAGGGCATGTAGAACGCGGCCCGGTACAGGCCCTGTCCTCGCCGCTTCTGCGCGAGCAGCAGCGCGACGCCGAGCGCGAGCAGGAGCTTCAGCGGCGTGGCCACGACGACGTACTTCAGCGTGACCTGCACCGACTTCTGCCAGCGCGGGTCCTGGAACATCGTCGTGAAGTTGTCCAGCCCCACCCACTGGGGCGGCGTGAACAGGTTGTAGCTGGTGAACGCGTAGTACAGCGACGCGATCATCGGCCCCGCCGTGAGCAGCAGGAACCCCGCGATCCACGGCGACATGAAGAGATAACCGGCGAGGTTCTCGCGGCGCCGCCCGCGGCGCCCGGCGACGGGAGCGGCGGACCGCTTCCCGGCCGAGCGCGCGGGCGCTTCCTTGACGAGCGTCATGGTGGTACGTCCCCTCAGCCCGCGAACGCGGCCTTGGCCTCGGCGAACAGCGTCTTGGCGGCGTCGGCGGGCTTCGTCTTGCCCTGGGCGACCTCACCGCCGATGCGCAGGAAGGCCGCCTCGACGACATCGGCGCCGGACGGGTGCGGGGTGATCTTCCCGAGCACACCGGCCGCGGCGACCTCCTCCTCGTACGCCTTGACGCCCTTGTTGTTGTCGTCGGTGGGGGTGAACGCCTCGTACTGCTCGGTCGTGGCGAGGATGCCGCGGTCGTAGCCCATGATCTTGCCGACCTCGGGGTCGTGCACCATGAAGTCGATGAACTGCGCGACCTCCTTGGGGTGCTTGGTCCCGGAGAAGGCGCTGAGCATCAGCGAGCCGAGGTACTGGCCGGTGTTCTTGCCGTCCGTGGTGGGGATCGGCGCGAGCCCGTAGTCCGACTCGCCCTCGCCCTCGTAGCGGATGGAGAAGTTGTCCCAGGTGAACTCGGACGCGGCGAGGCCCGCCGACAGACCGGACTTGGGCTTGGCCTGCTCGATCTTCTTCGGATCGGCGACGAGCCCGGACTTCACGCGCTTGTAGCCGTCCTCCCACCACTGCGTCAGGTCGTCCTGGGTGAAGCCGAGGTCGGAGTCGGTGAAGAAGGCCTTGCCGTTCTGGCGCAGGTAGAGGTCGTACAGGTACATGATGCTGAAGTAGCCGGTGTCGCCGGCGATCTTGGCCTTGTCCTGAATGGTCTGGAGCGCGTCGAAGTACTCGTCCCAGGTCCAGCCGAACTTCGCCTCGACGCCCGCCTTCTTGAAGGCGTTGAGGTCGATGACGAGCGACATGGTGTTGGCGCCGACGGGTATGCCGATCTGCTTGCCGTCGACCTGACCGTTCGCCAGAACTCCGTTGCGGAAGTTCTCCAGGCTCAGATTGCCCGCGTCCGCCTGCGTCTTGAGGTCCAGCAGAACACCGCGCTTGTCGTACTTGCGCAGGAAACCGACCGCGTTCTGGAAAACATCCGGCGGATTCCCGCCGGAGGCCTGGGTCTGGAACTTCTCCCAGAACGCCTCGTAGTCGGTGAATTCGGGCTTGATCTTGATCTTCGGGTACTTCTTCTCGAAGAGTGCGATCGTCTTCTTGATGGCGATGGCGCGCGGCTCGCCACCCCACCATGCGTAACGGAGCGTCACCGTCCCGTCCCCGGAACCGCTGTCGCCTCCGCATCCCGTGGTAGCGGCCAGCCCCAGGGTGGCCGCTGATGCCCCGGCCACCTTCAGGATCGTTCGCCTGTCAACATTCCTGCTGGCTCCCACAGCCGGCCTCCCCGCAGCGTCGTTGCCGCTTGCATGAATCGTTTCAAGAAAGCGCTTGCTGGCACAAGGTACGAGGGGGTCGGGAGAGCGTCAATGATTCGGACAGGAATTTCTTGACGGGCGGGCGCGGGTCGACGGCCGGGCAGGTGGCTGACATTTCGTCAGCGCCGGAGAGAAGGCGCAGGTGGGAGGCGGACGTTCGGCTCCTCGGACGGCGGGCGGGGGGCTGGCGGGGGTGTGGGAGCGGCTGGAATTCGCCGACGGCGGGGCAGGGAGGGAAGCGGGGGGTCGAGGCGACCGGGCGATGGGCGGCAGTCCGAACTGAAAGGTTCAGCGAGCTTGGCGGCGGCACGGCACAGGTCGCGCAGGCGTGACGCACAGGGAGGGACACGTGACGCACGGGGAGGGATATACGGGAAAGGTGCCGGGAGATCGGAAGGAGGTGGGGGGCGCATCGGGGCGAGCACCCCGGATCGGGGACGCAGCCAGTCAGTCGGCCTCCCCCTACCGCGACCGCGCGCCGAACCACCCGGGTCGCCTTGACGGCCATCGCGCGTCCGGCCACCTGGCTTCCCTTTGTCTCCACCGCGGGTCCGGCCATCCGGCTTCCTTTTGCCTCCACCGCGCGTCCGGCGCGTCCGGCCACCCGGCTCCCCTTTGCCTCCACCTGTCCTCCCCTGCCGCCACCGCATGCACGGCCCTTCCGACCCTCGGCGCCCCCGCACGGGAGGCGCGCCGGCCGACTGTGCCGGGGCAGCACCCTGTGTCGAGATGACGGCCACCGCCAGGGTGACGGCGTGTGCCCGAGCGGCAAGGATGGACCACGACGGCTCAGCCCGCCACCCCGACCGGAGAGGAATGCCCTTGCAGGGCCCTGTGCCCTCTCGGGCCCTCCCGACAGCCTGTTTCAGCGGCGTCCTCCGGTCCGAGGTGCCGTGCCAGGCCCAGGCGGCCCGGCACGAGCCCTCCGGCGGGTTAACGCGCCGCTGACGGCGGACGGAGCCGGCCTGCGACAGCGCGCCGGGGGAGGCGCCCGATGGCACGCGGGGAAGGCGCCCGATGGCACGCCGGGGGGAAGCGCCCGATGGCACGCCGGGGGGAAGCGCCCGATGGCACGCCGGGGGGAAGCGCCGGATGGCACGCCGGGGCGTGATGGGTATACGACGGCGGCCCGTCTGCTCTGTCGCAGACGGGCCGCCGTGCCGGGTGGGCGATACTGGGTTCGAACCAGTGACCTCTTCGGTGTGAACGAAGCGCTCTCCCACTGAGCTAATCGCCCGGGCGCAGGAAGAACATTACCCCATGTCAGGGGGTGCCTGTGACCGGCCTGCCGGTCCGTGCGCCCTGCCCCGGATCACTGGTCCTCGATGTTCCAGGGCATCTCGAAGCCGAACTTCCACACGTAGATACCGACGATCACCGCGATGATCAGGAGACCGATCGAGGTCAGGATGATGTTGCGCCGCCGCACCTTCGGGTCGAGCGCACGCTGCGCCGCCTCGGTCACCTTGCGCTTGGTCCAGCGCAGGACCAACTGCGCCCAGACGAACTCGGTCGCCCAGATCGCCATGCCGCCGAAGATCACGATCCAGCCGGGTCCGGGCAGCGGCAGCATGATGATGCCGGCCACCACGACCGCCAACCCGACGATGAAGATCCCGACCTGCCAGCTCAGGTGCAGGACGCGGCGGGCCTTGACGAATTCCGGCGCCCGGGAGCCGAGCGCCTGCTCCTGCCCCTGCTCCGCCCCGCCGGTCCTCGCGTCCTCCGCCGCCATGGCTACCTCGCCCGGCTCGTCACTCCCCGTATTCATACAGGCCAACCCTACCCGAGAGATTCCGGTCACCGTAATGGTGGTACTCCCCGAACGATCTCTCGGCCGGAAGGGTTACATAAAGGCACGCAAAACACTCAGAGGGGTTTACAACGGCACCGTAGGTGGCATGTCGATTTCGCCGACGTGCGAATCCCCGAGCGCACACTGAGCGAAAGGCCCTGGCGCTTATGAACACCACGGTCAGCTGCGAGCTGCACCTGCGCCTCGTTGTGTCGAGCGAGTCCTCCCTGCCTGTCCCCGCAGGCCTGCGGTACGACACGGCCGACCCCTACGCCGTGCACGCCACCTTCCACACCGGAGCCGAGGAGACCGTCGAGTGGGTGTTCGCCCGCGACCTCCTCGCGGAGGGCCTGCACCGGCCCACGGGCACCGGCGACGTCCGTGTCTGGCCGTCGCGCAGCCACGGTCAGGGCGTCGTGTGCATCGCCCTGAGCTCTCCTGAGGGCGAGGCTCTGCTCGAGGCCCCGGCGCGGGCCCTGGAATCCTTCCTGAAGCGGACGGACGCGGCTGTGCCCCCGGGCACGGAGCACCGCCACTTCGACCTCGATCAGGAGCTGTCGCACATCCTGGCGGAAAGCTAGGGCGAAGCTCCCACTGAGCCGCCCGGCGCCGTCCACTCGGGGAGACGGCTCGGGCCAGGACAACCGCATAGGGCACATGCCGGCGCCGCGCCACGGGTCACCGTGGTGCGGCGCCGGCACGTCGGTGCGTGTCCACGGTGTCGACGGGCCGTGGCTCGGCGGCCCGGTGCGGCTACCATCGGCCAGCATCGGCGGGCGTCCGCCCGACCCCCAGGCCAGGGAGCGAAACGTGCTGATCACCCACGACACCCGGTGTGCACTCGATGCCGTGGTGGATCTGGTCAACACCGCACCGGAGGACGACACCGCGCAGGACGGGTTGCCGGACGTCGCCGCCCTCGCGGACTTCGTACGAAAACACGAGATCAGTGACGTCGGTGTGCTCTCCGGCTTCGACCTCTCCGCGGTGCGCAAGATCCGAGCACGGTTCGCGGGCATCTTCGCGGCGCCCGACGCCCGCGCCGCCGCCACACTGATCAACGAGCTGGTGGCCGCCGCCGGCACCACACCCCAGCTCACCGATCACGACGGCTACGACTGGCATGTGCACTACTTCGCGCCGGGTGCGTCGATCGCCGATCACCTGGCGGCCGACTGCGGGATGGCGCTGGCCTTCTTCGTGGTGGCCGGTGAACAGGAACGGCTCCGGCGCTGCGAGGCCCCGGACTGCCGGCGTGCCTTCATCGACCTCTCCCGCAACCGCTCCCGCCGGTACTGCGACAGCCGCACCTGCGGCAACCGCCTGCACGTGGCCGCGTACCGCGCACGCCGGAAGGAGGCCGCGGGCTGAGCAGCCGCCGGACCGCTCCCGGGTCGGGGACCGTCGATCGCCGTCTCCCCTGGTCGGCCGATCCGGTCGCCGGGCCGTCGGGCGGATCGCGCCGGGGCCCCGATGCCGACGCGGCCCCGGCGGGTGGCGCCGGGTACCGCGGGTACGGCTCACAGCAGCAGCAGGTCGTGCAGCGCAGCCATGAGCAGCAGACTCCCGATCACCGCAAGGAAGATCATCAGCGGTGGCTGGGAAAGGGCGAAGAGGCACCCGCGCGGCTCGTCCTGAGGTGGCGCGGCATCGCTCTGTGTCGTGTCCAGCATCTCGCGGGCGATGATGACGCAGGCGGCACCGGCTACGCGATCAACACGCCCGGATTGAGCGGGTGTTCGCCGTTTTAGTAAGGTCGACTTCCGGCCGTGATCATTTTCGCGCGGGTGTGGCTCGACTGTGTCGCTTCAGATGCGAATGCTGTGCCGACCTGCGCCGGATCGCTTCTCGCACACCGGGCGGGGCCGTCCGGGCCGCCTCCCGCAGACGCCGGGCAGGACCCGGGCCGTCTCCCGCGCGGGGTGCCGATGCCAGGCGGCGTACGAGCCGGTGCGGTCGGCACAGCCGGTGCCGGCGGTGCCGCCGGGGCGGCACCCATTCACCCGGTACGCCACCGCCTCATATGCCGTGCTTCTTCAGGATGGCCTCGATGTCGCTGAAGTCGTCCGCCGCGGTCTCCCTGGGCGTGGCCCCGGGACGGGACGCCGGGCGGGAGCCCTGTCCCAGGGAGGGCGCGGAGACTCCGGGGGCCACGGCATCGGGCTGTGCGGTCCGCGCCGCCGCCTTGCGCTCCTTGCGGGTACCGCCTCCGCGGCGGCGCTCCACGGCCCGGGTGGTCGCGAAGAGCGCCCAGGCCAGGCCGAGCACACCGAAGCCGGCCCAGGCCACGGGACTGAAGGCGGTGTCCGCGACCCACTCGACGGCACCGGTCATCACGAGGCCGAGCGGGACGAGTGCGTAGGCCGCGATCCGGGCGGCCTTCAGGAAGCGCTTGCGGTAGGCCGTGATCGCGGCGATGCCCAGGCCGGCCGCGGCGACGGCGGAACAGACGGTCTCGGCAATCATCCGGTCCTCCAGGCGACGGTGACGCACTCGGGCAGGGACGGCTCGGCGCCGCGGTACGTCAGCGCTTCGCCCCTCCCATCCTGCACCTGCGGGGTGTCCCCGGGCCATGGATCCGAGCGGACATCAGGGACATCTCGGGGTCGGCTCCTCCGCGGGCCTCGGCTTCTCCGAAGGTCCCGGCCCCTCCGCGGGTCGGCGCCGCGCAGCGTGCGGGTCGGCGTCCCGGTCGGGGAGAGCGGTGCGGCTCGGCCCGCCCCGCGGCCTCAGGGCCCGGCCCACGGTCGCAGCAGCCTCAAGGGGGGCGCAGGGCGAGGGCCTGGTCCGGGTGGGGCGGCGCAGGCGAGAGCCCGGACGCGGCGGCGCAAGCGGGCCCCGTCCTAGTCAGAGCGGCGCAAGCGGGGTCCCGTCCCAATCTGAGCGGCACAAGCGGGGCCCCGTCCTAATCAGAGCGGCACAAGCGGGAGCCCGGTCCGGATCGGGGCGGCGCAAGCGGGAGGCCGGTCCGGATCAGGACGGCGCAAGCGGGGGTCCGGTCCGGATTGGGGTGGCGTGGCGTGGGCTGGGAGACTGATGCCATGAGTGACTCCTCCCCCGCCTCCGCCCCGGCGCCCGCGGCCGCCCGACCCTCCGCGGTCGTCCTCGACGTCTGGTGCGAACTGCAGTGCCCGGACTGCCACCGCGCCCTCGACGACCTCCACGCCCTGCGCGAGCGCTACGGGGACCGCTTGGAGGTGCGGCTGCGGCATTTCCCGCTGGAGAAGCACCAGCACGCCTTCGCCGCCGCGCAGGCCGCCGAGGAAGCCGTGGAGCAGGGCAAGGGCTGGGCGTACGTCGAGGCGGTACTGGGCCGGGTCGAGGAGCTGACCCGCGGGGGAGAACCCTTCCTGGTCGAGGTCGCCCGGGAACTGGGCCTGGACGCCGAGGAGTTCGACACCGCGCTCATCGACGGCCGGCACATCCTGATCGTGGACGCGGACCAGGCCGAGGGCAAGGCGATCGGAGTCACCGGCACCCCGACGTATGTCATCGGCGGTGAGCGCCTCGACGGTGGCAAGAGCCAGGAGGGACTGCGCGCGAGGATCGAGGAGATCGCCGACCGACTGCTGACCGGACAGGGCTGACCCACCGGGCGCGACCGGGTGCCGACAGGGCTGGTCCACCGGGCGGGGCCGGGCTCGACAGGGTTGACCCTCCGGGCAGAAAACCGGGCCTGACCAGGGGTGACGCGCGGGGCGGGAGGGACCGGGCCGGTCTCAGAGCAGGTGCTTGTGCAGCGAGTAGCTCACCGGGACGTAGCCGAGTGAGGCGTAGAGCCGCTCGGCGGGGGTGTTGCCGGCGAAGACGTTGAGGCCGATCACGTGTGTGCCGGCGGCGGCCGCCTGGGCCTCCGCCAGCAGCATCAGGGTCCGGCCGTGGCCACGGCCCCGGAAGGGCTCGGCGGTCTCGACGTCGTAGACGTAGGCCTTGTCCCCGCGGAACGACACCCACAGGCTGCCGACCGGGGTGTGTTCGTGCTCCAGGACGCTGAACAGCGTGTCCTCCGTCGCCAGGCGCCGCGGCAGCAGCACCTCGTGGTCCCGTAGCGACTTGGCGAACGCCTCGTCCTCGGGCACGCCCTGGTCGAGCCAGACCTGGGCGTAGCCGGGGACGGCCCGTTCGTACCACCGCTCGAACTCGGGCTCCGTCATGGGCCTGGCCCGGCTGCCGGCGGGCAGCTCGGGCACGGCCGTGCCGAGGGGCTTCTCCATGCCCCGGTTGCGCTGGACGTAGCCGAGCGCGGATGCCAGCCGCAGTGCGGCCTCGGCGTGGGCGGGCACCCTGGTCTCGATCCGGGCGCACCCCCAGCTCCGGGCCACCTCCTCCGCGGCGAGCGCGGCCACCGTGGCCCGGCCGCGCCCGCGGTCCGGTTCCTCGATGCGCAGATCCGCGATCCGGGCGACACGGGGGCCGAAGGACACGGACGTCGAGAGGTGGATCGCTCCGACGGGACGGCTGTTCACGCACACCTGGTAGTGGCGGGACAGTGCCCCGTCCGCACCGTGCTGGAGCGGCTCGGTCGGCCGCAGGGTCGTCGTCATCACGGGTGTTCTACCCACTGTCGCGCCCCGGGTCAGCCGAATATACGCGGACGCGATGGACGCGCACGAACCCCGGGGGGACGCCTCCGCGCGAACGCCCCGGACGGACGGCCCCCTGAAACGGCCTGGCACGGACGGCCCCGGGGCACGGCCGGGCACGGACGGCCCGTACGACCACCTGTACGGACGGCCCCGACGACCGCCGGGCACGGAAGCCTCCGTGGAAGCACCGGCCACGGGCGCGTGCCGGTGGCCGCCCGGCCCCGCCGCCCGTCACGGGTCGAGGTCGTCGCCCGCCCGTTCCTCGAAGACGCGCATCGCCTTGGCGGTCACCGGGCCCGCCGCGCCCGGCAGTTCGCGGCCGTCGACGCGGTGCACGGCCTGGACGTCCCGCAGGGTGGAGGTCAGGAAGACCTCCTCGGCCCGCTGGAGCACCTCCAGGGGCAGATCGGTCTCCTTGGCGCCGGTCCACTCGACGGTGAGCGCCCGGGTGATGCCCGCGAGGCAGCCGGAGGCGAGCGGCGGGGTGTGGATCTCACCGTCCAGGACGACGAAGACGTTCGATCCGGTGCCCTCGCAGAGGCGGTCGGCCGTGTTGCCGAACAGGGCCTCGGAGGCGCCCTCTTGGTGCGCCCGGGCCAGCGCGACGACGTTCTCGGCGTACGAGGTGGTCTTCAGGCCGGTGAGCGCGCCGCGTTCGTTGCGGGTCCAGGGGACGGTGATCACGGCCGTGGAGTCGGGCCGGCGGCTGGTCTCGCCGAGGGCGACGACCAGGGTCGGGCCGTGCTCGCCCCGGTCGGAGCCGAGCGGGCCGTGGCCGCCGGTGTAGGTGATGCGCAGCCGTCCCAGCGGCATCGGGTTGGCCTCGAGGACCGCGGCGCAGGCGCGGCGGACCTCGTCGTGGTCGGGGTCGGGCAGCCCGAGGCCGCGCGCGGAGCGGGTCAGCCGGTCGAGGTGGCGGGTCAGCGCGAACGGCCGGCCGTCCACCGCCTTCACGGTCTCGAAGATGCCGTCGCCCACGGTCAGGCCGTGGTCGAAGACGGAGACGCGCGCGGACTCGCTGTCCCGCAGCCCGCCGTCGAGCCATATCTTCACGTCAGGGTCCTTCCATCCACCTCGTACGTCCCCGACGCTACCCCGAGCAGCCGGGCCGCCTTCAGCTCGGTCTCCCGCCATTCCGCCTCGGGGTCGGACCCCCAGGTGATGCCGGCGCCGGTGCCGAAGCGCAGGACTCCTTCCGCGCGGTCGATCCAGAAGGTACGGATGCCGACGGCCAGCTCGGCGGTGGCGCGGTCGGCGTCGACCCAGCCGATGCCACCGCAGTACGGGCCGCGGGGCGCGGTCTCGAGCGCGTCGATGATCCGCAGGGCGCTGGACTTGGGGGCGCCGGTGACGGAGCCGGGCGGGAACGCGGCGTCCAGCAGCTCCGGCCAGCCCGCGCCGTCGCGCAGCTCGCCGCGGACGGTCGACACGAGGTGGACGAGACCGGGGTGCTTCTCGACCACGCACAGGTCGGGGACGGTGACGCTGCCGGTGAGGCTGACGCGGCCGATGTCGTTGCGGACCAGGTCCACGATCATCACGTTCTCGGCGTGGTCCTTGTCGAGGAGGTCCGCCTCGGTCCGCCCGGTGCCCTTGATCGGCCCCGACTCCACGGCCCGCCCGTCCCGGCGCAGGAACAGCTCGGGCGACGCGGTGGCGATCTCGACGCCGTGCCCGGGCAGACGGATCGTTCCCGCGTACGGCGCCGGGTTGCCGCGGGCCAGCAGGGCGGTCAGGGCGTCCACGTCGGCGTCGGGTGCCACCGGCGCGGAGAGGACGCGGCAGAGGTTGGCCTGGTAGACCTCGCCGGCCGCGATGTGCTGCCGTATGCGGCGCACGCCGGCCGTGTACGCGGCGCGGTCCAGGGACGACGTCCAGCCGTCCGCCGCGGGTCCCCGCCACTCCCCCGGCACGGGCGCGGGCACCGGCTCGACCCGTACGTCCGCGAAGCGCGCGCAGAGCAGACGCCCCTCGAAGTCCGCGCAGACGGCCCAGAACCCCTCGGAGTCGAGGGCCGCGGGATCGTCGGTGACGTCGAGGAGCCCGGTGGCGACGCGGTCGCCGAAGCGGGCGAGAGGAGGGAGGTCGAGCACGCTGTCGAGTCTAGGGCGGGCGTCCCGGCGGCGGCCCGGGCACGTCCCGAGGGGGGCCTGAGCAGGCGCTGTGGCCGGTACCTGGGGAGACGCAGCGCAGCACGCTGCACAAACGCGTTTTTGTACTGGCCGAGGAATCCGCTAGAGTTCAACACGTCGCCGGGACGCGGAAGCGGACCGAAACGACAGGCGGACGTAGCTCAGTTGGTAGAGCGCAACCTTGCCAAGGTTGAGGTCGCGAGTTCGAGCCTCGTCGTCCGCTCGAAGGAACGAGGGGATCTTCCCGAACCCCTGCACTCCTGGTGGAGTGGCCGAGAGGCGAGGCAACGGCCTGCAAAGCCGTCTACACGGGTTCAAATCCCGTCTCCACCTCCAAGGACGATTAGCTCAGCGGGAGAGCGCTTCCCTGACACGGAAGAGGTCACTGGTTCAATCCCAGTATCGTCCACTGGATCTTCGGATCCCCGCGCGATTAGCTCAGCGGGAGAGCGCTTCCCTGACACGGAAGAGGTCACTGGTTCAATCCCAGTATCGCGCACGCAGCACCCACGGCCCGCGGGTCGTGGTCCCGAGGACGATTAGCTCAGCGGGAGAGCGCTTCCCTGACACGGAAGAGGTCACTGGTTCAATCCCAGTATCGTCCACACACCGGAGCCCCCGGCCGTTCCCACGGCCGGGGGCTTCTCCGTGCGCAGCTGCTGCAAGTGCTCCGAGCACCACGCGCGCCGCAAGTGCCGCGGAGGGGGCGGGCCGGGTGGCCCGCCGTGCTCAGCTGGAGAAGAGCATGTGTCCGAAGCTCTTGTTGCGGTGGTGACCGTAGTGCCCACCGTGGCCGCCGTGCGGGGCGCCCCAGGCCGGGGCGGGCGGGGCGGCCGGCGGGTAGGCCTGCGGGGCGGCCGGGGGCGGCGGGGCCGGCTGCGACCACTGCGACTCCAGACGGGTCAGCGCCTCCAGTTCGCCGTAGTCGAGGAAGATCCCGCGGCAGTTGCTGCACTGCTCGATCTGGACGCCGTTGCGGTTGTAGGTGTGCATCGGAGCGTGACACTTCGGACACTGCATGGTTCGGCTCAACTCCTCGCCGGTCGGTCCTGCTTCGCCTATCGCCGGGACAGACTCTGTCCGGCCGCGGTCGGTTGCACCCTACTTGGCGGAGTTCGGCGCCAACTGAGGAGGGAGGGAGCCCATTCGGGCACAGGCGTCGACGAGACCCCGCTCGACCTCGTCCAACGGCCGTCCGCCCCCCGCGAGCGCCTTGGTGAGGGCACGGGCCGCGCTCTGGACGGTGAGGGCGCGGGCCGGGACGTCGAGGTCGGGCCAGGGGTCGCCGTCGGCGGGGACGGCGGGGCCGCCCGCCTGCCGGTAGGCGGTCAGGAAGCGGGTCCACTCCTCGGGCGGCAGCAGACCGCAGGCGTACCAGGCGGCGGGACGTGCGAGGTCCCAGGCGGGGACGCCGACGCCGAGATCGTCGACGTCGATGAGGCACCAGGGGCCGTCGGGGGCCGGGTGGCGGACGAGCTGGCCGAGGTGGAGGTCGCCGTGGCAGACGGTGGTGCCGTCCGGCATGGGTGCCTCGGCGCGGGCCCAGGCGGGCAGGGTGTCCCAGGCGCGCAGGACGTCGGCCACGGCCGGGTGGGGGCCGGCGGCGCGCAGGCGGGCCACGGCGCGGGCGGCCTTGGCGGGACCCCGCATCGGCGGCAGCGGGGTGGGCGCGGCCGCCCGGTGCAGACGGGCGAGGAGGGTCCCCGCGGCCTCCCAGGGGGCGGCGTCCGGGTCGTCCGCGTCCACCGGGGTGCCGTACGGCCAGAAGGTGACCAGCCGGCCGTGGAGGGAAGCGGGCGTCGGGGTGAGCGGCGGGAGGAGGACGTCGGGCAGGCGCGCGGCGGTGACGAGGCGGGGGGCGAGCGCGCCGGCGTCCGTGTCCGGGGCGTGGGCCTTGGCGACGGTGCCGGCGTGGCGGACGACGGTGGCGTCGGCGCGGTCGGCGAGCGTGGCGGTGCCGCAGGCGCAGTCGTCGACGGACGGATGGGCGGAGCTGCGCGCGCGGGCGGCGAGCGCCGGGAGCAGGGGGACGGCTGGCATGGGACTCCCTCGGCGGCGCTCGACGTCGGTTCGTTGGCGAGGGTACGTGGCCGGAGGAGAGAGTCCGCCGAGGGGCGGGGACGGAGACGACGGTCTCCTCCGCGGCTTCAGGCGGGCAGGGAGCGGTCGGGTACCGGGAACGCCGGGCGAGGTGCGCGAGGTGCGCGGCACCGGCACCGCACGGGTGGCAAGCGTGCCGGGAAAGGGCAATGCCGGCGCAGCTCCCCAGCTGCGCCGGCATTTGTGCCGTCCGCCGCACCCCCGTCCCCACGGGGTTTCATGGGTGGATGTCCCCGCCCGGACCGCTCTTCCGGGCCTGGGGTCGCCGCTCAGCGCCCCAGCATCACGCCCACGGACGACGCCTGTGTGGTCACTGTCTCCCAGCCGTCGAAGACGACGAGGAGCAGGACCGCCAGAGGAAGGGCCATCAGCGTCGCCACCAGGGGGTGGCGGCGGGCGCGGGGCGCGGTGCGCTCCTGGCCGCGGACGAGCGTCCGCGGTGCCGTGTAGGCCATGGTCCCTCTCCTGACCGTGTCGGTTGTCGTCGGCAGCGGCGGGCGTCTGACCTCGGGGGACGAGTGCTGCACCCGCCGCTTGACCTCCAATCTAGGCGCGTGGCGGAGGGCGGGCGTCATGCCCTCGTACCGATTGGCGGGCCTCCCGGAGGATGAGCCGTGACCTGGGACGTACTCCCCTGGGTGGAGACGGGGGCCCAGGTCTCGGGGTCTTCCCGGAGGGGCCGTCCGGTACCGGGCCGCTTTCCCGAGTTGTCCTCTCGGGGGGACCCCTCAGGGTGACGTCACTCACTTCCACCACCCCTCGGCGCACCGCGGTCTCCACCCTGCGGCCTGCCCTGCTCGCCGCCACCTCGTACGTCCGTGTCGTGCCGCAGGCGTCGACGGCACTCTCCATCCGGTCACCCTTCATGGGGGCAATCCCCTTTCTGTGAAGCGCCGTTGAGGTGCCGGAGGCGGCAAGGCACCGCCGGCCGCGAGCCCCCTGACCACTCTTCAAGTGGCCCACCGGGCACTGACAATCCGCCGGGCCGAGAGGGCGCGGCCTCTGCGCGCGGACGGCTGTGGAAACGTAAGCTGTGCCACGTCACACGGACCGGGCAGCGGGGATGAACATGGCGATGATGCGCCTGAGGCGCGAGGACCCGCGCGTCGTCGGCTCGTTCAAGCTTCACCGACGGCTCGGCGCGGGCGGGATGGGCGTCGTCTATCTGGGGTCCGACAAGAAGGGGCAGCGGGTCGCGCTGAAGGTGATCCGGCCCGATCTGGCGGAGGACCAGGAGTTCCGGTCGCGGTTCGCGCGGGAGGTCTCGGCGGCGCGGCGGATCAGGGGCGGGTGCACCGCACGGCTGGTCGCGGCGGACCTGGACGCCGACCGCCCGTGGTTCGCCACGCAGTACGTGCCCGGCCCCTCACTCCACGACAAGGTCAACGACGACGGCCCCCTGGGGGCCGCCGAGCTCGCGGCGATCGGGGCCGCGCTGTCCGAGGGGCTCGTCGCCGTCCACGAGGCCGGGGTCGTGCACCGGGACCTGAAGCCGTCGAACATCCTGCTCTCCCCCAAGGGGCCGCGGATCATCGACTTCGGCATCGCCTGGGCGACGGGGGCCTCGACGCTGACCCACGTCGGTACGGCGGTCGGCTCGCCCGGTTTCCTGGCGCCCGAGCAGGTGCGCGGCGCGGCGGTCACCCCGGCGACCGACGTCTTCTCGCTCGGTGCCACGCTCGCGTACGCCTCGATGGCCGACTCCCCCTTCGGGCAGGGCAGTTCCGAGGTCATGCTGTACCGGGTGGTGCACGAGGAGCCCCAGCTGCACGGCGTACCGGATGCCCTGGCCCCGCTGATCCGGGCCTGTCTGGCGAAGGACCCCGAGGAGCGGCCCAGCACCCTGGACCTGTCGCTCCGGCTGAAGGAGATCGCGGCCCGCGAGGCCCACGGGATGACCGAGGTCCGGCCGCCCGTGCCACGGGCCAGTGAGGCGGACCGGCCGACCGGACGGCTGACCGATCCCGGTTTTCCGCAGCCCACGCTGCGCCGGCCCGGCACTCCGGTGCCACGGGGCGGGGTGCCGTCCTCGCGCGGGGCGGTGCCGCCTCGGGGAGGCGCGCCCTCGCGGGGCGGTGGCGCCGCGCCGGGCGGGAGCGCCTCCCGGGGCGGGAGCGGCGCGCGGGGCGGCGGTGTGCCGCCGTCGTCGCGGTCCGGGGCCCGCCCCACTCCGACCGGCCGCACCGCGCGCGCCGCACGCGGCACCCGGTCCGGCAGCGGCAGCCGGCCGGCGCCCCGCGGCACCTCGGGCCGTACGGCGCCGCGCTCCACGGGGACCGGGCTGCGGCCGGCCAATCCGCGGCTGCTGCGGCAGCGGTTGTTCGTCTTCGTCGTCGTGACGCTGCTCGTCGCGCTCGGCATCGCCGTCGTCCAGGGCTGCCAGGGTCCCGCCCGGGGACTCGGGGGCGGCGACGGCGTCGTGAAGGACCAGCGGCAGGGACAGGGGCAAGGGCAAGGTCAGGGAGTGGATCAGGGGCAGGGGCAGGAACCTGCGCGGCCGGGGGCCGCAGGCGGGTCGGCCGGGTAGGCCCCGGGCCGGGGGCGAGGGGCCGGCGTGTGGTCCGTGGTCCGGGTTCCTCGCCTCGCGGGCGCGGTGCCTCGCGGGCGCGGTGCCTCGCGGGCGCGGTGCCTCGCGGGCGCGGTGCCTCGCGGGCGCGGTGCCTCGCGGGCGCGGTGCCTCGCCGGACGACGCGCCTATGCCCGCGGGCGGCCGGTCGCCACCGCGTAGAAGGCGACCGCCGCGGCCGCGCCCACGTTGAGCGAGTCGACGCCGTGGGACATGGGGATGCGGACCCATTCGTCGGCGGCGACCAGGGCCTGGGTGGACAGGCCGTCGCCCTCCGCGCCCAGCATGAGGGCGACCCGGTCCATGGTGTGCGGGGCGGCCTCGTCCAGGCTGCGGGCCTTCTCGTCCGGGGTGAGGGCGAGGAGCGTGAACCCGGCCTCGCGGACCGAGTCCAGGCCCTTGGGCCAGCTGTCCAGGCGGGCGTACGGCACGGAGAAGACCGCGCCCATGGAGACCTTCACACTGCGCCGGTAGAGGGGATCGGCGCAGTCCGGTGAGAGCAGGACGGCGTCCATGCCGAGGGCGGCGGCCGAGCGGAAGATGGCGCCGATGTTGGTGTGGTCGTTGACCGATTCCATGATCACCACACGGCGGGCGGTGCGCAGGAGGTCGGCGGCCGTCGGGAGCGGCTTGCGCTGCATGGAGGCGAGGGCGCCGCGGTGGACGTGGTAGCCGGTGACCCGTTCGGCGAGCTCCGGGCTGACGGCGTACACCGGGGCCGGGAGCTCGTCGATGACGTCCCGCATGACGTCGACCCACTTCGCGGAGAGCAGCATCGAGCGCATCTCGTAGCCGGCCTCCTTGGCCCGCCGGATGACCTTCTCGCCCTCGGCGATGAACAGGCCCTCGGCGGGCTCGCGCCGCCGGCGCAGCTCGACGTCGGTCAGGCCGGTGTAGTCGCGCAGACGCGGGTCGCCGGGGTCCTCGATGGTGATGAGATCGGCCACGGGGGGTGTTACCGCCTTGTCCTGGGTGCGGTGCGAACGGCTCGGAACGGGGCTGTCGCCCGCGGTCAGGCCGGCGTGTGCGGGGGTGCCGGCGTACGCGGGCCGACGGTGACGACCTCGCCGACGACGATGACCGCCGGGGGTTTGACCTCCTGCGTACGGACCGTCTCGGCGACCGTCGCCAGGGTGGCGTCGACGCGGCGCTGGGCGGACGTCGTGCCCTCCTGGACGAGCGCCACGGGGGTGTCGGCGGGCTTGCCGTGCGCCACCAGCGTCTCGGCGATCCGGCCGATCTTGTCGACGCCCATGAGGATCACGAGGGTGCCGGTGAGCTTCGCCAGTGACGCCCAGTCGACCAGGGAGCGCTCGTCGTCGGGGGCGACGTGGCCGCTGACCACGGTGAACTCATGGGCGACGCCGCGGTGGGTGACCGGGATGCCGGCCGCGCCCGGCACCGAGATCGAACTGGAGATGCCGGGGACGACCGTGCAGGCGATGCCCGCGTCGGCGAGCGCCTGGAGTTCCTCCATGCCGCGGCCGAAGACGTACGGGTCGCCGCCCTTGAGCCGGACGACGGACTTGCCCTGCTGGGCGTGCTCGATCAGCGCGTTGTTGATCGCCTCCTGGGCCATGTAGCGCCCGTAGGGGATCTTCGCCGCGTCGATGACCTCGACGTGCGGCGGGAGTTCGGCGAGGAGGTCGCGCGGGCCGAGGCGGTCGGCGATGACGACGTCGGCCTCGGCGAGGAGCCGGCGGCCGCGGACCGTGATCAGGTCCGGGTCGCCGGGGCCGCCGCCGACCAGGGCCACGCCGGGGGTGCGGGTGCGGTGGTGCGGTGCCACCAGGGTGCCGTCGCGCAGGCCCTCGACCACCGCGTCGCGGATGGCGGCGGTGTGGCGGGGGTCGCGGCCGCGGGCGTCCGTGGTGAGGACGGCGACCGTGACGCCCTCGCTGGTGCCGGTGGCCGGGGTCCAGGCGGTCGCCGCGTCGGCGTCGTCGGAGCGGACGCACCAGACGCGGTGCGCCTCCGCCTCGGCCGAGGCACGGGCGTTCGCCTCCGGGTCGCTGGTGGCGATCAGGGCGTACCAGGCGTCGGCGAGGTCTCCCTCGGCGTAGGGGCGCCGCGTCCACGCGATCTCGCCCGCGTCCGCCATGGCCTCGACGGACGGGGTGGCCGCGGGGGACACCAGGACGATGTCCGCGCCCGCCGCGATCAGTGCCGGGAGGCGGCGCTGGGCGACCTGGCCGCCGCCGAGGACGACGACCCGGCGGCCGGTGAGGCGGAGGCCTACGGGGTAGGCGGGGTGTTCGGCCATGAGGTGCGGCTCCTCTTGCGGCGGTGCGATAGCCCTGACGTGCGGATTTTAAGCTGCGGGGGATTCTGGCGGATCGGGTGTCCGGTGGCTGGGCACGGTGGCCGGGCCGGGCGCCCGGGCAGGCGCGCGCCCAGCCGGTGCGCCCGGTCCGTGCACCCGCCCGCCCCCAGGCGCCCAGCCGTTACGCCCGGAGGTGCGGGCAGGGACGCGGGCGGGGGCGGGCCCTGACGGGCCCGGAGCGGGAACGACGCCGGGCGCGACGCCCACCGTCCCGGGTCGCCTACCGCTCGGTCACCTGCTGCCCCACCACCGCTACTTCTCGGTCACTCCGGCCGAGTCGAACGTCGCCACCTCGTGCATCGCCCGGGCCGTGCTCTGGACCATGGGGAGGGCCAGGAGGGCGCCGGTGCCCTCGCCGAGACGGAGGTCGAGGTCGACCAGGGGGCGCAGGCCCAGCTTGTTGAGGGCGGCCACGTGCCCCGGCTCCGCGCTGCGGTGGCCCGCGATGCAGGCCGCGAGGACCTCGGGAGCGATGGCGCGGGCGACCAGGGCGGCGGCGCCGGCGCTGACGCCGTCCAGGATCACCGGCGTACGGAGGGAGGCGCCGCCCAGGAGGAGGCCCACCATCGCGGCGTGCTCGAAGCCGCCGATCGCGGCCAGGACGCCGATGGGGTCGGCGGGGTCCGGCTGGTGGAGTTCGAGGGCGCGGCGGACGACCTCGGTCTTGCGGGCGAGGGTCTCGTCGTTGATGCCGGTGCCGCGGCCGGTGACCTCGGCGGGGTCGGCGCCCGTGAAGACGGAGATGAGGGCGGCGGACGCCGTGGTGTTCGCGATGCCCATCTCGCCGGTGAGCAGCGCCTTGTTGCCGGCCGCGACCAGGTCGCGGGCCGTCTCGATGCCCACCTCGATGGCCTGTTTGGCCTCCTCGCGGGTCATGGCGGGACCGGTGGTCATGTCGGACGTGCCCGCGCGGACCTTGCGGGGCAGCAGGCCGGGGGTGGCGGGGAGGTCGGCCGCCACGCCGACGTCCACCACGCAGACCTCGGCGCCCACCTGGGTCGCGAAGGCGTTGCAGACCGCTCCGCCGCCCAGGAAGTTGGCGACCATCTGGGCCGTGACCTCCTGCGGCCAGGGGGTGACGCCCTGGGCGTGCACCCCGTGGTCGCCCGCGAAGACCGCCACGGCCGCGGGCTCCGGGATCGGCGGCGGGCACTGGCGGGAGAGGCCGGACAGCTGGGCGGAGATGATCTCCAGCATGCCGAGCGCCCCGGCCGGCTTGGTCATGCGCTTCTGCCGTTCCCAGGCCTCGCCGAGCGCCTTGGCGTCGAGCGGGCGGATGCCGGCGACGGTCTCGGCGAGCAGGTCGTGCGGGTCCTCGCCAGGCAGCGCGCGACGGCCGTACGTCTCCTCGTGGACGACCCACGACAGGGGGCGGCGCTTGGCCCAGCCGGCCTGCATCAGCTCGGGCTCGTCCGGGAACTCGTCGACGTAGCCGACGCAGAGGTAGGCGACCACTTCGAGGTGGTCGGGCAGGCCGAGGGCGCGGACCATCTCGCGCTCGTCGAAGAAGCTGACCCAGCCGACGCCGAGGCCCTCGGCGCGGGCGGCGAGCCACAGGTTCTCGACCGCGAGCGCGGAGGAGTACGGGGCCATCTGCGGCTGGGTGTGGCGGCCCAGGGTGTGACGGCCGCCGCGGGTGGGGTCGGCGGTGACGACGATGTTCACCGGGGTGTCGAGGATGGCCTCGATCTTCAGTTCCTTGAACTGCTTCGCCCGGCCCTTGGGCAGCGACTTCGCGTAGGCGTCGCGCTGCCGCATCGCCAGTTCGTGCATCGCGCGCCGGGTGTCGGCGGAGCGGATGACGACGAAGTCCCAGGGCTGCGAGTGCCCGACGGAGGGCGCCGTGTGGGCGGCCTCCAGGACGCGCAGCAGCACCTCGTGCGGGATGGGGTCGCTGCGGAAGCCGTTGCGGATGTCACGGCGTTCCCGCATGACCTTCAGGACGGCCTCGCGCTCGGCGTCGTCGTACGCGGGCGCGGCGGGGCCGGCGGGCTGTGGTGCTTCTTCCACCGGGGCCGTGCTCTCCTCCTGGTCGGCGGCCCTGGTGTCCAGGTCCTCCGGGTCCTGCGCGACGTTCGGGTCGGGCTCGGGCCCCGGCTCGGCTCCCGGCTCCGTGCCGGGGGCGGCGGCCGCCGTGATCGGGGCGTCGGCTCCGCGGGGGGCGGGGACCGTGGCGACGGGGGTCCCGGCCGCCGGGGCGGCGAGCGTCTCCGCACCGGGCTCGGCCGCCTGGGGGCCGTCCGGCAGCATGATGACGTGCGGTGCGGCCGGGGCGAGGTCCGCAGCGGTGGACACCGTGCCGTCCACCGGGACGGGCTCGCCTGCGGGTGCCTCCACCCCGGACTGCGCGGCGGGCTGCGCGACGGCAGCGGTAGCGGGGGCGGCCTCGGCCGTCACCGGGGCGGCGACGGCGTCCGGGGTCCGGGACGCCGGGTCCGCTCCGTGGTCGGGCGCCGGGGTCTCGGGCGCGGCCGGCTCCGCCTGCGGGGCTGTCTGCTGCTCCGTCGGCTGTCCGGGCTGCTGTTCCGCTTGCGGCTCGGCCTGCTGCTGCTCCGGCTCCTGTGCCGCCTGCGGTTCGGGCTGCGGTACGGACTCGTGCTCCGGCTGCGGTTCCGCGGCGTGGTGGTGCTCGGGTGCGGGCTCCACGTGGGCTTCGGCCACGGGCTCCTGCTGGGGGGCCTGCCCGGCCTCGGCGGGCTGCTGCTGGGGCGCCGGCTCGGCGGGGGTGCCCTCGGCGGGCACCTCGGAGGCGTCCGCGAGGTGGGCGTCGGGCGCGGCGGCTACGGCGACGGGTTCGGCCGGCGCCTCGACGGCGGGCTCGGCGGCTGCGGGGGCGGGCGCCTCGGGTGCGGGGACGCCGGCTTCCGCGGCGGCCGGGGAGGCCGGGGCGTCCGGCTGCTCGGCCGCAACGGCCTGCCCAGCGGGAGCGGCCTGCTCTACGGGAGCGGCCTGCGCTGCGGCAGGGGCAACCGGTTCCGGGACCTGCGGGGTCGCCGGTGCCGCCGTCTCGGGCGTCGCGGTGGCCGCCTGGACGGGGACCGCGGCATCCGCGGCGGGAGCTTCGGCGGCTGCGGCGGTAGCGACGGCCTCGGGGGCCGGTCCGGGTACGGGCGCCTCGACGGCGTCGGCCTGCGCGTCGGCCGGGGCCTCCGCGTGGGGCGCCTCGGCGGGGGCCGGGGCTGCCGCGTCGGCCGCGGGCACCGGGGGCTCGGCGGCCGGCGCCGACGCGTCGGCGGGCGCCTCCGCGACCGGGGCAACAGGGGCGGGCGGGGACACCGCCGGACCCTCGGCAGCCTGGACAGCGGGGGCCGCGTCGGCGGGCGTCTCGGCGGTGGGGGCCGCGTCAGCGGGCGTCTCGGCGGCAGCCGCCTGAGGACCGTCCACCGTACCGGCGGACAGGCCCGCGCCCTGATCGGCGGGCAGACCCGCGCCCGCAGTCTCCGCCCCGGGAACCAGGACGGGCCCGGACGGGCCCGGCCCCGGCTCCACCGGCGCGGCCTCCGCCGTCACGGCCTCGGACGGCACAGGTCCGGACGGCACGCTCCCGGACGGCACGGACTCGGCCCCGGTCTGCTCCGGCGTCTGCGCACCCCCGGGGGCACCGGCGGCGGACTCCTGTGCGTACCCGCCCTGCTGGACCTGCTCGGCCTGCGGCTCCTGGGGCCCGTCCACGGGCCCTCCCACGGCCGGCGCCGGGGCGCCGGCGGCGGCCTCGGGCACCTGTGCGGTCCCCGGCACCGGGGCGGGCACGGACTCCGCCCCCGGCGTGTGCGGCGCGGCCTCGGCGGACACCGCGCCGCCGGTCACGGCCTGCGCGCCGGCGACGGTGCCGGGCTGCGCGGCCCCACCGGGGTGTACGGCCTCCACGGGCTGCGGCGTCGCGGCGGCGTGCCCGTGCTCGTGCTCGTGCTCCTGCTGCGGAACACCGGTGGCCGCGACGGCCTGCGTGGCCACGCGGGCCACGACCGCCTCGGCCGCGCCCACCGGCTCGGGCTGCTGCGGGGCCGCCGGGACAACCGTTTCGGCGGGGGCCGCCCTCGGGACGACCGGCGCCTGGGGCGCGGCCTGGGCACCCCAGGGAACGGCGCCCTGCGGGGCCGTCTCGCGCAGCGGCTGGGCGTCGAGGTACTCGGGGCCGGAGACGGGCGGGGCGGGATGGCGTACCGGCGCTCCGGCGGGGCCGCGGTCGGCGAGGGAGCGGACCGGGCTGGCGGAGGTGTCGGGGAGGGGCGGGCCCAGGTGCAGCGGGCGGCGGGGGGTGATCGGCGGGATCGGCGTGGTGGGGGCCGTGGGCACCGTGGGGCCGGGCAGGCGGACGGCGCTGAGGTCGACCGATCCGCTGTCGCGGCCGGCCGTCTCGTGCGGGCCCGGTTCGTGCAGGGCCTCGACCACCGGCTCCGGTGCCGGCGGCGCCACCTCGTTGCCCCAGGCGCTCTGGGCGCCCGGCAGCAGCAACAGGTCCTCGTCCTCGGCTGTGGTCTCGGAGAGGTAGGTGTACGCGCCGGGTGCGGAGGCGCCCGGCTGATCCACCATGCCTGCGTTCTCCGGCAGTCCCTCGCCCGGAACCTGGCCGGTGTCGGTCATGCGTACCCCTCGCCCATCGGTTAGTGCTCCTACGACCAGCTCACCCGGAACGGCGCACCGACCGCCCCGTAGTGAAGAACGAGCGTCCGCGCCCAGCGGCACGAACGACCCGCCCGCAAAAGACGACAAAGCCATTCAGTGGCATTGTCCCGGCCCTCGTCGCGCCACGACAGGTGATCCGCGACGCTCCGTTGTGGACTGCGCCACGTTGCGCGCCCTCCGGTTTCGCCGTATCACACGCATCCCAAAACGGATGCGTTTTCCGGACATTGACCGACGAAGCGCCGGGCGAACGGATGCGGTACGACGATCGGCCAGCCTACCGCGCGCGGTACGACAACAGGATCACGGGGAGGGTGGACCGGGTCAGGCGGAACGGTCGGGGAGCACCCCGCTGAGCAGGAACGCGACGCTCCGCTCCGTCTCCGTCCAGTCCCGCGTGTCGAGTTCGACGGACTGGAGGAGGGCGCACTCGACGCGGTAGCCGTGTTGGGTCAGCTCGCGGCCGACGAGTTCGGCGGCGTCCCGGGTGAGGGCGTGGGTGACGATGCGCTGCGGACGGCGGTCGGCGACCGCGGAGACCACCGCCGCTCCCCCGCCGCCGACGCGGACGACGTCCGGTTCGGGCAGGTTCTCCAGGACGTGCGGGGCGGTGCCGCGGACGGTCTGGAGGTGGACGCCGTGGCGGCGCCCGGAGGCGTCGGTGCGGGCGCAGGCCTCCAGGTCGCGGTCGACGGCGATGACGGCCGCGCCCGCCCGTGCGGCGTCGGTGGCGAAGGCGCCGCTGCCGCAGCCGATGTCCCAGACGAGGTCGCCCACGCGCGGGCCGAGACGGGCGAGTTGCGCCGCGCGGAGCAGTTCCGACTCGCCCTCGCCGAGGTCGCCGCCGTGGGCTTCGGCGGGCAGGGCCCAGCCGCGCGGGCCGGCGCCCGGGTCGCGGCCGGCGATCCAGCCGCCCTCGGCGCCCGCCGCCGGGGCGGTGGGCCCGCCGATGACGATGACGACGTTGGGGTCGCGCCAGGTGTGGTCGGCGGCCTTGTCGGACGTGACGACGGCGACCCGTTCGCGGTCGGTGCCGAGTTCCTCGCAGACGACGAAGGTGCGGTGGACGCCCTCCAGGAGCAGGCCCAGTTCGGCGGGGCCGGCGCCGGGTGAGGTGAGGACGGCGACCTTGGGGTGGGCGCGGCACACGTTCACCGCGCGGCGCAGGGTGCGCCGGTGGGCGACGACCACCTGGGCGTCGTCCCAGGGCATGCCGGCGCGGGCGAAGGCGGCGGCGACGGAGGAGACGGCCGGGACGACCTCGACCTCCAGGCCGAACTCGGGGGCGCGCAGGGTGCGGACGACGCCGAAGAAGCCGGGGTCGCCGTCGGCGAGGACGACCGCGGTGCCGCGGTGGGGGGCGATGCGGCGGGCGGCGAGGGCGACGCTGCCGAGGCGGATGCGTTCGGCGGCGGGCGGCACTTCGGGCAGCGCCAGGTGGTGGGCGGCGCCGGCCACGAGCGTGGCGGCACCCAGCGCGGAGCGGGCCGCGGCGGTCAGCGGCGAGCCGTCCCAGCCGATCACCGTGACGCGGTCGGCCATCGTCGTCAGTCTCCCGGGAATCTACGCAGGCGGCGGGCTCCGTGAGAGTACCTGGTCGGGTGGGCCCGGGCGGCGGCGGTGGGGTGGCCGGAGGTCAGTTCCAGTCGGCGTAGGACGTGTAGCCGCCGTCGTCCGAGAGCCGCTCCCCGGCGCCGTCCAGGTCCTCGGGGAGCAGGCTCCAGACGATGAAGTCGGTGCGCACCTCGTTCCAGGTGCCGTCCTCGGCGCGGGCGCGCGCTATACAGGCGTTGCGCAGGACGCCCTCGCTGATGCAGCCGATCTTCTGCGCGACCTGCTGGGAGGCGGTGTTGTCGGCGGCCGTGCGCACCTCGATGCGCTCGAACTTCTGGTCGGTGAACAGCCATTGCGCGGTGGCGAGGGCCGCCTCGGAGGCGTAGCCCTCGCCGCGCGCCCAGGGGGCGACGATGTACGACAGCTCGGTGGAGCGGACGTGCCAGTTCGTCTTTCCGAGCCGGATGACGCCGACGAGCCGCTGGGTGAGGAACTCGGTGACGGCGAGGTCGAGGCCACGGCCGGCGGCGCGTTCGGCGGGGGCGTACTCGGTGATCCAGGTGCGGGCTCCGGCCTCGGTGAAGGGCTGGGGGACCGCGGTCCAGGCCGTGACCTGTTCGTCGTTCATCATCTCGGCCAGGGCGGGCACGTCGTCCTCGTCGAGGGGACGCAGCACCAACCGCTCCGTGCTGATGGAGATGGTGGGGAAGGTGCTCGTCATGCGCCGCTCCGTAACCTTCGAAACCGTCGGGGCCCGGCCTGTTTGACCGTCAGGCCTGCTGAACTGCCCAGCATGCAGCATGAAAGCACCGCGACGCACCACGGGGTCCACTCCCTGTGAAGGGGCGGACCCCGTGGGTGCGCGCGGACGCCGTGAGCGCGCGGGGGGGGGCCGGCCGGAAGCGGCCGGGTGTGGCCTCGCGGCGGTGACGGTGCCTCAGAAGGAGGCGATGACGGAGCCGGCGTACTTGTCCTCGATGAACTTCTTGACCTCGTCGGAGGTCAGGAGCTTGGCGAGCTTCTTGACGCGCGGGTCGTCCTCGTTGCCCTCCTTGACGGCGAGGAAGTTGCCGTAGGGGTTGTCCTTGGCGGACTCCAGGACGAGGGCGTCCTCGGCGGGCTTGAGGTCGGCCTCGATGGCGTAGTTGCCGTTGATGACGGCGGCGTCCACGTCGTCCAGGGAGCGCGGGGTCTGGGCCGCCTCCAGCTCCTTGAACTTGAGGCCCTTGGGGTTCTTGGTGATGTCGGCGGGGGTGGCCGCGTTGCCCGCGCCGTCCTTGAGGGTGATGATCCCGTTCGCGGCGAGCAGCTTCAGCGCGCGTGCCTCGTTGACGGTGTCGTTGGGGACGGCGACGGTCGCACCGCTCTTCAGGTCGTCCACGCTCTTGACCGTGCTGGAGTAGAGGCCGAGCGGCTCCAGGTGGACCGTGACGACGGGCACGATGTGGGTGCCGTTCTTCTTGTTGAAGTCGTCGAGGTACGGCTGGTTCTGGAAGTAGTTCGCGTCCACGGAGCCGTCCTCGGTCGCCGTGTTCGGCGTGACGTAGTCGGTGAACTCCTTGACCTCCAGGTCGAGGCCGGCCTTCTCGGCCAGGTTCTCCTTGACGTAGTCGAGGATCTCGGCGTGCGGGACCGGGCTCGCGGCGACGATCAGCGGGCCGCTGGTGTCGGAGGCGGAGTCCTTGTCCGAGCCGCAGGCGGTGAGTCCGAGGGTGAGGGCTCCGGCGGCGAGGACGGCGGTGGTGATCTTGGCGGTGTTACGCACGAAAAGTGCCTTTCCTGAGGGTGATGCGACCCCGCTGCGGGTGTGCGGGGAATCCGGGTGACGGGTCAGGCGGCGTTGCCGATGTCGGCGGCCGCGGGCTCCTTGACCTTGAGGAGCCGCAGCTTGGGGGCGGGACCCGAGCGGCCGCCGCGGCGGTGCAGGGAGCGGGCCGCGTAGTCGCCGGCGAACTGGATGAGCGAGATGACGACGGCGAGGATCGCGACGGTGATCCACATCAGCTCGGTCTCGAAGCGCTGGTAGCCGTAGCGGATGGCGATGTCGCCGAGGCCGCCCGCGCCGACCGTGCCGGCCATCGCGGAGTAGCCGATGAGGGCGACGATCGTGGTGGTGGTGCTGGCGATCAGCGAGGGCAGGGCCTCCGGTACGAGGACCTTGCGCACGATCGTCCAGGTGTTGCCGCCCATCGACTGGACGGCTTCGACGAGACCGCCGTCCACCTCGCGCACGGCCGTCTCGACCAGCCGGGCGAAGAACGGGATGGCGCCGATGGCGAGCGGCACGATGGCGGCCTCGCGGCCGATGGTGGTGCCGGTGATCGAGCGGGTGAAGCCCATCAGGGCGACCATCAGGATGATGAACGGCATGGAGCGGGCGATGTTCACGACCTGCCCGATCACCTTGTTGGCGACGACGTTCTGCAACAGGCCGCCACGGTCGGTGAGGACGAGGAGGACGCCGAGCGGGAGGCCGCCCACGACGGCGATGAGAGTGGACCAGCCCACCATGTAGAGGGTGTCCCAACACGCCTGCGCGAGCAGGGGCTGCATCTCGGACCAGGTCACTTGGCACCGTCCTTCACCAGCGGGGACTTCTCCTGCGAAGCGCCCGGTACGTCGATCTGGAGTCCGCGTTCGCGCAGGAAGCCGACCGGTACGACGTTGTCCTCGTAGCGGCCCGGCAGTTCGATGCGCATCCGGCCGACCTGGAGGCCGCCGACGGTGTCGATGGCGGCGCCCAGGATCGAGATGTCGATGTTGTAGGTGCGCGCGAGCTGGGAGATGACCGGCTGGGTCGCGGACTCGCCGTGGAAGGTGACGTCGATGACGGTGCGGCCCTCGTCGGCGGCCTCGCCGCTCACCGGGAAGAGCGCGGCGGCGAGCTCCGAGCCGGGCGTGGCGAGCAGCTCGCTGACCGTGCCGGACTCCACGACGCGGCCCTGCTCCATGAGCGCGGCCGAGTCGCAGATGCTCTTGACCACGTCCATCTCGTGCGTGATGAGCAGGACGGTCAGGCCCAGCTGCCGGTTCAGGTCGCGCAGCAGCGTCAGGATCGAGCGGGTGGTCTCCGGGTCGAGGGCGCTGGTGGCCTCGTCGGAGAGGAGGACCTTGGGGTCGCCGGCCAGGGCGCGGGCGATGCCGACGCGCTGCTTCTGGCCGCCGGAGAGCTGGGCGGGGTAGGCCTTGGCCTTGTCGGCGAGACCGACCAGGTCGAGCAGTTCGAGGGCCTTGCGGGAGCGCTCGCGGCCCGACCTGCCGAGGATCTCCAGCGGCAGCTCGACGTTGTCCTGCACGGTCCGCGTGGACAGCAGGTTGAAGTGCTGGAAGACCATGCCGATGCGGCTGCGCGCCTGGCGGAGCTCACGGCCGGCGCGCGGTCCGCGGCCGGCGAGGGCGGTGAGGTCCTGTCCGTCGACGGTGACCGTCCCGGAGGTGGGGCGCTCGAGCAGGTTGATGCAGCGGATGAGCGAGGACTTGCCGGCGCCGGACTGGCCGATGACGCCGTAGACCTCGCCTTCGCGGACGTGCAGGTCGACGCCGTCGAGGGCGGTGACCTCACGGCCGCGGGAGCGGTCAGCCCGATAAATCTTCGTCAGGCCCGATGTGGTGATCACTGGTTTTCCGTCACTGTCGAGTGCGCGGGCGTGGGTGTGCCCGGGCACGGAGGCGATTCGGTCAGGGACGCGGCACGGTCCTCGCGGTGGCGATCGAACCGGGGGGAGAACTGGTGCGCGGGGCGCGGCTCGGGACGCGTACGGCTCACGGCGTACCGGTGTGCCACGGCGGCTCGCTTCGGGGCGCGAACCCGGGGTGGTGCAGGGGCCCTCTAAAAGGCGCACATTCGACCGGTACAACGAGCACCGGGCGTCGGGGTCGCCTCGGTCGCAAGGGTGCGGCTGCTCGTCGTGGTCATGCGATCAGTAAACCAGACGTACGGTCCTGACAGGGCTCGGTCGTCCGCATCATGGACGGCCGCGGACGCGTCCCGGACCTGCGCGGAGCTCTCCTCTCCCGGCGGTGACCAGGAAGGACAGGGCTGACAGCTCTTTCACAGCGGGGCCGCGCCGGGTCGCCGGCCCGGCGGGCTGTGGCCAACGCCACGGTCCTCGCGCCGGGGCCGCGGGCGGCGCGGCGGCGGGGCCCGGGGCCGACCACGGGGGGCCGGTCACGCCGTAATAAAGTCGCTGCATGCTTGATGTCCTGACGCTGGTGACCGGTGTCGCCGCGCTGCTGCTGGCCGCCTGGTGCGGCTGGGCGGCCTACCGTGATCAGCCCACGAAGGACTGGCACTTCATCGGGATGGCCGTGGTCTCGGTCCTGGCGCTGGCGCAGCTGGTGATCGGGATCGTGCAGCTGGCGCGGGGCGAGGACCCGGCGCAGGGCACGACGATCTTCGTGGCCTATCTGCTGGGGGCGTTCGCGTGCGTGCCGGCGGCGGGGTTCATGTCGCTGGCCGAGCGGACGCGGTGGGGTTCGGTGACGGTCGCGGCCGGCGGCGTGGTGCTCGCCGTGCTGGAGGTGCGGCTCTATGACATCTGGGGAGGCTGAGATGGCGGCCGTGGAGGAGAAGCCCGCGCGGCTCATCGGAGGGCCGGGGCTGGTGCTGGTGTGGTTCTACGGCGTGATGGTGGTCGGGGCCGTGTCGCGGTCGGCGTACCAGATCGCCACGGAGTTCGACCGGGCGCCGCTGGCGTACTCGCTGTCCGCGCTGGCCGGCGTCGTGTACGGGTTCATCACGTACTCGCTGGTGCGGGGCGGGGAGACGGCGCGGAGGGCGGCGCAGGTGTGCTGCGCCGCCGAACTCGCGGGGGTGCTGGTGGTCGGGACGTGGACGCTGGTGGAGCCGTCGGCCTTCCCCGACTCGACCGTGTGGTCGGACTACGGGATGGGGTACGTGTTCATCCCGGTGCTGCTGCCGTTGACGGCGCTGTACTGGCTGCGCAGGTCGCGCACGGTCACGCCGTAGCCACGTACGTCCCGGCCGCCTTCTCCAGGACGATCATCGGTACGCCGTCGGCGCCCTGGGAGGTGCCGACCGTCTCGTAGCCGACGCGGCGGTAGAGGCGGAGGTTGCCCTCGCTGCGGTGGCCGGTGAAGAGGCGGAACCGCGTGGCGCCGCGTTCCTCGGCGAGGGCGGACTCGGCGGCGCGCAGCAGCCGGGCGCCGATGCCGTGCCCCTGGAGGCGGGGGTGGACGCAGAGCTTGCCGATGGCGGCGGCGCCGTCCTCGGTGAGGGAGCCGCGGACCGAGCCGACGACCTCGTCGCCCAGCCGCGCCACGAACACGCAGTCGGAGGCGAGCTCCTGGCGGACCGAGTCGAGGGTCTGGACGAGGGGGGCGATGCGGTAGTTGCCGTAGAGGGCCGCCTCGCTCTGGAAACACAGGTACTGCAACCTGAAGATCTGCTCGGCATCCTGCTCGGTCGCCACCGAGATGGTCACGCTCATGCCCATGTGCGCACGCCTCCCGCTCACCTGATCGCTCGTGGTCCTTCACTCCTATCCCCGCACTTCGCGGGCCGCAACCTCCGGTGCGAGCAGACGCCGCAGACATCCCAGACATCTGGAACGTTCCGGTCCGAGGCTGCCCTGTGAGATACCCAACTCCCCCGCGATCTCCCGGTACGTGAGGTCCCGCGGCGACAGCAGCGCCTGGAGGAGCCGGGGGCAGCGGCCGGGGAGCCGGCGCACGGCGTCGCGCAGGGCGCGGTGGCGGGCGGCGGTGAGGGCGAGGTGCTCGGGGCCGTGGTCGCCGTCGTCGGCGGGATCGGTCTCGAAGGGCCGTTCCCGGCGGGTGGTGCGGCGGGTGCGGCGGGACTCGGCGCGGACGGCGGCGCGCAGCCAGCGGTGCGGGTCGAGGGGCGGACGTCCGTCGGTGGCGAGGTGTTCCAGCAGGCGCAGCCACACCGCCTGTTCGAGGTCGGCGGGCTCGGCTCCGGTGGCGTGCGCCTCGGCGGAGGCCTCCGCGGTGAGCAGCGGGCGCAGGGCGGCGAGCAGGTCGTGCGTCATGTGCGGCACGACGCGGCCGCCCGGGCCTGGGTTGCCCGGGCGGCCGGTTCGTCACCCCAACGGGTCGGTCAGCCGTTGACGTGGTCCTCGCGGGCCAGCAGGCCGGTGTCGGGCTGGTCGGTGAAGACGCCGTCGATGCCGGTGGCGAAGTACGCCCGGTAGGCGCCGAAGACGTCGCCGTAGGCGTCCGCGTCGGTGCCCTCGCGGAACTCCGCGGGCAGGAAGGGGTTCTCGTTGCGCAGGGTGTAGGGGTGCAGGATCAGGCCGGCCGCGTGGGCGTCCTTCACCAGGGTGGTCGGGGTGGTGAGGCGGCCGTTCGCGTCCCTCGGGATCACCAGGTCGAGGGTCGGGCCGATGCCCTGGGCATACCCGGCGATCTCGCGCAGGCCCTTGCGGGTGACGAGGTCGGCGACGGTGCGCGGGTCGCCGGTCTCGACGAAGTCCCAGGGGCGGGTGGCGGCGGTGGAGAGGAGGACGACGAGGGGGTTGTCGACCAGCTTGTTCAGGCGCTGGATGCTGGTCGGTTCGAACGACTGGAGGACGACGGGCGCGTTCCGGTCGTCCTTGCCCTCCCGGCGCAGCAGCTCGGCGACCCGCTCCTCCAGGCCCAGGCCCAGCTTGCGGAAGTAGGTGGGGTGCTTGAGCTCGGGGTAGATCCAGACCTGCTTGCCGCGCTCCCGGGTCTGCTCGTCCTGCCAGGCGAGGACCTCCTCGAAGGTGGGGATCTCCCAGCGGCCGTCGTAGAGGGTGTTGTGCGGTCGGTTGGCCGGGATGCGTTCGGTCGCGCGCAGGGTCTTCAGCTCGGCGAGCGTGAAGTCCTCGGTGAACCAGCCGGTGGTGGAGACGCCGTCGAGGACCTTGGTGGTCTTGCGGTCGGCGAACTCGGGGTGGTCGGCGACGTCCGTGGTGCCGCCGATCTCCGGCTCGTGGCGGCAGACGAGGTGGCCGTCCTTGGTGGGCACGAGGTCGCCGGCCTCGACGATGTCGGCGCCGAGGTCGAGGGCGAGCTGGTAGGAGCCGAGGGTGTGCTCGGGCCGGTAGCCGCTGGCCCCCCGGTGCCCGATGATCGTCGGCACGGGCAGGCTCTTGAGGCCCTTGCCGCCGCCGGCGGCGCCGGTCCGGGTCCCGGCGGCCCGGGCGGTGCCGGTCAGGCCGAGCGCCGTGCCGCCGGCCCCGAGGACGGCGGCCGCTCCGAGGAACGCCCGCCGTCCGGTTCCGCTCGCCCGGTCGTTCGACTCCGGCGCGTGCTGCGACTTCCGCGACTCCTGCGACTCGCGCGTTCCCATGGGGCCTCCCTGCCGTCGGCTCGTGTCGTGCGCGCAGATCGTAGGGGCCTCCACATGACCGAGGGGAGGCTCCGGCCCGAACGGGCGAGTGACGGGAGATGGCCGGTTCACGACGCTGTCGTGACGGTCCGTCGGATTCGGCGCGGCGGGGCGGGGTAGCCGCTCGGTGTCGGCCGGAGCGGGCCGGGACCGGCCGGCCCGGGCAGCGGTGGCGCTCGCCGGCGTACGGCGTCGAGCGCTTCCGCGCCCGGTGTCACGGCGCGCCGCGCACGCCGGGCGGCGAGCCGCACCGGGTGACGGGCCGCACCGGGTGGCGGTGGCGTGCCGTACCGGGTGCGGGCGGACGTGCCGTACCGGGTGGAGCGGGGGCCGTGAAGGTCCGCGTCGTCCCGGGACCGCCTCGGCCGCGAGATACGTCACACCGGTCCGTCCGTGTGACGTACCGGGGACGGGGCGTCCGTTCAGGTAAACGTACGTCAACACTACGTAAGACCTCGGTGAACCCGATGTGCGGTTCCAGGGGCGCCGCGAGTATCGTCCTCACCTGCACAGACTCATACCGCTATCCCTTGACATCGGAGGGCTCGTTGTCCCGCTTCGCGCTCATCAAGGCAGTGCTCGGACCGATCATGCGCCTGATGTTCCGCCCCCGTGTGGAAGGCGCGGAGCACATCCCGGGGGACGGTCCCGTCATCCTGGCCGGCAACCACCTCACCTTCATCGACTCGATGATCCTGCCGCTCGTGTGCGACCGTCAGGTCTTCTTCATCGGCAAGGACGAGTACGTCACCGGCAAGGGCCTCAAGGGGCGGCTGATGGCGTGGTTCTTCACCGGCGTCGGCATGATCCCGGTGGACCGGGACGGCGGCCGCGGCGGGGTGGCCGCGCTGACGACCGGCCGGCGGGTGCTGGAGGAGGGCAGGATCTTCGGCATCTACCCCGAGGGCACCCGGTCGCCCGACGGCCGTCTGTACCGCGGCCGCACGGGCATCGCCCGGCTGACGCTGATGACCGGGGCGCCCGTCGTCCCCTTCGCGATGATCGGCACGGACAAGCTCCAGCCGGGCGGTGCCGGGATGCCCCGGCCGGGGCGGGTCACCGTCCGCTTCGGTGAGGCGATGGAGTTCTCCCGCTACGAGGGCATGGACCGTGACCGCTACGTGCTGCGGGCGGTGACCGACTCGGTGATGACCGAGGTCATGCGGCTGTCCGGGCAGGAGTACGTGGACATGTACGCGACCAAGGCGAAGGCGGCGTAGGCCTCCGGCGGCCGGGCGTCTCCTCGACCCGGCCGCCTCCCCCCGCTCGGCGGCTCGGCCGGCCCCCGCCCCGGTTTCCCTTCAGGGCCGGTTCTCCAGCCGTGCGTTCCGCAGCAGGAACCATGCCGCGACCGCCGTGACCAGCAGGACCACCGCGCCCAGGCCGGCGGCGACGGAGAGTCCGTCGACGAACGCCTCGCGCGCCGAGGTCAACATCTCCCGGGCCGCAGCCGCCGGCATCGCCGTCGCCGCCTCCACCGCGCCGCCCAGTGACTCGTGGGCCGCCCCGGGGGTGCCCGCCGGTGCGGTGAAGCCCCGGTACACGCCCGTCACGATCGAGCCGAGCGCGGCGATGCCCAGGGCGGCACCCAGCTCGTACGCCGTCTCGGACACCGCGGAGGCCGCGCCCGCCTGTTCCTTGGGGACCGAGGACAGGATCACGTCGGCGGTCACCGTGAAGGAGAAGCCGGCGCCCAGACCGACGACCAGGAGGGCGCCTCCCAGCAGCGGGTAGCCCGTGGACCGGTCCAGCACGGTCAGCGCGGCCAGGGCCAGGCCCACGGCCGCCAGGCCGCCGGAGACCACCGCGCGGACCGAGAACCGGCGCGCCGCCCGGCCCGCCACCAGACCGGCGGCCACCGCGCCGACCGCCGCGGGCAGTTCGGCCAGACCCGCCTCCAACGGCCCTCGCCCCTGGACGAGTTGCAGGTACTGGGAGAGGAAGAAGACCAGGCCGGACATCCCGAGCACGGTCAGCAGATCGGCCAGGACGGCACCGCTGAAGCCCCGGTTGCGGAACAGCCGCACGTCCAGCAGCGGGGCCGGCAGGGTGAGCTGGCGGCGCACGAAGCCGTACAGGGCGGCCGCGCCGAGCGCACCGGCCGTGAAGGCGTCCCAGGTGGGGCCGTGGGTGGCGGCCCCCTTGACCGCGTAGACCACGCCGATCGTGCCGGCCAGCGACAGGACGACGCCGGGCAGGTCCCAGGGGCCGGGCTCGGGGTTCCTCGACTCCGGCAGGAGCTTGCTGCCGACGAGGACCAGGACGACCATCACGGGCAGGTTGATCAGGAAGACCGAGCCCCACCAGAAGTGCTCCAGCAGGAAGCCGCCCGCGATGGGGCCGACGGCCGTGCCGGCGGAGGCGGTGGCGCCCCAGATGCCGACGGCGAGGCTGCGCTCGCGCGGGTCGTGGAAGAGGTTGCGGATCAGGGCGAGGGTGGCGGGCATCAGGGTCGCGCCGGCGACCCCGAGCAGCGCCCGGGCCGCGATCATCGCCTCCGGTGTCGCGGCGTAGGCGTTGAGGACGGATATCAGGCCGAACGCCGTGGCGCCGCCGAGCAGGATCCGCTTGCGGCCGATGCGGTCGCCCAGGCTGCCCATCGAGACGAGCAGGCCCGCGATGACGAAGGAGTAGACGTCGCCGATCCAGAGGAGCTGGGTGCCGGTGGGCTGGAGGTCCTCGCTGATGTAGGGGGTCGCGAGACCGAGGACGGTCGCGTCGACGGCCACCAGCAGCACGGCGAGCACGAGGACGGAGAGCGCGAGCCAGCGGCCCGGACGCCTCACCTCCGCCGTCGTTCCGGCCGGCCGCAGGGTGCTGGTCATGGTTCCTCTCTCCGTGGTGCGGGATGGCGCAGCGCGCCGCCGAGCAGCAGCTCGGTGATCATGTGGTGGAAGTCCTTGGCGGCGACCTTGCCGCTCAGCACGACCCAGGCGCCGGAGGCGATGAGGCCGTAGAGGGCCTCGGTGAGCCAGGCCGGAGTGAGGTCGATGCGGAACTCGCCGTTCTGCTGGCCGCGCCGGAACAGGGCGGCGATCCGCGCGTCGAGCCGGTCCCAGCCCTCGTTCTGTCCCTCGCCCTCGAACAGCTGGCTCTCGGTGTAGAGGAAGGACAGCAGTCCGGCGGCGGGTTCGAGTTCGCGGACGAGGCGGCTGACGGCGTCGCGCGCCGGGCCGTCGTCGAGCCGGGCCGCGTCCAGCGCGGCCTCGCACTCCGCGATGCCCAGCGCCTCCAGCGCCCGTACGAGCGCCTCCCGCCCGGCGAAGTGGCGGTGCAGGGTGGCGCGGCTGATCCCGGCGGCCTTGGCGACCTCGTCCATGGTCGCGGTGGCTTTGCGGGTCAGCAGGGCGGCTGCGCTGCGCAGCACGTGGTCTCGGTCGACAGCCATGAGACGAGAGTAGCCCACATGAGACATTCGTGTCTCACTATGGGCATGTGAGTCTCAAGAAGGGCAGTGGTGAGGGGAGGGTGCTGGGAGAGAAGGGTGGCGCGAGAGAAGGGTGTGTCCGGGGCGGCTCAGTGCCAGGGCAGCCGGCCGCGGCGCTCCCAGTAGGCCTGCGGTTCCTCGGCCAGCGCGCCGAGCGCGGCCCGCTGCTCCTCGTCGAGGTCGACGACGGCCGCGTGCAGGTTGGAGGCGAGCTGGGCGGTGGTCGCGGCGCCGGAGAGGACGACCCCGGCCCACGGCTGTGCGAGGACCAGGGCGAGGGCGACGGCGTCGCAGCCCAGGCCGGTCTCGGCCGCGACGGCCCGCAGGGCGTCCGGCGCGTGCGGTTCCGCGAGACGCCCGTTGGCCATGCCCTCCTTGACGATCACCGTCAGTCCGGCCGCGTGGGCCTCGGCGAGGGCGGGCCCCGCGGAGGTCTCCAGCGCGTTGTACGTCGACTGGACGGTACGGAAGAGGGGGGCGCCGTCGACCGTGATCGCGACGGCGGCGCGGATCGCGTCGGCCTGGGCGGGGCCGGTGGTGGAGAAGCCGACGGTGAGGCCCCCGGCCGCGGCCTCGGCCAGCTTCGCGTGGAGTGCCTTGTCGGTGAGGGCCGGACTGTCGGGGGTCACCGAGTGGATCTGGTAGAGGTCGAGCCGGTCGCCGAGCAGCTCGGCCGTCTCGGCGCGCTGCCTCTCGTACGTGGCGAGGCCGTGCTCCTTGACCTCGTGCCGCTCGGCGTCGGTGGTCCAGCCGGCGGTGTAGGTGTAGCCCCATTTGCTGCCGACGACGACGTCGTCGACGTCGGGGCGGGCCCGGAGCCAGTCGGCGAGGAACTCCTCGGAACGGCCGTAGGAGCGGGCGACGTCGATGTAGCGGACGCCCTGGGCGTAGGCGGCGTCGAGGAGTTCGCCGGTGCGGGCGCGCAGCGCCTCGACGCTGCGGTCCTCTCCGAGGTCGCCGTCCCGGCCGAGGTTGATGTAGCCGGGGCGGCCGACGGCGGCGAGACCCAGTCCGAGGTGGCAGGTGGGGGTCGTCGCTGAGGCGAGGCGGGCGAAGGGCATCGCGGGCTCCGTTCGGTCGGTCCGGTACGGCTTCGACCAACGTAACCCGCGATGACCTTCGTCCGAGAGATCCGTCGCCGCGGTCGCCGCGGTCGCCGCGGTGCTGTGGCGAGTGCGGGATCGTCGTGGCTCGTCGCGCAGTTCCCCGCGCCCCTTCAGGGCACTCGTCCCCGCGCCCCTTCAGGGCACTCGTTCCCGCACTCCTTCAGGACACTTGTCCCCCGCGCCCCTTCAGGGCGCTTGCCTCAGTCCTTCTTCTTCGCCGTCGCCCATGCGTGCTGGGCCGCCACGTTCCGCTTGACCTCGGACAGCTGGATCGCGACCGCGCTGGGCGCGGTGCCGCCGCGGCCGTCGCGGGAGGCGAGGGCGCCGGGGACGTTGAGGACGGAGCGCACCTCGGGGGTGAGGTGGGCGGAGATCTTCGCGAACTGCTCGTCGGTGAGCTCGTCAAGCTCCTTGCCCTCGGCCTCGGCGACCTTCACGCACTCGCCGGCGACCTCGTGCGCCACCCGGAACGGCACGCCCTGCTTGACCAGCCACTCGGCGATGTCGGTGGCGAGCGAGAAGCCAGCCGGGGCCAGTTCCTCCATGCGCTCGCGGTGGACGGTGAGCGTGGCGATCATGCCGGTGAAGGCGGGGAGGAGGACCTCGAGCTGGTCGCAGGAGTCGAAGACCGGCTCCTTGTCCTCCTGGAGGTCACGGTTGTACGCGAGCGGCAGCGCCTTCAGGGTGGCCAGCAGGCCCGTCAGGTTGCCGATCAGACGGCCCGACTTACCGCGCGCCAGCTCGGCGATGTCCGGGTTCTTCTTCTGCGGCATGATCGACGAGCCGGTGGAGAACGCGTCGTGCAGGGTGACGAAGGAGAACTCCTTCGTGTTCCAGATGATGATCTCCTCGGCGATCCGGGAGAGGTTGACGCCGATCATCGCGGTGATGAAGGCGAACTCGGCGACGAAGTCGCGGGACGCCGTGCCGTCGATGGAGTTGCCGACGCTGCCGTGCTCGAAGCCGAGGTCCTCGGCGACCGCCTGGGGGTCGAGACCGAGCGACGACCCCGCGAGCGCGCCGGAGCCGTACGGCGAGACCGCCGTGCGCTCGTCCCACTGGCGCAGCCGCTCGGCGTCCCGGGAGAGGGACTGCACGTGCGCGAGGACGTGATGGGCGAAGAGGACCGGCTGGGCGTGCTGGAGGTGGGTGCGGCCGGGCATCGCCACGTCGGGGTGGGCCTCCGCCAGGCCGATCAGCGCGTCCTGGAGCTCGGCGATCAGGCCGCCGATGATCCGGGCGTGGTCCCGCAGGTACATCCGGAAGAGGGTGGCGACCTGGTCGTTCCGCGACCGTCCCGCGCGCAGCTTGCCGCCGAGGTCGGGGCCGAGGCGCTCCAGGAGGCCGCGCTCCAGGGCGGTGTGCACGTCCTCGTCGGCGACGGTGCCGGTGAAGGAGCCGTCCGCCACGTCCGCCTCGAGCCGGTCCAGGCCCGCGAGCATGCCCGTCAGCTCGTCGTCCGCGAGCAGGCCCGCCTTGTGCAGCACGCGCGCGTGGGCGCGCGAACCGGCGATGTCGTACGGCGCGAGCCGCCAGTCGAAGTGGACGGACGCGGACAGCTTGGCCAGGGCCTCGGCGGGACCGTCGGCGAAACGGCCGCCCCAGAGCCGGACGTCACCGCTGTTGCTGCTCACTTGTGCTGCTCCTCGCAAGGGGTGTGGATGATCCGCCTGGATGGTGTCCGGATCCGCTCGGACGGTGCCCCGTTCCACCTGCCGTCACTGGCATGCATGAGTATGCAGAACTCTGCATGATTCGTCAATCAGGGCCCGGCTCTGGGGTGTCCCCCCGGGCACCCCGCTCCGGGCGAACATTTCGCGGACCCCTTGAACGCCGGCAACCGCTTACCCGTACTCACCGCTGAACCCGCCGGCGCCGGTCCGTCCACCCGTCCCTGACCCAAGTGAGGCATCCGCATGTCCAGGGCTCTTCCGAAGTACAACAAGCGTCGTGTGGCGGCCATCGGCGCCGCCGCCGCTCTGGCGCTGACCGGCGCCGTGGTCGTGAACTCCGCCCTCGCCGGGGAGTCGTCCGGGAAGAGCGGCACGGACGCCAGGACACTCGCCTCCCCCGGTACGATCACCTGCCCGGACGTCGCCTCGCAGCTCCCCGCCGTCCCCGCCACCGCACAGGCCGAGGTCGACCGCAACCTCGCCCTGCTCGACACCCAGATCGCCGAAGCCAACCAACGCCTCGCCGACACCGTCGGCCAAGGCGGCCCGAACTTCGTCCAGAACGCCATCCTCGGCCCCCTCGAGGACAAACGCATCGCCACCGTCGACCGCATCGCGATCGCCATCGGCCGCACCGCCGCCCGCCCCGAAGGCCTCGACGCCCTGGCGCCGTGCACCCTCGACACCGCCGGCGCCACGGCCACCCCGAGCGCCACGGCGACCGAATCGACGGGCGGGGCCGACGACGCCGACGACGCGGGGAACGCCGGGGACACGGGCGACACCGGCACCGGCGTCGGTACGATCACCTGCCCGGACGTGGCCTCGCAGCTCCCCGCCGTCCCCGCCACCGCACAGGCCGAGGTCGACCGCAACCTCGCCCTGCTCGACACCCAGATCGCCGAAGCCAACCAACGCCTCGCCGACACCGTCGGCCAAGGCGGCCCGAACTTCGTCCAGAACGCCATCCTCGGCCCCCTCGAGGACAAACGCATCGCCACCGTCGACCGCATCGCGATCGCCATCGGCCGCACCGCCGCCCGCCCCGAAGGCCTCGACGCCCTGGCCGCCTGCACGTTGAACCAGTGACGTGACAGGCGCGGCGGCCGCCCCGTGGAGCGCCGGCCGGGGCGGCCGTCGCGGTGTCCGGGCCCCACCCCAAGATTTCCTCAGCCGAACGAAGGAAAGTCCCGGATAATCACCGGACATGGGAAAGACCTATGAGCGCATAGACGGCAGGCTCCGTACGTTCATCGAGGAGCAGCCCCTGTTCTTCACCGCGACCGCGCCCCTGTCCGCCGACGGCACGGTCAACCTCTCCCCCAAGGGCTTGAAGGGGTCGTTCGCCGTCGTGGACGACCGCACCGTGGCCTACCTCGACTTCGCCGGCTCCAACGCCGAGACCGTCGCGCATCTGCGCGAGAACGGCCGGATCACCCTGATGTGGTGCGCGTTCCAGGGCCCGCCGAACATCGTGCGGGTGCACGGCCGCGGCGAGCCGGTCTTCCGCGACGACCCGCGCTTCGGCCCGCTCCTCACCCACTTCCCGGACATCGACCCGGCGCCGCACGGTCTGCGCGCGGTCATCCTCGTGCACGCCGAACTCGTGCGGGACACCTGCGGGTACGCGGTGCCCTTCATGACGTACGACGAGGACCGTGAGCTGCACGGGAAGCGGTTCGCCCGGGAGGACGACGCCTCGCTCAGCGCGTACTTCGAGAAGAAGGAGCACATCGCGACGAGCATCGACGGACTGCCGGGCGTCCCCCTCCCCCTCCCACCTGTCCGGTTTACGCAGATTGACTGAATGTACAGAAATATAGGATCACTGCGGTATTTGACGGAATTCTCCCGTCCGGCGCTCGGGTCACCTAGCGTGGGCGCCATCATGCGCGCCGACAGGAACACATGGGGGAAACATGTTCCGCTCCTCACGCGAACCGCAGAGCAAACGCCATGTCCGCTCCTCGTTCTTCGTCGTCGGTGAGGGTGTGCTCACCGACGACGGGGGCAAGGGGCCGGTGACACCGGTCATACCGTCGGCCCTCGCGGCCCTGCGCAAGTTCCGGTTCTCCCGTCTGGGGCCCCAGGCCCGGCCCGAGCACCTGCTCGAACCCGGCGACCGCGTGGCGCTCGCCGAGGCGATGACCGCCTCCGGCAACCAGCCCGACTCCGACAACCCCGCGGTCCCGGCCGGCTTCACCTATCTCGGCCAGTTCGTCGACCACGACCTGACCCTGGACGCCACCGCCGCCCACCTGGGCAAGGACGTCACCGTCGACCAGCTCCTCCAGGGCCGCTCCCCGGCACTGGACCTGGACAGCCTCTACGGGCTCGGACCGGACCACCCCGTCGACCGCCGCTTCTATGAGGACGACGGGCTGCGCCTGCGGACCGGCACCACCCAGGGTCTGCCCCGCCCCGGCGCGGACCCCCTGGTCGGCCTGTCCCTCACCGGGTTCGACCTGCCCCGGGCGGGCGTCGGCTCGCTGATCTCCGAGCGGCGCCGGCCGCTCATCCCGGACCCGCGCAACGACGAGAACCTGGCCGTCGCCCAGATCCACGCCGCGTTCATCCGCTTCCACAACAGGGTCGTGGCCGACCTCGTCGACAAGGGCGTCTCCAGCGCGGTGCTGTTCGAGACCGCCCGGGAGACGGTCGTCAAGCACTACCAGTGGATGCTGCGGCACGACTTCCTCGGCCGGATCGTCGAACCGGCCATCGTGGACCAGGTGTTCACCCAAGGGCGCAGGTTCTTCGAGCCCAGGGCCGGCGAGGACGACCGCCCGACGATGCCGATCGAGTTCTCGGTGGCCGCCTACCGGCTGGGCCACAGCATGGTCCGCGGGGCCTACAACTGGAACCGGATCTTCGACGACGGCGCGGGCACCCTGGGCCTGCTGTTCCGGTTCAGCGGCACCAGCGGCATCCTCTCCCCGCCGCCCGACGACCCGGACGACCCGGACGCCGGCCGGTTCGAGCGGCTGCCCACCAACTGGATCGCCGACCTCCGGCGGCTGTTCGACTTCCCGGCCGGCGGCCGGCCGGACCTGGGTGTGCCGGCGGCCAAGTTCAACGTGGCGAAGAGGATCGACACACTGCTGGTCAACCCGCTCGCCGAGCTGCCGCTGGGCTCCTTCGGGAGCCGGCCCAACGCGCCGGAGGACACCAACGAGCTCAACCTGGCCTTCCGCAACCTCACCCGGGGCACCATGGTCCGCCTCGCCACGGGACAGCAGATGGCCAAGGCGCTCGGCGTCAAGCCGCTGCTCGCCTCCGACTTCGCGAACGGTTCCGGGGCCCAGCTGAGCAGCGACCTGGCGGCCAAGCTCGTCGACCACTGCCCGCTGTGGTTCTACATCCTGCGCGAGGCCGAGGTGAACGGCAGCGGGCGGCTGACCGGCGTCGGCGGGCGGATCGTCGCCGAGGTCTTCCACCGGGCGATGGAGGGCAGCCGCCACTCCATCGTGCGCGACCCCTTCTGGCGCCCCTTCCTCAGCCCCGACCCGGCGCGCAGCGCCAAGGACGTCTTCGAGATGACCGATCTGCTGCTGCACGCCTTCGAGGGGCGGGCGGACCTGCTCAACCCGCTGGGCGCCTGAGCGGAGGACGCCGGGGGGAGGCGGCGTCACCCACCGGGGCGCCACCGCCGTCACGCGGTCCCGGGGCCGGCCTCAGGGGGCAGCGGCAGGCGCACGGTGAACGCCGTCGAGCCCGGTTCGCTCTCCACGGCCACGGTTCCGCCGTGCGCCTCCACCACCGCCGCCACGATCGACAGGCCCAGGCCCGCCCCGCCGCTCTCCGTCTTGGTGCGCCGGTCGGCCCGCGTGAAGCGCTCGAAGACGCCCGGCCGGACGTCCTCGGGGATGCCCGAGCCGTCGTCGTGGACGGTGAGCACGGCCTCCTGCGCGTCCGTGCCGAGGGTGACCGTCACCTTGGTGCCGGCGGGCGTGTGCACACGGGCGTTGGTCAGCAGGTTGGCCAGGACCTGCGGGAGGCGGTGCGCGTCGCCGGTCACCGTGACCGGGGCCTCGGGGAGGTCCAGTTCCCAGCGGTGACGGGGGCCGGTGGCCCGTGCGTCCGTGACCGCGTCGAGGACCAGGCGGGTCAGGTCGACCGGCAGGGCCTCCAGCGGCCGGCCCGCGTCCAGGCGGGCCAGGAGCAGCAGGTCGTCGACCATCGCGCTCATCCGGGTCGACTCGGCGGTGATGCGTTCCAGGGCCCGCGTGACCTCCGGCGGGACCGGTCCCGGGTGCAGCAGGGCGAGTTCGGCGTGGCCGCGGACCGAGGCGACCGGGGTGCGCAGTTCGTGGCTGGCGTCGGCGGCGAAGCTGCGCAGCCGTTCCTCGCTGGCGTGGCGCTTGGTGAGGGCGTCCTCGACATGGCCGAGCATGTGGTCGAAGGCGCCGGCGACCCGGCCCACCTCGCTGCGCGGATCGGATTCCGGGACGCGCGGCGGGAGCGCCACCTCCCCGCTGGCCAGCGGGAGTTCGCTCACCCGGGCGGCGGTCTCCGCGACCCGGCTCAGCGGGCGCAGGGACCAGCGCACCCACAGGGCGCCCGCGACGCCGGTCACCGTCAGGGCGGCCCCGAAGACGATCCCGGCGACCAGTTCCAGGCGGTGGACGGTGGCCTCGACGGGTTCCAGGGGCAGACCGGTGATCAGGACGTCGCCGTCGATGCCCCGGGAGGCGAGCAGCCGGTAGCCGTCCAGGGCGGAGAGGGCCACGCTGTGGCCGCGGCCGTCGGGCGGGACCGCGGCGAGCCCTTCCCGGTCGGCGTCCGTGAGGCGGACGTCGAGCGTGCCGGTGGTGCGGACGACGGCCGCGTTGGTCACCGTGCCGTCCACCAGCCGGGCGCCGAAGGTGCCCGTGGCCTGCCGCCGGGTGTCGCCGTGCTCGTCGCCGTCATGGTCGGCGCGCTCGGGCTCCCCGCCGTGCTCCAGGCTGACCGCGAACCGGTTGCCGGCCTCGGTCAGCTGCTCGTCGAGCCGGCTGGTGAGGAAGGCCCGCACCCCGAGGACCGCGGCGACGCCGACGGCGGCACAGCTGATCGCGAGCAGCACCACCAGCCCGAGGGTGAGCCGGGCGCGCAGGGTGTGCGGCCGGGGGATCCGGCGGGCCGGGCAGGTCATCGGGTGACCGGTTTGAGGACGTACCCCGCCCCGCGCACGGTGTGGATCATCGGCTCGCGTCCCGCGTCGACCTTCTTGCGCAGGTAGGAGATGTACAGCTCGACGACATGGGCGCGGCCGCCGAAGTCGTAGGACCACACGCGGTCGAGGATCTGCGCCTTGCTGAGCACGCGCCGCGGGTTGCGCATGAGGAAGCGCAGCAGCTCGAACTCGGTGGGGGACAGCTCGATCAGCTCGCCGGCGCGCAGCACCTCGTGGGCCTCCTCGTCCATCACCAGGTCGCCGACGGTCAGCCGCGGGCCGTCCTCCTGCTGCCGGGCCATGCCCGCGCGGCGCAGCAGGCCGCGCAGCCGCGCCACGACCTCCTCCAGGCTGAAGGGCTTGGTGACGTAGTCGTCGCCGCCGGCGGTGATGCCGGCGATACGGTCCTCCACGGCGTCCCGCGCGGTGAGGAAGAGCACGCACACGTCGGGCCGCACGGTGTGCAGGGAGCGCAGCACGGCGAAGCCGTCGGTGTCCGGGAGCATCACGTCCAGGACGACGGCGTCGGGCAGCAGCTCCCGGGCCGCGGTGAGCGCCGAGGCCCCGTCGCCGGCGGTGCGGACCCGCCAGCCCTCGTAGCGCAGCGCACCGCTCAGCACCTCCGCGAGGTCGGGGTCGTCGTCGACGACGAGGACCCGCAGCGGGGTGCCGTCGGGGCGGGTGAGGGCGGGGCGGCCGGAGCGCGTGGTGTTCATGGCCTCTCCAGCATCGCCCCTCGCCGGGTGCGCGGACGCCCGCGGAGGCTCTGAGTTCCCTCTGAGTCTCCTCAGCGGGGCGCCTTCTCAGAGCGTGCTGAGAGGTTCGGCGCGCACAGTGACGAGCCGGACGGGAGAAAGGACGTACCCATGACCGCCCTGTACGAGCGGACGGCGCCGGCCGTGCCGCTCGCCGCCCGGCGCTCCCCCGCGGGACCGCTGCTCGCCCTGTTGTGGGCCGGGGCGGCGGCCGCGGTGGCCCTGTGGTGGCTGAACGCCGGGTCGGTGGTCGGCACGGCCGGCTGGCTGACGAACGCCGGGCGGATCGCCGGACTGCTGTGCGGCTACGCGTGTGCCGTGCTCGTCGGGCTGATGGCCCGCGTCCCGCTGCTGGAGTGCCGCGTCGGCTCCGACCGGGTGGCGCGCTGGCACGCGATGGCGGGCCGCTACACGGTCTGCCTGCTGCTCGCGCACATCGTGCTGATCCTCGCCGGCTATGCCGCCCAGGACGGCGCCTCGCTCCTGCACGAGACGACGACGGTGGTCCTGGACTACCCGGAGATGCTGAAGGCCACCGCGGGCACGCTGATCCTCCTCGTGGTCGGCGTCTCCTCCGCGCGTGCCGTGCGCCGCCGGGTCGGACACGAGTTCTGGTACCACGTCCACCTGCTCACCTACGCGGCCGTCTTCCTGGCCTTCTTCCACCAGGTCCAGCTGGGTTCCGACCTCACGGCGGGACCGGCGCGGGCCGCCTGGTACGCGCTGTACCTGGGGGTGGCGGCGCTGGTGCTGTGGTTCCGGATCCTCGCCCCGGTGCGGCTGAACCTGCGGCACCGGCTGCGGGTGGAGTCCGTGCACCAGGAGGCGCCGGGCGTGTGGTCGGTCGTCGTGCGCGGCCGGGCGCTGGACGAACTGGGGGCGCGGGCGGGGCAGTTCCTCCGCTGGCGGTTCCTCACCGGGGGCCTGCGGTGGACGTCGACGCCGTACTCGCTGTCGGCGCCGCCGCAGCCGGACCGGCTGCGCATCACGGTCAAGGCGCTCGGCGACCACAGCACGGCCGTCGCGCTGCTGCGGCCGGGCACCCGGGTGTGGGCCGAGGGGCCCTACGGCGCGCTGACCGCCGAGCGGCGGACGGCGCCCAGGGCGCTGCTGATCGCGGGCGGGGTGGGCGTCACCCCGCTGCGGGCGCTGTTCGAGACGCTGCCGGGCGAGGTCACCCTCGTCTACCGGGCGCGGACGGCCCGGGACCTCGCGCTGGGCGGTGAGCTCGAGGCGCTGGCGCGGTGGCGCGGCGGGCGGGTGCGGTACGCGCTGAACGGGCCGGACGGGCGGCGGCCGGACCTGAGCGCCGGGGCGCTGCGCGCGAGCGTGCCCGGTCTCGCCGACCACGACGTGTACCTGTGCGGTCCGCCCGGCTTCGCCCGGGACGTGTACGCGGCCCTGCGCGCCGCGGGGGTGCCGGACCGCCGCATCCACCACGAGTCCTTCGAACTGTGAGGTCCCACCCGTGCACGCGCTGAGGAAGAACCGCCCGCTGCGGCGGATCGTGCTGGCGAGCGCCGCCACCGTCTCCGGCATGGTCCTGCTGCTGTCGCTGAAGCCGCACGACACGCCGGCCGTCCCCGCCCCCGCGACCGCCCCCTCCGGCGGCACGAGCGGCCCGACGGCCGGCGGCACGACCGTCACCGGCGACTCCGCGCAGACGCGCTGGGGCCCCGTCCAGGTCCGTGTGACGCTCGAGAACGGCAAGCTCACCGACGTCACCGCCGTCGACTACCCCACGGACAACCCTCGGGACCAGGAGATCAACAGCTACGCCCTGCCCCGGCTGCGGACGGAGGCGCTCCAGGCGCAGAGCGCCGACATCGACACGGTCTCCGGGGCCACCTACACGAGCGACGGTTACCGCCGGTCGCTCCAGTCGGCCCTCGACTCGGCGGGCGGCTGAACACTCCGCGGTGCCGGCACGTATTCGTGGGTCAAGGGTCCGTACCCACGGAGGAACCGTGACCACGACGATCGCCGGCGGCCGCGCCGCCCGCCGCCAGACGATGCGCCGCATCCGCCCGCGCCGCTCCCCGGCCGTCCCGCTGCTGATCGCCGTCTGGGCGGGCGCCGCGGGCGTGCTGTGGCTGTGGTGGGACAACACGCCGTCCATCGCGGACGACACCGGCCGGGTCGTGAACGCGGGACGCATCACCGGTCTGCTCGCCGGCTACCTGATGGCACTGGTCGTCCTCCAGATGGCCAGGGTGCCGGCCCTGGAGCGGCGGGTGGGCTCGGACCGGGTCGCCCGCTGGCACGCGATGACCGGCCGGTACACCCTCTGCCTCACCTTCGCGCACGTGTTCCTCATCATGTGGGGCTACGCGCTCCAGGCCGGCAAGTCGCTCGGCGACGTCGTCCAGCAGACCGTCGACTCCGTGAACCAGCTGCCCGACATGGGCAAGGCCGCCCTCGGCACCGGCCTGCTGCTGGTCATCGGCCTGGTCTCGATCGGCCCGGTCCGCCGCCGGATGCCCTACGACACCTGGTACCACGTCCATCTGATGACGTACGCCGCGGTGTTCCTGACGTTCTGGCACCAGATCACCACCGGCAACGACTTCGCCGTCCAGCCGGCCGCGAAGACCGCCTGGTACGCGCTGTACGGGTCGGTCACCGCGCTGGTCGTCTGGTACCGCGTCCTCACCCCGCTCCGGCTGAACCTGCGTCACCGCCTGTACGTCGAGGCGGTCATCGAGGAGACGCCGGGGATCGTGTCGGTGCTGATCGGCGGCCGCAGGCTGCACCGGATGGGCGCGGAGGCCGGGCAGTTCTTCCGGTGGCGGTTCCTGGCGCCGGGGATGCGGTTCAGCTCCCACCCGTACTCGCTGTCGGCGGCGCCCCGCCCGGAGATGCTGCGGATCACCGTCAAGGCGATCGGTGACCACAGCGCCGCCCTGCGCGGGCTGAAGCCCGGCACGAAGGTGTGGGCCGAGGGCCCGTACGGCGCGATGACGGCGTCCCGCCGCAGCCGCGGCAAGGTGCTGCTGGTGGCCGGCGGGGTCGGGATCACCCCGATGCGGGCGCTGTTCGAGACGCTGCCGGGCGCGGCCGGGGACATCACCCTGCTCTACCGGGCCAACAGCACCCAGGACCTGGCCCTGTGGGACGAGCTGGCGAAGATCGCCGACGAGCGCGGGGCGCGGCTGATGTACGCGGTCAACAGCCCCGACGGGGAGCGCCCCGACATCTCGGCGGAGTCGCTGCAACGGAAGATCCCCGACATCGACCGCCACGACGTCTTCATGTGCGGGCCGAACGGTTTCGCCCAGTCGGTGTACGAGGCCTTGCGCGGCGCCGGGGTCCCCGCCCGCCGCATCCATCACGAGTCGTTCGAGATGTGAGCGACGGGAATCAGGAGCTCAGGAAGCGATGAGGAAGAGCCACCCCTTCCGGCGCGTCGTGCTCGCCGGTGCCGCCACCGTCTCCGGGATCGTGCTGCTGCTGGCGCTGAAGCCGTCGTCGGACCCGGCCTCCGCGGCGGGCACGGCGCCCGCGCAGTCCTCGGTCCAGGGCGGTGCCCAGGCCGCGGCAACCGGCACGGTCACCGGGGACGCGGCCCAGACCCAGTACGGGGTCGTGCAGGTCCGGCTGACCGTCGCCGACGGGAAGATCACACAGGCGGACGCGGTCCAGGCGCCCAAGGGCGGCCAGAGCGACCAGATCACCGCGAACGCCGTGCCCAAGCTCAACCAGGCCGCGGTCGCCGCGCAGAGCGCGGACATCGACTCCGTCTCCGGGGCCACCTACACCAGCGAGGGCTACAAGAAGTCGTTGCAGTCGGCGCTGGACAAGGTGAAGGCGGGCGCGGGCGCTTCCCAGGGGTCCGGCACCGTCCAGGTCACGGGCACCTTCACCGGGGACGCGGCCCAGACCCAGTACGGGGTCGTGCAGGTCCGCATCACCGTCAGCAAGAACCGGATCACCAAGGCGGAGGCGGTGCAGGCGCCCGAGGGCGGCCGGAGCGACCAGATCACCGCGAACGCCGTACCCGAGCTCAACCAGGCGACGGTGGCCGGGCAGAGCCCCGACATCGACACGGTCTCCGGGGCGACCTACACCAGCACCGGGTACAAGAAGTCCCTCCAGTCCGCGATCGACAAAGCGAACGCCAGCGCGGGGTCGTCGGCGCAGGACTCCGGGGCGCAGGAGGGGGCGCAGGAGTCGCAGTCGCCGGAGCCGGGAGCGCAGGAGTCGGGGTCGCAGGGCTCCGGGAGCGCGCAGGCGTCCGGCACCTTCACCGGGGACGCGGCCCAGACCCAGTACGGCGCGGTGCAGGTCCGCATCACCGTCGCGGACGGGAAGATCACCAAGGCGGAGGCGGTGCAGGCGCCGAAGGGCGGCCGGAGCGACCAGGTCACCGCGGACGCCGTGCCCCGGCTCAACCAGGCGGCCGTCGCGGCCGGCAGCGCGGACATCGACGCGGTGTCCGGGGCCACGTACACCAGCGCGGGCTACCAGGAGTCCCTCCAGTCGGCGCTGGACCGGGCCGGTGGCTGACGCGGTGGCCGAGTCGGCGCAGGCTCCCGCCGCGGTGCGTCACGTGGAGGAGGTCATGGGGACGGTCTTCTCCTTCGACGTCCGCGGCGGGGAACCCGGCGCGGTGCGGACGGCGCTGCGGGCGGCGGTCGCCTCGCTGCACCGGGTCGACGAGGTGTTCAGCACCTACCGCGAGGACAGCCAGGTCTCCCGGCTGGTGCGCGGGGAGCTGGGCGTCGGGGAGTGCGATCCCGAGGTGGCCGAGGTGCTGGAGCTGGGCGCCGAGGCGGAGCGGGTGAGCGGGGGCTGGTTCAGCCTGCGCTACGACGGCCCGCTCGACCCGACCGGGATCGTGAAGGGGTGGGCCGCCGAGCGGGCGGCCCGGATCGTCGCCGGGGCCGGGGTGAGCGGGGTCAGCGTCAACGGCGGCGGCGATGTGCAGTTGCTGGGCGTGCCCGGCCCGGAGCGGCCGTGGCGGGTGGGCGTCTCGGACCCCCTGCGGCCGGGTGGGCTCGCGGCCGTGGTGTCGGCGGCCGGCGCGGACGAGCTGGCGGTGGCCACGTCGGGTACGGCGGAGCGGGGCGCGCACATCGTCGACCCCCGCACGGGCCGCTCCGCGGTGACGGACCTGGTGGCCGTCACCGTCGTCGCCCCCGAACTGACCTGGGCGGACTGCTGGGCCACGGCCGCGTTCGCGATGGGGTCGCGGGAGGGGCTGGCCTGGCTGGAGTCGCTGCCCGACGTGGAGGCACTGCTGATCACGGCCGGCGACGAGGTGCGGTGCACCGGCGGGTTGGCGAGGCGGCTGGGCTGAGCCGCGGGGCACGCACGACTCCCGCAGCTCAACGGACCTGAAGGGGCGCGGGGAACCGCGCGATCGGCCCCCACGCACCCGCAGGCGTCGTACCACCAGCCCCCACGCCCCCGCAGGCGTCGTACCACCAGCCCCCACGCCCCCGCAGGCGGCGAACCACGGTCACACCCATGGTCGCCCAGCGGCTCAGTGGCCGTTCTGCGCCAGCCGGAGCAGGTGGTCGGCCAGGGCCTGTCCCCCCGTCGGCTCCCGGCTGATCAGCAGCAGCGTGTCGTCGCCCGCGATCGTGCCCAGGATGTCGTGCAGCTCCGCCTGGTCGATCGCCGAGGCGAGGAACTGCGCCGCCCCCGGAGGGGTGCGCAGGACCACGAGGTTCGCCGAGGCCTCCGCCGAGATCAGCAGCTCCTGGGAGAGCCGCCGCATCCGCTCCTCCTTCGCCGACTCCCCCAGCGGTGCGCGCGGCGTACGGAAACCGCCCTCGCTGGGCACCGCGTAGATCAGGTCGCCGTCGGTGTTGCGGATCTTGACCGCGTTCAGCTCGTCCAGGTCCCGGGAGAGCGTCGCCTGGGTGACGCTCAGCCCGTCGTCGGCGAGCAGCTTCGCCAGCTGGCTCTGGGAGCGCACGGCCTGCCGGTTGAGGATGTCGACGATCCGGCGGTGGCGGGCGGTGCGCGTCTGCGGCACGGCGGGCCCGTTCGCCCCCGGCTGCTCGTCGTGGTCCTGCGCCTGGCTCATCGTCGTCTCATTCCCCGGTTCGTCCGTCCCCGCCCACTGCGTCGAGGAGGCCGGGCAGCGCTCCGAGGAAGGCGTCCACCTCGTCGTCCCGCAGGTTCAGCGGCGGCATGAGCCGGATGACGTCGGGGGCGGGCGCGTTCACGAGGAGACCGGCCTCCTGAGCCGCCTGCTGCACCTGGGGCGCGAGCGGCTCGGTGAGCACGATACCCAGGAGGAGGCCGGCGCCCCGGACGTGATCGACCAGCGGGTGGCCCAGGCCCTCGATCCCGTCGCGCAGCCTCTCGCCCTGCCGCTTGACGTTCTCCAGCAGGCCGTCGTCGGCGATGGTGTCGAGGACGGCGATCCCGGCGGCGCACGCGACGGGGTTGCCGCCGAAGGTCGTGCCGTGCCGGCCGGGCCGGAGCAGCTCCGCGGCGCGGCCGAAGGCGACGGTCGCGCCGATCGGCAGCCCGCCGCCGAGGCCCTTCGCCAGCGTCACGACGTCCGGCAGGACGCCCTCGTGGGCCTGGTACTCGAACCAGTGCCCGGTGCGGCCGATCCCGGTCTGCACCTCGTCCAGCACCAGCAGGGAGCCGGTGGCCGCGGTGATCGCCCGGGCGGCCTTCAGGTAGCCGGCCGGCGGCACGACGACGCCGTTCTCGCCCTGGACCGGCTCGATGACCACGAGGGCGGTCTCCTCGGTCACGGCGGCGGCCAGTGCCTGCGCGTCGCCGTAGGGGACGTGGGTGACGTCGCCGGGCAGGGGGTGGAAGCCGTCCTGCTTGCCGGGCTGGCCGGTGAGCGCGAGGGCGCCCATGGTGCGGCCGTGGAAGCCGCCCTGGGTGGCGACCATGTGGGTCCGCCCGGTCAGCCGCCCGATCTTGAAGGCGCCCTCGTTGGCCTCGGCGCCGGAGTTGCAGAAGTAGACCCTGCCGTCCCGGCCGAAGTGCTGGAGCAGCCGTTCGGCGAGGGCGACGGGCGGTTCGGCGACGAAGAGGTTGGAGACATGGCCCAGCGACGCGATCTGCCGGCTCACGGCCTCCACGACGGCCGGGTGGGCGTGGCCGAGCGCGTTGACCGCGATGCCGCCGACGAAGTCGAGGTACTCCTTGCCGTCGGCGTCCCACACCCGGGTGCCCTCACCGCGCACGAGCGGGAGCCTCGGGGTGCCGTAGTTGTCCATGAGCGCGCCCTGCCACCGCGCGGTCAGTTCCTGGTTGCTCATGACGGCTCCCCCTGTTCGGCCGGCTTCTCGTCGGGCACGACCATCGTGCCGATTCCTTCATCCGTGAAGATCTCCAGCAGGATCGAGTGCTGGACCCGTCCGTCGATGACACGGGCGGTGGTGACGCCGTTGCGCACGGCGTGCAGGCAGCCCTCCATCTTCGGCACCATGCCGGAGGACAGCTCCGGCAGCAGCTTCTCCAGTTGGGAAGCGGTGAGGCGGCTGATCACCTCGTCGGAGTTCGGCCAGTCCTCGTAGAGGCCCTCGACGTCGGTGAGGACCATGAGGGTCTCGGCGCCCAGGGCGGCGGCGAGCGCCGCGGCCGCCGTGTCGGCGTTGACGTTGTAGACGTGTCCGTCGTCCTCGGAGCGGGCGATCGAGGAGACGACCGGGATGCGGCCGTCGGCGATGAGGGCCTCGATGGCGCCCGTGTCGATCGAGGTGATCTCGCCGACCCGTCCGATGTCGACCCGTTCGCCGTCGATCTCGGGCTGGTGCCGGGTGGCGGTGATGGTGTGGGCGTCCTCGCCGGTGAGGCCGACGGCGAGCGGGCCGTGCTGGTTGAGCAGTCCGACCAGTTCGCGCTGCACCTGCCCGGCGAGGACCATGCGGACGACGTCCATGGCGTCCTCGGTGGTGACGCGCAGGCCGGCCTTGAACTCGCTGACGATGCCGTGCTTGTCGAGGGCGGCGCTGATCTGCGGGCCGCCGCCGTGCACGACGACGGGCTTGAGGCCGGCGTGGTGCAGGAACACGACGTCCTGTGCGAAGGCGGCCTTCAGGTCCTCGTCGACCATGGCGTTGCCGCCGAACTTGATGACGACGGTCCTGCCGTTGTGGCGGACCAGCCAGGGCAGCGCCTCGATGAGGATCTGGGCCTTGGGCAGGGCGGTGTGCTTACGAGTAGTGCTCATGACGAGTACGCGCTGTTCTCGTGGACGTATTCGGCGGTCAGGTCGTTGGTCCAGATCGTGGCGGTCTCGGAGCCCGCCGCGAGGTCGGCGACGATGTGCACCTCGCGGTAGCGCATGTCGACCTTCTCGCGGTCCTCGCCGACGCCGCCGTTCTTGCACACCCAGACGCCGTTGATGGCGACGTTGAGCCGGTCGGGCTCGAAGGCGGCGCGGGTGGTGCCGATCGCGGAGAGCACGCGGCCCCAGTTGGGGTCCTCGCCGTGGATGGCGCACTTGAGGAGGTTGTTGCGGGCGATGGAGCGGCCCACCTCGACGGCCTCGTCCTCGCTGGCGGCGTTGACGACCTCGATCCTGATGTCCTTGCTGGCGCCCTCGGCGTCGCGGATCAGCTGCTGTCCCAGGTCGTCGCAGACGGCCCGGACGGCCTCGGCGAAATCCGCCTCCCGCGGGGTGACCCCGGAGGCGCCGGAGGCGAGGAGCAGGACGGTGTCGTTGGTGGACATGCAGCCGTCGGAGTCGACGCGGTCGAAGGTGACCTTCGTGGCGGCGCGCAGCGCCCCGTCCAGGGCCGCGGCGTCCAGGTCGGCGTCGGTGGTGAGGACGACGAGCATGGTGGCGAGGCCGGGGGCGAGCATGCCCGCGCCCTTGGCCATGCCGCCGACGGTCCAGCCGTCCCGGGTGACGACGGACGTCTTGTGGACGGTGTCGGTGGTCTTGATGGCGATGGCGGCCTTCTCGCCGCCGTGCTCGGAGAGCTGGGCGGCGGCGGTCTCCACGCCCGGCAGGAGCTTGTCCATCGGGAGCAGGACGCCGATCAGGCCGGTGGAGCAGACCGCGACCTCGCCCGCGCCCACGCCGAGCACGTCCGCGGCCTTCTCGGCGGTGGCGTGCGTGTCCTGGAAGCCCTTCGGTCCGGTACAGGCGTTGGCGCCGCCGGAGTTGAGGACGACGGCGGCGAGCTCGCCGCTCTTGAGGACCTGCTCGGACCAGAGCACCGGGGCGGCCTTGACGCGGTTGGAGGTGAAGACGCCCGCGGCGGCGCGGCGCGGCCCGGTGTTGACCACGAGGGCCAGGTCCGGGTTGCCGTTCTCCTTGATCCCGGCGGCGATGCCCGCCGCCGTGAACCCCTTGGCTGCCGTGACACTCACGGTGCGACTCCGATCGTGGAAAGGCCGGTGGTCTCGTCGAGACCCAGGGCGATGTTCATGCTCTGGACGGCACCGCCCGCGGTGCCCTTGGTCAGGTTGTCGATGGCGCTGATCGCGATGATCCGTCCCGCGTCCGCGTCATGGGCGACCTGGACCTGGACGGCGTTCGAGCCGTACACGGACGCGGTGGCGGGCCACTGGCCGGCGGGCAGCAGGTGGACGAAGGGCTCGTCGGCGAAGGCCTTCTCGTAGGCGGCGCGGACGGAGTCGGCGGTGACACCGTCCTTCGCCTTCGCGCTGCACGTGGCGAGGATGCCGCGGGGCATCGGCGCGAGGGTCGGCGTGAAAGAGACGGAGACCCGCTCGCCGGCCGCCGCGCTGAGGTTCTGGATCATCTCCGGCGTGTGCCGGTGGCCGCCGCCGACGCCGTACGGCGACATGGAGCCCATGACCTCGCTGCCCAGCAGGTGCGGCTTGGGCGCCTTGCCCGCGCCGGAGGTGCCGGAGGCGGCGACGATCACGGCCTCGGACTCGGCCAGCCCCGCCGCGTACGCCGGGAAGAGGGCGAGGGAGACGGCCGTGGGGTAGCAACCGGGGACCGCGATGCGCTTGGACCCCTCCAGCGCGCTGCGGCCGCCCGGCAGTTCGGGGAGGCCGTAGGGCCAGGTGCCGGCGTGGGCCGAGCCGTAGAACCGCTCCCAGTCGGCCGGGTCCTTCAGCCGGAAGTCCGCGCCCATGTCGACGACGAGGACGTCCGGGCCGAGCTGTTCGGCGACGGCGGCGGACTGTCCGTGCGGGAGCGCGAGGAAGACGACGTCGTGTCCGGCGAGGACCTCGGCGGTCGTCGGCTCCAGCACCCGGTCGGCCAGGGGCAGCAGGTGCGGCTGGAGCGCGCCCAGCCTCTGCCCCGCGTTGGAGGCGCCGGTCAGGGCGCCGATCTCGACCTCGGGGTGGGCGAGGAGCAGGCGCAGCACTTCGCCGCCCGCGTACCCGCTCGCTCCGGCCACTGCCGCACGTACCGCCATGGACTCCTCCTCTTGGATGGCATGACTATACGTTTCGCTGCACGTTTATGCAATCTATTCAGGCGCCCGTGCGCTCCGGGCGATCCGTGCCCAGGCCATCCGTCTGCGTAACCTCCCCGACGGGGAACGTGTTCCGGGCCGGCTGCCGACGACCCGGCCCTGTGACCAGCACGACACACCCGGCATGATGATCGTCATGACTCCGATCACCGGCCTGGACCTCACCGGCTTCACCGAGCGGGAGCCGGGGGTGTGGACCGACGCGGCGGGCGTCGTCCTGTCGGTCCACTTCTTCCCGCTCGTTCCGGACCTGCCGGCACCGCTGCACGAGACGGACCGGCTCCGCGCGGGGCTCGCGCGGAGCGTGGCCGCGGCCGGCGGCGGGCTGATCGAAGCGGCGCCCGGTGCCGTGGACGGCGTTCCCGCGGTCCGTCAGCTGGTGAAGGTGCCGCTGACCGGCCGGCGCGGGCAGGCCTTCCTGGCCAGCTGGACGGTGCCGCAGGCGGGGTGCAGCACGGTGGTGAAGGTGCAGGCCGCCGAGGGGGCGACGACCGGGATGCGGGAGGCCGTGGTGATGGCCGAGGTGGGGCCGGCCGACTACTTCCGGCCCCACCCGTACGCGGGCGGCGGGCAGCTCGGCGGGCTGCCGTACCACGTGGGCGACGACGAGCGGTGGGACGCGCGGTTCCCCGGCCATCCGCTCACCCTGGTCCGCGCGGCCCTGCACCGGATCACGCCCACGGTCACGCTCGACGCGCGTTTCAGGGCGCTGCCCCCGTTCGGCGGCCAGGCCCCCTCCCCACAGGCACCCGCCCCGCAGCCCCACGTGCCGAAGGCCCCCACCCCGCAGGCGCCGCCCCGGCGGGGTTGGTTCCGCCGGGGCGGCGCCTGACGGGGCTCACCTCTGCCTGATCCGCAGGAAGGTGATCGAGTTCGCCGGGAAGGTGTACGTGAACTCGTCGGCGACCCCGGTGAAGGTGGAGGCCACCGGGGTCACCGGGGTCTCCGTCTCCGTGTTGACCGCGTCCGGCGCGGCGGCCAGCGTGGTCACCCGGGCCGTGGAGGCGGCCTTGGCGCCGCCCAGGTCGATCGCGGTGCGGGCGTCCGCGGACTGGGCGTTGACGACCTTGACGATCAGGTCGCCGGTCTTCTCGTCCTGGGTGACGACCTGGCGGAACGGCTCGGCCGGCTTGTCGTCGGTGAAGCTGCCCCACTCCTGGCCGTCGAGGTAGAGGGTGACCTGGCGGCCCCGCACCTTCACGTCGATGTCGTAGGCCCGGCCGGTCTCGATCGTCCCGGCCTTGGAGACGAGCGTCGACTTGCCGCCGTCGACGGCCTGCTCGACGGCGCTGGTGGTGTTGTTCCAGCCGCCCAGGTTCCACCAGTAGTAGTTGCCGGTGTCCTGCACGCCGAAGGCGACGAGGAAGCCCTCCTTGCCGGCCGTCTTGGTGGCCTTCACGTGCAGGTCGTAGTCGTGCCAGCCGGTGTCGCCGGCGGAGACCATGGTGTTCTCGGCGGCCACGTCGGTCTGTACGTACCGCCCGTCCTGGAGCGACCAGCTGCCGCCGCCGGTGTGCGTCCACTGCGAGGCGTCACCGGAGAAGTCGTCGGACAGCAGGGTGGTGCCGTCGGCGCCCGTCACCTTCACGTCGTCGTACGCCGCCGTGGTCGCCCAGGTCGACAGGCCCACGGCGCCGGTGATGGGGCCGCTGACGGACGGGGTGGTGGTGGCCGTCGAGGGGACGACGCGGTCGCCGACGTTGGTCATGAACAGCTTCTGGACCTCGTAGTTGGCCGAGCTCCAGGAGGCGTCGTTGTCGAACCAGATCAGGTCCGGGTTCCACTGCACGTAGTCCTCGTTGGCCAGCAGCGGGGCGTAGGACGCCAGCTTCACCACGTCGGCGTTGCGTTCCAGGCCGGTCATGAAGGCCGCTTCGGCGAGGCCGTTCTTGAAGGTGTTGCCGAGGGAGGCGTACTCGCCGAGGAAGACCTTCGGGCCGCTGCGGTCGTACGCGTCGTAGCGGTCGTTGTTCTGGAGGAACCACTGCGGGCTGTTGTAGTAGTGCTCGTCGACCATGTCGACGTCCGCGTCGCGGTTGAGCTGCCAGGCGGTGTCGAAGGTCGTGCCGGAGTCGTCGGGGCCGGAGTTGGAGACGACGGTGATGTCCGGGTACGCGGCCTCGATGGCGGCGCGGAACTGCTGGAAGCGCTCGAAGAACGCCGCGGGCAGGTTCTCCTCGTTGCCGACCTCGACGTGGGTGAGGCCGAAGGGCTTCGGGTGGCCCATCTGGGCACGCTTCTTGCCCCAGGTCGAGGTGACGGGGCCGTTGGCGAACTCGATGAGGTCGAGGGTGTCCTGGATGTGCCGCTTCAGCAGCGCGTCGTCGACGACGGCCTGGTTCTGTCCGCAGCCGGTCACCAGGGCCGGCACGACGGGCAGCGGCATCGCGCCGATGTCCTCGGCGAAGCGGAAGTACTCGTAGTAGCCGAGCCCGTAGCTCTGGTTGTAGCCCCAGAAGTTGGCGTTGGTGGCGCGCTCCTCGACCGGGCCGATGGTGTCCTTCCACTGGTAGGAGCGGGCGCGCTGCCAGTCGGAGGCCTCGCTGTAGTCCTGCATGGAGCCGGTGTTGACCAGGCAGCCGCCGGGGAAGCGCACGAAGCCCGGCTTCAGGGCGGCGATCTTCTCGGCGAGGTCCTTGCGCAGGCCGTTGGACTGGTGCTTGTAGGTGTCGCGCGGGAACAGCGACACCATGTCCAGGGCCGCCGCGCCGGACGAGGCGACGGTCAGGCGGCCGGCGGTGCTGGTGCGGGTGGCGGTGAGGGTCGCCCGGTACTGGGCCCAGCCGCCCTTGGCGGCCACCTCGCGGGCGGTGGCCAGGGTGCCGTCGGCGTCCTGGAGGGAGACGGTGAGCGAGGTGCCGGCCTCGGCGCGGGCCCACACCGAGAAGTCGTACTTCTCGCCCTGCTCCAGGGAGATGCCGGTGTTGTAGCCGGAGTTGGTGACCGATGTGCCGGCGGCGACGGAGAGGTAGGTGCGGTTGCGCTCGTTGAGACGGCCGTCGTCGTCCAGGGTCTGCGCGGTGCCGTCGACGGTCCAGGAGGTCAGGGGGGTGTAGGAGCGGTTGTCGACGGTGGAGTACTCGAAGGACCGGTTCTGCACGAGTTCGGCGTACAGCCCGCCGTCGGCGGCCCGGTTGATGTCCTCGAAGAAGACGCCGTACATCGTGTCGTCGATCGTCGCGCCCCGGGCGGTGGGGTCGACGGTGATCGCGTAGTCGGTGACGTCCTCGGCGTGCGCGGGGGCGGGCAGGAGGGCGCCGGCCGTCAGCAGGGCGGTGACGGCGAGTCCGGCTCTCCAGCGGGTGCGGGCGGTGCTGCGTGACATGGATACTCCGCGGCTCGGGTGGGGCATCGTCGCAGTTGTTCGAGATTTCGGACACTGGTCAGCACTTCGAACGGCAAGATAGGGAGGGGGCGGAAGCGCGTCAATGGGTCGCGCAGCAACGGACGGGACGGAGGACGGAATCCATGGGCGAGTTCTGGCCAGTGCCGGACGTCCTGGCCTACCTGGCCGGCCGGTGGCGGGTCGAGCGGTCCGTACGGGATCTCTCGGGGGGCGACGAGGGCGCGTTCACCGGCGTCACCGGCTTCGGACCGCTCGACGGGGGCGGGCTGCTGCACCACGAGTCGGGCACCTTCACCTGGCGGGGCGTCCCCCGGCCCGCCGAGCGGACCCTGCGCTTCCTGCCCGGCCCGGCCCCCGGCACGGCGGACGTGCGGTTCGCCGACGGCCGGCCCTTCCACGACCTGGACCTGACGAGCGGACGGCACGTCACCGACCACCCGTGCGCGGCCGACCTCTACCGGGGCGAGTTCACCGTCCGGGACGCGGACCGCTGGCGCACGGTCTGGCGCGTGGCCGGCCCGGCCAAGGACCTGCTGCTCACCACCGACTACGTGCGCGAGGTCTGAGCCGGCGTCCCGTCGAGGCGCAGGTGCCAGCGCCCGCCCCGGCCACTGACGGTGGTCGTCGACAGCGGCCCGACATCGATGTTCCAGTACGACGACGGCGGCGCCTTGAGCGCGTACACCAGGGCGGCCCGGATCACGCTCGGCTCGGCCACGGCGACGATCCGGCAGCCGTCCTCCACCGGCCGGGTGTCGAGCCAGCCGCCCACCCGGGAGATGAACGACAGCAGCGACTCACCGCCGTGCGGGGTGGCCCGGGGATCGGCCAGCCAGGCGTCCACGGCCGCCGGTTCCCGGGCCATCGCCTCACCGAGGGTCAGTCCCCGCCAGCGGCCCATGTCGCAGTCGCGCAGGGCGAGCTGGACGAGCGGGGCGTACCCGAGCGCGTCCCCGGTGGCGCGGCTGCGCGGCGTCGGCGAGCAGTAGCGCAGCTCGGCCGCCGCGAGCGGCAGCAGGTCGCCCACCACGCGTTGCACCGCGTCCCAGCCGGCCCGGTCCAGCGGCCGGTCGTCCTCGAAGCGGTCCGCGAGCAGCGGGGAACTGCGCGCGCTGGCGACGAACGTGACCCGGACTGCCATGCGGCGATGGTCCGGCGACCGCGTGGGCAGGGCAAGGGGTGTTCGCGAAATACTTCTCGTTACTTCTCGAAAAACAGCGCCATGTACTGATCGGGCTCCGGCAGGTCGGCGAAACCGGCCTTCTCGTACACTCCGTGCGCGTCGTGCGTGGCGAGCAGGATGCGGCGCAGGCCGTGCGGCCGGAGGTGCTCGCGGACGGCCTCGACGAGCGAGGTCCCGATGCCCTTGCCGCGCACGGCCGGATCCACGTACACGTCGCACAGCCACGCGAAGGTCGCCAGGTCCGTCACGATGCGCGCACAGGCGACCTGCTCCCCCGAGGCGGTGTCGTACACCCCGAAGTTGAGCGATCCGGCGATCGCCCGGTCCTGCTTCTCCCGGGAGCGCCCGAGGGCCCAGTACGCGTCCGTGGACAGCCAGCGGTGGACCTTCCCGGCGTCGATGCGGGCGGGGTCGGTGGAGATCTCGTAGCCCTCGGCGAGGGGCGTGACGTCGCTCATGGGGGGACCCTCACAGACCGCGCGCCCCCTGTCGAACGGATTCCGCGAGCACCTCGTCCCACGCCTGCCGCAGCCGCCGCACCCCCTCGCCGATCTCCGCCGTCCCCGCGACCGCCGCGAAGCTCAGGCGCACGTGCGCGGCCGGGGGTTCGGCGCTGAAGTACGGGCGGCCCGGGGTGAGGGCGACGCCGGCGCGCAGGGCCGCCGCCGTGAACGCCGGCTCCACCCCGGAGCCGAAGGCCGGGGAGGTGCCGCCGGCGCCGTCGGGCAGGCGCAGCCAGAGGTGGTAGCCGCCGGACGGGACGTGCGGCAGGGCGAGTTCGGGGAGGCGGAGGGCGAGCTCCCGGGTCATGGCGTCGCGCCGCGCCTTCAACTCGGTCGCGATCGCCCGCAGATGGCGCGGCCAGGCGGGCGAGCCGACGAGTTCGAGGGCGGCCTCCTGGAGCGGGCGCGGCACGAAGAAGGTGTCGACGACCTGGATGGCGCGCAGCCGCTCCAGCACCGGGCCGCGGGCGGCGAGGGCGCTGACCCGGAAGCTCGGCGAGGTCGCCTTGGTGAGGGAGCCGACGTGGACGACGACGCCGTCGGGGTCGTCGGCGGCGAGCGGGCGCGGCAGCGGACCGGCGTCCTCGTGCGCGAGCCGCCGGACGAAGTCGTCCTCGACGACGAAGGCGCCCGCCTCGCGCGCGATGCGCAGCACCTCGCCGCGCCGGTCCGGGGCGAGGACGGCGCCCGTCGGGTTCTGGAACAGCGGCTGGCAGACGAAGACGCGGGCCCCGGTCGCCCGGAAGGCGTCCGCGAGCAGCTCGGGCTTCACCCCGTCCGGGTCGACCGGCACGGGGACGGGCCGCAGCCCCGCCGACCGGGCGATCGCCAGCATGCCGGGGTAGGTCGGCGACTCCACGAGCACCGGCGCGCCGGGCGGGGCCAGGGCGCGCAGGGCGGTGGTGAGGGCCGTCTGGCCGCCCGCGGCGACCAGCACCTCGGCCGCGGTGACGGCCCCTCCGATGGAGCGCGCGAACCACTCGCGCAGCTCCGGCAGCCCCTCGATCGGCGGCCGTCCCCAGGCGCCGGGGCGCCGTCCGGCCCGGGCCAGCGCCGCGGACATCGCCCGCTCCGGTTGCAGGGCGGGGTGCAGATAGCCGCCGTTGAACTCGATCACGCCGGGCGGCGGGGCGGCCAGCGAGACGGTGACGCCCGAGGCGTCCACCGAGCGCGGGACCAGGTCGGCGGCGCCGTCGGCACTCAGCGCGACCTCCTGCCAGGAGGTGTCGCCGGCCGGCCCGGCGGGCGTGCGGGGCCGGGCGCGGAAGGCGCCGGCGCCGGGCCGGGTGACCACCAGCCCCTCGGCGGCCAGGTGCGCCAGGGCGCGCGAGACGGTCACCGGACTCACCCGGAACCGTTCGACGAGGGCACGGCTCGACGGGAGCTTTCCACCCGGTGAGTAGCGGTCCAGCTCATTCCGTAGCCGTTCCGCCAGTTCACCCACACTGCTACGCTCTTGCATGAAGACACAGAGTAGCGCTACTGCGCCACACCCGGTAGCAGTCACCACGTCCCCGACGGCCTCCGCGCCCCGGCCCGGGCCCACCGGAACCCTCCAGGCCGCTCTCGGTGTCGTCGCCTTCTCCCTGACCTTCCCGGCCACCGCCTGGGGACTGGAGGGGTTCGGCCCCTGGTCGCTGGTCGCCGTGCGCAGTGTGCTGGCCGCGCTGATAGCGGGCGGCTGCCTGCTGGCCGTGCGGACGTCGGTACCCGGGCGGAGCCGGACGCGGGGCGTGCCGCTGCCCGCCCGGCGGCACTGGCCGGGGATCGCCGTGGTGGCCGCCGGGGTCGTCGTCGGCTTCCCGCTGCTCACCACGCTCGCCCTGCGGACGTCCACCACCGCGCACGCCGCGGTCGTGGTCGGCCTGCTGCCCCTGACCACCGCCCTGTTCTCCGCCCTGCGCGTGGGCTCCCGTCCCTCCCGCACCTTCTGGATCGCGGCGCTGGCGGGTGCCGGCGCGGTGGTGGCGTTCACGGTGCAGCAGAGCGGTGGCGCCCTGACCGGCGCCGACCTGTACCTCTTCGGGGCGCTGGTGGTGTGTGCGGCCGGCTACACCGAGGGCGGCCGGCTGGCCCGGGTCATGCCGGGCTGGCAGGTCATCGCCTGGGCGCTGGTGCTGTGCCTGCCGCTGTCCGTGCCGGCCACCGTGCTGGCCCTCACCCACGAACCGGTCGCGCTCACCGGGCACAGTGTGGCGGGGCTGCTGTGGGTCGCGGCGGGTTCGCAGTTCCTGGGCCTGGTCGTCTGGTACCGGGGCATGGCGGCCATCGGCATTCCCAAGGCCAGCCAGTTGCAGTTGGCCCAGCCCCTGCTCACACTGGTGTGGTCGGTGCTGCTGCTGGGCGAGCACCTGACAGTGGCCGCCCCGCTGACGGCCGCGGCGGTGCTCGTCTGCATCGCCGTCACCCAGCGGGCGCGTGGCTGAGCGGGCCGTACGGCCGGCTCTCCGCCACGCTCCGCTCCGCAGAACCCGCGCAGAACCAAGGCCACGGACCGCTGCACCCGCTCTCGCTGAGGAGGCCCCAGAGATGCGTGCAACCGTGGGCGACCAGCTTGTCCAGCACGGCAGGGTGGTCGGCCAACACGACAAGGTCGGCGAGATCGTCGAAGTCCTGGGCCACGAGGGCAATCCCCCGTACCGCGTCCGTTTCGAGGACGGACACGAGGGCCTGTGCTCGCCCGGCCCCGACACCGAGATCCGCCACCGGGAGACCGGCCCGTCGATCGGCCGGTAGCCCCCCACCAGACCCCGGCCGCAGACCGAGCGGCCGGTGGGCCCACAGGGGACCGGCCGTCGACCGAGCGGCCGGTAGGCCCACGAGAGATCCCGCCCGCGACCGGACCGGCCGCCGACCGGACCGGCCGTCGACCGGGCGGCCGGTGCGTCAGCGCGGCGGTTGGGCCGGCTGCCGGTAGTGGTCGGCGAGCACCCTCGCCATGGCGCCGATCCGGTCCGTCGCCACGTCCTTGGCGGCGAAGAAGACGTGTCCGCACACCTCCGGGTGGCCCTTGGCCAGGGTGAGGTGCCGGGACAGCTCGGCCGGCTGCTGCCAGGCGGCGTCCTGCGCGGGATCGCCCGCGCGGTAGAGCGCCTCCCCGATGTACAGCCGGGTCCGGCTCCCCCGCGCCACCTCCGCCCACCAAGGCACGAGCTTGGCGTAGTCGGCGGCGGAGAGGCCGATGTGCCAGTACAGCTGCGGGACGATGTAGTCGATCCAGCCCTCGCGCACCCACGTACGGGTGTCGGCGTGGATGGCGTCGTAGGACTGGAGGGCGCGGGTGTCCGAGCCGCGCGGGTCGGTGGAGGCGTTGCGCCACACCCCGAACGGGCTGATGCCGAACTGTGTGCCCGGCCGGACCGCCTTGATCCTGTCCGCCGTCTCCCGGACCAGCCGGTCGATGTTGTCGCGCCGCCAGGCCGCCCGGTTGGGGAAGCTCCCGCCGTGGCGGTCGTAGGACGCGTCGTCGTCGAAGTTCTGGCCGGCCACGGGGTACGGGTAGAAGTAGTCGTCGAAGTGGACGGCGTCCACCGGATACTTCCGGACCGCGTCGAGGATGGCGTCCTGCACGAACGCGCGGACCTCCGGCAGCCCGGGGTCGTAGTGGAGCTTGCCGCCGTAGGGCACCACCCAGTCGGGGTGGCGGCGCGCGGGGTGGGAGGCGACGAGCCGCCCGGGGTCGGCGTGGGTGGCGACCCGGTACGGGTTGAACCAGGCGTGCAGCTGGAGGCCGCGGGCGTGCGCCTCCCGCACGGCCGTGTCCAGCGGGTCCCAGCCCGGCTCCTTGCCCTGGGTGCCGGTGAGCACCTCCGACCAGGGCTCGTACGCCGAGGGCCACAGCGCGTCGGCCGTGGGCCGCACCTGGAACATCACCGTGTTGAGCCGGTCGCGGACGGCGAGATCCAGCCAGGCGAGCAGTTCGGAGCGCTGCTGGGCGGCGGTCAGACCGGGCCGCGACGGCCAGTCGCGGTTGTGGACCGTCGCCAGCCACACCCCCCGCATCGAGGTGTCGGCCCGGCGGCCACCGGGCCGCCCCGCGGGCCCGCGGCCGGCTGCCGCCGCTCCCGTCGTCGTGCACGCCGCCAGCGCGGCCAGCGCGAACGCCCGCCGGGTCAGTCGTCCCATCGCACACACCCCCAGACACAGTGCGGATCCGCTCGGTCACGGACCGTCTCCGCGCCCAGGATGCCCCCACCCAGCCGATCGATCATCGATACTTGCTAGTAACGTGCACGATCGGAGCAGGCGGACCGGGATCCGGCGGACCTGTCCCAGCCATCAGCGTCAGGAGCAGCGCAGTGAAGGGGACGATGTGACGGACATCCCAGCGGGAGACATCGCACGCGTCGGAGTGGTGGGCTGCGGCCAGATGGGGGCCGGCATCGCCGAGGTCTGCGCCCGCGCCGGTCTCGACGTCAAGGTCGCCGAGACCACCGGCGAGGCCCTGGAGATCGGCCGCACCCGGCTGTTCAACTCCCTGGCCAAGGCCGCCGAGCGCGGCAAGATCACCGAGGTGGAGCGGGACGCCACGCAGGCGCGCCTCGGCTTCACCACCGACCTCGGCGAGTTCGCCGACCGCGACCTGGTCATCGAGGCCGTCGTCGAGAACGAGCAGGTCAAGACCGAGATCTTCCAGGTGCTGGACCAGGTGGTGACCCGCCCGGACGCCATCCTGGCCTCCAACACCTCCTCCATCCCGCTGGTGCGGCTGGCGGTCGCCACCTCGCGGCCCGACCAGGTCGTCGGCATCCACTTCTTCAACCCCGCCCCCGTGCAGAAGCTCGTCGAGCTGATCCCGGCGCTGACGACCTCCGAGGGCACGCTGAGCCGGGCCCAGCTGTTCGCCGAGAAGCTGCTGGGCAAGCACGCCATCCGCGCCCAGGACCGCTCCGGCTTCGTGGTCAACGCGCTGCTGATCCCCTACCTGCTCTCCGCGATCCGGATGTTCGAGACGGGCATCGCCAGCCGCGAGGACATCGACAACGGCATGGAGCTGGGCTGCGCCCACCCGATGGGCCCGCTGAAGCTGTCCGACCTGATCGGCCTGGACACGGTCGCCTCGGTGGCGCAGAGCATGTACGACGAGTTCAAGGAACCGCTGTACGCCGCTCCCCCGCTGCTCCAGCGCATGGTGGACGCGGGCCGGCTGGGCCGCAAGACAGGCTCCGGCTTCTACACGTACGGCTGATTGTCACCACGACTGATCGTCACCACGACTGGTCATCACCACGACCGATCGCCGTCCACGGCTGAATCGTCGCCTACGGTCGCCCGCCCCTCCCGGCGGCCGTCGCGGGCCCGGCGCCTCGGTGAGCGCCGGGCCCGCGGCGTTCACACGGCGTGTGCGCGCCGGGTCCGCATATGCCGTTCGCACACTCTCCCCCTCGGCCCGCCGGACGGGTTGACTCATCATGCGCATGCAAGGTATGCGCGACAACCAGGGAAGGGAGTGGAGACGTGACCGCCGATAGCGAGCATCCCGTCGTCCACGGAGAACTCGCCGAGTTACGCCGTCGGCTCGACGTGGCCTACGCACGCGTCGAGGGGGGTCTGGCGCTGCTGACGCACCGCACCGAGGAGACCGCCAAGGAGATCGACGAACTGAACACCCGGATCGTCACGCTGGAGCACGCCCGCTGGCCGCTGCCGTCGCTCGCGGCGGTCACGGCCGTCGGCGCCCTCGTCATGACGGTCTGGCAGGCCTTCGGGCGCTAGGTGTATTGATCACGGTGCGGCGTCCTGTCCGTGCCTGAGATGGTGCAGCAGCAGTAACGCGGCCGCCATGGTGGTGGCCGGGACCTCCCCCCGGGCGACCAGGTCGGGGACGATCTTGAGCGGGACCCATTCCCTGCGGTCCGACTCGAAGTCGTCCACCGGGTGCCCGACGTACTCGCCCTCGTCCGACCAGAAGACGTGGTGGACGGCGTCGGTGAGGCCGTTGGACGGCTCCACGCTCATCAGGTGGCGCAGACGTCCCGGCCGCCAGCCGGTCTCCTCCTCCAGTTCCCGGGCGGCCGCGCGGGTGACGTCCTCGCCGTCCTCGACGACGCCCGCCGCGAGTTCCCAGCCCCAGCTGTCGGTGATGAAGCGGTGGCGCCACAGCAGGAGGACTTCGTTGGCCTCGTTCACCACGGTGGCCACGGCGACCGGCCTGAGCCGTATGAGGAAGTGGTCGAGGTGCCGGCCGTCGGGCAGTTCGACATCCGCGAGGTTGACCCGGAACCAGCGGTTCTCATACACAGTTTGTTCGTTCTGTTTCGTCCACTGCACGGTTCTGCCACCTTCCGTCGAGTAAGTGGCAATATCGCAGCAGGAACTGTGTCGCGCCGGTGCTCGGTCCCCGGCCCTCGGCGATCGCCGCGGGCCTGTCTACAGCGGTACGCGCAGGGCCCCGTCGATCAGTTCGGCCGCCTCGGCGGTGCCCGCGCAGCCGCTGCGCACCAGGTGTTCGCGTACCGCGCGGAGTCTGTCGCGCAGCCGCTGCGACTCCATGCCGCGGGCCTGTTCGGCCATCCGCACGGCGGTGGCGACCGCCTTGTCGGCTTTTCCCTGGCGCAGTTCGATGGTGCTGAGCATGGCGAGCCGGTGCACCCGGCCGCGGTCGTGGGCGGGGGTGTCGACGGCGGCCTCGGCGTGCTCGGCCGCGGCGGTGAGATCGCCGAGGCTCAGCAGGGCCTCCGCCACCTGGACGTTGACCAGACCCGGCTGGACGTAGCCGGTCTCGTCGGGCTCGCGTCCGCGCAGGATGCGGTCGGCGGCGGTCTCGGCCCGCCGGATGCACGCCAGGGCGCTCGTGCCGTCGCCGAGGTGGGCGTACGCCTTCGCCTGCATCGCGTACAGGTCGGAGGCGAGGGCCGGGGTGATGTGCCGGCCCGCGGCGCGCAGCGCGGCCTCCGCGAAGGCGACGGCCTGCCGGAACTCCCGCATGAACAGCGACTGGTTCACCAGCAGCGCGATCACGTAGGCCCCGAGGCCCCGGTCGCCGCTGGCCTTCGCCAGCCGCAGCGCCTGGTGGAAGTAGCGCTGGGCGAGTCCGTGCGCGTCGGAGTCGTACGCGCAGATGCCGGCGACCGCCACCAGTCCGCCGGTGGCGCGGTGCAGTTGACGGCCGGTGGCGTCGGTGTAGCCGCCGCGCAGCAGCGGGGCCGCCTCGGCGTTGAGGAAGCCGACGATCCGGCTGCGGGTCGCCACCCCGCCGGCCTTGCGGTACATCTGCTCGTAGTGGGTGCGGGCGGCGCGCAGGGTGTCGATGTCGGCGGGGGTGACCCGGTGCCGTCCGCCACGGGAGACGTCGACGTCCTCGGGCGGGTTCTCCCACTCCCAGACCGGCATCACGGCGGGCGTGCCGGTGACGGCGGCGGCGCCGAGGACGTGCGGGCGCTGCTGTTCGTCGGAGCGCCACAGGGCGGTGGCCCGCTCGACGAAGCCGGACAGCGAGGTGGCGTGCCCGGTGGCGGGCTCGCCCGGGACGCCGAGGCCGATGTCGTCGAGGGTGACGGGCCGTCGCAGCCGGCCGGCGAGCACCTCGCAGATCAGGTCCGGCACCTGGCCGCGCGGCCGCTGCCCCTTCAGCCACCGGGCGACGGCCGTGTGCTCGTAGCGCAGCGCGAGTCCGCGGGCGCGTCCGGCCTGGTTGACGTGGGCGGCGAGGCCGGCGTGGGAGATGCCCGCCTCGTCCAGGATCGCGTCGAGCAGCGTGTTGGGCTGCATGGTTCCCCCCGGTGGCCAGGTGCCGTCGGTGTCGCCAGAGTAGAGGGTCCGTCTTCACACGGGGTGTGAACGGAGTACGCGCATCCGTACCGTGTGCGCGCTGTCGCGGAGCGTGCCGGGCCCGGTTGACTGGACTGCCTCGCAAGAGGACCGCCGGGCCGTCGGCTCCCCCTCGTAAAGCGGCGGCCCGGCGATGTGCTCCGCGGGTCCGGCCACGCTCACCGGTGGTCGGACGGGTGGGGCAGCAGGGCGGCCGGTCGCGCGGTCGCCGACGCCCCTGAGAGGCGCACGCCCGCCCGGCCGTTGCGCAGGGCCAGTAACGCCACGTCGTCGGCCGGCGCCCCTGCCGTATGCCGAAGGACGGCGCCCTCGACCGTGCGGACGATCCTCTGGGGTGAGACCGGAGGGTCGTGTGCCACCGCGGCCAGGGCGGCCGGCAGGGAGAAGAAGCGGCCCCTGGCGTCCCGCGCGTCCTCCACGCCATCCGTGTACATGACCAAGGAGTCGCCCGGGCGGAGAGGACCGCACGGGACGGCGGGCAGGTCGGGCGGCAGGGGGAACGGCCCCAGCGGCGGCAGGGGGTCGGCCCGGGCCAGCGGCTCGACACCGCCGCCGCCGATCAGGTACGGCCAGGGGTGGCCGCAGTTCAGGGCGCGGACCTCGCCGTCCCCGCCGATCTCCAGCAACAGGACGGTGACGAACTCCTCGGAGACCGGCGCGTCCGGGACCCGGCCGCTCGCGGGGTGTTCCTCACGGTGCCGTTCCCGCAGGTGGCGGGCGAGGGCGCGGTCCAGTCTGCGCAGCACACGGCCGAGGTCGGGTTCGTCGTGCACCGCCTCGCGGAAGCTGCCGAGGAGCGCGGCGACGGCCCCGAGGGCGGGCAGTCCGTGGCCGCGCACGTCGCCGATGACGACCCGTACGCCGTGTTCGGTGGCGATGACCTCGTACAGATCGCCGCCGACGGTGGCGCCGCGCTCCGCGGAGAGCCGGGCGGCGGCCACGTCGAGTCCGTCGACGCGCGGCGGCAGGGGCCGCAGCAGCACGCCCTGCGCGGCACGGGCGACCCGGCGCGCCTGCCGGAGCTCCCGCAGCAGCCGGTGCCGTAGGTGGTGGATCAGTCCGGTGCCCACGGCGAAGAAGACGGCGCTGGTGACGATCCGCGCGCCGAGCCCGTCCTGCCGGGCCAGCGGGCAGCCCAGCTTGTAGGTGACCGCCACGGCTCCCCAGACCGCGGGCAGCCCCGGCGAGAGGGCCCGGCGCAGCGGCCGTCCGATGACCGACATGTCGATGGTCCCCCATCCAGGCCTGACAACGCAGACAGACCGGCCCCGAGAGGCCGGTCCGATTCTGTCGATGTCATGGCCGGGAGAGCCGGGTCACAGGGAGATCTCACTCGAACGAGTGAGATGACCGCTGTGGGCCGGTGGGGGCCGGTGTGGGGGCGCAGCCCCCCACACCAGGGGCGCGGGGAACTGCGCGATCAGCCACGGCGATGCCGCGGCCGGCACACCCAGTCCCCCCACGGCGGCTAGCCGCGCAGCACGGCTCCCGTCCGCTCGCCCGCCAGGGCGACCGCGGCGTCCCGCGCGGCGGACGCCTCGTCGACCGTCAGCGTCCGGTCCGCCGCGCGGAAGCGCAGCGCGTAGGCGAGGGACTTCTTGCCGTCGCCGAGCTGCTCGGCGTTCTCGTACACGTCGAACAGCCGGATCGCCTCCAGCAGCTCGCCCGCGCCCTCGCGCAGCGCGGACTCGACCTCGGCGTGCGGCACGAACGCGTCGACGACGAGGGCGACGTCCTGCGTGGCGACCGGGAACGTGGAGATGCCCGGGGCCTGGGGCGTGCCGTCACCGACCTGCTCCAGGACGTCCAGGTCCAGCTCCATGGCGGACGTCCGCGCCGGCAGGCCCAGGGCCTTCAGCACCCGCGGGTGCAGCTCACCGGCGTGCCCCACGACCCGCTCGGCGCCGTCGGTGACGACGACCAGCTCGGCGCAGCGCCCGGGGTGCCACGGCCCGTACTGGCCGCTGCGGACGGTCAGCTCGGCGCCCGCCTCGCGGGCGACCGCGCGCGCCGCCTCGACGGCGTCGGCCCAGTCGGCCGGGCGGCCCTTGCCCCACCAGCCGGCCTGCTCGCGGGCGCCCGCGAGGACGACGGCGACGTGGCGCGGCTGCTCGGGCAGCGCGGCGTCGAGCGAGGCGAGTTCCTCGTCGGTGGGCCGGCGGTCGACCGGCAGGTGGCCGGCGACGCGCCGCTCCTCGCGCGGCAGGAAGACCAGCCCGGTCTCGAACAGGGCGAGGTCGTGCGAGCCGCGGCCGTCGTTGCGCCGCAGCGCGCCCAGCAGGCCGGGCAGCAGCGTGGTGCGGAGCGCGGGCTCCTCGTCGTTGAGCGGGTTGACCAGCTTGACGACCCGGCGGGCCGGGTCGTCGGCGGCCAGGCCGAGCTGGTCGAAGACCTGCTCGCTGACGAACGGGTAGTTCGGCGCCTCGACGTACCCGGCCCCGGCGAGGGCCCGGCCGACGCGGCGGTGCAGCCGCTGGCGGTGGGTGAGACCGCGGCCCGAGGGGAGCTTCGGCAGCGTGGAGGGCAGGTTCTCGTAGCCCTCCAGCCGGATGACCTCCTCGGCCAGGTCGTTGGCCTCGGCCAGGTCGGGCCGCCACGACGGCACGGTGACGAGCAGCTCGTCCTGCCCGTACACGTCGCAGCCGATCTGCTGGAGCCGCCGTACGACGGTCTCGCGGCCGTAGGTGACACCCGCGACCTTGTCGGGGTGGTCGGCCGGGCAGGTGATGGTGTGCGGCGCGGACGGTGCGACGACCTCGGTGACGCCGGCCTCGGCGGTGCCGCCCGCGAGCAGCACCAGCAGGTCGACCGTGCGCTGCGCGGCGGCCGCCGCGGCCTGCGGGTCGACACCGCGTTCGAAGCGGCGGGAGGCCTCGGAGGACAGCTTGTGCCGGCGGGCCGTACGGGCGATGGCGACCTCGTCGAAGTGCGCGGCCTCGATGACCACGTCGGTGGTGCCCTGCGCCTCGGTGTGGTCGGCGATCTCCGTGTTGGCGCCGCCCATCACGCCGGCGAGGCCGATCGGGCCGCGCTCGTCGGTGATGACCAGGTCCTCGGCGTGCAGGGTGCGCTTGACGCCGTCGAGGGTGACGATCTTCTCGCCCTCCTCGGCGCGGCGCACGCCGATGGTGCCCTGGACCAGGGAGCGGTCGTAGGCGTGCAGGGGCTGGCCCAGCTCCATCATCACGTAGTTGGTGACGTCGACGGCGAGCGAGATCGGGCGCATGCCGACCTTCTGGAGCCGGCGCTTCAGCCAGATCGGGGAGCGCGCCTCGGGGCTCAGTCCGGTGACGGTGCGGGCGGTGAAGCGGTCGCAGCCGGCCGGGTCGGAGACCTGCACGGGGTAGCCGAAGGCGTTCGGGCCGGGCACGTCGAGCAGCGCCGGGTCGCGCAGCGGCAGACCGTAGGCGATGGCGGTCTCGCGGGCGACGCCGCGGATCGACAGGCAGTCGCCGCGGTTGGCGGTGACGGCGATGTCCAGCACCTCGTCGACCAGTTGCAGCAGCTCGATGGCGTCCTTGCCGACCTCGGTCTCCGGGGGCAGCACGATGATGCCGTGGCTGCCGTCGTCGCCCATGCCCAGCTCGTCGCCGGAGCAGATCATGCCGTGGGACGTCTTGCCGTAGGTCTTGCGCGCGGAGATCGAGAAGCCGCCCGGCAGGGTGGCGCCGGGGAGGACCACGACGACCTTGTCGCCGACGGCGAAGTTGCGGGCGCCGCAGACGATCTCCTGCGGCTCGCCGGTGCCGTTGGCCTGACCGACGTCGACGGTGCAGAAGCGGATCGGCTTCTTGAAGCCCTCCAGCTCCTCGATGGTCAGCACCTGGCCGACGACGAGCGGCCCCTTGAGGTCGTGGCCGAGCTGTTCGACCGTCTCGACCTCCAGGCCCGCCGAAATCAGCTTGGCCTGGACGTCACGGCCGGTCTCGGTGGCCGGCAGGTCGACGTACTCCCGCAGCCAGGAAAGCGGGACCCGCATCAGATCTCCATCCCGAACGGCCGGGTGAACCGGATGTCACCCTCGACCATGTCTCGCATGTCTTCGACGTTGTGGCGGAACATCAGCATTCGCTCGATGCCGAACCCGAAGGCGAAGCCGCTGTACTTCTCCGGGTCGACACCGCAGGCGGCCAGCACCTTGGGGTTGACCATGCCGCAGCCGCCGAGTTCGATCCAGCCCTCGGAGGAGCAGGTGCGGCAGGGCCGGTCGGGGTTGCCGACGGACTCGCCGCGGCAGACGTAGCACACCATGTCCATCTCGGCGGACGGCTCGGTGAAGGGGAAGAAGTTCGGCCGCAGCCGGGTCTTCATGCCCTCGCCGAACAGCGCCTGGACCATGTGGTCGAGGGTGCCCTTGAGGTCGGCCATGGTCAGGCCCTCGTCCACGGCGAGCAGCTCGACCTGGTGGAAGACGGGCGTGTGCGTGGCGTCCAGCTCGTCGGTGCGGTACACGCGGCCGGGGCAGATCACGTAGACCGGCAGCTCGCGCTCCATCAGGGAGCGGATCTGCACGGGCGAGGTGTGGGTGCGCAGCACGACGCCGGACTCGGTGCCGCCCTGCGGGCCCTGCACGAAGAACGTGTCCGCCTCACCGCGGGCCGGGTGGTCCGGGCCGATGTTCAGGGCGTCGAAGTTGAACCACTCGCTCTCGACCTGCGGGCCCTCGGCGACCTCGTAGCCCATGGCGACGAAGACGTCCTCGATGCGCTCCGACAGCGTGGTCAGCGGGTGGCGGGCGCCGGCCGGTACCCGGTCGTAGGGCAGCGTGACGTCCACCGCCTCCTCGACCAGCACCCGCGCGTCGCGCTCGTCCTCCAGCTCGGCCTGACGGGCGGCGAGGGCCTTGTTCACCGCGCCGCGGGCCTGGCCGACGAGCTTGCCGGCGGCGGCCTTCGCGTGCGGGGGCAGCGCGCCGATCTCGCGGTTGGCGAGGGCCAGCGGGGAGGTGCCGCCGGTGTGGGCGACCTTGGCCTCCTGGAGCGCGTCGAGGGAACCCGCGGCGGCGAAGGCGGCGAGCGCCTCGTCCCGCATGCGCTCGATCTCTTCCGGTTTCAACGCCTCGACCTCGACAGGGTCGTACGACTTATTGGGTGCCGACATCTCTTCCCGTGCTTCCGATTGGCTGGCTGAAGGTCCCCGTCACCGACTCTGCGACTGGCTGAGGGCCGTCCCTGGGACACAAAGGTGCCAAAGGCCGAGTCTAACGGGGTGGGGGAACGCGAATGCGCCCGCGGGCTGCTCGGGCGGCTCTCAGGTGAGATACGCCGGGGCCCCCACGGGCAACGTAAATCGGAACTCCGCGCCGCCGCCGGGGGCGCGTCCGACCGTGACGGTGCCGCCGTGGGCCTCGACGATGCCTTTGACGATGTACAGCCCGAGGCCCGTCCCGCCGCGCTTGCTGCCCCGCCAGAAGCGGGTGAAGACGCGGTTCATGGACTCCTCCGGAATGCCGGTGCCCTCGTCGCTCACCACGACCGACGTGCCGGCGTCCTCTCCCTCGCGGGGGGACGGGCCGGGCGTGATGTCAATGGTGACGGTTCCCTCGCCGTGCCGCACCGCATTTTCGATGAGGTTGCTGAGGACCTGGTCGACCTTGTCGGGATCGGCCCACAGGGCGGGCAGCGGCTGTTCGATGCGGAGCAGGAAGCGGTCGGCGGGCTGCCCGGCGGCGACGTAGGCCTGGATGTGCCGTCCGACGGCGGCGCCCATGTCGACGGGCTGGCGGCGCACCTCCAGCCGCCCGGAGTCGATCCGCGAGATGTCCAGCAGTTCGGCGATGAGGCGGGTGACGCGGTCGGCGTCGGCGTCGACCGTCTCCAGCATCAGCCGTTTCTGGTCGTCGGTGAAGCGCGACCACTTGGCGAGGAGGGTGGCGGTGAAGCCCTTGACGGAGGTGAGTGGGGAGCGCAGCTCGTGGGCGACGGTGGCGATCAGCTCGGCGTGGCTGCGTTCGGTGCGGCGGCGGGCCTCGGTGTCCCGGAGGCAGACGACGACGCGGCGGACGGGCCCGGTGGGTTCGGCGCGCACGTACCGCGCGGAGACGAGCACCTCGCGCCCGCCGGGCAGCAGCAGGTTCCGCTCGGGCTGCCGCACCCGGATGGCGAGCCCGCCGTACGGGTCGGTCAGCTGCCACCAGCGGCGGCCCTCCAGGTCCTCCAGCGGCAGGGCCTTGTCGAGGCGCTGTCCGAGGGCCTCGGCGGCGGGGACGGCGGTGATGCGCTCGGCGGCCGCGTTGAAGCAGACGACGTGCCCGTGCTCGTCGGCGACGACGAGGCCGTCGGGCAGGTCGTCGGGGTCGACGGCGTACGGTCCGGCGAGGTCACCGGCCGGTCGGGCCACGGGCGGGCGCCGCGTGTTCCCGGCTCCCGGTGCGCTGCTCGTACCGACACTCATCCTCGTACCCCACCTCCCAGACGAGGACCCCCGAGCTGGTCACCCTACTAGCTCTCGGTGACGGAGCGGCACCCTCCGGAGGCGCGCTGTGCACGGGCCGACGCGTAGAGACATACGGCCGCGGCGGTGGCGAGGTTCAGGCTCTCGGCCTTTCCGTGGAGGGGAACGCGGACGACGGCGTCCGCGAGGGCGCGGGTCTCCTCCGGCAGGCCCCAGGCCTCGTTGCCGAACACCCACGCCGTGGGCCCGCCCATGGTGCCCTTGTCGAGCTCGTCGTCGAGGTCGTGCTGCCCGGCCCCGTCCGCGGCGAGGATCCGCACCCCGGCCTCCTTGAGCCCGGCCACGGCCCGCTCGACGGGGACGCCGACGGCGACGGGCAGGTGGAAGAGGGAGCCGACGGAGGCGCGGACGGCCTTGGGGTTGTACAGGTCGACGGAGGCGTCGGTCAGCACGACCGCCTCGGCGCCGGCGGCGTCGGCGCAGCGCAGCACGGTGCCGGCGTTGCCGGGGTCGCGGACGTGGGCGAGGACGGCGACGAGCCGGGGCCGGGCGGCGAGGATGTCGTCGAAGGGCGTGTCGAGGAACCGGCAGACGCCCACCAGGCCCTGCGGGGTGACGGTGGTGGAGATGTCCTCGATGACCTGCTCGGCGGCGAGGTGGATGCGGGCTCCGGCGCCCCGCGCCTCGCCGATGATGTCGGCGTGGCGCTCCGCGGCCTCCAGGGTGGCGAACAGCTCGACGAGCGTGTCCCCGTGCGCGGCGGCCTCCCGTACGGCCTGCGGCCCCTCCGCGAGGAACAGCCGCTCCTTCCCCCGGAAGTTCCGCCGCGCGAGGCGCCGGGCGGCGGAGACGCGGGAGGAGCGGGGGGAGATGAGGTCGGGGGTGGCGGGGGGCATGGGGGTCACCTTCGGTGGGTCGGCGGAACGTGGGGGTGCGGGCGGGCCCCGGTGTGTCCCGCCCACGCCGCCCCTTCCCGTCCCGTCCTCCGGGGCTCCGCCCCGGACCCCGCTCCTCAAACGCCGGAGGGGCTGGGTTTGTCAGCCCGTCTGGGGGTCCCCCCCCCTCTGGGGGAGCTTGAGGACGAGGCCCGTCCAGGGCCGAAGCGGGGGTCCGGGGGGCGGCAGCCCCCGGGCACGGGACGGGAAGGGGCGGCGGGGGCGGGAAGAGGCCGGGCCCGGACGCAGTCGGACCCGCAGGCTTGCTGCCTGCGGGTCCGTCCGGCATCGGCTCAGCGCCGGTGCGGCGTCACGCCGCCTTCGGCGCGTTGACGTCGCTCGGCAGCGCCTTCTGCGCGACCTCGACGAGCGCGGCGAACGCGTTACCGTCGTTCACGGCGAGCTCGGCCAGGATCTTGCGGTCGACCTCGACGTTCGCGGCCTTCAGACCCTGGATGAAGCGGTTGTACGTCATGCCGTTGGCGCGGGCAGCGGCGTTGATGCGCTGGATCCACAGCTGACGGAAGTCGCCCTTGCGCTTCTTGCGGTCGTTGTAGTTGTAGACCAGCGAGTGGGTGACCTGCTCCTTGGCCTTGCGGTACAGGCGCGAACGCTGACCGCGGTAGCCGGAGGCCTGCTCGAGGATCGCCCGGCGCTTCTTGTGGGCGTTGACTGCCCGCTTGACGCGTGCCACTTGATTAACTCCTTGTAGCGGGGCCGTGGTCGGACTCACACGGCCCGGAAACGATTGGGTCCCGGTCAGATGTCAGGCGCGGTGTCCGCGCCGGACGTCACTTGCCGAGAAGCTTCTTGATCTTCGCGGCGTCGCCCGGGGCCATCTCGGCGTTGCCGGTGAGGCGACGCGTCACACGGGACGACTTGTGCTCGAGCAGGTGGCGCTTGCCGGCGCGCTCGCGGAGCACCTTGCCGGAGCCGGTGACCTTGAAGCGCTTGCTGGCACCGCTGTGCGACTTGTTCTTCGGCATGGCGCCGTTCTCTCCTCGTCGGTGGCGCTCCGGTGCCCGGTCGCGAAAACCGGGCACGGTGGAGCGTCGCTCTTGTATCGGTTACGTCCTGGGACTCGCGTCCCGGGGGGTCACGCCTCGGCGGGCGCCTCGGCGGGCGCCTCGGAGTCCGCGGGGTTCTGCGAGCGGCCGGGGTTGGCCTTCGCCTCCGCCTTGCGGGCTTCCTGCGCCTGGCGAGCCTCGGCCATCGCCTCGGTCTTCTTCTTGTGCGGACCGAGGACCATGATCATGTTGCGGCCGTCCTGCTTCGGGTTCGACTCCACGAAGCCGAGGTCCTGGACGTCCTCCGCGAGACGCTGAAGCAGTCGGTAGCCCAGTTCGGGCCGGGACTGCTCGCGACCACGGAACATGATCGTGATCTTGACCTTGTCGCCCTGCTTGAGGAACCGGACGACGTGACCCTTCTTGGTGTCATAGTCGTGCGGGTCGATCTTCGGCCGGAGCTTCATCTCCTTGATGACCGTGTGCGCCTGATTCTTGCGCGCCTCACGGGCCTTCATGGCCGACTCGTACTTGAACTTCCCGTAGTCCATGAGCTTGCAGACCGGCGGGCGGGCGTTCGCCGCGACCTCGACCAGGTCCAGGTCGTACTCCTGCGCAAGCTCCAGTGCCTTCGCGAGCGGCACGATGCCGACCTGCTCGCCACTGGGACCGACAAGTCGCACCTCGGGAACGCGAATCCGGTCGTTGATGCGGGGCTCGGCGCTGATGGATCCTCCTCGGTAGCACCACGCGGCGGTCTGGCGGACGGCCGCGTAACGTCTGTGTTCGTCAGGCTTATAACCACGCCGAAGCACAAAAAATGCCCCGAACGATCACATGCGGGGCTCCAAGCACTACCGGAGCACCGTCGCGAGGATCGCGGGGCGCACTACCGGGCGACTCCATCGTCCGTACGGAACGATGGCGGCCGCCTGACCGGGTGACCCGCCGCCCGCGAGGGTGGTCGGGTGGGAGTTCGGAGCCTCCACTTGCGGGTCGGGCCCGCCTGCTGGGGCGCATGCGTGTCCGACCGGTCGTTACACGAGGTTAGCAGCTCATGGAGGCGGGCGCTAATCCGGTGTCTCCCGCCTCCTGCTGTCAAGGGGGCGCCCGGTGGGCCCTATCGTGTGGGGCATGAGTGAGACCCCTTCCCCGGACACCCCCGAGACGGCAGGCGCCGCCGGCTTCGACGAGATGACCCGCGACATCGCCGAGGTCCCCGCGGTCGAGGTGATCGTGACGGTCGCCGTCAACCTGATGAGCGCCGCGGCCGTGAAGCTCGGTCTGACCGAGGAGGGCGACAAGTACAAGGACCTGGACGAGGCCCGCAAGCTGGTCACCGCCCTCGCCGGACTGCTGGACGCGAGCGCGACCGAGATCAGCTCCTTCCACGCGGCGCCGCTGCGGGACGGCCTGAAGTCGCTCCAGCTGGCGTTCCGCGAGGCGTCGATCGTCCCGGACGAGCCGGGCCAGGGGCCGGGCGAGAAGTACACCGGGCCGGTCTACGGCTGAGCCGGCTTCCTCACGTACAGGGGCTCGCCCGGAGGCGTCGTCCCGGCCGGCAGCAGTGCCAGGTCGAGACCGCGCACCAGGCGGGCCCTCAGTGTCTCGTCGGCGGCCAGGCGGCGGGCGACGGCCCGCGCGGCCTCGGCGGGGGCGGCGGCCGGGTCCAGGACGAGGGCGAGGATGCCGTCGGAGCGGCCCGGACCGAGGTGGGCGCGGAGGACGGCGGGCTCGGCGGCGACGGCGGCCCGGACCGCCTCCACCACCGCGGGGTCGTCGAGCGGGTCGGTCGTGGCGCGTCCCTCGGCGAGGGCGAGCAGCGCCGGTCCCGTCAGCTCGAACGCCACCGGTCCGGCCATGTCCAGCACCACGGTGTCCGCCTTCTCGTGCGCGGCGGCCTGGAGCGCCTGGTGCAGGGGTACGGCGACGGGGCGGGCCCCGGGGTCCCAGCGGGCGAGGGAGTCGGTGGAGGTGAAGGCGGGCAGGGCGGTGCGCCGGCCGGCCTTCAGGGTCGGGACCGCCATGTCGCTGGTCTTCTCGCGGCGCAGCCCGTTCTCGTCCTCCTCGACCTCCCCGAGCACGGCCACCACCGGCACCAGCAGCCGGGCGCCCCTGAGCGCCTCCAGCACCGGTCCCACGGCGGTGCGGTCCTCGGCCCAGGCGGCGAGCGCGGCGCTCAGCCGGGGGTCGGCGGAGCCGTCGTCGTCGGAGAAGCCGGAGTCGGGAATGTTCTTGTTCGCCACGGTCACCGACCCTATCGGGGGGATGCTGCTGGTCTTGTGCGGGGCCGGAAACACGGCGGTGACACCTCTCATGGGTTTCTCAGATTTCCCTGACGCACATCTAACGTCCGTCTAACGGAAGGCACAGGCGGCGCCCCCAGCATCGCGGGCATGGAGTCCTCCAGAGCACGTCGCAGCCGTCGCGCTCGGCCGCCCCGGCGCCGTCCCCTCCTCTACTCCGCGCTGGCCTGTGTGGCCGTCCTCGGCGCCACGGCGGGCGGGACCGTGTACGTGAGGGCGCATCCGCTCTCCGGTTCCGGCGCCGTATCGTCGTCGGGGACGCCGTCGGCCGCGGCGTCGGTTCCGGCGAGTGGGGAGGCGTCCGTGGAGTCCGTGGCCGAGTCCGTGCCCGAGGTGGACCGGGACGCGCTGCTGGCGGAGGCGGTGGGGGCGGTGACCGTGCCGGGGGGCGCGGCGCTGTCCGTGGCCGTGCTCGACGTGGACTCCGGGGACAGCGCCACGTACGGCACGGAGCCCTTCGACACGGCGAGCATCGTCAAGGTGGACATCCTGGCGGCGCTGCTGCTCCAGGCGCAGGACGACGGCCGGGTGCTCACCGCGCAGGAGAAGGCGTACGCCACCGCGATGATCGAGAACAGCGACAACGAGTCGGCGTCGGCGCTGTGGGACGCGATCGGGCAGTCCGCGGGGCTGGACGCGGCGAACGAGCGGTTCGGGCTGACGGCGACGGAGGGCGGCGACGGCGCGTTGTGGGGGCTGACCCAGACGACGGCCGCCGACCAGCTGGTCCTGCTCCAGCAGGTGTTCGGGGAGGACTCAAGGCTGAGCGAGGCGTCGCGGGCGTACCTCCAGGAGCTGATGGGCGCGATCGCCGCCGATCAGGACTGGGGCGTCTCGGCCGCCGCCGACGCCTCCGCCTGGGCCTTGAAGAACGGGTGGCTGGCGCGGAGCACGACCGGTCTGTGGGACGTCAACAGCATCGGCCGGGTGACCGCCGGCGGGCGGGACTTCCTGGTGGCCGTGCTGTCGAACGGCAACGCGACCCAGGCGGTGGGCGTCACGCTGGTCGAGGCGGCGGCGAAGGCGGCGGTGTCGGCGTTCACGGACGCCTGACGGCCGGCCGGCCGCGCTCGCGGGTGGGGCACACGGCCGGCGGGCGGTGTCTCACGGGGCGATGCCGTACGGCTCCCGCTCGTGGCGTCTCACAGGGCGATGTCGTACGGCTCCCGCTCGCGGCGGCCCCGCCACAGCACCACCGCGGCCACCAGCAGCACTCCCCCGGTACCGCCGGCGAGCGGGCCGGCCCAGCTCGGCTCGTCCTCGCCCGCCTCGGTGTCGGGACCGGGGCCGAAGTACTCCTCCCCGTACGAGGCCGAGCGCAGCCCCTCCGGGGCGAGGGTGGCGGCGGCCTCGATGGCGGCGGCGGGGTCGATGAACCCGAAGCCTCGGGAGTCGTCGCGGCCGCCGGTGGGGGCGTTGCGGGCGGTGTCCTCCAGGAGCTTCTTGATCTGCGCCGGGGTCAGGCCCGGGTGGGCGGCCTTGACCAGGGCGACGGCGCCGGAGACGAAGGCCGCCGCGGCGGAGGTGCCCCAGCCCTCGTAGTACTTGTGGTCCGGGTCGGCGATGACGACGTCGACGCCGGGGGCGCTGACCGTGGCGTACCAGCGGCGGGTGGAGAAGGAGGCGCGGGTGCCGTAGCGGTCGACGGCGGTCGCGGCGATCACGCCCGGGTAGGCGGCCGGGTAGGAGATGTGGTCGCCCTTCTCGCCGCCGTTGCCGGCCGAGGCGACGACGACGGCGCCCTTGCTCAGGGCGTACTGGACGGCCTCGTCCTCGGCGGGCTCGGGGTGGGCGGAGGCGGAGTCGTCGCCGAGGGAGAGGTTGATGACGTCGGCGCCCTGGTCGGCGGCCCAGCGGATGCCCTCGGCGAGGGCGTTGCCGCGGGTGGTGCGGGCCTTGGTGCGGGCCGGGTCGCCGTCCTCCAGGATGACGCGGACGGGCAGGATCGTGGCCTCCGGGGCGATGCCCATGACGCCGTCGGCGCCGCCGGTGCCGTGTCCGTGGCCGGCGATGATGCCGGCCATCGCGGTGCCGTGGCGGGCCCAGGCGCGGTCGCCGTCCTGTGCGCCGAAGCCGACGAGGTCCTTGCCGGGCAGGACGTTGCCGTCGAGGTCGGGGTGGTCGGCCTCGACCCCGGTGTCGAGGACGGCGACGGTGACGCCCGCGCCCTTGGTGGTCTGCCAGACCTCGTCGGTGTGCAGGGCCTCCAGCGCCCACTGCTGGGCGCGGATGCCGTCGGCGTGCGCGGGGGCGGCGGGCAGCAGGGCGAGGGAGGCGGCGAGGAGGCAGCACAGCAGGCCGGCCCGGTGCGTCCTCGTCGTCCGGCTCGTACGGCTGCTGCTCATGAGGGCTGCTCCGAGGGGGAGACGGCGGTCCTGCGCAGGGCGCGCTCGATGCGGTCGGCGAGGCCCTTCGCCTCGTGCCCCAGGCCGCCCTGGGCGGGGGCCGTGGTGGCGCCGGACGCGGTGGCCTGTGCGGCGGGCTGCGGCGTGGCGACCGTGCGGCCGTCGGCCCAGCCGGAGACGGCGTAGACGACGACGGGCGCGTCGGTGAGGACGGAGATCGTCCACGAGGCGCGCTGCTGGTCGCCGAAGGCGGCGGCAACGGTGTCCTCGGCGGCGTACGGGCGGGGGATCAGGTCGGTGCGGGCGGCGAGGGCCTCCTTCTCGAACCGGGCGTCGAGCGCGCGCATGCCGGCCGCGTCGGCCTTGGTGAACAGCAGGCCGACGGTGGTGACGTAGCTCTGGGTGGCGTCGGTGTAGGTGGCGCGCAGCAGGCGGGTGCAGCCGACCGGGGCGAGCGTCTTGAGCAGCAGCGGGTCGAAGGCGTCGGCGCAGCCGCCGTCCGGGGCGACGGCGATCCGCGTCCAGGTGCGGTCGGCGCCGCCGGGGCCCGCGCCCTGTCCGTCGACGGTGGGCGGGAACAGCTGGTCGACGGGGACGTTGTGCCACAGGCCGCCGGCCGTGGCGTAGGCCCCCCGCTCGCCCGCGTCCGCGGTGTCGCCGACGAGCCAGCTGCCGGTGACGGCTCCGCCGATGAGTCCGAGCCCGAGGACGACACAGACGGCGGCCGCGACGGTCCGGCTCCGCCGGGGGGGCGGCAGGTCCCGGTACCCCTCGGGCCGAGCGAACCTGACGACGGGCCGGGTGGCGCGGGGCGCGGCGCCCGGTGTCGCCGGGGCGCTCCAGGAGAGCGCCGGGTCGGGTCCGACCGGGCCGGCGGACCGGGCCGCCGTCTCCGGCGCCCCGGCGGGCCTCGGAACCCGCACGGCCCCGGACCCGTCCGGGCCGTCGGCCTCGGGGGGCCGCACGGGCGCCGTCGGGGTCCAGGCCGGCCGGGAGTCGTCCTCGGAGGACTCCCCCCGCACGGGCGCGGTCGTCGACGCCCACGGGGCCTGTACGTCCCGCTCGGGGACACCCCGCACGGGCGCGGCGGACGACGCCCGCGAGGTCTGTACGTCCCGCTCGGGGACACCCCGCACGGGCGCGGCGGACGACGCCCACGGGGACCGTGGGTCCTGCTCGGGGAGGCCGCTGCGCGCGGGCGCGGCGGACGACGCCCGCGAGGACGGCACATCCCGGTCGGGGACGCCCCCTCGCACAGACGCGGCGGACGACGCCCGCTGGGACTGCGCGGCCTGCTCGGCGGAGCCGCTGCGCGCGGGCGCGGCGGACGACGCCCGCGAGGACGGCACGTCCCGCTCGGGGACTCCTCCACGTACAGGCGCGGCGGACGACGCCCGCGAGGACTGCGCGGCCTCCGCCGAGGGCGACTGCCGCGCCGGTGTCGTGGGGGTCCACGCGGGTCCCGCCGCCTGGCCGGCCCGGTGTCCGGGTACGGCCGTGGACAGGGCCTCCCGGGGAGGCTCGGCGGGGCTGGGCGCCCAGGTCCGGGGCAGCGGGGTCCACGCGGTGCCGGAGCCGGGGGGCCGGGGGGTGTCCGTGGCGTCCGGGCCGGCGGGGCGGGTGCCGTTCGGGCGCGCGTCGGGAGCGCCGGTGTCGTCGGAGGGACGGGCGGGCCCGGCCCCCGCGGTGTCCCGACCGGTGTCGCCGGCGCCCCGGGCCGCGGTCGGCCGCTCCGGGCCGCCCCCGTGCGGGGGCGCGGGCGACTCGGCGCGGGCGGGTGCCTCCGGCGTCTCCTCGTCCTCGGGCGCCCCCGCCCTCGGCGGCCGGGCCGGGCGCGGCGGGGTCGTGGGGTGCGGCGGCGTCGTGGGGGCGGCGGGTGTGCCCGGGGCCTGGGGGGTGCCGGCGGCGGGGGGTGGGGCGGACGGGCGCGGGGGGACCGGGGCGCGGCGTGCGTCCGTGCTCATGCGCCCCCCGTTTCCTCGTGCCCGGGCCGTCGTTCTCCTGCGCGGGCGCTCGCTGCTCGTGCCCAGGGCGGCCCGGCGCGGACCTACGGGTCCGTCAGGGCACGCATACCCGCACGGGCGGACCGGCATCCCGGCGCGGCTGCCGGGCCGGAGCCGCTCGTCCGTGCGTGCGCGTCACTCTACGGCTTGTCGCCGCGCGAACGGGAACCAGTCCCGGGACCCCGGGGCATCCGCCCGGATCATCCCCCTACCCCGCGGTAATCCGGTCTGGCAGGCTGCGTCCATGACTGCGCGCGCCACCGACCGGGCCCGTTACGACCGGGCCACCGCCCACCTGGACGCACCGCTCGCCCTCGTGGACGTCGACGCCTTCGACGCCAACGCGGACGATCTCGTCCGCCGGGCGGGAGGCAAGCCGGTCCGCGTGGCGAGCAAGTCCGTCCGCTGCCGCGCCCTGCTGGAACGCGTCCTGGCGAAGGACGGCTTCGCGGGCGTCATGTCCTTCACCCTGGCCGAATCGCTGTGGCTGGCGCGCTCCGGATGCGACGACGTCCTGCTCGCGTATCCGTCGGCGGACCGGTCCGGCTTCGCGGAACTCGCCGGCGACGCCAAGCTCGCCGAGGCGGTGACCGTCATGGTCGACGACGTCGCCCAGCTCGACCTGATCGACTCCGCGCGGGCCGGCGGACGCGAAGTGGTGCGGGTCTGCCTGGAGTTGGACACCTCGCTGAGGATGCTGGGCGGGCGGGTGCGGGTCGGCGCGCGGCGCTCGCCGCTGCACTCCCCCGCCCAGGTCGCCGACCTGGCCCGGTCGGTGGCCCGGCGGCCGGGGTTCCGGCTGGTGGGGATCATGGCGTACGAGGGGCACATCGCCGGGGTCGGCGACGCGGTCGCCGGACGGCCGCTGCGGTCGCGGGCGGTGCGGCTGATGCAGGCCGCCGCGCGCCGGGAGCTCGCCGAGCGCCGTGCGGCCGTGGTGCGGGCGGTGCGGGCGGTGGCGCCGGACCTGGAGTTCGTCAACGGCGGCGGCACCGGCAGCGTGCAGCACACGGCCGCCGAGGAGGCGGTGACCGAGATCGCGGCGGGCTCGGGCCTGTACGTGCCGCGGCTGTTCGACCACTACACCTCGTTCAGCGGCCGCCCGGCCGCCCTCTTCGCGCAGCCCGTGGTGCGCCGGCCGGGGGTGGGGGTGGTCACCGTCCTCGGCGGCGGGTACCCGGCCTCCGGCCCGGCCGGACCGGACCGGCTGCCGGTGCCGTACCTGCCGGAGGGGCTCCGCTACGACCCCCAGGAGGGTCCCGGCGAGGTGCAGACGCCGCTGCTCGGCTCCCCCGCCGACGATCTGCTGATCGGCGACAAGGTGTGGTTCCGGCACGCGAAGGCCGGTGAGCTGTGCGAGCGGTTCGACGTGCTGCACCTGGTCGAGGGGGACGTGGTGACGGCGACGGTGCCCACCTACCGGGGCGAGGGCCGTACCTTCCTGTAGGCCGGCCGCGGCCCGGCACCCGGCGGGCGGGACGCGGGCCCGGCACCCGGGGGCCGGGGCGCCTACAGGGGGGTGACGTAGGCGCCGGAGATCCCTCCGTCCACGAGGAAGTCGGTGGCGTTGACGAAGGAGGAGTCGTCGCTGGCGAGGAAGGCGACGGCGGCGGCGATCTCCTCGGCCTCGGCGAACCGGCCCAGCGGGATGTGGACGAGGCGGCGGGCGGCCCGCTCGGGGTCCTTGGCGAACAGCTCTCGCAGCAGCGGGGTGTCGACCGGTCCGGGGCAGAGGGCGTTGACGCGGATGCCCTCCCGGGCGAACTGCACGCCGAGTTCGCGGGACAGGGCGAGGACGCCGCCCTTGGACGCCGTGTACGAGATCTGCGAGGTGGCCGCGCCCATCCGGGCCACGAAGGACGCCGTGTTGATGATGGAGCCCCGGCCCTGGCGCCGCATGTAGGGCAGGGCGGCCTTGCAGCACAGGTAGACGGAGGTGAGGTTGACCTCCTGGACGCGCTTCCAGGCCTCCAGGCCGGTCTCCAGGATGGAGTCGTCGTCGGGCGGGGAGATGCCGGCGTTGTTGAAGGCGACGTCCACGCTGCCGTAGGTGTCGTACGCCGTCCGGAAGAGGGTCTCGACCTGGTCGGGGTCGGTGACGTCGGCCTTCACGAAGGTGCCGCCCACCTCGTCGGCGGCCGCCTTGCCGCGGGTCTCGTCGATGTCTCCGCAGACGACGTGGGCGCCCTCGGAGGCGAGGCGGCGCGTGGTGGCGAGGCCGATGCCGCTGCCGGCCCCGGTGATGACGGCGGTACGGCCGACCAGTCGGCGGCAGACGGTCTGTGCGGTCTCAGGGGTCACTGTGCGGGGCCCTCCGTACTGAGGTAGACGTTCTTGGTCTCGGTGAAGGCGGTCAGGGCGTCCGGGCCCAGCTCACGGCCGACGCCGGACTGCTTGAAGCCGCCGAACGGGGTCCAGTAGCGCACGCTGGAGTGGGAGTTGACGGACAGGTTCCCGGCGCGCACGGCCTGCGCGACGCGCAGGGCGCGGCCGACGTCCCGGGTCCACAGGGAGCCGGAGAGGCCGTAGGGGGTGTCGTTGGCGAGGCGGATCGCGTCCTGCTCGTCGGTGAACGGCAGCAGGACGGCGACGGGTCCGAAGATCTCCTCGCGGGCGGCGGCGGAGTCGGGCCGCTCCCCGGTGAGCACGGTCGGCGGGAACCAGAAGCCGGGGCCGTCGGGGGCGCTGCCGCGCAGCGCGGGGGCGTCGTCCGGCACGAACGACCGGACGCGGTCGACCTGCTGACGGGAGATCAGCGGTCCCATCCGGGTGTCCTCGTCCGCCGGGTCGCCGACCACCACGGCGGACAGTTCGCGGGCGAGAAGGTCGGCGACCTCGTCGTACACCGTCTCCTGGACGAGGATGCGGGTGCGGGCGCAGCAGTCCTGGCCGGCGTTGTCGAGGAAGGAGAAGGGGTCGACGGCGGCCTTGAGGTCGGCGTCGGCGAAGACGACGTTGGGGCTCTTGCCGCCGAGTTCGAGGGTGACGGGCTTGACGTGCCGGGCGCAGCGCTCCATGATCTCGCGGCCGGTGCGGGTGGACCCGGTGAAGACGATCTTCGCGACGTCCGGGTGGTCGACCAGGGCGCGGCCGGTGATGCGGCCGTGTCCGGGCAGCACCTGGAAGAGGTGCTCGGGCAGCCCCGCCTCCAGGGCCAGTTCGGCCAGGCGCAGGGCGGTGAGCGGGGTGGTCTCGGCGGGCTTGAGGAGGACGGCGTTGCCCGCGGCGAGGGCGGGGAAGGAGCCCCAGGCGGCGATGGGCATCGGGAAGTTCCAGGGGGCGATCACCCCGACCGTGCCGAGGGGTTCGTGGAAGGTGACGTTCCAGCCGCCGGGGACGGGGATCTGCCGGCCGAGGAGGCGTTCGATCCCGCCCGCCGAGTAGAGCAGCAGGTCACGGGCGTTTCCGGCCTCCCAGCGGGCGTTGCCGAGGAGGTGGCCGGCCTCGCGTACCTCCAGCAGCGCCAGTTCGTCGACGTGCGCGTCGACGACGTCGGCGAAGCGGCGCAGCAGCCGGGCGCGGTCGGCGGGGGCGGCGGCGGCCCACAGCGCCTGGGCGGCGCCGGCGCGGGCGACCGCGCGGTCCACGTCGGCGGCGTCGGCGGCGGGGACGGTGGCGATGACCTCCTCGGTGGCGGGGTTGAGGACCGTCAGCTGGTGCGGGTCCGCCGCGAGGGGGGCGCCGTCGCTGTCGCTGTCGTGCGGATCGGGCACGGGGTGACCTTTCACAGGCGTTCGAAGGAGCGGCGCAGCTCCCAGTCGGTGACCGCGGCGTCGAAGGCCTCCAGTTCGACGCGGGCCATGGTGCGGTAGTGGGCGACGACCTCGTCGCCGAAGGCGGCCCGCGCGATCGGGCTGTTCTCCCACAGCTCGGCGGCCTCGCGCAGGGTGGTGGGGACGTGGGCGTGGCCGGCGGTGTAGGCGTTGCCGGGGCAGGGGTCGGGCAGTTCCAGCTTCCGCTCGACGCCGTGCAGTCCGGCGGCCACCAGGCCGGCCACCGCGAGGTGCGGGTTGACGTCGCCGCCGGGCAGCCGGTTCTCGAAGCGGAGGGAGCGGCCGCGGCCGACGACGCGCAGGGCGCAGGTGCGGTTGTCGTGGCCCCAGGCGACGGCGGTCGGCGCGAAGGAGCCCGGCTGGAACCGCTTGTAGGAGTTGATGTTGGGGGCGTAGAGGAGGGAGAAGTCGCGCAGGGCTGCCAGTTGTCCGGCGAGGAAGTGGCGCATGGTGTCGGACATGCCGTGCGGGTCCTCGGCGGAGCCGGCCATGACGTTGGTGCCGTCGGCGTCCGCGAGGGAGAGGTGGATGTGGCAGGAGTTGCCCTCGCGCTCGTTGTACTTGGCCATGAAGGTCAGCGAGACGCCCTCCTGGGCGGCGATCTCCTTGGCCCCGGTCTTGTAGACGGCGTGCTGGTCGCAGGTGACCAGGGCCTCGTCGTAGCGGAAGGCGATCTCGTGCTGGCCGGGGTTGCACTCGCCCTTGGCGGACTCGACGGTGAGGCCGGCGCCGGCCATGTCGTTGCGCAGGCGGCGCAGGAGGGGCTCGACGCGGCCGGTGCCGAGGATGGAGTAGTCGACGTTGTACCGGTTGGCCGGGGTGAGCCCCCGGTAGCCGGAGTCCCACGCCTGCTCGTAGGTGTCGTTGAAGACGATGAACTCCAGCTCGGTGCCGACCTGGGCGGTGAGGCCCAGCCCGGCGAGGCGGTCGAGCTGGCGGCGCAGGATCTGGCGGGGGGCGGCGGCGACCGGGGAGCCGTCGTGCCAGGCGAGGTCGGCCATCAGCATCGCCGTGCCGGCGTTCCAGGGCACGCGGCGCAGGGTGGCGGGGTCGGGGTGGAGGGCGAAGTCGCCGTAGCCGTTGTCCCACGAGGACATCGCGTACCCGTCGACGGTGTTCATCTCGGTGTCGACGGCGAGGAGGTAGGCGCAGCCCTCGGTGCCGTGGTGGAGGACCTCGTCGAGGAAGAAGCGGGCGGCGAACCGCTTGCCCTGGAGACGCCCTTGCATGTCGGGGAAGGCCAGGACGACAGTGTCGATCTCACCGCCCGCGACGAGGGCGTGCAGTTCCTCGACGGCGAGCGGGGGTGTGCGGTCTGCCACGGGAGGGCCTCCTCAGGCTTCCTCTGCGCTGCGGTGTGCGGGGATCTGGCGGGTTCGCGGGGCGGCCGGGAGCCTAAGGTATGGGTGAGAACCATTGCTTGGGAAGGGGGCACGGCCAGATGCCGGTGGACGCTGACGGCGGCGCGGGCGACCGGCTGGCGCCGGTGCTGCGGCCGGTGCGGGCGGGGAACGGCTTCGAGGAGGCGCTGGAGCAGATCCTCCAGGTCGTCCGGCTGGGCCTGGTGCCGGGCGGGGAGCGGCTGCCGGCCGAGCGGGACCTGGCGGAGCGGCTCGGGATCAGCCGCGTGACGCTGCGCGAGGTGCTCAAGGTGCTCCAGGAGCAGGGGCTGGTGGAGTCCCGTCGCGGCCGGTACGGCGGAACGTTCGTGCTGGCGCGCGCGGACGCGGCCGGGCAGGACGAGCTGCGGCGGCGGGTCGCCGCGACCGACATCGAGGACGTGCTGCGCTTCCGGGAGGTGCTCGAGGTGGGGGCCGCCGGGCTGTGCGCGGAGCACGGCCTCACCGAGGAGCAGCGGGGCCGGCTGCGCGGGGCGCTGGCCCGCACCCGGGACGCGCCGCTCGCCGACTACCGCCGCCGGGACACCCTGCTCCACCTCACCCTGGCCGAGCTGTGCGGCTCACCGTCGCTGACCGCGCGGTACGCGGCGGTCCGGGCGACGGTGAACGACCTGCTGGACTGCATCCCGCTGCTCGTGCGCAACCTGGAGCACTCCCAGCGCCAGCACGCGGCCATGGTGGAGGCCGTGCTGGACGGCGACGCGGCCGGGGCGCGGGAGGTCATGCGGGAGCACTGCGCCGGAACGGCCGCCTTGCTCAGGGGCTTCCTGGCGTGACGCCCGGCCGCACCGGGCATGCTCCAATGGTTCGATCCGCGTCCATTCGATCCGTGGTGATCCGAGCGACGGGTGGGAGAGCGAGTCATGGCGAGGGTGACGGGCAGGCCGCTGATCGGCGTCAGCACGTATCTGGAGGCCGGGGCGCGCTGGGGCGTCTGGGAGCTGGACGCGGCGCTGCTGCCGGCCGGGTACCCGCGGCTCGTGCAGCGGGCGGGCGGGCTGGCCGCGATGCTCCCGCCGGACGAGCCCGCGCACGCGGCGGCGACCGTGGCGCGGCTGGACGGTCTGGTGATCGCGGGCGGCCCGGACGTGGAGCCGCTCCGCTACGGCGCCGAACGCGACCCCCGTACCGGCCCGCCGGCGCGGGAGCGGGACGTCTGGGAGCTCGCCCTGATCGGCGCGGCCCTGGCCGCGGGCGTCCCCCTGCTGGGCATCTGCCGGGGCATGCAGCTGCTGAACGTCGCCGTCGGCGGCACGCTGGCGCAGCACCTGGAGGGGCACACGGAGTCCGTCGGCGTCTTCGGCCGGCACCCGGTGAAGCCGGTACCGGGCACTCTGTACGCCGCTCTCGTCCCGGAGGAGACCTCCGTGCCGACCTACCACCACCAGGCGGTGGACCGCCTCGGCACGGGCCTGGTCCCGGCGGCGCACGCGGCGGACGGCACGGTGGAGGCCGTGGAACTGACACCCGACGCCGGCGGGTGGGCGCTGGGGGTGCAGTGGCACCCGGAGATGGACGAGGACGTACGGGTGATGCGGGGGCTGGTGGCGGCGGCGGGCGGGGGTGCCGTCACCAGTAGCCCGTCCGGCGTTTGAGGACGAGGCCCGTCCAGGGCCGAAGCGGGGGTCCGGGGGCGCAGCCCCCGGGGACGGGACGGGAAGGGGCGGCGGGGGCGAGAACACCCGGCCCCCGGACCCCGGCCCACCCCTCACCCCCGCGTCAACGACAGCAACTCCCGCGCAGGCCCCGTGGGCCGATGCCCCGTCGGCCACACCGCGCGCAGATCACGCGCCAGCAGCACCCCCTCCACCGGCACCCTGACCAGCCGCCGCATCGCCAGCTCCTCCCCCACCGCCAGCTCACTCAGCACCGCCGGCCCCGCCCCGCTGACCGCCGCCGCCTTGACCGCCGTCGTCGAGGACAGCTCGATCAGCGGCCGGGCCAGACCGCCCAGGGCCGCGTCCAGCACCTGCCGGGTGCCCGACCCCTTCTCCCGCAGGATCAGCGGGGTCGACGCCAGCTCCCGCGCGGCCAGCGGGCGCCGCCGCCGGACCCACGGATGGGCGGGCGCGGCGACGACGATCAGGCGGTCGTGGGCGATGACCGCCGAGTCGAGCCCGGACGGCACCGTCAGCCCCTCCACGAAGCCCAGGTCCGCCTCCCCGGCCAGCAGCCGCTCGGCCACCGCCGTGGAGTTGCCCGCGAGCAGCGACACCGCGGTGTCCGGCCGCTCCGCGCGCAGGGCGAGCAGCCACCCGGGGAGCAGGTACTCGGCGATGGTCATGCTGGCCGCGACCCGCAGCCGCGAGTCGCGCCGGTCCCGCAGCGCCTGCGCGCCCGCGTCGAAGGCCTGCGCGGCCTCGACGACCCGGCGCGCCCAGTCCGTGACCAGCGCCCCCGCGTCGGTGAGCCGGGACCCCCGCGGCGAACGGTCCACCAGGGCCACCCCGAGCTGCCGTTCCATGGAGCGGATCCGGCTGCTGGCGGCCGGCTGGGTGATGCCCAGCTCCCGCGCGGCCGCGCCCAGGCTGCCCAGCCGGGCCACCGCCAGCAGCAGTTCCAGCGCCCCGAGGTCCGGAACCCGGTGCGCGATCGAGCCCGCCGGTCCCGGCGGACGCGCCCCCTCCTCCGTGAATGTCCCTGTCTCCGTCTGCCCACTGGCCATAAGCCCAGTTTATGCCCCCATAGACACATCCTCCCTGGTCGCGGGCGCTTGCGGGCGTCATGGTGGGACCATGATCACCGCCGTCCGCCACCTCGGCCCGAACTGGTACGCCACCGTCATGGGCACCGCCGTCGTGGCCACGGCCGGCGCCGCGCTGCCCCGGCCGGCGCCGAGGCAGGCCTGCACCGCCCTCTGGGCCCTCTCGCTCGCCCTGCTGCTGACCCTGCTCGTCGCGCGCGCCCTGCACTGGCGCCACCACCGCGACCAGGCCCGCGCCCACCTGCTCGACCCGGCGGCGGCTCCCTTCTACGGCTGCCTCGCCATGGCCCTGGTCTCCGTCGGGGGCGCCACGCTCACCGTCGGCCGGGACTGGATCGGCACCGGGGCGGCCGTCGCCCTCGACGCCGTCCTCTTCACCGCCGGTACGGCCATCGGTCTGGCCGGCGCCGTGACCGTGCCGTACCTCATGGCCGTACGCCACCGCGTCGAGCCGGGGCAGGCCACGCCGGTGTGGCTGCTGCCGCTGGTGGCGCCGATGGTGGCGGCGGCGTCGGGGCCGCTGCTGGTGCCGCGCCTGCCCGCCGGGCAGGCGCGGGAGACCCTGCTGCTGGCCTGTGTCGCGCTGTTCGGTCTGAGCCTGCTCGGCACGCTCGTGATGCTGCCGGTGGTCTTCGGCCGGCTGCTCACCGGCGGTCCGCTGCCGCTCGCGCTCACCCCGACGCTCTTCCTCGTCCTCGGACCGCTCGGACAGTCCACGACGGCGGCCGGCGCCTTCGCGGAGGCCGCGCCGGGGGCGGTGCCCGCGCCGGACAGCCGCGGCTTCGCCGTCCTCGCCGTCCTCTACGGCGTGCCCGTCATGGGATTCGCCCTGTTGTGGCTGTGCCTGGCCACCGCCCACGTGGTGCGGGCCCGCCGGCACGGGATGGGCTTCACGATGACGTGGTGGGCGTTCACCTTCCCGATCGGCACCTGTGTGACCGGCGCCGCCGCCCTGGCCCGGCACACCGGCCTGGTCGCCTACGAGGTCCTCGCGACGGGGCTGTACGTCGTCCTGGTCGCCGTCTGGGCGGTCGTCGCCGCGCTGACCCTGCGGGGAGTGGCCCGCGGCACGCTGCTCGCGGCGCCCCGGCCGGTGCCGCCGGCGCCCCGGCCGGCGGCCGACGCGCCCCGGCGCGCGGCGGACCGGCCCACGTCCGGCGCCGTCCGCTGACCGACGCGCGGGCCGGCCGCTACCGCCTGCGGTCCCGGACCGCCTCGATGTGCTCGGCGACCGCGACGACGACCACCCGGGTGTCCGGGACGGTCGCCCGCCAGCGGTGGCGCACCCCGCCGGTCAGGTACAGCGTGTCACCGCGGCCGAGGCGGTAGGCGCGGCCCTCCGCCTCGATCTCCACGGCGCCGTCGGCGACGTACATCAACTGGTCGTTGCGGTACTGGAACTCGCGGCCCGCCTCGTGGTCGCCGGTGAACTCCGAGGCGTGCATCTGGTGGTGGCCGCGGACCAGGGAGCGGGAACGGGGCCCGGGGCCGGGCTCGGCGAGCTCGGCGCGGACGACGTCGACGCTGCACGCCGGGTCGGCGGCGGCGAGGAGCTCGACGGCCGTGGTGCGCAGCGCGTCGGCCACCTTCTCCAGGGAGCTGGTGCTGGGCCGGGCCCGGTCGTTCTCGATCTGGCTCAGGAAGGGCACGGACAGGCCGCTGCGCTCGGCCACGACGGCGAGCGTGAGGTCCAGGGACCGGCGCCGCCGCCGGACGGCCGCGCCCACCCGAAGGGGCTGTTCTTTGTGGTCGCCCATCGCTCCGGCTCCCTCCTTCGCTCGTCGCTCCGACTCACCGAGTGCCCCGCTCGGGGCGCCCGTCCTCTGATGAGTTCTCTGCACCCTACGCATGTTCGGCAAACCGTTTCATGTGCCCGTCACATCGAGGACATACGGCGTCACGAGCGACCTCACGGATCGCGCCAGTCGATCATCGCCGGGAGACCCCGGGCGGGGACGTCGCGCGCGTTCTCCTCTTCAATGCCCGGACGGGCCGTGGTGTTCCCGTGTCGTCGCGGTCCACGATCCCCGCTGGTGGAGCGACCGGCACGCCCGGTCGGCACATGGCCGAGTCCGGGCATGGGCGTGGCTGTGCGTGGTTGGCCGGATCGTTGCCGTGCGGAACGGCGCGAGGGGCGGGCCCTCCGTACGCGTCGGACGTGTACGGAGGGCCCGCCCCTCACCGGGCGGTCGCGGAGCTGTCAGGTCACCCGGCCGCCCGGCTCTGGGCTCCCGCGCCGGCCACCGGCGCCCACTGGTCCAGCAGACCGGGGTTGTCCTTCAGCCAGGTGCGGACGGCGTCCTGCTCCTTGCCCTTGCCGGACTTCTGGATCTGCGCCTCCAGCCCGGTGAGCTGCTGCTCGGTCATCGAGAAGTTCTCGAGCCACTCGCCGACCTCGGGGTTGTCCCCGGCGAAACCCTTGCGGGCCAGGGTGTGCACGCCGTCGCCGTCGCCCCAGGCGCCCTCGGGGTCCTTCAGCTTCTTCAGGTCGTACTCGCTGTACGCCCAGTGCGGGGACCACAGGGTGACGAGGATCGGCTCCTTCTTGGCGTACGCGCGCTTGAGCTCGGCGAGCATGGCCGGGGTGGAGCCGTCGACGACCTCGTAACTGCCGTCGAGGCCGTACTGCTTGAGGACCTTGTCCTTGAGCAGGCCCATCATCCCGGCGCTGGGCTCGATGCCGGTGATCTTCCCGTCGAAGCGGGAGGCCTTGCTCTTGAGGTCCGCCAGCGAGTTCACGTCCTTCATGTACGAGGGGACGGTCAGCTCGAGGGAGGTGGGGCCGTACCACTGCCCGAGGTCGTCGAGCTGCTCGCCGTACTTCTTCCAGTACTCGGCGTGGGTGGTGGGCAGCCAGGAGTCGGTCTGGAAGTCGATCTGCCCGGTGGCCAGACCCGTGTAGAGGGGGCCGGCGGCGTACTGGGTGGTCTTCACCTCGAAGCCGCGCCGCTCCAGCAGTTCCTTCCAGAGGAAGGTGGAGGCGATGCCCTCGTCCCAGGGGATGTAGCCGATGGTGATCTCCTTGCCGCGGCCCACGTTCCCGGCCGAGGCCTCGGCGCTGCCGGAGCCGGAGCCGAAGACGCCCATGCCGCCGGCGACGAGGGCGAGGACGACCACGCCGACCGTGGCGACGGAGGCGCGCGGGCGGTACGACCAGACCGTGGTGCGGGCCTTCGCGGCGGCCCGGCGGCCGAGCGGGGAGATACGGGTGCCCAGGGCGCCGGTCATCCGGTCCAGGTAGATCGCGAGGACGACGATGCCGAGGCCCGCCTCGAAGCCGAGGCCGATGTCGAGCTGGCCGATGGCCTCGTTGACGGCGCCGCCGAGACCGCCGGTGCCGACCATGCCGGCGATGACGACCATCGACAGGCCGAGCATGATCACCTGGTTGACGCCCGCCATGATCGTCGGCAGGGCGAGGGGCAGCTGGACCCGCAGGAGCGTGTCGCGCGGCGTCGTGCCGAACGCCTCGGCGGCCTCGACGAGCTCGGCGTCGACCTGGCGGATGCCGAGTTCGGTCATGCGCACGCCGGGTGCGAGGGCGAAGATCAGGGTGGCGACGACACCGGCCGGCACGCCCATGCCGAAGAACAGGATCGCCGGGATCAGCAGGACCATCGACGGCATCGTCTGGAGCAGGTCCAGGACCGGCCGCACGGCCGCGCTGACGGCCTTGGAACGGGCGGCCCAGATGCCCAGCGGCACGGAGATCACCAGGGCGATCACCGTGGCCACGAGCACCAGGGACAGCGTCGACATGGCCTCCTCCCACAGATCGAGGGAGACGATGAGGGCGAACCCGGCGAAGCCGAGGACACCCGCGACCAGGCCGCGCAGCCACCAGGCCAGCACCGCGAGGATGCCGGCGAGCAGCAGGGGCTGGGGGGCGTTCAGGAGGCCGTCGAGACCGTCGTACATGCCTTCGACGACCGCCTTGAGCGCGTCGAAGAGCCAGGACATGTGGGCGACGAGCCAGTCGACACCGGAGTCGACCCAGTCACCGAGGTGCAGCCTAGGCACGGGCGGCCTCCTTCCCGTGGGGGCGCGGACTGCCGCAGGGGACCTCCGCGGCCCGCTCGTCGCCGAGGAAGCCGACCAGACGGCGGCGCGGGACGACGCCGACGAGGCCGCGGCCGGAGTCGAGCACGGCGACCGGGTGCGGCACCCGGGCGCTGAGCGCGCACAGGACGGTGAACGGCGTGTCGGGGGTGGCGGTCGCGCAGTCGCAGTCGGCCTCGTCGCCGCGGACGCCGGTGTCCATGACCGCGGAGGCGGTCAGCACGCGGGAGCGGTCGACGTCCTGGATGAAGGAGGCGACGTAGTCGTCGGCCGGGCGCACCAGGATGTCCTCGGCGGTGCCGTTCTGCACGACACGGCCGTCGCGCATGACGGCGATGCGGTCGCCCAGGCGCATGGCCTCGTTGAGGTCGTGGGTGATGAACACGATCGTTTTCTTCAGCGTCTTCTGGAGCGTGAGGAGCTGGTCCTGCATGTCGCGGCGGATCAGCGGGTCCAGCGCGCTGAAGGACTCGTCCATCAGCAGCAGGTCGGCGTCGGTGGCCAGGGCGCGGGCGAGGCCCACGCGCTGCTGCATGCCGCCGGAGAGCTCGTCCGGCCAGGACTTCTCCCAGCCGGCCAGACCGCACAGCCGCAGCGCCTCGGCGGCCCGCCGTTCGCGCTCGGCCCGCGGCACGCCCTGGACGGCGAGGCCGTAGGCGGCGTTGTCGAGGACGCTGCGGTGCGGGAAGAGGGCGAAGTGCTGGAAGACCATGCTGATCTTCTTCGCACGGACCTCGCGCAGGTCCCGGTCGCTGAGCGCGGTCAGGTCCTGACCGTCGAAGAGGACGCGCCCGGCGGTGGGCTCCAGCAGTCCGTTGAGCATGCGCAGCAGCGTCGACTTGCCGGAGCCGGACAGGCCCATGACGACGAAGATCTGGCCGGGGTCCACGGTGAAGGAGGCGTCGATGACGGCGGCGGTGGTGCCGTCGGCGCGCAGCTCCTCCCGGTCGGCTCCGCCACGGAGCCGTTCGACTGCCTCGTCCTGTCGTCTGCCGAACACCTTGTAGAGGTGTTCGGCCTCAAGCCTGGAGGACACACGTACCTTCTCTGATCGGGGACAGGGGCGGAGGGACACCGGGCCCTGAGGCCCTGTGCCGCACGGCCGGGACCTCACGGAAACCTCGTGAGGACCGCTAACTGTTGAAAGCGCAACCGGCACCGCTCCGAGGCGGCGCCTGCCCGGACCGAACCGGGGCAAACGCATGAGTGGGCCAGTTCACACGGCTCTCACAAGCTCCACAAGGGTGAACGCGGACGCCGTGCGGGGGGCTCCGGTGGGGCATGATGCGTGACGTGACCGGACGACTGATGCTCCTCGACACCGCCTCGCTCTACTTCCGCGCCTACTTCGGCGTCCCGGACTCCGTGAAGGCGCCGGACGGCACACCGGTGAACGCCGTACGCGGTCTGCTCGACTTCATCGACCGCCTGGTCAAGGACCACCGGCCCGACGATCTGGTCGCGTGCATGGACGCCGACTGGCGGCCGCGGTGGCGGGTCGACCTGATCCCCTCCTACAAGGCGCACCGGGTCGCGGAGGAGCGCCCGGCGGGCCCCGACGAGGAAGTGGTCCCGGACACGCTCTCACCCCAGGTGCCGGTCATCGAGGACGTGCTGGACGCCCTCGGCATCGCCCGGGTGGGCGTCGCGGGATACGAGGCGGACGACGTCATCGGCACGTTCACCGCGCGGGCGAGGGGACCGGTGGACATCGTCACCGGCGACCGCGACCTCTACCAGCTGGTGGACGACGCGCGCGGGGTGCGGGTGCTCTACCCGCTCAAGGGCGTCGGGACGCTCCAGGCGACGGACGAGGCCTGGCTGCGTGAGAAGTACGGCGTCGACGGCCGCGGGTACGCCGATCTGGCGCTGCTGCGCGGCGATCCCAGCGACGGCCTGCCGGGCGTCGCCGGCGTCGGGGAGAAGACCGCGGCCAAGCTGCTGGCCGAGTTCGGCGACCTGGCCGGAATCATGGCGGCGGTCGACGACCCCGCGGCGAAGCTCACGCCGACGCAGCGCCGGCGGCTCACCGAGGCGCGGCCGTACCTCGCCGTCGCGCCGAAGGTGGTCCGGGTCGCCGACGACGTGCCGCTGCCCGAGGTGGACACCGCGCTGCCCCGCGCGCCGCGGGAACCGGCGACACTGGAGGGACTGGCGGAGCGCTGGGGCCTCGGCGGATCGTTGCAGCGGCTGCTGACCACGCTCGCCGCGTAACCATTGTTCTCGCGGGGGCGGATGGTTATTCCTGTGGCCGAAAGTCACTCTCGGTCGGAGGGGCGACGCACATCACCATGAGCATCACCGGGGGGTGGATGCTAACTTAGGTAAACCTAACCAAACGCACTGGGAGGCCGTCATGGCAGAACGTCCGGCACGGAAGCCGCGGAAGCCCCATTCCGCGCAGGTCGTCCGCACCGAACGGCTCACCCCGCACATGCAGCGCGTGGTCCTCGGCGGCGAGGGGCTGTCCGAGTTCACCGCCGGCACGTGCACCGACCACTACGTCAAACTGCTGTTCGCCGCCGAGGGTGTGACCTACCCGGAACCCTTCGACATGGAACGCATTCGGGCCGAGTTCCCCCGCGAGCAGTGGCCGGTGACCAGGACGTACACCGTGCGCCACTGGGACGCCGAGCACCGCCAGCTCACCCTGGACTTCGTCATCCACGGCGACGAGGGCCTGGCCGGGCCCTGGGCGGCGCGCGTCCAGCCGGGCGAGACCGTCCGCTTCATGGGACCCGGCGGCGCCTACACCCCCGACCCGGCCGCCGACTGGCACCTGCTCGCCGGTGACGAGAGCGCCCTGCCCGCCATCGCGGCGGCGCTGGAGGCCCTGCCCGCCGGCGCCGTGGCCCACGCGTTCGTCGAGGTGTCCGGCCCCGAGGAGGAGCAGAAGATCGACTCCGACGTGGAGGTCGTCTGGCTGCACCGCGGCGACCGGCCCGTCGGCGAGAAGCTCGTCGAGGCCGTCCGGGCGCTCGCCTTCCCCGAGGGCCGCCTGCACGCCTTCGTGCACGGCGAGGCCGCGGCGGTGAAGGAGCTGCGCCGGCTGCTCCGCGTCGAGCGCCAGGTCCCGCGCGAGGACCTGTCGATCTCCGGCTACTGGCGGCTCGGCCACAACGAGGACGGCTGGCAGGCCTCCAAGCGCGAATGGAACGCGAGCGTCGAGCAGGAGCAGGAAGGGTCGGCGCCGGCGGCCTGACCCCCGCGAGCGGCCCGCACACGAAGGGCGGGCCGCGCCGTCCCCGACGGCCCCGCGCGTGCGGACACCTCACGTGCCGGCCGTCCGGTCACGGCGGGACGTGCCGGCCGGCGCCCTCCGGGACGTGGCCGTCCCGGCACCCCGGCGGTGACGCGGCGCCCGGCCCCGGCCCCGCAGACCGAAGGCGCTCGCGCGCCGAGTGACCGTGACACGGCCGCGCCCTCCCGACACCGCATCACTGCCCCACCCCCACCCCGAGGCGCCGACCGCCGTCGTCGTACGGCCGCCCTCGCGGGCCCGGCCCGCCGCCGTTGTACCGGCCGCCGCGGTGGTTGCCGGTCACCGCCGTCACACCGGCCGCCGCCGAACCCACCGGCCACCGCCGTCGCACCCACCGCAGCCGCCCTCGTACGGGCCACCCCCGTCAGCCCGGCCGTCACCGGCACACCGGCCACCGCCGAACCTACCGGCCACCACCGTCGTACCGGCCACCCCCAAAAGCCTGGCCACCGCCCTCGTACGGACCACCCCCATGAGCCCGGCCGTCACCGTCACACCGGCCACCGCCTCCGTACCGGCCGGCCGGCCGCCCTGCCGGGCCTTCCCTCGCCGTCCGGCCCCCGGCGCCGTTCGCCGTACGCTGGGTCCCGATGAGACGCCGTACCCCTCCCCCGCCCTCGCCCCTCCCCCAGCGCGACGGGGTCGACGCGGTCCGGGTGCGGCTGCCGGGGACGGGGCGGTGGGCGACCGTGCGGGAGCATCTGCGGGAGCGGTTCGGCGCGGCGCGGGCCGGGCTCGTCGAGGAGATGTTCGCGGCGGGGCGGATCGTCGGGGCCGACGGTCGGGCGGTGGCGCCGGACGCGGCGTACGTGCCCGGCCTGTTCGTGTGGTTCCACCGGGAGCTGCCCGCCGAGGAGCCGGTGCCGTTCCCCCTGGAGGTCGTGTACCGCGACGACCACGTCGTCGTCGCCGACAAGCCGCACTTCCTCGCCACCACCCCGCGCGGCGGCCATGTCACCGAGACCGCGCTGGCACGGCTGCGGCGCGAACTGGACCTGCCGGCGCTCGGCGCCGCCCACCGCCTCGACCGCCTCACCGCCGGGCTGGTGCTGTTCACCGTGCGCCCCGAGGAGCGCGGCGCCTACCAGACCCTGTTCCGCGACCGGCGGGTGCGCAAGGTGTACGAGGCCGTCGCCCCGTACGATCCCGCGCTCGCCCTGCCGGTGACCGTACGCAGCCGGATCGTGAAGGAGCGCGGCACGCTGACCGCCCGCGAGGTGCCGGGCGAGCCGAACGCGGTCAGCCGCGTCGAGCTGGTCGAGCACCGGCCGGACGGCCTGGCCCGCTACCGGCTGACACCGCGGACCGGGCAGACCCATCAGCTGCGGGTGCACATGACCGCGCTGGGCGTCCCGATCCTCGGCGACCCCCTCTACCCCGAGGTGGCCGCCCCCTCCCCGGCCGGCGACTTCCGGCGTCCGCTGCAACTGCTGGCGCGGGAGCTGGAGTTCACCGATCCGGTCACGGGGACGGCCCACCGACTGCGGAGCGGGCGGACGCTGGGCGCCTGGTCGTCGTACGACGACTGGGACGGCGGTCAGTAGCCGCGCCACCAGGCCAGGAAGCGGCGCCAGGCGTTCGGCCCGCGGGCCGGTTCCGGTGCGGGCGCGGCGGCGGGCGCCGGTGCCGGGGCGGTCCCGGGCTGGGGTGCGGTCCCCGGCAGGGGCTGGGCGGCGCGCGGCGCGGCGGCGGAGCCGGAGGCGGCCGGCGCGGGAGCGGCCGTCCCGTGAGCCGCCGGTCGCGGGGCCGGCGGTCCGGGAACGGCCGCCCCGGGCCCCGCGGGCGCGGGGCCGGCCGGCACGGGCCGGGGTTCGAGGGTGATCGGCGGCAGGTGGGGGCGCGGCTGCGGCACCAGGCCGTGGCTGGGCTTGGCGACGACGTCCTGCTGGGACTTCGGCTCGAACCGGACCGGCAGCTCCGTCAGGTGCCGTGAGGCGATCGACGTCGTCCAGCGCAGGTCGTCCTCGTCGCAGTCGAGCTGGATGTCCGGCAGCCGCATGAGCAGCGCGTCGACGCCGACGTCGGCGATGGCGCGGCCGATGTCCTGGCCGGGGCACTCGTGCGGGCCGCCGCCGAAGGCGAGGTGGGACCGGTTGCCCTGCATGTTGGCGGCGAGGTCGGGACGCACCCGCGGGTCGACGTTGGCCGGGGCGGGCGCGAAGAGGAGACCGTCGCCCTTGCGGATGCGCTGGCCGCCCAGCTCGGTGTCCTGCTTGGCGAAGTAGCCGAGGATCGCGCTGAACGGCGGCTCGTCCCACAGGGACTGCTCGACCGCCTCCGGCACCGTCATCTGCCCGCCGTTGAGCTGGGCGACGAACCGCGGGTCGGTGAGGACCATGCGCAGCGCGTTGGAGAGCAGGTTGACGGAGGCCTCGTAGGCGGCGAACAGCACCAGCCGCAGGTGTTCGCGCACCTCGTCGTCGGTGAGTCCGGCCGGGTCGGCGATGAGGTGGCTGGCGAAGTCCTCGTCGGGCCGGGCCCGGCGGCGGGTGGCGAGCCGGCTCACCGCCTCCATGACGTGGGAGTGGCTGGCGATCGCGGTGTCGGTGCCCTTGAGCGCGTCGCGGGCGGCCTGCACCATCCGGTCGTCGTACTCCTCGGGCATGCCGAGGATGTGGCACATGACGGCCATCGGGAGGTGCTCGGCGAACTGGCCGACCAGTTCGGCGCGGCCCTCCTCGCAGAAGCGGTTGACCAGGCGCTGGCTGGATCGGTAGATGTACCGGCGCAGGCTGCGGTCGTCGATGGTGGCCATGGCCGCGGTGACGGCGCCGCGCAGCCGCTTGTGCTCGTCGCCCTCGGCGTGGGAGCAGATCGGCTGCCAGGTGATGTGCGGCATCAGCGGGTGGTCGGGCTTGATCGCGCCCTCCCGCAGCGGGTTCCAGACGCGGATGTCGCGGGTGAACTGCGAGGGCGCGCGCACCATGTGCAGGTTCTCGGCGTGGCCGAGGACCACCCAGATCGGTACGTCGTCGTGGAGGAGCGCGGGTGCCACCGGGCCGTGCTGCTCGCGGAGCCGCTCGTAGAGGTCGTTCAGGTCCTCGGCGCCGGGTCCGTAGAGGCGGAGCAGTCCGCCGGGGCCGCTGCCGTGCGCGGGGCAGCCGGGGGGCGGGTCGAGCGCGAGGTCGTGCGGGCCGGTCGTCGGGGGGTGTTCAGGCGTCACTGGGGGTCGCTCCGAGACTGTGGGCGAACGGGGGTGGGGGGGGCGGGTCAGGTGAGGCTGCGGGTGAGCGCCAGGGAGTGCAGGAAGCGCATCAGGGTCATCAGCACGTCACGGCTGGAGGCCCGGCGGCGTACGTCGCACTCGATGATCGGGACCTCGGGCGGCAGGTCGAGCGCCGACCGCAGGTCGTCGACGGGGTAACGGGGCCCGTCGGGGAAGGTGTTGACGGCGACCACGAACGGCACGCCGCGCTCCTCCAGCCGCCCCATGACCTCGTAACTGACCTCGAGGCGTCGGGTGTCGACCAGGACGACGGCGCCCAGCGCGCCCTCGAACAGTCCGTGCCACAGGAACCAGAACCGCTCCTGGCCGGGCGTGCCGAACAGGTAGAGCACGATCTGGTCCGTGATCCGGATGCGGCCGAAGTCCATCGCCACGGTGGTGGCGGTCTTGGACGCGGAGCCGTGGTCGTCGTCGACGCCGATGCCGGCCTGCGTCATGGTCTCCTCGGTGGTCAGCGGTCTGATCTCGCTGACGGAGCCGACCATGGTCGTCTTGCCGACGCCGAAGCCGCCCACGATGACGATCTTGGCTGCCGCCGTGGTGGTGTGCGGCAGGTGATCCTCGGCCCGTGGTCCGGGGATCGTGTCAGAGCCTTTGAAGTCCATGCATCACCGCTTCGAGGAGGGAACGGTCGGCAACCTGCTGCCGGGCGATCGGGGCGCGCGCCTGTACGAGGTCGGCCGCCAGCATCTCGGTGAGCAGCACCGTCACCACGCTGAACGGCAGGCTGAGATAGGCCGAGACCTCGGCCACCGACAGCGGGGCCTGGCACATCCTCAGCACCGCCGTCTGTTCGGGGGTGGCGGAGGAGGGCGGTTCGGCGTGCGCCACGACCAGGGTCACCAGGTCGAGGGGGGCGCGTTCACCGTCCGCGCCCGAGATGACGTACAGCCGCTCTACGTTCTTGCGCTCCCCGTCCTGCGGGCCCGGTGCGGGAGGTTCCGGCAGGGGGTGCCGCCGCTGGCGTTGCGGAGGCGTCATACGCTCTGCCCGTTGTACCGGGGCGGGGTGGTCAGATGGGCGCCGATGCGGACCACGAGGTCGCGCATCATGCCGCTCATCCGGCCGGCCTCGCAGCGCACGTCGGCGAGGACCGCGAGGTAGGCGTTGGCGCCGGCGGACATCAGGTAGAAGTAGCCGCCGTTCAGTTCGATGACGACCAGTTGCATCTCGCCGTCGCTGGAGTGGATCTCCTGGGCGACGGCACCGGCCAGGCTCTGCAGGCCCGCGCAGGCGGCGGCGACGCGGTCGGCGGCGTCGGGGTCGCCGGCGTAGCGGGCGATGCGCAGTCCGTCGGCCGACAGCACGACGATCATCTCGATGCCCGGAACTCCGTCGTAGAGCTCCTTGAGCAGCCAGTCGAAGTTGGCGCGCTGCTGGATCACGTGAGGTCCCCCTCGTCGTCGGCCCCGGTCGTGGCCTGGTCGTCGATCAGGTGCAGGTATGCGGTGGGATTGCGGGTGAAGTCGGTGGGGTGGACGTCCGACGGGATGTCCTTCTTCAGGCCCTCCCAGAAGGCCTCGAAGTGCACGCCGGGTTCGGTCCCGTCCTTCTTGGCCACGGGCTCGGGCCGGGCCTGGGCGAAGGGGTCGGGCCTGCCCTCGCGCGCGGCGGCCTCGGCCGCGTCCTTGGCCGCGTACGCCTCGCGGTAGATCTCGCTGATGGGGACCGTGGCCTTGCTGCGGCGCTGGGGCAGGCCCTTGTCGGTCCACTCGGTGATGACCGGGATCTCGTCGTCGTCCAGGGAGACTCCGGCCGGGATGCGCGGGTTGGTGGGGCGTCGCTTCTTGGGCGGCCGCTTGGGGCCCTCGATGTTGCCCAGGTCGATCTGCGGCACGGAGGTGGCGCCGATGCCGTGGGCGAATCCGGGGGCAGGGTCGGTGGTGAGCATCTCGCTGGGCACGACCAGCACGGCGCGGACGCCGCCGTAGGCCGAGGTGCGCAGCGACACCTGCATGTTGAACGACGTGCACAGGCGGCCGACGACGGCCAGGCCCAGGCGCGGGGTGCCGCCGACGTCCTGGATGTCGACGCCGGCCTTGGCCAGTTCCAGCATGCGTTCGGCCTTGGCGCGGGCCTCCTCGCTGAGGCTGACGCCGGCGTCCTCGATCTCGATCGCGATGCCGGTCTGCACCTCGACGGCGTTGACGTGCACCTTGCTCTGCGGGGGCGAGTAGCGGGTGGCGTTGTCGAGGAGTTCGGCGGCCGCGTGGATGAGCGGTTCGACGGAGAGGCCGCGGATGTTGACCTTGGCGATGGAGTCGAGCTGGATGCGCCGGTACTCCAGGATCCGGGACATGGCGCCGCGCAGCACGCTGTAGAGGGGGACCGGTCCGGGCCAGTTGCGGCCGGGCCGGCCGCCGCCGAGCACGCCGACGGAGTCGGCGAGGCGGCCGATCAGCGCGTTGCCGTGGTCGATGCGCAGGAGGTCGTCGAAGACCTCGGGGTTGCGGCCGTGGTCCTCCTCCATCTCCCTGAGTTCCGCGGCCTGTTGGTGGACGATGGCCTGGACGCGCCGGGCGACGCTGACGAAGGAGCGCTGGGCCGAGTCGCGCAGGGCTTCCTCGTGGTCGACGATGTCGAGGATCTTCTTGATGACCTGGCGCTGCCCGTCGCCGAGTTCGTCGAAGGCGGGGTCGACCTCGGCGAAGTGCAGCATCACCTCCCTGGGGGAACTGCCCTTGCGCAGCCACTCCACCGCCTGCGGCACGAAGTACTGGGCGATGCGGACGTTCTGCTCGTCGTGGGCGGTTTCCCGCCGCTCCAGGTGGGCGACGCGCAGGTCCTTCTCCGCGCGCAGTTCCCGCAGATGCCGGCCGCGGCGGACCGACTGGGCCCCGCTCGCGATCACCAGGAGGGTCGCCACGGCTCCGCACACGCCGACGGCGAGCCGGGCCGACGGTGCCACGAGGGCGGCGGCCGCTCCGGTCGCCGCGGCCATCAGTATCGCCGGCGGTACCAGCACACGGGCGGGGGCCGGTTCACGGCGACCGGGTGGGGACTGAACACTCACCATATGGGCACCCTCTGTAGGGACATGTCGGCATCTTCGGAACGATGGGGAACAGGCGCACGAATTCACCCCAACTCGGTGCGCCGCGGGCGAGCTTAGTCCGACCGGATCATCGCTGTGTCATATTCGGCGACCGCCTGAAATCGGGCGGGTGCGTGGAGTAACCTCGACCGTTTCGCACGCTCCGATCCCACCCGAACACGTCGGGTAACGGCGAACGTGCATACGGACGTACTCACCGGGACGGATGAACCGAGCGCCGCGTGGGCCGCTCGCGCCTCCCCCGAAGGCCGTCGACAGGCCGGACCGGGCCGCCGGTGGAACGGGTGAACTCGCGGACGGGTGCTCGACCGCCGAGCGGGGGACGGAGACGGTCGTCCCGACGGCCCGCCCGCCCGAAGACGGGCCTCGCGGCGGGCCCGGAGGGCAGGGAGTGGCGCCGGATCGGCGGGACCGCCGAGGCGTCGGGGGCGGACGTGCGCAGGGGTTCACGGCGCGCACGCCGTCGCGTCAGCCGGTATTCGCCCCGGGGCGGGCCGACGGGCGACGGCAGCCGGCGCGCATCGTCACCGGGCCGCGCTCGCCCCGTGCGTGCCCTGTCCGCCCCGCGCGCGTGCTTGTGCGCCGGTGGGGGGGTGCGGAAGGCACGGGTCTGTTCACGGCCGTCGGGCGGGGGCCGCGACGGCGGCCGTCGCGGCCCCCGCCACCGGTGTGACGGGCGGGCCCTGCGGCCTGTATGACGGCTCCGCTCCCGTACGGCTGTGACGGGCCCGCCTCCGTACGGCTGTGACGGGCCCGCCTCCGTACGGCTGTGACGGGCCCGCCTCCGTACGGCTGTGACGGGCCCGACCTCCCTAGGGCTGTGACCGCCCCGCCTCCGTACGGCCGTGACGGGCCCAACCTCCGTACGGCCGTGACGGGCCCGACCTCCATACGGCTGTGACGGCCCCGCCCGGTGTGGCCGTGAGGATCCCACCCCTTGCGGCCGTGGCTGCCCCGGCCCGGGGGGCTGACAAGCCCCGGCCCAGGGGTCTCACGAGCCCCGGCCCGAGGGATTGACGGGCCCCTGCCCGGGGGTCTGACCAGCCCCGGCCCGAGAGGTTGACGGGCCCCTGCCCGGGGGTCTGACCAGCCCCCGCACGAGAGGTTGACGGGCCCCGCTCGGCCGGTCGGCCCGGATCCGCCTCGGAAGAGGCGGTCCGGGACCCGCGGCCGCCGCCCGGGACGGCCCGGGGTCAGCCCACCGACGAGTAGGCCACGACCCCGCGCAGCAGCCCGTCGACGGCCTTGCGGGCGGTCTTCGCCACGCTGGAGCCCTCCGTGGGCGCCGCCGCCGCGATCTGCCCGAGCACGTCGATCACCTGCTTGCACCAGCGCACGAAGTCCCCGGCCGGCATCTCCGCCTCCCGCAGCACCTCGTCGAGCCCCTTGCCGGAGGCCCACATGTACGCGGCCCAGGCGAAGCCGAGATCGGGCTCGCGCTGCCCGACCCCCTCCGTCTGGTTGATCCGGAAGTCCTCCTCCAGGGCGTCCAGCCGGCCCCAGATCCGCACCATCTCCCCCATCGCGGCCTTCGCCTTGCCGGAGGGCAGCTTGGGGGCCATGGCGTCGTCACCGACCCGCGCCTCGTACACCAACGCCGAGACGCAGGCGGCGAGTTCGGCCGGGGCCAGCCCTTCCCAGACGCCGGCCCGCAGGCATTCGCTCGCCAGGAGATCCAGCTCGCCGTACAACCGGGCCAGCCGCCTGCCGTGTTCGGTGACGTCGTCGCCGCGCAGGTAGTCCAGCTCGGTCAGCAGTGCCACGATCCGGTCGAAGGTACGGGCGATGGTGTTCGTCCGGCCCTCGATGCGCCGCTCCAGCTGCGAGGTGTCGCGCAGCAGCCGGTGGTAGCGCTCGGCCCAGCGGGCGTGGTCCTCGCGTTCGGCGCAGCCGTGGCAGGGGTGCGCGCGCAGCGCGGTGCGCAGCCGGGCGATCTCCCGGTCGTCCGCGGCCTGGGACCGCTTCTTGCGGGCCCGCTCCGGCGGGATGTGACCGGCCTTGCTGCGCAGCGCGGAGGCCAGGTCCCGGCGGGACTGCGGCGAGCGCGGGTTGAACGTCTTCGGGATCCGCATCCGCTCCAGCGCCTCCACCGGCACCGGGAAGTCGATCGAGGCGAGCCGCTTGACCTGCCGTTCGGCGGTCAGCACCAGCGGGCGCGGCCCGTCGTGGTGGTCGAAGCCGCGGTGGCCGTTGGCCCGCCCGGCGGGCAGGCCGGGGTCGAGGACCAGCGCCAGGCCGGCGTACTTGCCGGTGGGCACGTGGATGACGTCGCCCGGCTTCAGCTTCTCCAGCGCCACGGCCGCCTCGGCCCGCCGCTGGGCGGCGCCCTGCCGGGCCAGCTCCGTCTCACGGTCCTTGAGTTCGCGGCGCAGCCGGGCGTACTCCTCGAAGTCGCCGAGGTGGCAGGTCATGGAGGCCTTGTAGCCCTCCAGGCCCTCCTCGTTGCGCTGCACCTGCCGCGAGATCCCGACCACCGACCGGTCGGCCTGGAACTGCGCGAACGACGTCTCCAGCAGTTCGCGCGAGCGGTGCCGCCCGAACTGCTCCACGAGGTTGACCGCCATGTTGTACGACGGCTTGAAGCTGGAGCGCAGCGGGTAGGTGCGGGTGCCGGCGAGGCCGGCCACCTGGTCGGGGTTCATGCCGCGCTGCCAGAGCACGACGGCATGGCCCTCGACGTCGATGCCGCGCCGGCCGGCCCGTCCGGTCAGCTGGGTGTACTCGCCGGGGGTGATGTCGGCGTGCTGCTCGCCGTTCCACTTGACGAGCTTCTCCAGCACCACCGAGCGGGCGGGCATGTTGATGCCGAGGGCGAGGGTCTCGGTGGCGAAGACCGCCTTGACCAGGCCGCGCACGAAGAGTTCCTCCACGACCTCCTTGAAGGTCGGCAGCATGCCCGCGTGGTGGGCGGCGATGCCCCGTTCCAGGCCTTCGAGCCACTCGTAGTAGCCGAGGACGTGCAGGTCCTCGCGGGGGATGGCGGCGGTCCGCTCCTCGACCAGGGCGCGGACCCGGTCCCGCGCGTCGTCGTCGTTGAGCCGCAGGCCGGCGTAGAGGCACTGCTGGACCGCGGCCTCGCAGGCGGCGCGGCTGAAGATGAAGGTGATGGCGGGCAGCAGTCCCTCGGCGTCGAGGCGTTCGATCACCTCGGGCCGGCCCGGCGTCCACACCCGGGAGCGCTGCCGGCGCTCGCGCTCGCGGTCGGCCTCCCGCATCCGCCCGCGCCGGCGGTCCTGGTACGACGGCCTGCTCGCCTCCATGCGGGCCAGGCGCGCGAGGTCGGGGTTGACGGCCTTGCGGTGGCCCTCGCCCTCCTCGAACAGGTCGTACATCCGCCGCCCGGCGAGCACGTGCTGGAACAGCGGCACGGGCCGGTGCTCGGAGACGATCACCTCGGTGTCGCCGCGGACGGTGTCCAGCCAGTCGCCGAACTCCTCGGCGTTGGAGACGGTCGCGGAGAGCGAGACCAGGGTCACCGACTCGGGGAGGTGGATGATCACTTCCTCCCAGACGGCGCCGCGGAAGCGGTCGGAGAGGTAGTGCACCTCGTCCATGACCACGTACCCGAGGCCGTAGAGGGTCTGCGAGCCGGCGTACAGCATGTTGCGCAGCACCTCGGTGGTCATCACGACCACGGGGGCGTCGGAGTTCACGCTGTTGTCGCCGGTGAGCAGGCCGACCTTGGCGGAGCCGTAGCGGCGGCACAGGTCGGAGTACTTCTGGTTGGACAGCGCCTTGATGGGCGTCGTGTAGAAGCACTTCTTGCCCTGCTGGAGGGCGAGGTGGACGGCGAACTCGCCCACGATCGTCTTGCCGGAGCCGGTGGGAGCGGCCACCAGGACGCCCTTGCCCGCCTCGAGCGCCTGACAGGCCTCGATCTGGAAGGGGTCGAGGCCGAAGTCGTACATCTCGCGGAAGGAGGCGAGCGCGGTGGCCTGCTCGGCTGCGCGCCTGCGCGCAGCCGCGTACCGCTCGGCCGGTGAGAGGTCCTCTGTCATCGTGCTTTCGAGCGTACCGGGCCGCACTGACAACAGGACGATCATTATCCGGATCTGCTGCCGTGAAACGTCGATCCGTGCAGTTCAGGAGGTCGTGGCCGGCGATGTCCGCCGTGACGGTGCGGACCGGCGCGGACCGGTGCGGCCGGCTGCCCCCGCGACGCGGAAGCGGCCGGCGGCGCCGTGCGGGCGCCCCGGCCGCGGCCCGCGGTGGGGTGAGGGGGCGGGGGGTCCCGACGGTCACGCGAGTGACCTCGGGGGTGTCCCGCCGTGGTGCTCCGCTCAGGTCACGTCGTCGTAGCCGTTGACCCGTTCCGTGCTCGCCTGCTCCGGCAGGGCGCGGCTCGCGGCCACCGTCTCGACCTCGCCGATGTCCTCGGGGGTCAGGTCCAGCTCGGAGGCCTCGTCGTCGGCGGGGCCCAGGGCGTCACGGCGCCGCCTGCGGCGGTCGTTCAGCAGCGAGAAGGCGACCGCGCCGAAGTACAGGATCCAGATCGGTCCGGCGAGCGCCAGCATCGAGACGGGGTCGGTGCTGGGCGTGGCGATGGCGGCGAACACCGTGATGCCGATGATCATGGCGCGCCACCAGCCGAGCATGCGCCGGCCGGTGATGACACCGGTCAGGTTCAGCATGATCAGCAGCAACGGCAGTTCGAAGGAGAGGCCGAAGACCACGACCATGCGCGTGACGAGCTGGAGCAGGTCGTCGAGCGGCAGGAAGTTGTCGACGCCGGTCGGCGTGAACTCGATCAGCACCTTCGCGGTGGTCGGCAGCACCATGTAGGCGAAGTAGCCGCCGCCCAGGAAGAGCGGGACGCCGGTGCCGACGAATCCGTAGGCGTACTTGCGCTCGTGCCGGTGCAGCCCCGGGGCGACGAAGGCCCACAGCTGGTAGAGCCAGACCGGCGAGGCGAAGACGACGCCGGCCATGAGGGAGACCTGGAGGGCCAGGGTGAAGGGGGCGAGCAGACCGTTGATCGTGATCCGCGCGCACTGCTGGCTGGTCTCGCCCGACGAGCTGAGCTCGTTCTGGATCTGCTCGAAGGTCTTCCCGCAGCCGACCGAGTCGAGGATCGGCTTGGTGAGGAAGTTGATGATGTCGTTGTAGAAGAAGGCGGCGACTACCGTCACGAGGACGATGGCGAGCAACGCCTTCGCGAGCCGGTTGCGAAGCTCACGGAGGTGTTCCGCGAGGGGCATCCGCCCCTCGGGATCCTTCTCCTTCTTGCGGGCAGGCTTGAGCAACCCACGTTCCCATCTCGTGCGGCAGGCCGGGGGTCACCGGCCCTGCGTCAGCGCTTGGTCGTGTCCGTCGGCTCGCCGACCGGGCGCGAGCTGGTCACGTCGCCGGGGGCGGCCTGGATGGTGCGCTGAGCGGAGGGCTGCTCACCGGTGTTCGGCGGGCCGGCCGGGGTGGTGTTGCTGCTGCCCTCCTCCTTCATCGCCTTGGCCTCGCTCTTGAGGATGCGCGCGGACTTGCCGAGCGAGCGGGCCATGTCCGGAAGCTTCTTCGCGCCGAACAGCAGGATGATGACGACGAGGATGAGAATGATCTCGGGGGCGCCGAGCCTTCCGAACATAAGTCTTTACCTTCTCACCGAGGCGGCTGGGTGGGATGCTGTCCGACCGGTCGGACGATTCGTCCGAACGATCGTGCTGGCAGCGATCGTAACGCCGGGGGGTGAACGTGAGGCAATCCCCGTGCGTACTCCCGGTCCGCGGTCCGGGCCTCGTTTTCCGGACCGCGACCAGCAGCGTACCCGCCCGAACGGCCAAGACGGGAGGGCGAAGCCGCCCAGAACGCATTCGGCGCAGGACTCACAGCCCTGCCACAGCAGGACTCACAGCGTCTCCACAGCCCGGCTCGCGCTCACGGCGGCCCGCTCCAGTTCCTCGGCGGCCCGGTTGATACGGCGTGCGGAGTCCGCGACCTGCTGTCCCAGGCGCCGCGCCTCCAGGAAGACCCGGACGGCGAACACAGCGAGGACGGCGAGACCCAGGAAACCCATGGCTACCGCGAACATCGGCCAGAACATGACGCCGAGCCTAGACCCTCGGCCCTGGCCCAGGACACGCCCGCCGGATCGTCCCCTCCCCCTGGCCCTGCCCCGTCCGCCCGCCCCATTGACCCCGCCCTGTCCGGCCCCCGCGTCGTCGGTCCGACCCCGGCGGCCCCGCCTCGTCGGTGTCGGCCCCGCCCTGTCCGACCCCCGCCTCGTCGGCCCCGCCCCATCGGCCAGGCCCCGCTGTCCGGCGCCGCGACCTCGGCACCGTCCTGGCGCACCGGGCCGACGGCGGCGGTGCGCCGGGGCGCGGACGCCCGCGCGGCGCGGTCAGCACCCCGGCCTCCTCGGTCTCCCCGGCGAAGGCTGCGCCGAAGACGCCTTCAGAGCGTCGAGTGCAGCCTCAGGGTCCTGACCCCGCCGCCGGTGAGCAGCTCGACGATCCGTTCACCGGCCGGCTTGCGCACGGCGGCCCCGCAGTCGGGGCAGGTGAACGAGTAGAAGGTGGTACGGCTGGTGGCTCCGATGGCCAGCAGCAGCGCGCCGGCGGAGAGCTCGAACCGCCCCCGGCAGTCCGGACAGCCGGCCCGGAACACCACGGGAGCCACGCTCCGCATCCCCGCGAACGCGGAGGCCACCGAGACCCCCCGCACACCGGACAGCCCCGACTCGCTCACTGCCTCTGCTCCCGCCCGTCGCCCTGACCGACCCACTGCCCGCCACCGGCCGGCGTCCCGGCCGCGGCACCATCCTGCCCACCGGCCAGGCCTCCCACCCGGCCGTCGGCCACGGAACCGGTCCGCCCCCGCACGGCCGTGCCGCCCGGCTCACCGGACACGGCACCGGCCTGCCCGGCAAGCCGCTCACCGGGCCACCCGGGGTGCGCCGGCCCGAGATCCCCGGCGGCCCGGACGCCGTGCTCCAGGGCCGCGTCCCGACGTCCGGCCGGCGGAGCCTCGTCACGGCGTCCGGCGGAGGGGACGTCGTCCCCGCCCGCGCCGGACGGAACGTCGTCCCGGCGGACCGCCTCCGCCTCGACCCCGTCGTACGCCGCGAGCGCCTCGCGGGCGGCGCGGCGGGCGCTGTCGGCGAGGCCCGGCGGCGAGACGATCCGGCCGTCGGGGCCCAGGCGCAGGGCCAGGCGGCGCAGGGAGGCCGGGTCGGGGGTGCGCAGCGTGATGCGCAGACCGCCGTCGGGAAGCTCGTCGGCCTGGTCGTGGGGGTAGTACTCGGCGACCCAGCGGCCGCCGGGGCCGACCTCGACGACGACCTCCGGATCCTCGGCGGCCGGCTGGACCAGCCCCTCCGACAGGTCCCGCAGCTCGATCTCGGGCGGGGCGGACGGCTCGTCGAGGATCCTGATCTCGGCGACCCGGTCGAGGCGGAAGGTACGGCGCGCCTCGGAGCGGCGGCACCAGGCCTCGACATAGGTGTGGCCGACGCTGACCAGGCGGATGGGGTCGATCTCCCGCTCGGTGACCTCGTCACGGGCGGGCGAGTAGTAGCGGATCCACAGCCGGCGCCGCTCGGAGATCGCCCGGTCGACGTCGGCGAAGACACCGCCCTCGGACTCGAAGGTCACCGACAGGCGTGAGCTGGCGCCCGCCGCCTCGCCGGCGGCGGCCTCCACCTTGGCCGTCGCCCGCAGCAGCGCCTGGCGGTCGCTCTCGCGCAGGCCCGGCAGCGTGGCCACGGCCCGCGCCGCCACCAGCAGCGCGGTCGCCTCGTCGGCGGCCAGCCGCAGCGGCTCGGCGGCGTCCGCGCCGAGCGCGGCCGGGTTGTGCCACCAGATGCGCTCGCCGTCGGTGTCGATGTCCAGCAGATCGCCGCCGCGGAAGCTGGTACCGCACATGGGGAGCACGTCGAGGTCGGAGACCAGCTCGTCCTCGGTGATGCCGAAGGCGCGCGCCACGTCCTCGATGCGCGCCCCGGGCCGCTCCCGCAGATAGGTCACCAGGGAGAGCATCCGCCGGGTCTGGTCGATCGCGTTCGCCGGCCTGACCGGTTTGCCTGCCACTGTGTCGCTCGCTCCCCCTCAGCCCTTGGCCACGGCACGCAGCCGGTCCACCACGTCGGCCCGCAGCTCCGCGGGCTCCAGGACCACCACGTCCGGCCCGAACTCCACCAGCCAGGCGTCCAGCCCGTGCCCGTACGGAATCTCCAACTCGTCCCAGCCGTTCCCGAGTTCCCGCACCGCCGTCGCCTTCGCCCGCAGGGGGTACCCGGCGTCCGTGCGCAGCCGGATGAGGGCGCTGCGGTCGGCGGTCTCCCCCGCCCAGCCCGCCACGGTCTCCCGGACGGTGACCACGTCCGGGACGGCGGCGGTGAAGCGGCCGCCCCGGGAGCGCACCTTGCCGGTGATCCGGGACAGCCGGAAGACGCGTTCGGCGCCCCGGTCCCGGTCCCAGCCCGCGAGGTACCAGTGGCCGCGCCAGCACTCCAGCGCCCACGGCTCGACGTTGCGGGGCTCGGGGCGGGCGGCGGTGGCCTTGCGGTAGTCGAAGGAGACCGCGCGGCGGTCGCGGCAGGCCAGCATCAGCGGCTCGAACGCGGCCTCGTGCACCGGGATGCGCGGCTCGAGGGCGCCGTGCGCCTCGTAGGGGTCGACGCCCTCGGGCAGTCCGGCCGCGCGCAGCTTCTGGAGCGCGCCGCTGGCGGCGCCGGCGAGCCGGGCCTGCTGCCACACCTTGGCGGCCAGCCCCAGCGCGGCGGCCTCCTCGGCGTCGAGGGTGATGGGCGGGAGGCGGTTGCTGTCGCGGCGGGCGAGATAGCCGACCTCGCCGTCGATGCTCTCCACGGTCTCGATGACCAGGCCGAGCTCACGCAGGTCGTCCTTGTCCCGCTCGAACATGCGGTTGAAGGAGTCGTCGTTGCCCGCTTCCAGGTAGGCCTCGATGGACTCGCGCAGCTCGCGCTTGCTGAGCGGCCGCCGCGTCCCGAGCAGACACAGCGCCAGGTTCATCAGCCGCTCGGCCTTGGCAATGGCCATCGACGCCCTTCGCCTTCCTCATGGTGCTTCCGACGGATGACCGTACCGCCCCGCGGTGCCCCGGCAAAAGCCGAGGGCCCATGCCCGGACAGGCATGGGCCCCAGGTGGTCGGAACCGGTCGCGCCCCGACCACCCCGACCGTTCGCACGACGACCGGACGGACCGGCCGCACGACGACCGGTCGCCGGACGATCAGACCCCGAGCAGGTCCACCACGAAGATCAGCGTCTCACCGGGCTTGATCGCCGGGGTGGGGCTCTGGTCGCCGTAGGCGAGGTGGGCCGGAATGGTCAGCTGACGACGGCCGCCGACCTTCATGCCCTGCACGCCCCGGTCCCAGCCCGCGATGACACGGCCGCCACCGAGCGGGAAACGGAACGGGGCGTCCCGGTTCCAGCTCGCGTCGAACTCCTCACCGGTGCTGAAGGCGACACCGACGTAGTGCACGGTGACGGTCTGGCCCGCCTGCGCCACCTCGCCGTCGCCCTCCCAGATGTCCTTGATCTCGAGGTCCGCCGGCGGCTCGCCCTCGGGGAAGTCGATCTCGGGCTTCTCGATGCTCACGTCTCTAGCTCCACGTTCTTCTACGGAAAGGCAACAAGCACAGTCTTACACCCCGACGCCGTCACATCTTCGCGAGGATGTCCACCGTGAACACCATCGTCGAGTCCTTCCCGATGCCGCTGCCGGCCGGCGGCTCGTCGCCGTACCCCAGGTCCGGCGGAATGACGATGACGACCCGGCTGCCGACCTTCTTCCCGGTCAGCCCCTGCGACCACCCCTTGACGACCTGCTGGAGCCCGAACGACGTCAGCGCCTTGCGCGAGTACGTCGAGTCGAACTCCTTGCCCGTGTCCCACACGACGCCCTTGTACTGCACCAGGACGCTGTTGTCCGCGGCGACCGCCGCACCGTCACCCTCGATGACGTAGTTCGCCACGAGCTTCTTCGGCGGATCGGCCTTGGGGATCTCGATGGAGGGCGCCTTGCCGTCGGTGTTCGTGCCCACCTTCGGCACAGCGGCGTCGTCCTGCGCGACGTCCTCGCCCTCCGCCGAACTGCTCGCGTTGAACGTGGCCTCCAGGTCCACCACGAACACCAGCGTGTCGGTGCCCTCGATACCCGCCTGCGCGTTGCCCTCCGAGCCGTACCCCCAGGTCGGCGGCACGGAGAACTCCACCCGGCTGCCCGTCTTCTTCCCCGTCAGCGCATAGCGCCAGCCGTCGATGATGCTCCCGGCCGCCAGCTGGATGACCAGCGGCGTCTTCCGGTCGTAGGAGTTGTCGAACACCTTCGCGGTGTCCCAGATCTGACCGAGGTAGTTCGCCTGGATGTAGTCGTTCTCCGCGACCGCCCGGCCACCGCCCGCGATCACCGTCTTCACCGCGAGCTGGTCGGAAGGATCACCACTGCCCTTGGCGACCGTCGGCTTCTCCCCGAACTTCACACCGGCCGTGATACCCGGCAGCGGACCGTCCACGATCTTCGGCGCGGGCACGGAGGACTCCGAGGCGGAGGGCGACGCACTGCCGTCGGCCGAGCTCGACGAGTCGGACGAGCCGTCACCGCACCCGGCGAGCGTGACCAGTCCTGCGGGAACGGCGGCGAAGATGAGTGAGCGTCGGCGCACGGTGAAGGCCTCGTAATCGGTCGATCTCGTGAAGGGCGTGCGCGCAACTCTACGGCGTGAGAAGGGCGCCGCACGGAAAACGTACGGCGCCCGCGTTGCGTTCCGGAACGGCACCCTCCCACCCGGACGGATCCAGGTCCCAGGACACCCGAACGCCTCACTCACATGCCGGCGATCAGCTTCTCCACCCGGTCGTCCACCGAACGGAACGGGTCCTTGCACAGAACGGTGCGCTGCGCCTGGTCGTTCAGCTTCAGATGCACCCAGTCGACGGTGAAGTCCCGCCGCTGCTCCTGCGCCCGACGGATGAAGTCACCGCGCAACCGCGCCCGAGTCGTCTGCGGCGGCACCGACTTGCCCTCGAAGATCTTCAAGTCGTTGCAGATCCGCGCGGCCTGACCCTTCTTCTCCAGCAGGTAGTACAGACCACGACGACGGTGGATGTCGTGGTAGGCGAGGTCTATCTGCGCGACACGCGGATGCGACATCGTCATGTTGTGCTTGGCCCGGTACCGCTCGATGAGCTTGTACTTCATCACCCAGTCGATCTCGGTACCGATACGGTCCAGATCCTCCGACTCGATCGAGTCCAGCGTCCGGCCCCACAGCTCCAGGACCTGCTCCACGGTACCCGTCCGGATACCCCGGCGCTCGCAGAAGTCCACGGCCTTCTCGTAGTACTCCCGCTGCACCTCCAGCGCCGAAGCCTCCCGGCCACTGGCCAGACGCACCTTGCGCCGGCCGGTGATGTCATGGCTGACCTCACGGATCGCCCGGATCGGGTTCTCCAGCGTGAGGTCACGCATCACCGTGCCCGCCTCGATCATGCGCAGCACCAGGTCGGTGGCACCCACCTTGAGCAGCATGGTCGTCTCGGACATGTTCGAGTCGCCCACGATCACGTGCAGCCGGCGATACCGCTCCGCATCCGCGTGCGGCTCGTCCCGGGTGTTGATGATGGGCCGGGAACGCGTCGTCGCCGACGACACGCCCTCCCAGATGTGCTCGGCCCGCTGACTCACGCAGTACACGGCCCCGCGCGGCGTCTGCAACACCTTCCCCGCCCCGCACAACAGCTGCCGGGTCACCAGGAACGGGATCAGGATGTCCGCGAGCCGGGAGAACTCCCCGTGCCGGGCCACCAGGTAGTTCTCGTGGCAACCGTAGGAGTTGCCCGCCGAGTCGGTGTTGTTCTTGAAGAGGTAGACGTCGCCCGCGATTCCCTCCTCGTGCAGGCGTCGTTCCGCGTCCACCAGGAGTCCCTCGAGAATGCGCTCGCCGGCCTTGTCGTGGGTGACCAGTTCGGTCACGTTGTCACATTCGGGTGTCGCGTATTCCGGATGCGATCCCACGTCGAGATACAGGCGGGCGCCGTTCCGCAGAAAGACATTGCTGCTACGGCCCCATGACACGACACGGCGGAAGAGGTACCGCGCCACCTCGTCAGGCGACAGGCGGCGCTGTCCCCTGAACGTGCACGTGACGCCGTACTCGTTCTCCAGCCCGAAAATGCGGCGGTCCATGACTGAACATTACGCCCGATCCCCTGAACTGAAACGGGGTTCGACGGCACGGTTCGGATCATTTTCCGAAACGGCCGCAACGACCCCGCCACCGGCCGGAGCTGCGAGTACCCGCCCCGCCACCACCAAAACCAGCAAAGACACCCCGCCCGCGGCCCCCGGCACCACGAAACCCCACAACGCGCCACCCGCCTCGACCACCGGACCCGCCAGACCCGTTCCCACCGACGAACCGACTGTGAACGTCGTCACCAGCCACGAGAACGCCTCCGTCACCGTCCCGGCCGGCGCATGCCGGTCCACCAGCACGAACGCACACGCGATCGCCGGCGCCAGAAACACACCCGCCAGCGCCGTCAACGCCACCATCGCCACCGCGCCCGGCATCAGCATCAACGGCAGATAACACACCGCCAGAAACGCCACCAGCACCCGCAGCCGACGCTCCGGCACCCCCCGCCACCGCCGGGCCCCGTACCCCACACCCCCGACCAGCGCACCCAGCCCCAGAGCCGCCATCAGCCACCCGTACACCGCGTCCCCACCGTGCTCGTCCGCATACGGCACCGAAGCCACCGTGATCGACCCCAGCGCCACCCCCACGAACAGGAACGCCGCCAGCAGCACCAGCAGCCCCGGCGACCGCAGAGCCCCCAGCCAGTGCGCCTCACGCGGCGCCGACCGCCACGCACGCGACGGCGCCGACACCACCACCGACAGCGCCCCCAGCACCCCCACCACGTTCAGCACCAGCAACGCCGCCCGCGCCGACCACAGCGACACGCACAGCGTCACCAGCAGCGGCCCCACGGTGAACATCACCTCCTGCGCCACCGCGTCCAGCGCGTACGCCGTGTGCACCTGGTCCTCCCGGCGCAGCACCGACGGCCACAGTGCCCGCAGACCCCCCTCCAGCGGCGGCGTGAACAACCCGGCCGCCGCCACCGCCGCGTACGCCACCACCAGCGGGCCCACACCCGCCCACGCGAACACCGCCATCGCCACGGCCGAGGCCAGCGCCGCCGGCAACTGCACCCGCGGCTGACCGTGCAGATCGACCAGGCGCCCGAGCAGCGGCTGACCCACCGCGTTGGCCACCCCGTACACGGCCGCCAGAGCGCCCGCGAGACTGTAGCTCCCGCCCTCCGCCCGCACGAACAGCACGATCGCGATCGCCGCCGTGGCATTCGGCAGCCGGCCGACGAGCGTGCCCGCGAGCAGCCGCGCCACATGCCTCATCCCGAGGATCTCCACGTATCCCGCGGCCAAAGTCCCGCCTCCGTCAGCTCGCCCGAAGCCCTGAACCACCCCGGGTTTTACGTATAACGCACTCCGCCATACGTACCATGTCGCTGTTCACCAGTCCAGAGCCCCCCGCCCGCACCACCCCACCCGCCAGACCACCCGCCAGACCAGAGAGCAGGCCCACGGTGGCACCAGGTAACACCCGCCCCACCAGCCGTGACGTCGCCCAGGCCGCAGGAGTCTCCCAAGCCGCCGTCTCCCTCGTCCTCGGCGACAAATGGCGCGGCCGCGTCTCCGAAACCACCGCCGAACGCGTCCGCCGCGCCGCACGCGACCTCGACTACCGCCCCAACCTCGCCGCCCGCCACCTCCGCCTCGGCCGCACCCGCACCGTCCTGCTCGTCGTCCCCGCCCTCACCACCGAATTCTTCGCCGGCGTCTACACCGGCGCCGCCCGCATCGCCGCCCACCACGGCTTCGGCGTCGTCCTCTACCCCTCCCCCGAAGGCATCGGCCCCGCCCGCGACCCCTTCGCCTCCGCCCCCGCGGCCCTCGACGGCGTCATCGCCTCCTCCATGGCCGCCGACGCCCTCACCGCCATCCGCCGCGACCGACTCCCCCTCGTCATGCTCGACAGCGACCCCACCGGCAACCTCGGCACCGCCACCGTCAACCTCGACATCACCGACGGCACCCACCAGACCGCCGACCACCTCCTCACCCTCGGCCACCGCCACTTCCTCCACCTCGCCGCCGACATCCCCTCCTGGACCTTCGACATCCGCGCCCGCGCACTCGCCGCCCGACTGCGCACCGTCCCCGGAACCTCACTCACCACCGCCCGCACCCCCCTCACCATCGACGGCGCCCTCACCGCCACCGACACCGCCCTCGACACACCCGGCCCCCGCCCCACCGCCGTCGTCTGCGACGACGACAAACTCGCCGCCGGCGTCTACAAAGCAGCCCGCCGCCGCGGCCTGCGCATCCCCGACGACCTCTCCGTCACCGGCGTCGACGACATCACCCTCGCCACCGCCCTCGACCCCGAACTCACCACCGTCCGACTCGACGCCGAACTCTTCGGAGAACGCGGCATGCAAGCCCTCCTCGCCGTCCTGGACGGCCGCACACCGGACGACGGAGACATCCCCGTCCACCTCGTCGTCCGAGGCTCCACAGCACCCCCAGGCGCCCCCTGAACACACCCGTGCCCCCGACCACCACCACCGGCCGGGGGCACACAGCGAGACCTACTCCTCACCGTCCTCCGACGTCTCCGCCTCCGTCGCCGCACCACCGGCCTCCAGCAACCGCGCCAACTGCCGGCCCACGATCCGCTTGAACTTCCGCGACTGCGGCCGCGTACGATCCAGCACCGCCACCTCCAGCCGCTCCGCCGGAATCTCCCGCTGCGTACCGTTCGTATCCCGCGACAACGCCTGCACGGCCAGCTTCAACGCCTCCGACAGACTCATCCCGTCCTGATGACGCTGATCCAGGTAACTACCGATCTGCTCGGCATTACCCCCCACCGCCACCGAACCGTGCTCATCCACGATCGACCCGTCATGCGGCAGCCGGTAGATCTGGTCACCGTCCGGCGTCTCACCGACCTCGGCCACCACCAGCTCCACCTCGTACGGCTTCTCCCCCGCCGAAGAGAAGATCGTACCGAGCGTCTGCGCATACACATTCGCCAGACCACGAGCGGTCACATCGTCCCGGTCGTACGTGTAACCCCGCAGATCCGCATAGCGCACCCCACCGATGCGCAAATTCTCGTACTCGTTGTACTTACCCGCAGCCGCGAAACCGATCCGGTCATAGATCTCACTGAACTTGTGCAGCGCCCGCGACGGGTTCTCACCCACGAAGACGATCCCATCCGCATACTGCAACACGACCAGACTGCGCCCACGAGCGATACCCTTCCGCGCGTACTCCGCACGGTCGGCCATCGCCTGCTGAGGCGAAACATAGAACGGCGTCGACACCGGTTATCCGTCCCTTTCAGTAGAAGTCACTCGATCACCCCGCCGAACCGACGGCCCCTACAGCAGCGCGGCCCGCGGACCGTCCGGCTGCTCCAGCCGACGCGCCAGCACCGACCGGGCGATCTCGGACGACTCCTCCTCCGTCAGCCGGCGGAACCCGTCCTCGGTGATCACAGTGACGATGGGGTAGATCCGACGCGCGACATCCGGACCACCCGTCGCCGAGTCGTCGTCCGCCGCGTCGTACAACGCCTGCACCACCAACGTCGTGGCCTGCTCCTCGGTCAGATCACCACGGAACAGCTTCTTCATCGCACCCCGCGCGAAGACCGAACCCGAACCCGTCGCCGCGAAGTTCTGCTCCTCCGAACGGCCACCCGTGACGTCGTACGAGAAGATCCGCCCCTTGCCCCGGTCCACGTCGAACCCGGCGAACAACGGCACCACCGCCAGACCCTGCATGGCCATGCCCAAATTCGACCGGATCATCGTCGACAACCGGTTCGCCTTGCCCTCCAACGAGAGCTGCGCACCCTCCACCTTCTCGAAGTGCTCCAGCTCCAGCTGGAACAGCTTCACCATCTCCACCGCCAGACCGGCCGTGCCGGCGATACCGACGGCCGAGTACTCGTCCGCCGGGAACACCTTCTCGATGTCCCGCTGCGCGATGACGTTGCCCATGGTCGCCCGCCGGTCACCGGCCAGCACCACACCACCCGGGAACGTCACCGCCACGATCGTGGTGCCGTGCGGCGCCTCGAGCACACCCTGGGTCGGGGGCAGCTGACGCTTGCCGGGCAGCAGCTCCGGCTGGTGCTCGGAGAGGAAGTCCATGAAGGACGAGGAACCAGGCGTCAGGAAGGCAGCTGGTAGACGCCCGGTGCTACGAGTGTTGGCTTCCACGCGTTTCCTTCCACGTAAGCAGCAGCCCGCCTTATGGCATCGGGCCGATCCTTGAACTGCCCCAGTGCGGCATTGCAGCTGAAGCACAGTACGCCACGGACCCTACCCGTCTCGTGGCAGTGATCCACATGTGCGGCGGGGACCGACAGACAGATACAGCAGACGCCGCCTTGGGAGGCGATCAACTCGTCCCGCTCCTCCTCGGTGATCCCGTACTGGCGCTTCAGGTGATCCTGCCGCCCCTGTACGGCCCGGCACGCCTTGCAGCGCGTGGACAAGCCGTCGGACGCCGTGGCGTTGCGATGCCATTCGCTGTGGGGCTTCACCTCCCCACAGGTCCGGCAGAGCTTGTGCCCGGCCGGAACGTCCACCTTCTCCCGTACGGGCTTGCCCATGGCCTCCCGGCGACGCCGGTAGTGCGCGGCGCTGTACTCCGCCACGCACTCCCGGCACCGCACCTGAAGGCCGTCCCGCCGATTCCTGTCCCGCGCGAACGCGGCAGGAGGGAGGTCCCGCTTGCAGCCCGTGCACTCTTTCGCTTCCGGCTCGTCAGCCACCCATTCCCCCCGCAACCTTCACTTCGAAGGCAATGAGACCAATCGGCCTTTACTGTCCACCTTTTTGCACGAAGCTTCGAACGAAATCCTCGGCATTCTCCTCGAGTACATCGTCAATCTCGTCAAGAACCGAGTCCACGTCGTCGCTCAGCTTCTCGTGCCGTTCCTTGAGGTCCTCGGAGGCCTGCGTCTCCGCCGCCTGCTCCTCGACCTCCTCGGTGGACCGCGTGGCCTTCTGCTGCCCGCCGCCGGTGTCCTTGGTCGCCATAACCCTCACCCCGCTCTGTTGCCCGACATGGTCGACAGGTCGGCATTCCTGCCGATCGGTGATGATCAGACCCTACAAGCCCGGTCCGACATCGGCCCCGCAGTTGTTGGAACGTACGGGTGCCACTTCGATGATTCCCTGGCGCCGGGGTTTCCACCCCGGCGCCGGGGGCGGCCCGAGTACCCGCTCAGTTGCCCGACAAGACCCTGACCAGGTCTTCCGCGGTGCGACAGCGGTCCAGGAGCTCCTTGACGTGATTTCGCGTTCCGCGAAGCGGTTCGAGGGTTGGGACGCGCTGGAGGGAGTCCCGGCCGGGCAGGTCGAAGATGACCGAGTCCCAGGAGGCGGCGGCGACGTCGTCGGCGTACTGCTCCAGGCAGCGGCCGCGGAAGTAGGCGCGGGTGTCCTCCGGGGGCTTGGCCTTGGCCCGTTCGACCTCCGCCTCGGTCAGGAGCCGCTTCATGCGGCCGCGGGCCGCCAGGCGGTTGTAGAGGCCCTTCTCGGGGCGTACGTCGGCGTACTGGAGGTCGACGAGGTGGAGGCGGGCGGCGTCCCAGTCGACGCCGTCGCGGCGCCGGTAGCCCTCCATGAGTTCGCGTTTGGCGACCCAGTCGAGTTCGCCGGCGAGGCTCATCGGGTCGTTCTCCAGGCGGGTGAGGGTGTCCTCCCAGCGCGCGAGGACGTCCTTGGTCTGGTCGTCGGCGTCGGCGCCGTGGCGTTCCTCCACGTATTTGCGTGCCAGTTCGTAGTACTCCATCTGGAGCTGGACGGCGGTGAGTGTGCGGCCGCTGCGGAGGGTGACCAGGCGCTTGAGGGTGGGGTCGTGGGAGACCTGGTGGAGGGTGCGGACGGGCTGGTCGACGGCGAGGTCGACGGCGATGAAGCCGTCTTCGATCATGGAAAGGACCAGGGCGGTCGTGCCCAGTTTGAGGTAGGTGGAGATCTCGGAGAGGTTGGCGTCGCCGATGATCACGTGGAGGCGGCGGTACTTCTCGGCGTCGGCGTGGGGCTCGTCGCGGGTGTTGATGATGGGCCGTTTGAGGGTGGTCTCCAGGCCGACCTCGACCTCGAAGTAGTCGGCGCGCTGGCTGAGCTGGAAGCCGTGTTCGTGGCCGTCCTGGCCGATGCCGACGCGGCCGGCTCCGGCGAAGACCTGGCGGGAGACGAAGAAGGGCGTGAGGTGGCGCACGATGTCGGAGAAAGCGGTTTCCCGCTTCATGAGGTAGTTCTCGTGCGTGCCGTAGGAGGCGCCCTTGTTGTCGGTGTTGTTCTTGTAGAGGTGGATGGGCTGGGCGCCGGGGAGTGCGGCGGCCCGTTCGGCGGCCTCGGCCATGATGCGTTCGCCGGCTTTGTCCCAGAGGACGGCGTCGCGGGGGTTGGTGACCTCGGGGGCGCTGTATTCGGGGTGGGCGTGGTCGACGTAGAGGCGGGCGCCGTTGGTGAGGATCACGTTGGCGAGGCCGATGTCCTCGTCGGTGAGCTGGCTGGCGTCGGCGGCCTCGCGGGCGAGGTCGAAGCCTCGGGCGTCCCGCAGGGGGTTCTCCTCCTCGAAGTCCCAGCGGGCCCGGCGGGCCCGGTGCATCGCCGCCGCGTAGGCGTTGACGATCTGGGACGAGGTGAGCATGGCATTGGCGTTCGGGTGGCCGGGGACGGAGATCCCGTACTCCGTCTCGATGCCCATTACTCGCCGTACGGTCATGCGGCCCTCCTTGCCCGGCGGCATCCTCGGTCGTGGGTGCCGTTCGCGTACCGCTGGTGCTCCGGTGCGTGTGCGGTGCCCGTCCCCGCACTGCGCCCGGCGGTACGGAAGAGCCTAGAACGCCTCTGCGCTGGTGGGGAGATCATTTGCGTCATTGCCTGCTCCAGCCGTGGCCCGAAAAGCAGTCGGCTGCGGGTACCCCGGTTCGGGTACCCGCAGCCGTTCCGGTTTTACAGGTACTGTCCGGTGTTCGCCACCGTGTCGATGGAGCGGCCGGTGTCGGAGCCCTGCTTTCCGGTGATCAGGGTGCGGATGTAGACGATCCGTTCGCCCTTCTTTCCGGAGATGCGGGCCCAGTCGTCGGGGTTGGTGGTGTTGGGCAGGTCCTCGTTCTCCTTGAACTCGTCCACGCAGGCCTGGAGGAGGTGGGAGACGCGGAGGCCCTTCTGGTTCTTCTCGAGGAAGTCCTTGATCGCCATTTTCTTGGCGCGGCCCACGATGTTTTCGATCATGGCGCCGGAGTTGAAGTCCTTGAAGTAGAGGACTTCCTTGTCGCCGTTGGCGTAGGTGACCTCCAGGAAGCGGTTCTCCTCGGTTTCGGCGTACATGTGTTCCACTGCCGTCTGGATCATGCTCTGGACGGTGGTGGTCTTGTCTCCGCCGTGTTCGCCGAGGTCGTCGCCGTGCAGGGGGAGGCGTTCGGTGAGGTACTTGCCGAAGATGTCCTTGGCCGCTTCGGCGTCCGGGCGCTCGATCTTGATCTTCACGTCGAGCCGGCCGGGTCGCAGGATGGCGGGGTCGATCATGTCCTCGCGGTTGGAGGCGCCGATCACGACCACGTTCTGGAGGCCTTCCACGCCGTCGATCTCGGCGAGCAGCTGCGGGACGATGGTGTTCTCCACGTCGGAGCTGACGCCGGAGCCGCGGGTGCGGAAGAGGGATTCCATCTCGTCGAAGAAGACGATGACGGGGGTTCCTTCGCTGGCCTTCTCGCGGGCTCGCTGGAAGACGAGGCGGATCTGCCGTTCGGTCTCGCCGACGTACTTGTTGAGGAGCTCGGGGCCCTTGATGTTGAGGAAGAAGCTCTTGCCGGCGGCCTGGCCGGTGACCTCGGCGACCTTCTTGGCGAGTGAGTTGGCGACGGCCTTGGCGATGAGCGTCTTGCCGCATCCGGGGGGCCCGTACAGCAGGACGCCCTTGGGCGGCCGCAGTTCGTGCTCCTTGAACAGGTCGGGGTAGAGGTAGGGGAGCTCGACGGCGTCGCGGATGGCTTCGATCTGGCCGCCGAGGCCGCCGATCTGCTCGTAGCCGATGTCGGGGACCTCTTCGAGGACGAGTTCCTCGACCTCGCTCTTGGGGACGATCTCGTAGACGTAGCCGGAGCGGGGTTCGAGCAGCAGGGCGTCGCCGGGCCGGATGGTGACGTCGAGCAGGGGCTCGGCGAGTCGTACGACTCGTTCTTCGTCGGTGTGTCCGAGAACCAGGGCGCGCTCGCCGTCCTCGAGGATCTCCTTGAGGGTGACGATGTCGCCGACGCGCTCGAATTCCATGGCGTCGACCACGTTGAGCGCTTCGTTGAGCATCACTTCCTGGCCGCGTCGGAGCTCGTCGAGCTCGACGCTGGGGCTGACGTTCACGCGGAGTTTGCGGCCTCCGGTGAAGATGTCGGCCGTGCCGTCCTCGTTCGCCGCGAGGAAGACTCCGAAGCCGGCCGGCGGCTGGGCGAGCCGGTCGACTTCCTCCTTGAGGGCCACGATCTGGTCGCGGGCTTCGCGGAGTGTGTTGGCGAGTCGCTCGTTCTGGGCGGACACGCCGGCCAGGTTGGTCTGCAGCTCGACGATCCGCTCTTCGAGAATCCTCGTGTGTCGCGGAGAGTCGGCGAGCTTACGTCGCAGGACGGCGATCTCCTGCTCAAGGTAGGCGATCTGCCCGGCCGGGTCGTCGGACCCTCGTCCCGGGCGGATGCCGCGGTTCATGTCGTCGTCGTGGGCTGCCACGGTCCTCACCTCCTCCAAGGGGAGCTGGACGCTTCCAGACCCTACCTGGGTGGGTGTCGATTGAAACCCCTAGATCACAAAGACTGTCGGGGTGTGTCCGATCTTCACCCTTGCGCTCTCCCTCACGCCAGGGGAATACCCACCGAACATGATTGGAAAGCTGCCGACGGTAGGGTCGAAGTGTTCAACACCCGTCAGAGCCTGCATCGTTCCCGGGCGGCTCGGCAGTAAACGGCAGGAGATATGGGAGTGCAGCAGGAGGCCGGTGTCGGCGGCGAGGCGCTGGAGGTCTGGATCGATCAGGATCTCTGTACCGGCGATGGCATCTGTGCGCAGTATGCGCCGGAGGTGTTCGAGCTGGACATCGATGGTCTGGCGTATGTGAAGGGGGCTGGGGAGGAGCTTTTGCAGGAGCGTGGGGCGACGACGCCGGTGCCGCTTCCGTTGTTGACGGATGTGGTGGACTCGGCGCGGGAGTGTCCGGGCGAGTGCATCCATGTGCGAAGGGTTTCGGACAGGGTGGAGGTGTTCGGTCCGGACGCGGAGTGAGGGTTCGCGCACGGTCCGTCACGGCTGTCTGATTTCTCACAGCGTGGGGTGGTGGGGGTCAGACGCTGTGGGTACCGGAGGGTGTCGTGCGGACGAACGTGTTGTCCTTCCACTGCCACTTGGCGCTGTCCTTGACGTCGGGGCAGCAACTGGGCACGTCGGCCGAGGAGTAGCCGAGGAGTGTGGCGAGGACGGTGCCGTCGGTGATGGAGAGGCTGGTGACGGTGGTGCGGCTCTGGGGGTCGACGAGGGTGGCGACCACGCGTGCGTGGGTGGCGTCGGCGGCCTGGGTGAGGACGTAGACGCCGTCGGGCGGGGTGCCCATGGGGGCGTCGCAGTGGACGGCGGCGACGGTTTCGGGGCGGCCGTCGCCGTCGAGATCGCCGGAAGCCTGTTTCTGGACGAGGGCTTTGACCGGGCCGCAGTCGATCGGGAAGTCGACGCCGGTGGTGGCGGGGGCGGCGGCGGGTGTGGTCGGGGTGTCGGGGGCGGTCGGCTGGGCGGCCGTCGCCGGGTGGGGCTGGAGGACCGAGGAGAGGGCGACGACGCCGGCCACGGCGGTGGCGGTCGCGAGCCAGTGGATCGGCCGGGTGTGGGTGTGTGCCAGTTCCGGGACGGCGGGTTGCACTAGGAGCGTCTCCTGTGAGGGCTGTGCCGCTGGGGGTGGCCAGCATCGTGCCACACGTCACAGTGCGGGGGAACGGCGGGGGGCGGGGTGCCGGTGGGGGGTGTCAACGTGAGGGCGCCGTGGTCGAGTTCCGGGGGTGTGCGGGGAACTCGGCCACGGCGCCGATGCGTTGACGTGGTGGGCGGCGGTGTCAGCGGCCGGTGCCGCCGTCGGCGTTGGGGCCGGCGTAGTCCTCGCCGTAGGCGCCCTTGGCGGGGCGGCGGCGGCGCATGGGCGGTTCGACGCCGTCGGCGAGGCGGCGTGCGGTGAGGAGGAAGCCGGTGTGGCCGATCATGCGGTGGTCCGGGCGGACGGCGAGGCCCTCGATGTGCCAGTTGCGGATCATCGTCTCCCAGGCGGTCGGCTCGTTGAAGGAGCCGATCTCGCGGATGGACTCGACGGTCCGGGCGAGCTGGGTGGTGGTGGCGACGTAGCAGCAGAGGATGCCGCCGGGGACGAGGGCCTTGGAGACGGCTTCCAGGCATTCCCAGGGGGCGAGCATGTCGAGGATGACGCGGTCGACGTCGGTGTCGCTCAGGTTGTCCTGGAGGTCGCCGACGGTGAGCTGCCAGGCGGGGTGGGGGCCGCCGAAGTAGCGTTCGACGTTCTGCCGGGCGATGTCGGCGAAGTCCTCGCGGCGCTCGTAGGAGTGCAGCATGCCCTGGTCGCCGATGGCGCGCAGCAGGAAGCTGCTGAGGGAGCCGGAGCCGACGCCGGCTTCGACGACGCGTGCGCCGGGGAAGATGTCGGCGAAGGCGAGGATCTGCCCCGCGTCCTTGGGGTAGACGACGGCTGCCCCGCGGGGCATGGACAGGACGTAGTCGGGGAGCAGGGGGCGCAGCGCGAGGTAGGCGACGTTCCCGGTGGTGCGGACAACGCTGCCCTCGGGTGCGCCGATCAGTTCGTCGTGCGGGAAGGAACCCTTGTGGGTGTGGAAGTTCTTTCCGGCTTCGAGCGTGAACGTGTAGTGGCGGCCCTTGGGGTCGGTCAGCTGTACCTGGTCCCCGACCTTGAAGGGCCCGCGCCTGCGGGCGGCACCGGTCGGTTCGGACATGTGAACAGCCTACCGGCGTTTGCGGGGGCCGCCGACCACGGTTCGGGGAGGGTGGTGCTCAGCTGGGGCGGGCCATCGCCTTGACGAAGGCGCGCTCGACGTCGGCGGCGGAGAGGACGCCGTAGATCTCTCCGGTCTCCTCGACGACGAGGTATTCGGTGGCGGGAGCGGCGCGCAGGGCGTCGAGCAGGTCTTCTCCGGCGAGTTCGGCGGAGACGCGCATGCCGTCGGTGAGGTCCTGGGCGAGGCCGCTGACGGGGACCCAGGGGCGGCGGTGTTCGGGGATGCCGACGATGGCGGCTTCGCGGACCAGGGAGAGGGGTTCGCCGTGGGCGTCGACGACGACGAGGGCGCGGGCTCCGGCGTCGTTGGCGCGGCGGAGGGCTTCGGAGAGGGAGGTGTCGGATTCGACGGGGACGGCTCGGCGGGTGAGGGTGCGGGCGCGCAGCTCGGGGAGGTGTTCGCGCAGGCGGGCCATGCGGAGGCTGTTGCCGGCGCCGGTCCAGATGATGGCGGCGAGGATGGCGGCGAGCAGGGCGTCGAGGACGGTGTCCATGCCGACGCTGTCCTCGGCGGATTCTCCGAGGGCTCCGGACTGGGTGAGCAGGGGCAGTCCGATGAGGACGGAGACGGCGAGGGCGCGGCCGACCCAGGCGGCGGCGACGGTGCCGCTCATGGGTTTGCCGGTGATCTTCCAGACGACGGCGCGGAGCATGCGTCCGCCGTCGAGGGGGAGGCCGGGCAGGAGGTTGAAGATCGCCACGATGAGGTTGGAGATCATCAGGCCGGCGAGGAGGACGCCGGGGACGGTGCCGGGTTCCACGGGCTGGAGGGCGAGGTAGAAGAGGCCGGCGAGGACGAGGGAGAGGAGGGGGCCGACGAAGGCCAGCCAGAACTCGCGGCCGGGGGTCTCGGCTTCCTTCTCGATCTCGGAGACGCCGCCGAAGAACTGGAGCTGGATGCGGCGGACGGGGAGTTTGAAGCGGAGGGCGGCGACCGTGTGGGCGAGTTCGTGGACGAGGACGGAGGCGTAGAAGGCGACCGCGAAGAAGAGGGAGACGAGGTAGCGGGCGGCGCCGAGGTCGGGCAGGACGCGTTCGAGCTGGCCGCCGAAGACCCAGGTGATGAGGGCGGCGACGAGGAACCAGCTGGGGGCGACGTAGACGGGGACGCCGAAGGGGCGTCCCATGAGCAGGCCACCGCGGGCCTCCGGGGGGCGCTGGGGCGGGCGGCCCTTGGCGGGGGGCTCGCCGAGGGCGGGTGCGGGGGTGGTGGTGTGGGCGTGGGCGTGGGGGTGGTGGGGGTGGCGGTCTGTGGGGGTGGTGGGGCTGGTGGGGGCTGTGGGGGTGGCTGGGGTGGGGTCGGCGGCGGAGGGGGCTGCCGTGGTGGCGCTCGGGCTGCTTTCCCGCGCCCCGGCCGTGTCCTTCCCGGTGTGGCTGTCGCCCTTGGCGGTGGTGCCCGTCTCGGCCGTGCCCGTGTTGCCGGTGCCCGTGTGGCCGGTGCCCGTCTCGGTGGTGCCCGTCTCGGCGGGGCGTGTTTCGGCCGTGTCCGTCTCGGTGGTGCCCGTCTCGGCCGGGCGGGTTTCGGCCGTGTCCGTTTCGGTCCCGGCCGTGGTGTCCTGGTCCGTCGGGTTCGGGGGGGTGGCCGGTGTGGGCGGTGCCTCCGGTGGGGTGGGGTCGGTGGTCCGGGGCGCAGGTGTCACGGGGCGCTCGGCCGACTCGTCGCTGTCCGGCCGCGGCCGCCCGCTCCCGCCGCTTTCCACCACGGTGTCCCCTCGATCGAAGCGTCTCCCGCTCCTGCCGGGCGGAAGGGTCTCGCTACCGATGGTATGCGGCCGTCGGGACGCGTTCCGCCCCGGCACCCCCGTGTTTCCCGGCCGTCGCCGGTGTCCGCCGGCCGCGGGCTGGGTGACTGTCGGTGGCGGGCCGTAAGGTCTGTGGCATGGAGAGCAGCAGCGAGGGTGTCGCCGAGGCGGGCGACGGGGGTGTCGTGCGGGTTCCGCCGCGGGCGGGGGCGGCGCAGGTGGTGGCGGACGGCGGTCGCAAGACGTACGTCGCCATACCGCCCGCCTCGCTCTCGCCGTCGCGGGCCGGGGACTTCATGCAGTGCCCGCTGCTGTACCGGTTCCGGGTGATCGACCGGCTGCCGGAGAAGCCGAGTCCGGCGGCGACGCGGGGGACGCTGGTGCACGCGGTGCTGGAGCGTTTGTTCGATTCACCGGCGGCCGAGCGGACCGCGCCGCGTGCCAAGGCCTTGGTTCCCGGGCAGTGGGACCGGCTGCGCGCGTCCCGGCCGGAGGTGGTGGAGCTGTTCGCCGACGATCCGCGGGGCGAGCGGCTGGCGGGGTGGCTGGCGGAGGTGGAGCGGCTGGTCGAGCGGTGGTTCACGCTGGAGGATCCGACGCGGCTGGAGCCCGCCGAGCGGGAGCTGTTCGTCGAGGCGGAGCTGGAGTCGGGGCTGACGCTGCGCGGGATCATCGACCGGGTCGACGTGGCGCCCACCGGGGAGGTCCGGATCGTCGACTACAAGACGGGCAAGGCGCCGCGGCCGGAGTACGCCGAGGGCGCGCTGTTCCAGATGAAGTTCTACGCCCTGGTGGTCTGGCGGCTGAAGAAGGTGATCCCGCGCCGGCTGCAACTGGTGTACCTGGGCAGTGGGGACGTGCTGACCTACGATCCGGTCCTCGCCGACCTGGAGCGGGTGGAGCGCAAGCTGCTCGCGCTGTGGGAGGCGATCCGGGAGGCGACGGAGACGGGTGACTGGCGGCCCAGGCCGACGAAGCTGTGCGGCTGGTGCGATCACCGGGAGCACTGTCCGGAGTTCGGGGGTACTCCCCCGCCGTATCCGCTGCCGGTGAGGGCGCCCGGGTCGGGCGCTGTGGAGCAGGGCAGAATGGGGCCGGACTAGCGAAGGAGACTTACGTGGCCATCCGCGTCCTACTGGTCGACGACCAGCCGCTGCTGCGTACCGGCTTCCGGATGATCCTGGAGGCGGAGCAGGACATCGCGGTGGTCGGCGAGGCCGGCGACGGCTTGCAGGCCCTCGACCAGGTGCGGGCCCTCCAGCCCGACGTGGTTCTGATGGACATCCGCATGCCCCGGATGGACGGGGTCGAGGCGACGCGGCAGATCACGGGGCCGGGGCGGGACGGCCCGGCGAAGGTGCTGGTGCTGACCACGTTCGACCTCGACGAGTACGTGGTGGAGGCGCTGCGCGCGGGCGCCAGTGGCTTCCTGCTGAAGGACGCCCCGGCCACCGAGCTGGTGCAGGCGATCCGGGTGGTGGCCGCCGGTGAGGCGTTGCTGGCGCCGAGCATCACGCGCCGGCTGCTGGACAAGTACGCCACGCATCTGCCGTCCGGTGACGAGCCGGTGCCGGACACGCTGCACACGCTGACCGACCGCGAGGTCGAGGTGCTGAAGCTGGTGGCGCGGGGGCTGTCGAACGCCGAGATCGCCGCCGACCTGTTCGTCAGCGAGACGACGGTGAAGACGCATGTGGGGCATGTGCTGACCAAGCTGGGGCTGCGTGACCGGGTGCAGGCCGCGGTGTACGCGTACGAGAGCGGACTGGTGCGCCCGGGCGCGCAGTAGTCGCCCGCGGGTACGGCAGAGGGCGCCCCTCCGGGAGGAGGGGCGCCCTTCGTGTGTGCCGGGGGCGGTGTGCCGGGGTCAGCCGCTGACGCCGCGGGCGAGCTCCCACAGCTGGAGGGTGGCGGAGGAGTTGAGGACGTACGCGGTGCCGGTGATGTCGTCACGGGAGGCGACGTACTGCTTGCCCTGCCACAGGGGGATGATCGGGACGTCCTCGGCCACGATGTCCTGAATCGCCGTCAGGTTGGCGGCGGCGGAGAGGCGGTCGGCCTCGCGGCGGGAGTCGGGGATGAGGGTGTCGGTGATCTCGCTGTTGCTGTACGGGGACTTGAGGAAGTTGTCCTTGTCGAGGAACGGCGCGAGGAAGTTGTCGGCGTCGGGGAAGTCGGGGAACCAGCCCATGCCGTAGACCGCGTACTCGCCCTTGCGCTCGGCGGGGATGAAGGTGTCCCAGGCGGCGCCCTCGATGGAGACGTCGAAGAGGCCGCTGTCGTTGAGCTGCTTCTGGAGCTGCTCGAACTCCTTCTTGGTGGCCGTGCCGTAGTGGTCGGTCGTGTAGTTCAGCGTCAGCTTCACCGGGGTGCTGACGTCGGCCTCCTCCAGCAGCTCCTTGGCCTTGTCGGCGCTCGGGTCGCCGTAGGTGTTGAAGAAGGAGTTGGAGTGGCCGGTGACGGTGGCCGGGACCAGGGAGTACAGCGGTTCGGCCTGGGTGCCGTAGACCTCGGAGACGAGTTCGCTGCGGTCGATGAGCTGGGCCATGGCCTGGCGGACGGCCTTGCTCTTCACCACGGGGGCGGAGGTGTTGAAGGCGAGGTAGCGGATCTCGAGGCCGGCCACCTCGACGAGGTCCTCGTCGTTGTCCGCGGCGGCGTCGGAGAGGGTGTCGATCTGCTCCGGCGACATGGTGCGGGTCATGACGTCGATGTCGCCGTCGTCGAGGGCGGTGCCCATGGCGTCGGCGTCCGTGAAGGAGAGGATCTCGACCTTGTCGTTCTTCACGTCCAAGGTCCCCTTGTAGTTGGGGTTCTTGGTGAAGACGGCCCGGGTCATCTCGTCGCCCTCGGTCTCCGCGGAGAGGGTGTAGGGGCCCGAGCCGTCGACGGCGAAGCCCTCGCGCAGCTTGCCCTTGTCGTAGTCGTCGGGGTTGACGATGCCGGCGACCGGGGTGGACAGCTTGAAGGGGAAGGTGGCGTCGGCGGTCTTGAGGTGGAAGATGACCTTGTCGTCGCCCTGGGTCTCGACCGTGTCGATGGTGGACAGCAGGGCGAACACGCCGGAGTCCGCCTTGATGGCGCGGGCGCGGTCGATGGAGAACTTCACGTCCTCGGCGGTGATGGCGTCCCCGTTGGAGAACTTCAGGCCGCTGCGCAGCGTGCAGGCGTAGCGCTCGTTGCCGCTGTCGGTGAAGCCGCAGCTCTCGGCGGCCTCCGGGACGGGGTCGCCCTCGCCCTTGGGCTGGATCATCAGGGTCTGCACGGTCTGGCGCAGGATGTTCCAGGTGCCGACGTCGTAGGAGTAGGCCGGGTCGAGCGGCGCCGGGGCGTCCTTGGTGGCGCTGAACCGGTCGGTGGTGCCCACGACGATGGCGTCGCCGCCGCTCCCGCTGTCGGTCCCGCCGCACGCGGCGAGCACGGGCGCGAGCAGACCGACCACGGCCGGCAGCACCAGAGTCTTGCGGTTCATGCTCGAGTTTCTCCAGAACTGTCAAGTCCGTGTACCCGGCATGCAGGGGTGTGGCAGCGGATCACGGGGTGGGGGCGATGTTCTCGCGATGAGATTAGTCCGCGCTCGCAGGACGGTTGACGCTCACCGGAGTTGAATGCCCATCACGCAGCGGAATCGGGTGTGGACGCACGGAAAAGCCGACTGGGGAATGATTCGTGCAGCGTCCCATCAATCGGGACACAAGGGCACGCCCACTCCGCCCGAACGGAGGTGGACAGCACAGGGAGAGCCTCCTGTCGACCCCCTTCGGGGTGGTGAAGGTCACATGTTCGACGAGGTGTGGGGGGTGCGCAATTCAGCTGTCGGTGATGATCCGAATTCACCGCGCACACGCGCCGAATTTCCGCCGCAATCGATGATGCACGCTGGGTGAACGGCTATCGCATGTCCGTTGTCGAGGGATCACCGATGATCGACCGGTCGGTCATCGGAGCGGCATCAGATCGCGCAGGAATGTCAGGTCGACCTCTTCCAGCGAGGTCACGACGGTGCGTCCGGCGGCCGGGGCGATGGGGGCCACGGAGGGCACGGCGACGACGTGGCAGCCCGCCGCCTCGGCCGCGGCCACGCCGGTGGCGGTGTCCTCGATCACGGCGCACCGGGCGGGGTCCGCGCCGAGTCCGGCGGCGGCGAACAGGTAGGGGTCGGGGTGCGGCTTGGTGCGCGCCACCTCGTCGCCGGCGACGGTGAGGGCGAAGTGCTGGGCGCCCAGTGAGGTGAGGACGCGGTCGATGATGCGCCGGTGCGAGGCGGAGACGAGGGCCGTGGGGATCTCGTGCTCGGACAGTTCGGCCAGCAGTCGGGCGGCCCCCGGCATCAGCGGCAGGGCGCGTCCGATGCGCTCCTCGAACCCCTCGTTGAGCAGGACGGTGAGCTCGTCGAGGGTGATGTCGGCGCCGGTCGCCTCGATCAGGAAGCCCGCGCTGCGGGCCATGGGGCCGCCGACCACGACGTGGCGCCAGGAGTCGTCCAGGGTGTGGCCGAGTCCAGCGAAGACCTCTGCCTCGACGTCCCACCAGAAGCCCTCGGTGTCCACCAGGGTGCCGTCCATGTCGAGGAGCACGGCCTGGAGGGCGGAGCCCTCGGCCGTACGGGTTCCTAGGGCGGGAACCGTGCTGGTCATCCGCGTACCTCCTTGAGGGACGAGCAGGCCGGTTCCCGCTGGGGGAACCGGCCTGCAGTGGACCGACCAGTGTACGGCGTGCCGGACCGGTGTGCCGGGTGAGGCGGGCTTCACCGTGGGTGGGGAGCCGCGGGGGTCACCGTGGGTGGGGCCCCGCGGAGGTCACCGTGGGTGGGGCCCGGCGGGGGTCACCGTGGGTGGGGCCCGGCGGGGGTCACCGTGCGTTGAAGTACTTCGCCTCGGGGTGGTGGATGACGATGGCGTCGGTGGACTGCTCGGGGTGGAGCTGGAACTCCTCCGACAGCCGGACCCCGATCCGCTCGGGCCGCAGCAGTTCGGCGATCTTGGAGCGGTCCTCCAGGTCGGGGCAGGCGCCGTAGCCGAGGGAGAAGCGGGCGCCTCGGTACTTCAGGGCGAACATGTCCTGGATGTCGGCCGGGTCCTCGCCGGCGAAGCCCAGTTCGGAGCGCACGCGCGCGTGCCAGTACTCGGCGAGGGCCTCGGCCAGCTGCACGGACAGTCCGTGCAGTTCGAGGTAGTCGCGGTAGGAGTTCGCCTCGAAGAGCTTGGCGGTCTCCTCGCCGATGCGGGAGCCGACGGTGACGACCTGGAGGCCGACGACGTCGGTCTCGCCGGACTCCTGCGGGCGGAAGAAGTCGGCGAGGCACAGGCGGCGGCCGCGGCGCTGGCGGGGGAAGGTGAAGCGGGTGCGCTCGTTGCCGTGCTCGTCCAGGAGGATCAGGTCGTCGTCCTTGGACACGCAGGGGAAGTAGCCGTAGACGACGGCGGCCTCGAGGAGGTTGTCGGTCTGGAGCCGGTCCAGCAGGCCGCGCAGGCGCGGCCGGCCCTCGGTCTCCGCGAGTTCCTCGTACGTCGGTCCGTCGCCGGTGCGGGCCTGCTTCAGGCCCCACTGGCCCTTGAAGAGGGCGCCCTCGTCCAGCCAGGAGGCGTACTCCTTGAGCTGGATGCCCTTGATGACGCGGGTGCCCCAGAACGGGGGCTCGGGGACCGGGTTGTCGGTGGCGACGTCGGAGCGGACGTGGCCCTCCTCGGGGCGCTCCTCCACCTCGGTCGCGGCGGCCGGGCGGACCCGGCGCTGCTTCAGTTCCGGCAGCTTGGCGCCGGGCACGCCGCGCTTGACGCCGATGAGGGCGTCCATCAGGCGCAGTCCCTCGAAGGCGTCGCGGGCGTAGCGGACCTCGCCCTCGTAGACCTCGTGGAGGTCCTGTTCGACGTAGGCGCGGGTCAGGGCGGCGCCGCCGAGGATGACCGGGTAGTCGGTGGCCAGGCCGCGCTGGTTGAGCTCCTCCAGGTTCTCCTTCATGATCACCGTGGACTTGACCAGGAGCCCGGACATGCCGATGACGTCGGCGCGGTGTTCCTCGGCGGCTTCGAGGATCGCGGCGACCGGCTGCTTGATGCCGAGGTTGACGACGTTGTAGCCGTTGTTGGACAGGATGATGTCGACGAGGTTCTTGCCGATGTCGTGGACGTCGCCGCGGACGGTGGCCAGGACGATGGTGCCCTTGCCCTCGGTGTCGGACTTCTCCATGTGCGGTTCGAGGTGGGCGACGGCGGCCTTCATGACCTCGGCGGACTGGAGGACGAACGGCAGCTGCATCTGGCCGGAGCCGAACAGGTCGCCGACGACCTTCATGCCGTCCAGGAGGGTCTCGTTGACGATGTCGAGGGCCGGGCGGCTCAGCAGGGCCTCGTCGAGGTCGGCCTCCAGGCCGTTGCGCTCGCCGTCGATGATGCGGCGCTTGAGGCGCTCCTCCAGCGGCAGGGCGGCGAGTTCCTCGGCCTTGCCGGCCTTCAGGGACTTGGCGGTGGCGCCCTCGAAGAGCTGCATGAGCTTCTGGAGGGGGTCGTAGCCCTCGGCGCGGCGGTCGTGGATCAGGTCCAGGGCGGTCTGGACCTCCTCCTCGCTGAAGCGGGCGATGGGCAGGATCTTCGACGCGTGGACGATCGCCGAGTCCAGGCCCGCCTTGACGCATTCGTCGAGGAAGACGGAGTTGAGCAGGATGCGGGCGGCCGGGTTGAGGCCGAAGGAGATGTTCGACAGGCCGAGGGTGGTCTGCACGTCGGGGTGGCGGCGCTTGAGCTCGCGGATCGCCTCGATGGTGGCGATGCCGTCCTTGCGGGACTCCTCCTGACCGGTGCAGATGGTGAAGGTCAGGGTGTCGATGAGGATGTCCTCCTCGCGGATGCCCCAGTTCCCGGTGAGGTCGTCGATGAGCCGTTCGGCGATCTCGACCTTCTTCTCGGGGGTGCGGGCCTGGCCCTCCTCGTCGATGGTGAGGGCGATCAGCGCGGCGCCGTGCTCCCGGGCCAGCCGGGTGACCCGGGCGAACCGCGACTCGGGCCCGTCGCCGTCCTCGTAGTTGACGGAGTTGATGACGGCGCGGCCGCCGAGCTTCTCCAGGCCCGCCTCGATGACGTCGACCTCGGTGGAGTCCAGCACGATCGGCAGGGTGGAGGCGGTGGCGAGGCGGCCGGCGAGTTCCTCCATGTCGGTGACGCCGTCGCGGCCGACGTAGTCGACGCAGAGGTCGAGCATGTGCGCGCCCTCGCGGATCTGCTCGCGGGCCATCTCCACGCAGTCGTCCCAGCGGGCCTCCAGCATGGCCTCGCGGAACTTCTTGGAGCCGTTGGCGTTGGTGCGCTCGCCGATGGCCAGGTAGGAGGTGTCCTGGCGGAAGGGGACGGTCTGGTAGAGGGAGGCGGCGCCCGGTTCGGGGCGGGGGCTGCGCTGGACGGGGCTGAGACCGCGGACGCGCTCGACGACCTGGCGCAGGTGCTCGGGGGTGGTGCCGCAGCAGCCGCCGACCAGGGACAGGCCGTAGTCGCGGACGAAGTTCTCCTGGGCGTCGGCCAGCTCCGGGGCGGTCAGCGGGTAGCTGGCGCCGTCCTTGCCGAGGACCGGCAGGCCCGCGTTGGGCATGCAGGCGAGCGGGATGCGGGCGTTGCGGGCCAGGTAGCGCAGGTGCTCGCTCATCTCGGCGGGGCCGGTGGCGCAGTTCATGCCGATCATGTCGATGCCGAGCGGCTCCAGGGCCGTCAGGGCGGCGCCGATCTCGGAGCCGAGCAGCATGGTGCCGGTGGTCTCGACGGTGACGGAGACGATCAGCGGCACGTCCAGGCCGGCGCTCTCGCGGGCGCGGTGGGCGCCGAGCACGGCGGCCTTGGTCTGGAGCAGGTCCTGGGTGGTCTCGACGATGAGCGCGTCGGCGCCGCCGGCGATGAGTCCCTCGGCGTTCTGCTGGTAGGCGTCGCGCAGGGTGCGGTAGGCGACGTGGCCGAGGGTGGGCAGCTTGGTGCCGGGGCCGATCGAGCCCAGCACCCAGCGGGTGCGGCCGTCGCGGCCGGCGAAGGCGTCGGCGGTCTCGCGGGCGATGCGGGCGCCGGCCTCGGACAGCTCGTACACCCGCTCGGGGATGTCGTACTCGGCCATGGCCGCGAAGTTGGCGCCGAAGGTGTTGGTCTCGACGCAGTCCACGCCGGCGTCGTAGTAGGCCTCGTGGACGGAGCGGACGATGTCCGGCCGGGTGACGTTGAGGATCTCGTTGCAGCCCTCCAGGTTCTCGAAGTCCTCGAGGGTGGGCTCCTGGGCCTGGAGCATGGTGCCCATGGCTCCGTCGGCCACCACCACGCGGGTGGCGAGGGCCTCGCGGAGCGCGGACACGCGGGTCCGGCTGTCGGCGGAAAGGGTCGGCGGCACTGAGGCCATGGAGGGGCTCCCTTGGATGCGACGGCTGTCGGCTTTGCGTCACCTCGGAAATGCGCGCGACAACGCTTCCCGAGGACGGCGCACGCCGCCAGGGTATCCGGGACCGTGGGCTTATGGTTCGGGGCGTCCACGGGACGGACCAGGACGGCGGTCCGGGCCGCCGTGGGACGCGCGTGGCGTGAAGACGTATCGACCGACCGTTGGCGGGAGGTCGGCAAGGACCGGTAGTGTTCGACATTGCCGAACGACGGTGGCGCATGCCGCTCGTGGACAGGCGATGGGGACGGAGGCAGGACGGCGATGGCACGGAACATCCAGTCGCTCGAACGGGCGGCCGCGATGCTGCGGCTGCTCGGGGGCGGCGAGCGACGGCTGGGTCTGTCGGACATCGCCTCCGCCCTGGGCCTGGCCAAGGGCACCGCCCACGGCATCCTGCGCACCCTCCAGCAGGAGGGGTTCGTCGAGCAGGACGAGGCCTCGGGGCGCTACCAGCTGGGCGCGGAGCTGCTGCGCCTGGGCACCACCTACCTCGACGTGCACGAGCTGCGGGCGCGCGCGCTGGTGTGGACGGACGACCTGGCCCGCTCCAGCGGCGAGAGCGTCCATCTGGGGGTGCTGCACCAGCAGGGCGTGCTGATCGTGCACCACGTCTTCCGGCCCGACGACAGCCGGCAGGTCCTGGAGATCGGGGCCATGCAGCCGCTGCACTCCACGGCCCTGGGCAAGGTGCTGTCCGCCTACGACCCGGTCGCGCACAGCGAGGCGCTGGAGGCCGACCGCAAGCCGTTCACCGAGCGCACGGTGTGCGAGCTGGAGGACTTCGAGCAGCTCCTCGACATCACGCGCGCGCGGGGCTACGCGGCGGACGTGGAGGAGACCTGGGAGGGGGTCGCCTCCATCGCCGCGCCGATCCACGACCGGCGGCGGATGCCGGTGGGCGCGGTGGGCATCACCGGCGCGGTGGAGCGGGTGTGCCGGGAGGGCGAGCTGCGGCCCGAGCTGGTCGCGGCGGTGCGCGACTGCGCCCGCGCGGTGTCGCGGGATCTGGGCGCGGCACGGTTCTGAGCGGCGGGCCGCCGCCGCGGGGCGGATCGGCGGCCGCCGGTACACGCAGGTGAGCGGACCGGGACGACGGAGGTCGTCCCGGCTTTCGCCGTGCCCGGGGCGTGAGGCGGGGCGGGGTACGGGGGCGGGGACGGCGGCGGGCGGCCGAGGCGACGGCGTGGACCCGGGCGCTGCGGCGGGCCCGGGCGCGGGCACCAGCCCGGGCACGGCAGCGGGTCCGGGTCCCGACGCGGGCGCCGGCTCACGCACGGCAGCGGGTCCGGACGCCAGCCCGGGCACGGCAGCGGGTCCGGACGCGGGCACAGCGGGCGCCGGCTCACGCACGGCAGCGGGCCGAGGCGGGAGTCGGGCTCGGGTGCGGCAGCGGGCCTGGGCGTGGACTTCGGTTCGGGTGCGGCAGCGCGTGCGAAGCGACCGTGCACCGGCCCCCGATCGATAGCCGATTCCGATCAATAACGATCCCGTTTTGGATAACAGAACTCTTGACTCACCCGTCACCCCAGGACAAGACTCCCGTCCATCGGTCGGCATTGTCGAACAGCTACCGGCAATACGCGCTAGAGTGTGACAACGCCAAGGGCCGGCATCGCTCTCATCTCGAGGGCACCGGAAACCCCGGAGGGACCCGGGGTTCGGCTTCCCTGGACGAAGGACAAAGGAGTCGCGGGTGTCCAGCTCCGACATCTTCATAGGCGAGACCATCGGTACCGCCATACTCATCCTGCTCGGCGGTGGCGTCTGCGCCGCCGTGACCCTGAAGGCCTCCAAGGCCCGCAACGCCGGCTGGCTCGCCATCGCCTTCGGGTGGGGTTTCGCCGTCCTCACCGCGGTCTACACCTCCGCACCGCTCTCCGGCGCCCACCTGAACCCCGCGGTCACCCTCGGCATCGCGATCAAGGACGGCGACTGGAGCGACGTCCCGGTCTACTGGGCCGGTCAGCTGCTCGGCGCCATGATCGGCGCGGCCCTGGTGTGGGTCGCCTACCACGGCCAGTTCCACGCGCACCTCACCGACCGGGAGATCGTCGGCGGTCCGGGCGCGCAGGCCACGGCGGCCAAGGCCGTCGAGGCACAGGAGAAGGGCGCGGGCCCGGTGCTCGGCGTCTTCTCCACCGGCCCCGAGATCCGCAACGCGGTCCAGAACCTCGCCACGGAGATCATCGGCACCGTGGTGCTGGTGCTCGCCGTCCTCACCCAGGGCCTCAACGACGACGGCAACGGGCTCGGCCCCCTCGGTGCCCTGATCACCGCGCTCGTGGTGGTGTCCATCGGTCTGTCCCTGGGCGGCCCGACCGGCTACGCGATCAACCCGGCCCGTGACCTCGGCCCGCGCATCGTGCACGCCCTGCTCCCCCTGCCGAACAAGGGCGGCTCCGACTGGAGCTACGCCTGGATCCCGGTCGTCGGCCCGCTGGCCGGCGGGGCGATCGCCGCGGGAATCTACAACCTCGCGTTCGCTTAGGGACATCCGGCCGCCGCCGCACGGCGGCACACGCCATACGCGCCGACCCCCACCACGGAACCTTCAGGAGCACACTGTGACCGACGCCCACACCGCCGGCCCGTTCATCGCCGCCATCGACCAGGGCACCACCTCCTCCCGCTGCATCGTCTTCGACCGCGACGGCCGGATCGTCTCCGTCGACCAGAAGGAGCACGAGCAGATCTTCCCCAAGCCGGGCTGGGTGGAGCACGACGCCACCGAGATCTGGACCAACGTCCAGGAGGTCGTCGCCGGGGCCATCGCCAAGGCGGGCATCACCCGCGACGACATCAAGGCCATCGGCATCACCAACCAGCGCGAGACCACCCTGCTGTGGGACCGCCACACCGGTGAGCCCATCCACCACGCCATCGTCTGGCAGGACACCCGCACCGACGCCCTGTGCAAGGAACTCGGCCGCAACGTCGGCCAGGACCGCTTCCGCCGCGAGACCGGCCTGCCCCTGGCCTCCTACTTCGCCGGCCCCAAGGCCCGCTGGCTGCTGGACAACGTCGAGGGCCTGCGCGAGCGCGCCGAGGCCGGCGACATCCTCTTCGGCACCATGGACAGCTGGGTCATCTGGAACCTGACCGGCGGCGTCGACGGCGGCCGGCACGTCACCGACGTCACCAACGCCTCCCGCACCCTGCTGATGAACCTGCACACCATGGAGTGGGACGCCAAGATCGCCGAGTCCATCGGCGTGCCCCTGGCGATGCTGCCGGAGATCCGCTCCTCCGCCGAGGTGTACGGCGAGGTGACGGGCGGCAGGCTCGGTGACCTCCTGGGCGGCGTCCCCGTCGCGTCCGCGCTCGGCGACCAGCAGGCCGCCCTGTTCGGCCAGACCTGCTTCGCCGAGGGCGAGGCCAAGTCGACGTACGGCACCGGCACCTTCCTGCTGATGAACACCGGCGGCAAGCCGGTCAACTCCTACAACGGCCTGCTCACCACCGTCGGCTACCGCATCGGCGAGGAGAAGCCCGTCTACGCCCTCGAGGGCTCCATCGCGGTCACCGGTTCGCTGGTGCAGTGGATGCGCGACCAGATGGGCCTGATCTCCACCGCCGCCGAGATCGAGACGCTCGCGCTCTCCGTCGAGGACAACGGCGGTGCCTACTTCGTGCCGGCCTTCTCCGGCCTGTTCGCCCCCTACTGGCGCTCCGACGCCCGTGGTGTGATCGCCGGCCTCACCCGGTACGTCACCAAGGCGCACCTCGCGCGCGCCGTCCTGGAGGCCACCGCCTGGCAGACCCGGGAGATCACCGACGCCATGACGAAGGACTCCGGCGTCGAGCTCGCGGCCCTCAAGGTCGACGGCGGCATGACCTCCAACAACCTGCTGATGCAGACCCTCTCGGACTTCCTGGACGCGCCCGTGGTGCGCCCGATGGTCGCCGAGACCACCTGTCTCGGCGCCGCCTACGCCGCCGGTCTCGCCGTCGGCTTCTGGACCAGCACCGACGACCTGCGCGCCAACTGGCGCCGGGCCGCCGAGTGGACCCCCCGCATGGACGCGGAGACCCGCGACCGTGAGTACAAGAGCTGGCTCAAGGCCGTCGAGCGGACCATGGGCTGGCTCGAGGACGAGAGCTGACGACAGCCCGCGACGGCTCAGTCGTACGCTCTGATGAGGAGTAAGAACCCGATATGACCAGTCAGTCCACCCTGAAGTCCGTGCCTGCCCTGGGGACGCACCCGGCCTCCGGCTCGAACCCGAGCCGAGCCGAGACCCGGGAGCAGCTCGCCAAGGCGTCGTACGACCTCCTCGTGATCGGCGGCGGCATCCTGGGCATCTCCACCGCCTGGCACGCCGCGCAGTCCGGCCTCAGGGTGGCGCTGGTCGACGCCGGCGACTTCGCCGGCGCCACCTCCTCCGCCTCCTCCAAGCTGCTCCACGGCGGTCTGCGCTACCTCCAGACCGGAGCGGTGAAGCTGGTGGCGGAGAACCACTTCGAGCGCCGTGCGGTCTCCCGCCAGGTGGCCCCCCACCTGGCGAACCCGCTCACGTTCTACCTCCCCGTGTACAAGGGCGGGCCGCACGGCGCGGCGAAGCTCGGGGCGGGCGTCTTCGCCTACTCCGCGCTGTCGGCGTTCGGCGACGGCGTGGGGCACCTGCTCTCCCCCGCCAAGGCGCAGCAGGACGTGCCGGAGCTGCGCACCGAGAACCTCAAGGCCGTGGCCGTCTACGGCGACGACCAGATGAACGACGCCCGCATGGCGTTGATGACGGTCCGCGCGGCCGTCGAGGCGGGCGCGGTCGTGCTCAACCACGCCGAGGTCACCGGCCTGCGCTTCACCAGGGGCCGGGTGACGGGCGCGGACCTGAAGGACCGTCTGTCCGGTGACGAGTTCGGGGTGAACGCCCGTCTCGTGCTCAACGCGACCGGGCCGTGGGTCGACCACCTGCGCCGGATGGAGGACCCGAACGCGGCCCCGTCGATCCGCCTGTCGAAGGGTGCGCACCTGGTCCTGAAGCGGACGTCGCCGTGGAAGGCCGCGCTCGCGACCCCGATCGACAAGTACCGCATCACGTTCGCCCTGCCCTGGGAGGACATGCTGCTGCTGGGCACCACGGACGAGGCGTTCGAGGGCGACCCGGCGGACGTCGCGGTCACCGACAAGGACGTGGCGCAGATCCTGGACGAGGCCGCGTTCTCCGTCCGCGACCAGCAGCTCGACCGTGACCTGATCACGTACGCCTTCGCGGGCCTGCGGGTGCTGCCGGGCGGCCCCGGCGACACGGCGAAGGCCAAGCGGGAGACCGTGGTGACCGAGGGCAGGGGCGGGATGCTGTCGGTCGCGGGCGGCAAGTGGACGACGTTCCGGCACATCGGCCGGACGGTCATGCAGAAGCTGGAGGCGCTGCCGGGCCACCCGCTCGGTGACGACTTCGAACCGATCTCGTCCCTGCCGAGGAAGCTGCCGCTGCCGGGTGTCGCCAACCCGCGCGCGGTCGCGCACCGCCTGCTGGTGGACCGCCCCGCGCCCGGACCGCGCATGGCCGCCGACACCGCCCGGCACCTGGCCACGCACTACGGCTCGCTCGCCTTCGACATCGCCCGCCTGGCCAACGAGCACCCGGAGCTGGGCGAGCGCGTCCACCCCGACGCCCCGGAGATCTGGGCGCAGGTCGTGTACGCGCGGGACCACGAGTGGGCCGAGACCGCGGACGACGTGCTGCGCCGCCGGACGACGCTGACGATCCGCGGCCTGGCCACGGACGAGGTCCGCGCCGGGATCCAGGACCTGCTCGACAAGAAGTAGAGGGCTTCGGTGCCGGCCCGCCCTCCCGACCGGGGCCGGCACCGAGAAACCGGCCTCCGCCCACCGCAGCCGGCACCGAGAAACCGGCCTCCGCCCGCCGGGCCGGCACCCGGGACCGGTCGCCACACCGGGCCCGGCACCACTGGAGCCGGACGGCTCCCCGCTCCCCCGCCGCCGGTGATCGCAGCACCGGCGGCACTCGCCTGCTCAGCCCCCATAATGACGCCTAGACATCCGATGTCTGGGCGATGAACGACAGGGAGGCCGGTCATGGCAGTCACCGACGAGGCGATCGAGAAGATCAAAGGCATGATCGTCACCGGTGCGCTGCGTCCCGGGGACCGGCTGCCCAGGGAGAGCGAGCTCGCCGCCGAACTGGGCCTGTCCCGCAACTCCCTGCGGGAGGCGGTCCGGGCGCTGTCGCTGATCCGGATCCTGGACGTACGGCAGGGCGACGGCACGTACGTGACCAGCCTCGACCCGCAACTGCTGCTGGAGGCGCTGAGCTTCGTCGTCGACTTCCACCGCGACGACACGGTCCTGGAGTTCCTGGCCGTGCGCCGCATCCTGGAGCCGGCCGCGACGGCGATGGCGGCGCTGCGCATCGGCGAGGAGGAACTCGACGCCCTGGGCGCACAGTTGGACCGGCTCGGCGCCCGGCCGTCGGTGGAGGAACTCGTCGCCTGCGACCTGGAGTTCCACCGGGGCATCGTGCAGGGCGCGGGCAACTCGGTGCTGTGTTCCCTGCTCGACGGTCTGTCGGGGCCCACCACCCGGGCCCGGATCTGGCGCGGGCTGACGCAGGAGGACGCGGTCGCCCGCACCCTGCACGAGCACCGGGCGATCCTCGCGGCGCTGCGCGACCGGGACGCGGAGGCGGCGCGGTCGTGGGCGACGGTGCACATCGCGAGCGTGGAGCAGTGGCTGAGGTCGAGCCTGTGAGCTGCTTCGGCGGGCGGGTGTTCAGGGGTGGGGAACGGGGCAGTGATCCGTTCACTCCCCCGTGCAAGGGGGCTGCGGGCGCCCCCGCGGGACGCCGTAAGGTTGGGTGGTCAGGCGAGGGCACGTCGGAAGGAGGCACTGGGTGATCGAGCTCGAGGGGGTTCCCGAGCTGATCGACCCGGTCATGGTGGCCGCGTTCGAGGGCTGGAACGATGCCGGCGACGCCGCTTCCACCGCGGTCGCGCATCTCGAGAGGGAGTGGAAGGGCGAGGTCTTCGCGGCGCTGGACGCCGAGGACTACTACGACTTCCAGGTGAACCGTCCCACGGTGTTCATGGAGGCCGGCGTCCGCAAGATCACATGGCCGACGACAAGGTTGTCGGTGGTGCGGGTCGGCGGCGAGAAACCGCGCGACCTGGTGCTGGTGCGGGGCATCGAACCGTCCATGCGCTGGCGCTCGTTCTGCAACGAGCTGCTCGGCTTCGCCCACGAACTGGGCGTGGAGCTGGTGGTCATCCTGGGCGCCCTGCTCGGCGACACCCCGCACACGCGTCCGGTGCCGATCAGCGGGACCACGTCCGACGCGGACCTGGCGCGCCGGATGGACCTGGAGGAGACCAAGTACGAGGGCCCCACGGGCATCGTCGGTGTCCTCCAGGAGGCGTGCACGCACGCGGGGGTGCCCGCGGTCAGCCTCTGGGCGGCCGTACCGCACTACGTCTCGCAGCCGCCCAACCCCAAGGCGACGCTGGCGCTCCTCAACCGTCTGGAGGACCTGATCGACGTGCGCATCCCGCTGGGCGAACTGCCCGAGGACGCGCGCGCGTGGCAGGTGGGCGTGGACCAGCTGGCCGCCGAGGACAGCGAGGTCGCCGAGTACGTCCAGACGCTGGAGGAGGCCCGGGACACCGCGGAGCTGCCGGAGGCGTCGGGTGAGGCGATCGCCCGGGAGTTCGAGCGGTATCTGCGGCGCCGGGACGGCGGGGGTCCGCCCGCCCCGGGCGAGCGGACCCGGCCGCCGAAGCCGCCCAAGCCGAGCGGTGACCTCTCCGACGACGACGAATCGTCGGAGGACTAGAGGACCGGCGAACGACAGGAAGGGAGAGGGGCGGTGCGCCACCAGGCGCACCGCCCCTTTTCCTTGCGTCCGCTGCAGCTAGAGCGCCACGCCCAGCAGGGCGTCCACCGCGCGGGAGACCACGCCGGGGGCCGCGGTGTCCGTGCCGCCCCGCTCCTGCTGGAGCGCGGCCCAACGGTCGACGGCGGCCAGCGCGGCCGGGGCGTCGAGGTCGTCGGAGAGGGCTTCGCGGATCTCCTCGACCAGGGCGTCGGCGGGCGGGCCGTCGGGCCGGGAGACGGCCGCGCGCCAGCGTCCGAGCCGGTCCACGGCGTCCTGGAGCACCTGGTCGGTCCACTCCCAGTCGCTGCGGTAGTGGTGGGCGAGGAGGGTGAGCCGGATCGCCGCGGGATCGACGCCCTCGCGCCGCAGCGCGGAGACGAAGACGAGGTTGCCCTTGGACTTGGACATCTTCTCGCCGTCCAGGGCGACCATGCCGGCGTGGACGTACGCCTTGGCCATGGGGAACTCGCCGGTGAGGACCTGGGCGTGGGAGGCGCCCATCTCGTGGTGCGGGAAGGCGAGGTCGGAGCCGCCGCCCTGGACGTCGAAGCCCATGCCGAGGTGGTCCAGGGCGATGGCGACGCACTCGATGTGCCAGCCGGGGCGCCCGCGGCCGAGCGAGCCGCCGTCCCAGCTGGGCTCGCCCTCGCGGGCCGCCGTCCAGAGCATCGGGTCGAGCGGGTTCTTCTTGCCGGGCCGGTCGGGGTCGCCGCCCCGCTCGGCGGAGAGCAGCCGCATCGCGGCGGCGTCCAGGCGGGAGACCGTGCCGAAGTTCGGGTCGGACTCCACGGAGAAGTAGACGTCGCCTTCGAGTTCGTAGGCGGCACCGGCGTCGCGCAGGCGCTCCACGAGCGGCACGATGCCGGGTATGGCCTCGACGGCGCCTATGTAGTGCCGCGGCGGGAGCATGCGCAGGGCGGTCATGTCCTCGCGGAAGAGGGCCGTCTCCCGCTCGGCGAGGGCGACCCAGTCGACGCCATCCCGCTGGGCCCGCTCGAGGAGCGGGTCGTCGACGTCGGTGACGTTCTGGACGTAGTGCACCTGCCGCTTGGTGTCCAGCCACACGCGCTGGACGAGGTCGAACGCGTTGTAGGTCGCCGCGTGCCCCATGTGGGTCGCGTCGTACGGCGTGATGCCGCAGACGTAGATACGGGCGACGGGACCGGGGTCGAGGGTGACCGGTCCGCCGGTCGCGGTGTCGTGGATCCTCAGGTCGCGGCCCTGACCAGGCAGGGCGGGGACCTCGGAAGCGGGCCAGGCATGCATGTCATGAGCGTAACCGGCCGGAAGTTCCGGGTACGAACCGGAGCGGTCCGGACGGCCGAGAAGGCGCTCTTGCGTCTGCGCGGGCGATGTGCTGGGGGTCCCGGGACGCCCGGGAACACGCTCTTGCGCGTGCGCGGGTGATGTGCTGGGCGGTCCTGGGGCATGTGTCACGGCTCACCCCTGTGGCCGCCGCCGGCATGTGTCACGGCTCACCACCGGGGCCGCGGGGCACGTGTCCCGGAACACCTCCGGGGCCGCGGGACCGTGTCAGACGGGTGGCCAGGGGATCGCCGGCCACTCGCCGCCGGGCTCGGGGTGCCGGCCGGACGCCAGCAGCGCGGCGGTCCGCGCGCGCGTGGCGTCGACCTCGGCGGGGGTGAGGAGTGCGGACAGGCCGGCCGCCAGGGTGCCGCCCGGCTCCAGGGCGCCGGCGAGGCCCCTGAGCACCCCGACGGCCTCCTCGGTGAGGGGCTCCCCCGCCCAGCCCCACAGGAGGGTGCGCAGCTTGTCGTCGGCGTGGAAGGTGACGCCGTGGTCGATGCCGTACAGCCGCCCGTCGGCGGTGGTGAGCAGATGGCCGCCCTTGCGGTCGGCGTTGTTGAGGACCGCGTCCAGGACGGCCAGGCGCCGCAGCCGCTCGTCGTCGGCGTGCACCAGCAGCGCGGTCCGGTCCTCGCCGACCTCGGCGAACCCGATCGCCTTCCAGCCGGGCCCCGGCTCCTCCTCGTCGACCAGGGCGAGCAGCCCGTCCTCCGGGGACGCCTCGATCCACAGCTGGCACATGCCCTCGCCGTAGGGCCCGTCGCGCAGCACGGTGGGCGGTACGAGCCCCCAGCCGGTCGCCTCGGACACGGCGTACGCGGCGACCTCGCGCTGGGCGAGCGTGCCGTCGGGGAAGTCCCACAGGGGCCGCTCCCCGGCGACCGGCTTGTAGACGCAGGCGGCCTCCCGGCCGTCGTGGGCGACCGTGCAGTACAGGGCGGCGTTGGAGGCGTCACGGATGCGTCCGCGCACGGTCAGCCCGCCGTGGGCGAGCAGTTCCGCGTCCGCGGGGTCGGCGGTCGTCACGCCCCGCGGCGGTATCCGTTCTGGCGCGGACATACGTGTCCTTCCGGGTCGAGCGGCAGGCTGCACAGCGGGCACGGCGGCCGGCCGGCGTTGACGACGTCGAGGGCTCTCTTGGCGAAGGCTCTCGCCTGGGCGCCGGTGAGCCGGACCCGCAGCATCGGGGGCCCGTTCTCCTCGTCCTGGAGCAACCGCTCCTCGGCCTCGGCCAGGTCCTCCTCGGAGTCGGCGTCGAGCTCCACGAGGGCCTGCGCCTCGACGATCATGCGCTGTTCCTCGCCGTCCCAGGCGAGGGCCATGGTGCCGACCCGGAACTCCTCCTCGATCGGTGTGTCGAGGGGGCCGGTGTCGGTGATCTCGGCGGGCGCCATCGCGGGCACGGCGGCGCTCCCGCCGCTACGGCGTACGACTTCGTCCAGCAGTTCGTCCATGCGCTCGGCGAGCGCGGCGACCTGGGTCTTCTCCAGGGCCACACTGGTCACTCGGGAGCCGGCGGTGGCCTGGAGGAAGAAGGTACGGCGCCCGGGCAGTCCGACCGTACCGGCCACGAAGCGGTCCGGGGGGTCGTAGAGGAACACCTGACGGGACACGTCCTGTCTCCCTGGGAATCGTGGGTACGTGAACGTCCATGCGTGAACGTGCGTATGCGGACCGCTTCACCCTACTGCGGGCGACGATCACGGTGCGCCCGCACCGCCCCCGACCGTCGCCTCCTGGGCCGGGGGCTCCTGGCGCGGGACGAGCGAGGCGAAGTCGCCGGTGTCGCCGAGGCGCACCAGAAAGGGGCGCAGACGGGTGTAACGGATCGCGGTGATGGAACACGGTTCGACGGAGATCCGCTGGAAGAGGTCGAGATGCAGCCCGAGCGCGTCCGCCACGAGCGACTTGATGATGTCGCCGTGCGAGCACATGAGGTAGACGGCGTCGGCGCCGTGGTCGCGCTCCACGCGCGCGTTCCACTCGCGCACCGCCTCGGCGGCGCGGGTCTGCATGGCCCGCATGGACTCGCCGCCGGGGAAGGCGGCCGCGGAGGGGTGCGTCTGGACGACCTCCATCAGCGGCTCGTCGTTCAGCTCGGCGAGCTTGCGTCCCGACCAGTCGCCGTAGTCGCACTCGCCGATGCGTTCGTCGGTGTGCACGGGCAGTCCGGGGCGGGCGTCCAGCAGGGGCCGCAGCGTCTCCCGGCAGCGTTGCAGGGGGCTCGTGACGACCTCGGCGATCGGCAGCTCCGCCAGTCGGCCGGGCAGCGCGGCGGCCTGGGCGGCGCCCCGCTCGTCGAGGGCGACGCCGGGTGTCCGGCCGGCGAGCACTGCGGAGGTGTTGGCGGTGGACCGTCCGTGCCGGACGAGGATCAGCGTGGGCATGCCGCCCAGGGTAGGCGTAGGACCGGGGGCACCGGTGATACGTCCTGGTGCACAGGTGAACGGCCGAAAGGGGAACGCACTCCGTGATCGTCGACTGCGCCATCTACCGGGACGGGCACCGCACCGAGGGTCCGCAGGACTTCTCCGACGCGCTCGACGACGCGCGTGCCGGGGGCGGCTTCGTCTGGATCGGGCTGCACGAGCCCACCGAGAAGGAGTTCGACCACGTCACGCGCGAGTTCGCACTGCACCCGCTGGCCGTGGAGGACGCCCTGAAGGCCCACCAGCGGCCCAAGCTGGAGGTCTACGACGACTCGCTGTTCCTGGTGCTGAAGCCGGTGGTGTACGAGCCGCGGAGCGACACCGTCTCCTCCGGTGAGGTCATGGTCTTCCTCGGCGACTCCTTCGTGGTGACCGTCCGGCACGGCGAGGGTTCTCCGCTGGCGGTCGTGCGGCAGCGGCTGGAGAAGGAGCCCGAGCTGCTCGCGAAGGGCCCCACCTCCGTCCTGTACGCGATCGCCGACGCGACCGTCGACCACTATCTGGACGTGGCGACCGAGCTCCAGACCGATCTGGAGGAGCTGGAGGCCGAGGTGTTCTCCCCGGACGGCGGCGGCTCGCGGCACACCGCGTCCCGGATCTACGGCTTCAAGCGGCAGGTCCTGGAGTTCCGCCGGTCGACCGGCCCGCTGGCACCGCCGGTGACCCGGCTCGCGGACACGGGGTCGGTCGGTGCGGCGCTGCCGTTCGTGAACGACAAGGCGCGGCCGTTCTTCCGGGACGTCGGCGACCACCTCGCGCGCGTGAACGAGTCCGTGGAGGGGCTGGACCGGCTGGTGTCGGACATCCTGTCGGCGCACCTGGCGCAGATGAGCGTCCGGCAGAACGACGACATGCGGAAGATCTCGGCGTGGGCGGCCATGGCCGCGGTCCCGACCATGATCGCGGGGATCTACGGCATGAACTTCGAGCACATGCCGGAACTGCGCTGGGTGTGGTCGTATCCGGCGGTGATCGCGGTCATGGCGGTCTTGGAGGTGCTGCTGTACCGGCTGTTCAAGCACAGGGGGTGGATGTAGCGGGATCCCGCGCGCGGGGGCGGTCTCGGCCGGTTGCGGGTGGTCCGGCGGGTTGCGGGTGATCCGGCGGGTCTTGCGGGTGATCCGGCGGGTCGCGGGTGGTCCGGCCAGTTGTGGCCGGCCGACTCGCCGGCTCGCCGGCTGGCTGACCGGCCGACTGGCCGACTGGCCGACTGGCCGGCTGTTCCGGCTGGCCGGCTGTTCCGGCTGGCCGGCTGTTCCGGCTGGCCGGCTGTTCCGGCTGGCGGCTGTTCCGGCTGGCGGCTGTTCCGGCTGGCGGCTGTTCCGGCTGGCCGGCTGTTCCGGCTGGCCGGCTGTTCCGGCTCAGGCGAACTCGGGAGCGGTGGTCTCCGGTCCGCCGAGGGCGTCGCGGCGGTCGGGCATCGTCAGGGACACCATGCGCCGCCAGCCGGCGAACCGCTCCCAGGCGTGCACGGCGTGGATGCCGGCCGCGAGGAGGGCCGCCCGGGGCCGGGACCAGCCGAGGATGCGGCCCATGCGGGCCATGACGGCGAGGCTGACGTCGCGGTGGACGCGGATCTCGGCGAGGGCGCTCTCGCGCAGCGTCCGCTGGATGCCCCGGCCGTGTCCGGCACGCGCGAAGCGCAGGAGTTCCTCGTGGCAGTAGGCGAGGTGGTTGTCCTCGTCGTCGGCGATCATCCGCACCGCGCGGCCGATGTCGGGGTGGTCGGCGAAGTGTCTGCGCAGCAGCGCCATCTGCTCGGAGGCGCGCTGCTCGGTGACCCTGCTGTGGGCGAGGTAGGTGACGATGTCCTGGACGGTCAGCGGCCGGTCGGCCTTGAGCCGGTCGTGGGCGAGACCGATGCCCCTGCGCTCCAGGAGCATGGTGTAGTCGGTCTCGGGCGGGACGGGGACGGGGTCGAGGCCGCGCTTCTTCAGCAGGGCGGCGAAGATCCGGCCGTGTTTGTCCTCGTCGGCGCCGTGCCGGGCGATCTTGGGGGCGAGCGCGCGTTCGCTCTGCGGGACGAGCGCCGCGATCCGGGCGTTCTCCCAGCCGCCCTGGGCCTCCCCGCCGGCGGCGATGGAGCAGAACAGCCGGAACGACTCGTCGTGGTCGAGGATCTCCTGGAACAGACTCTTGGCCGAAAGCATCGTGGGGCACCTCTCCGCATCCCGGGGGATCCGCAGGTCCGCAGGGTCCGCAGAATCGCGCAGGCTTCCGCGGGGTTCCGCAGGGTTCCGCAGGGTTCCGCGAAGAACGAGTCAAATGCGGCGCGGGGCGGGGTGCAACAGGGGTGTCGGACGGCTGCGCCGAACGGCGGACCGGCGCGGTCCCCCCGGGGGCGTGACCGCGCGGGCCGCGGCGCGTTGTTCCCCGTGACGGCCGTGGCGGGGAAGACCCCCGAGCCCCCACCACGGCCGCTGAACCCCCTCCGTGACCTGCTCACCGGGCGACGGCCTCCCCTCCCTGAGCCGGTCGGCGCGCTGCGTCCCCCCTACGCCAGGCCGGCGCGCTCCAGCGCCTCGGCGCCGGCCCGCAGGGAGGCCAGGCGCTCGTCGAGGGTGAAGCCCGCGGGAGCGAGGGTGAGGGTGGTGACACCGGCCGCCGCGTAGGCCTTCATCCGGTCGGCGATCCGCTCGACCGAGCCCAGCAGCGTCGTCCGGTCGATCAGCTCGTGCGGCACGGCGGCCGCGGCGGCCTCCTTGTCACCGGCCAGGTACAGGTCCTGGATCTCGGTGGCGGCCTGCTCGTAGCCCATGCGCCGGGCGAGCTGGTTGTAGAAGTTCTGCTTGCGGCTGCCCATGCCGCCGACGTACAGCGCGGTGTAGGGGCGGAAGGTGTCGGCGAGCCGCTCGACGTCGCCGTCGGAGCCGACGGCGAGGGGCAGGGTCGGGCAGACGTCGAAGCCCTCCAGCGTCTTCCCGGCCTTCTCGCGCCCGGCCCGCAGGTGCTTGACCGCCGTGTCCTCGAGGTGGTCGGCGGACGGGAAGATCAGCAGGGCGCCGTCGGCGATCTCGCCGGTCTGCTCCAGGTTCTTCGGTCCGATGGCCGCGATGTACAGCGGGATGTGCTCGCGCTGCGGGTGCACGGTCAGCTTGATCGGCTTGCCCGGGCCGCCCGGCAGCGGCAGCGTCCAGTGCTCGCCCTCGTACGACAGGCGCTCCCGGGTCATCGCCTTGCGGACGATCTCGACGTACTCGCGGGTGCGGGACAGCGGCTTGTCGAACTTCACGCCGTACCAGCCCTCGGAGACCTGCGGGCCGGAGACGCCGAGGCCGAGGCGGAAGCGGCCGCCGGAGAGGGAGTCGAGGGTGGCGGCGGTCATCGCGGTCATCGCGGGCTGCCGGGCCGGGATCTGGAAGATGGCGGAGCCGACGTCGATGCGCTCGGTCTGGGCGGCGACCCAGCTGAGCACGGTGGCCGCGTCGGAGCCGTAGGCCTCGGCGGCCCAGCACACGGCGTATCCGAGCCGGTCGGCCTCCTGGGCCACGGCCAGGTTGTCCGCGTCCATTCCGGCACCCCAGTAGCCGAGGTTGATCCCGAGCTGCATGGCCGATTCCCCTTACTGATCAGTAACGACGCTGTCGGGCAGACAGTAGCGCGGGGGGCGCCGTCGGCGGGAGGGCGGTGCGGCGCGGTCGGTGCCGGACCGGACGGGTCCCCGGCCTGCCCGAACCCGGACCGGGACCGCCCCGAATTCGGTTGTCCACAGGCAACCCACGGCCCAGTTCTGGCCAGTAATCTCGGCGTTCATGGAGCAGAGGCATCTCGGCCGCACCGGCCTGCGTGTGTCCCGCGTCGGGCTCGGCACCCTGACCTGGGGGCGCGACACCGACGAGCACGACGCCGCGGACCTCTTGAAGACGTTCTGGGAGGCGGGCGGGACCCTCGTCGACACGGCCGACGTGTACGGCGACGGAGAGGCCGAGTATCTGCTGGGGCGGCTCATGGAGGGCCTGGTTCCGCGCCGTGACCTGATCATCTCCACGAAGGCGGGCAGTGTGCCCGACCCCGAACGCCGCTTCGACGGCTCGCGCGGCCATCTCCTCGCCGCCCTGGACGCCTCCCTCGCCCGGCTGGGCACCGACCACGTCGACGTGTGGCACGTGCACGCCTTCGACTCCTCCACCCCGCTGGAGGAGACCCTCCAGGCCCTCGACATAGCGGTCGCCAGCGGCCGCGCCCGCTACGCCGGCGTCTCCAACTTCTGCGGCTGGCAGCTCGCCAAGGCCGCCACCTGGCAGCTCGCCGCACCGGGCGCCCGCACCCGGCTGGCCAGTACGCAGATGGAGTACTCGCTGCTCCAGCGGGGTGTGGAGCGCGAGGTGCTGCCGGCCGCGCTGGACCTGGGCATCGGTCTGCTGCCCTCCTCGCCGCTGGGCCGGGGCGTCCTCACCGGCAAGTACCGGGGCGGCGCGCTGCCCCCGGACTCGCGCGGCGCCTCCGACCACTTCGCGCTCTTCGTCGAGCCGTACCTGGACGACACCGCGGGCCGCATCGTGGACGCGGTGACCACCGCGGCGGACGGGCTCGCGGTGACCCCGCTCCAGGTCGCCCTGGCCTGGATCCGCGACCGGCCCGGCGTGACCGCCCCGATCGTCGGAGCGCGCACCGCGCAGCAGCTCACGGCCGCTTTGTCAGTGGAGGCGCTTAGTCTTCCTGACGAGATCTGCCGGGCGCTCGACGACGTGTCGGCGCCCGTGCACCGCTATCCCGATCACGACTGGAGCACGCTGTGAGCACGGAGCCGGAGCCCCCCGAGACGACGGAGAACACCGGGCCGGGGACCCCGGACGACGCCACACCCGCCGGCGGCACACACGCCGACGCCACGCACGCCGACGCCACACCTGCCGACGGCACGCCCACCGACGGCGCAGCGGCCGACGGCACCGCATCCCCGCAGACCGCGGAGCGGACCGGGCGCGAGTTCCCCGGCGTCGCCGACGGCGGGGAGGGCGGGGACGGGCCGGGCGCGGGCGCCGGGGGCGGCTCCGAGGCGGAGGACGGTGACGGTACGCCCGGCGCCGAGGGCGGAGACGGCGGCAGCGGAACGGCCGGCGCCGAGGACGCAGACGGCGGCAGGCCTACGGCGGGCTCCGGGACCGGAGACGGCGGCGGTACGCCGGACTCCGGAAGCGCGGACGGCGACGGTACGACCGGGTCCGGGACCGGCGACGGCAGCGGCCCTGGGGCGGATTCCGGGACCGGCGACGGCGCCGGCGCGGCGGCGCGCTCCGAGGCCGAGGCCGAGCTGGCCGCGCAGAGGCTGGAGCGGGAGCGGATCGAGCGGCGCAAGGCCGAGAAGGCGCCGATCGACAGCGGCGCCAAGCTCAGCGGAAGGGCCGCCGACCTGCTCGCGGCCGTCCGGGCCGTGGAGAGCGGCGCGAAGCCCGCCGCCACCGTGTTCGACGAGCCCGCTCCCGCCCCGCGCCGCCCGGCCCCGGAGCCCGAGCGGCGACCGCAGCCGGTGGTCGCGGAACCCGCCGCCGCGGGCTCGGCACCCGCCCCGGAGACCGTCGAGGCCGTCCGGCGCGTCCTGGCCGGCGGCGGCGCCCCCGAGGCGCTGGCGCCGCAGGTCGCCGCCGCCCTCGGCGAGGGCGCCGAGCAGACGCTGGGCGAGGATCCCTGGCAGTTGCTGCGCGTCCCCGGGGTGCGGCCCGAGCAGGCCGACGGTTTCGCGCGGGCGCTGCTGGGCGCCGACTGCGCCCCGGACGACGAGCGGCGGGGCCGCGCGGTGACCGTGTGGCTGCTGGAGCAGGCCGCCCTGGCCGGACACACCGCCCTGGAACTGCCCGCCCTGACGGCCGCGCTCGACCGGCAGGGGGTGCCGGACGCGGACGCGGCGGTGCAGAGCACCCTCGCGGAGGGCGAGGCCCTCGCCTTCCAGGACGCCCTGGAGGAGCCCGGCGCCGCCTCGGGCGGGGTGAACCGCGCCGGGGAGGCACCGGGGGAGCAGGCCGAGGAGGGCGAGGAGGAGGCACGCCCGGTCCGGGTCCTGGTCGGCCTGGAGCGGTACGCGCTCGCCGAGGAGAGCCTCGCCGACGGCCTCGCACGGGTGGTCAACTCCCCGCCCAAGGAGGCTTCCGCCGACTGGGAGCCGGCCGCTGCCGCGGCCCGCGGCAGCGCCGCCGAACTGATCCGCGCGGTCGCCGCCCACGGGCTGGTGCTGCACACCGGCGGGGAGGCCGCCCGCGCGGAGACCGCGGCCCTGCTCACCGCCGCCCGGGCCCTCGGTCTGCGCGCCGTGGCCGCCTGCCACGCACCGGACGGACGGCGCCGGCTCGCCTCCCTCGTGGACGAGGGGGACGACGCCGTGGTCACCCTGTCGGGCCTGCTCTCCGGCGCGGAGGGACCCGGCCGGGACACCGACGGCGCGCTCGCGGTGGACCTGCTGATCCTGCTGGACGCCCCGCAACTGGACGTGGAGACCGCCGCGATGGCGGTGGAGTCGCTGCCGGACACCGCCCGGCTGGTGCTCAGCGGGGATCCGGCCGTGCTGTGGTCGGCCGGGCCCGGCCGGGTCTTCGCCGACCTGCTCGCCGCGCGCGCGTGTCCGCAGGTGGCCTCGCGCACGCCCGACCCGGGTCCGCTCGGCGAACTGGTCTCCGGGATCGGTGTCGGCGAGCTGAACCAGGTGGACGCGCCCGGCAAGGAGATCGTGATCGTCCCGGTGCGGGACGCGGGCGAGGCCGTGCACCGGACCGTGCAGCTCGTCGTGGACTCGGTGCCGCGGGCCTTCGGGACCGCCCCCGAGCAGACGGTGGTGATCACCCCGGGCCACGGTGGGGCGGCCGGGACGCGCGCCCTCAACGCCGCCCTCAAGGAGCGCTGCAACCCGGGCCCCGGCCGCTTCGGCGGGTTCGACCCCGGGGACCGGATCGCCTACTCCCCCGCGCCGGGCCGCACGGTCGTGGGCCAGGTGGTGAAGGCCGACGCGAACGGGCTGCACCTCTCCCTGGCGGGCGCTCCCGTGGTCGTCCCGCGCGAGAGGGTGGAGCAGTCCGTGCGGCACGGCTGGGCGCTGACGGCCCATCAGGCGGTGGGCGCCCGATGGCCGGCGGCGGTCGTGGTGCTGCCCGGGGACGCCGCACGGACCCTCTCCCGTCCCTGGGTCTACACGGCCTTCGGGCGGGCGGAGCGCCACCTGTCCGTCGTCCACGGGGTCGAGCAGGCCCTGCCGCGAGCGGTCGCCGAGGTGCCGGCGAAGCCCCGGACCACCCGGCTGTCCGCCCTGCTGCGCACCCAGGTGCCGGCGGCCGGCTGACGGGCGGGACACGGCGAACGGCGCCGGTGGCGGTGGCGGGTCGAACCCCTCCCCACCGCCGCCGGCCGTCGGTCACGGCAGCCCTGGACCGATCAGCCCGGACCACCGGTCCGCGCGGCTACCGCTCCGCGCGGCTACCGGTCCACGCGGCTACCGGTCCACGCGGCCCGCGCGGCCGACCCGGCCCGCACGATCCGCGTCCAGCGACCCCGGATTCCCGTCCTCGCCGTCCTCGCCGTCCTCGCCGTCCTCGTCCAGATCGGTGTCGAGATCGTCGTCGTCGACATCGACGTCGATGTCGTCCACCGCGTCCTCGACATCGTCGATGTCCTCCACGTCGTCCACGTCGTCCACGTCTTCGACGTCGTCGATGTCGCCGGTGTCCTCGACGCCGTCGGCCGCGTCGAGGTCGTCGAGGTCGTCGTCGAACACCGAGCTCACGTCGAAGCGGCAGACCACCCGCTGCGGGTCGAGCTGCTCGAAGGGCGCCTCCAGCCATTCGCCCGGCTCGGCCGGTTCCTCCGCGGCCACCACCCACAGCGTGGAGTCGCCCTCCTCCAGGCCGAACTCCTTGTGCCGGGAGGCGATCTCGTCGGGTTCGAACTCCCCGAACAGCAGGCCCAGCGCCCCGTGGACGGTGCCGGAGGCCCGGCTGTCCGCGTCGGCGCCGCCGGTGTACTCCGCTGCCTCGACCCGCTGGGCCTGCCCCAGCAGCCGCTGCTGGTCCGCCACGGCGTAGTCGCGGCGGATCAGCACGCTCAGCGCGTTCGGTTCCTCCGGACCCGCGTACGGCGGCAGCGAGTCGTCCGCCGCGGGGATCTCGAAGGGGGTGACCTCGTCGTAGCGGTCGTAGAGCAGTTCGTCGTACGCCTCCGCCGCCGCGGCCAGTTGGTTGAACGCCTCGTAGACGGCCGGGTCGTCCTCCCCCGTCCTGCGTTCGACCGCGGCCAGGTGGCGGTCGAGCGCGGTCTTGACCGCCTCGGCGGCGGCGCGTACCTCGGCAGCGGTGGGCTGCGCAGCATCAGACATAGAGCAGACGCTATCCGTACCGGGCCCCAGCCCGCACAATAGATGCGATGCCGGAATACGAATTTGTCGACGTGTACGTACCGCGCGGGGTCTCCCGCAAGGAGGCGACACGTCTGCTGACGGACCATGCCGAGTACGGACACTGGGAGCTGCACCGCCTGAGCCTGCTGCGCGACGGCAGCCGTAGGGTGCGCCTGCGCCGCCGGATCATCCGCCAGGCGCGTGCCACGTGGTGAGCTGAACACGACAGAGACGGAGCGGGTCCCGTGGCGGCGGGGCCCGCTCCGCCGTTGAGGGCGCCGAAGGCGCGTGGCCGGTTGCACCCGGGCGCGTGGCCGGTTACGCCGAGGCGCGCGCCTTGCGGTAGAGCACCGCGCCCGCGAGCAGGGTGCCCGCGCCGGCCGGCAGGGCGAGGCCCAGGGGCAGCTCACTGCCGGTCTGCGCGAGCTGCGCCGAGTGGGCGGGCTGCGCGGCGTGGGCGGGCTGCCGCGCGGACGCGTGGCCGGCCGGGGTGACCCGTTCCGGGGTGGACGGCGCGCCCTCGGATCCGGCCGGAGCGGAGTCGGCCGGCTTGCCGGGCTTCTGGGTGCCGGGGTCGCCGGGGGTCCGGTCGCCGGGAGGCGTGCCGTAGTCGTGGCCGGTGGGGGCGCTGTCGTCGGCGCAGTGGTTGCCCGTCGTCGGGTTGAGGGCGCCGACGACGTCGACGCTGTTGCCGCAGACGTTCACCGGCACGTGGATCGGCGCCTCGACGTGGTTGCCGGAGGCGACACCGGGCGAGTGGGCGGTGTGGCCGCCCGCGTGTGCGCCGCCCGAGCCGCTGTGCGCTCCGGAGCCGCCCTGGTCGCCGCCGTGGCCGCCGTGCTTGCCCCCGCCGTGCTCGCCGCCGCCCGTGTGCCGGCCTCCGCCGCCGTGGTCGGCGCTCCGGTTGGCGCAGGAGTTGCCGATGGCCGGGTTGAGGATGCCGACGACGTCGACGGTGTTGCCGCAGACGTTCACCGGCACGTCCACCGGCGCCTGGACCGTGTTGCCGGACGCGACGCCGGGCGAGTGGGAGGCGGCCCCGTGTGCGCCGGAGTCGGCGTGGGCGTAGCCGCCGGCGGCGGCGATCACCCCCGTCGCCGCCGCCACGGTCATCAGGCTCTTGCGGGTGACCTGTCGCATTTGCTGAGTCCCTGCTTTCGATCTCGTCCCGAATTGCTCGCATCATTCCAGGGACGCGATCGCCTCGGGTTCTTCGAACTTCTTCGGCTTTTCCTTCGACGTCCGCGCGGAGGGGCGCGAAAAAGACCGGTCGGGGGCGGGGGGCGGGGGGGGGGGGGCCCGGCCCCCCGGGGGGGGGGCCCCCCCCCCCCCCGGGGGGGGGCCCTGTTTTAGCAGGAGTTTGCCACAGCGGGGTTGAGCACGCCCCACCCCGCTAGCGCCGGGGTTTCTGCCAACTTTTTGGTCTTTCCGGACCCCGGCCGGGGGGGGGGGCGCAAAAAACCCGGGGGGGCCCGGGCGGGGGGGGGGCGCGCCCGGCCCCCGACGGTGTGGACGACGACCCCTCAGCGGGTCGGCGTCACTTGTTGACGCAGTAGTTGCCGAAGGCGGGGTTCAGCAGGCCGATCACGGAGATCGTGTTGCCGCAGGCGTTCACGGGGACGTGCACGGGCACCTGGATCACGTTGCCGGACGCGACGCCCGGGGAGTGCACCGCGGCACCCTGGGCACCGGAGTCGGCGACGGCCAGGCCCGCGCCCGCGAGGACCAGCCCACCGGTGGCAGCCGCGACGGCGACGACCTTCTTGATCATTATTCCTCCTAGTTGACAAAAGCGATCCCCATCAGCGGATCGCATCACCAGTAACGAGGAGGAATTAATGAGGCTACGCGCTTATCGGCGCATTCACTCTTCCCAGTCACGTCCGTACAGGCGCACGATTAGCCAATTCTCGTTCCGCCGGGACAATGAGACAATTCAGGACGCGTCGATGAAACGGTCCAGCACGCGCACCCCGAACTGGAGCCCGTCCACCGGCACCCGCTCGTCGACGCCGTGGAACATGCCGGCGAAGTCCAGCTCCGGCGGCAGCTTGAGCGGGGCGAAGCCGAAGCCGCGGATGCCGAGGTCGTCGAAGGATTTGGCGTCCGTCCCGCCGGAGAGCATGTAGGGGATGGCCTTGGCGGTCGGGTCCTCGGCGAGCAGCGCCGACTGCATCGCCTCCACCAGCGCCCCGTCGAACGACGTCTCCACGGCCTTGTCGGCGTGCACGTCCTCCCGCCGCACCTTCGGCCCGAGGATCCGGTCGAGGTCGGCGAGGAACTCCTCCTCGTGCCCCGGCAGGAAGCGCCCGTCGACGTGGGCGGTGGCCTCGCCCGGGATGACGTTGACCTTGTAGCCGGCGCCGAGCTGGGTCGGGTTGGCGGTGTTGCTGAGGGTGGCTCCGATCAGCTTGGCGATGCCGCCGAGCCGGGCGAGGGTGGACTCCATGTCCTCCGGGTCCAGTTCGATGCCGAGCGCGTCCCCGAGTTCGTCGAGGAAGGCCCGGGTGGTCTTGGTGACCCGGACGGGGAACGTGTGGCGGCCCAGCCGCGCGACCGCCTCCGACAGCTCGGTGATCGCGTTGTCCCGGTGGATCATCGAACCGTGCCCGGCGGTGCCGGCGACGGTCAGCTTCATCCAGTGCATGCCCTTCTCGGCCGTCTGGATCAGGTAGAGCCGCCGCTGCTCGCTCACGGTGAAGGAGAACCCGCCCACCTCGCTGATCGCCTCGGTGACGCCCTCGAACAGCTCGGGGTGGTGGTCGACGAGGTACCGGGCGCCGTACGTGCCGCCCGCCTCCTCGTCGGCGAGGAACGCGAGCACGATGTCGCGCGGGGGCCTGCGCCCGGTGCGCAGCCGGTCGCGGACGACCGCCAGGGTCATCGCGTCCATGTCCTTCATGTCGACGGCGCCCCGCCCCCACACGCACCCGTCGGCGACCTCGCCGGAGAACGGGCCGTGGGTCCAGTCGGCCGCGTTGGCCGGTACGACGTCGAGGTGGCCGTGGATCAGCAGCGCGGGCCGGGACGGGTCCTCGCCCTCGATGCGGGCCACGGTGGAGGCCCGGCCCGGGTGCGACTCGAAGATCCTCGGCTCCAGCCCCACCTCGGCGAGCTTCTCGGCGACGTACTCGGCCGCCTTGCGCTCACCCGGTCCCGAGTGGTCGCCGTAGTTGCTGGTGTCGAACCGGATCAGCTCACGGCAGAGGTCCACGACCTCGTCCTCGCCGGTGACGCCCCTGGCCGTGTCGTCCGTCGCGCTCACGCTGATTCCTCCCGCTGTCGCTGCTGTGGGTCCCCCTCATCCTCCCCCCGCCCGCCGTCCGCGCCCAAGGGCGGACCCGGTCCGTCACACCCCGTTCACGACCGCGCCCCGGCGGCCGGCGGGCCACCTGTGATCGAGCACCCTCGAAAGCCTGGTAATGTTTACGACGTCGCCGCGGGGGAAACCCCGCACGACAGACACCTTGTCCGGGTGGCGGAATGGCAGACGCGCTAGCTTGAGGTGCTAGTGCCCTTTATCGGGCGTGGGGGTTCAAGTCCCCCCTCGGACACACGGAAGAGTGAGGGCCGCGACCGTCAGGTCGCGGCCCTCACTCGTGTCCGCGTGCCGGTCCGGCCGTCCCGCACAATGGTGACCATGACCAGCCGTTCCTGCCCTTGCGGGCTGTCCGGGCCGTACGCGCGGTGCTGCGGCCGCTTCCACTCCGGCGACGCCGCCGCACCGACCGCCGAGACGCTGATGCGCTCGCGGTACAGCGCCTTCGTGCAGGGGGACGCCGGCTACCTGCTGCGGACCTGGCATCCGCGGACCCGGCCCGAGCGGCTCGACCTCGATCCTCGGATGCGGTGGACCGGGCTGGAGATCCTCGACACGGTGGACGGATCCGCCTTCCACACCACGGGCGTCGTGGAGTTCCGGGCCTCCTACCGGGGCGGCTCCCTGCGCGAACGGAGCCGCTTCGAGCGGGTCGACGGGGGCTGGGTGTACGTCGACGGGGAGTTCCCGGAGTAACGGGTCGCCGGGGCCGGTCACGGCGCCAGGATGTCCAGCTCCTGGAGCGCGCCCGCGGTGATCTCCCGGGTCAGCTTCTCCGCGCGGTCCGCGTCGCCCTCGCGGACCGCCTCCGCGAGCTGGACGTGCAGGGTGACGGCGGCCGGATCGGGGTCCTCGAACATGACCTCGTGGTGGGTGCGGCCGGAGAGGACCTCGGCGACGACGTCGCCGAGGCGGGCGAACATCTCGTTGCCGGAGGCCGCGAGGATCACCCGGTGGAAGGCCACGTCGTGGAAGAGGTACGCCTCCAGCCGGTGGCCGCGCGAATTGGCCACCATGCCGAGGGCGCACTCGGTCAGCTCGGCGCACTGCCCCGCCGTGGCGTTCCGCGCCGCCAGCCCGGCGGCCACCGGCTCGATCGCCGAGCGCAGCACGGTCAGCGAGCGCAGCTGCCGGGGGCGGTCGGCGCCCGCCAGACGCCAGCGGATGACCTGGGGGTCGTAGACGTTCCACTCGGCCTTCGGGCGCACCGTCACGCCCACCCTGCGGCGGGACTCGACGAGGTGCATGGACTCCAGGACGCGGACCGCCTCCCGCATCACCGAGCGGGAGACGTCGAAGCGCTGGGCCAGCTCGTCGGTGCGCAGGACGCTGCCCGGAGGGTACTCGCCCGCAGTGATCGCGGGGCCGAGGGTGTCCAGTACTTGGCCGTGCAGACCCCGGCCCGGAGTGGTCATGCACTCAGCGTACGGGGTACGTCACGGCGTCAAAAAGTCAGACTTATTTGTCACAGACTCTTGAATTCGTCGTACCTAATGGGTTTCAGTGTCGTCGACATCAGGTGTCGAGGAAGACAGCGAGGCAGAGATGCGAACCCCCCACGTCGTCGCGGTGATGGGCGTCGCCGGTACGGGCAAGACCACGATCGGTCCGCTGCTCGCCGCCCGGCTGGGCGTCCCGTACGCCGAGGGCGACGACTTCCACCCGCAGGCCAACATCGCGAAGATGTCGGCCGGCACCCCGCTCGACGACGACGACAGGTGGCCCTGGCTCGACGCCATCGGCACCTGGGCGCACGGGCGGGCCGGGCTCGGCGGGGTGGTCAGCTGCTCGGCGCTGAAGCGGTCCTACCGGGACCGGCTGCGGGCCGTCGCGCCCGACCTGGTCTTCGTCCACCTGGCGGGCTCCCGCGCACTCATCGAGGAGCGGATGGCGCAGCGGCAGGGGCACTTCATGCCGACCGCGCTGCTCGACTCCCAGTTCGCCACGCTCCAGCCGCTCCAGGAGGACGAGGCCGGTGTCGTCGTGGACGTGACGGGCAGTCCCGAGGAGATCAGCCGACGGGCCATGGAGGCCCTGACGGTGCTCCCCGAACCGGCCGCGTAGACCGGCCTCGCGGACCAGCGTCGTAGACCCGCCTCGCGGACCAGCGTCGCGAACCGGCCTCATGGGCCGGCCCGGCTGCCGGCCGCTCGGTCCGCCTGCGCGGACCGGCCGCGCCGTCCGCGTGGACCGGCCTCGCGGACCGGCCGCTGGAGCGAGCCCTTCCTCTCCCCCCTCCCCTCCCCCATCCCCCGTATCAGTAAGGGACCCCCCTGTGACCCCCGTGACCAGACTCAGCGTCGAGATGCTGGCAGCGGACACCGTCGAGCCGATCACCTCGGCCGGCCACGCCCAGCTGGGCATCGCCGTGCTGGCCGGTATCGCCGTCATCGTCCTGCTCATCACCAAGTTCAAGCTGCACGCCTTCCTGGCGCTCACCATCGGCTCGCTCGCGCTGGGCGCGTTCGCCGGGGCTCCGCTCGACAAGGCCATCACCAGCTTCACCACCGGCCTGGGTTCCACGGTCGCCGGGGTGGGCGTGCTGATCGCGCTGGGCGCGATCCTCGGCAAGCTGCTCGCCGACTCCGGCGGCGCCGACCAGATCGTGGACACGATCCTCGCCAAGGCGGGCGGCCGTTCGATGCCGTGGGCGATGGTGCTGATCGCCTCCGTGATCGGTCTGCCGCTCTTCTTCGAGGTCGGGGTCGTGCTGCTGATCCCGGTCGTGCTCATGGTCGCCAAGCGCGGCAACTTCTCGCTCATGCGGATCGGCATCCCGGCGCTCGCCGGTCTGTCGGTGATGCACGGCCTGGTCCCGCCGCACCCGGGCCCGCTCGTGGCGATCGACGCCGTCCAGGCCAACCTCGGTGTCACGCTCGCGCTGGGCGTCCTGATCGCCGTCCCGACCGTGGTCGTCGCCGGTCCGCTGTTCTCCCGGTTCGCCGCCCGCTGGGTGGACGTGCCCGCGCCGGAGCGCATGATCCCGCAGCGTCCCTCGGAGGAGCTGGAGCGCCGTCCGGGCTTCGGCGCCACGCTGCTGACCATCCTGCTGCCGGTCGTGCTGATGCTGGCCAAGGCGCTGGTCGACATCGTCGTGGACGACCCCGAGCACTCCGTGCAGCGCGTCTTCGACGTCGTCGGCTCCCCGCTCATCGCCCTGCTGGCCGCCGTGATCGTCGGCATGTTCACCCTGGGCCGGCCCGCCGGGTTCTCCAGGGAGCGGCTCTCGCAGCTCGTCGAGAAGGGCCTCGCGCCGATCGCGGGCATCCTGCTGATCGTCGGCGCGGGCGGCGGCTTCAAGCAGACGCTGATCGACTCCGGCGTGGGACAGATGGTCCTGGAGATCTCCGAGGACTGGTCGATCCCGGCGCTGCTGCTGGCCTGGCTGATCGCGGTGGTGATCCGGCTGGCGACCGGCTCGGCGACGGTGGCGACGGTGTCGGCGGCCGGTCTGGTCGCTCCCCTCGCGGCCGACATGTCGACCACCCACACGGCCCTGCTGGTCCTGGCCATCGGTGCCGGCTCCCTCTTCTTCAGCCATGTCAACGACGCCGGTTTCTGGCTGGTGAAGGAGTACTTCGGGCTGAGCATCGGCCAGACGGTGAAGACCTGGTCCGTGATGGAGACGATCATCTCGGTCGTGGCCGGCGGTCTGGTCCTGCTGCTGTCGCTGGTCATATAGGGGGACGGCGCCGCGCCACCGGGCTCCGGCGCCTCCTCTCCCAGGGCGGTTCTCCGATGCGGTGCACAGGTGCGCGGTGTGAAGGTGCGGTGCACAGGTGCGGTACGGACCTTTCGTCGCGGGGTTCCGGCAGCCGGGGGGACGGCTCATCATGAAGGGACCGACGACGGGGGGCGTCATGGCGATCTCGCTCGGCACGCGCGTCTCGGCCGTGCTCGTCGCGGGCGCCGTGGCGATCGTGACGGCGGCCGTGTACGAGGGCGACGGGCATGCCGGTGCGCCCCCGCACGGTGGCGTCGGCAGCGCGCCGGGCGACACGGCCCGGCCCGGACCGGCGTCGCCGCGGGGGCGGGTGCCCGGGAGCCTCACGCCCGCCGCGAGCGCACTGGGCTCCGCGGAGACGGACGGGACCGCGGCGCCGGAGCCGGAGGGTCCTGCCGGCCCGGCGGCCGGCACGGCTCCTTCGCCCGCTCCCTCCCCTGACACGACCGCCCGCCGCCCGGTGGCCACCGTGACCTGGCTGCCGCCCGGGCCCCCCTCCCCCGATGCCGACCGCCGGCCGGATCCGGCGTCCGTGTACGACCTCCTGCGCGCGCCCGACCGGTGCGCGGACGCCCTCCGTGCGATCCCCGCCGCCCCGGCGGCCGGCGACTGGACGGTGCTGCGCGGACTGGCCCACGCCTGCCTCGCCGTGCAGGGCCGGGGCGGCAGCTGGAAGGTGGCCGAGCAGGACCACGCGGCCCTCGGCGACGCGGTGAACAGCTGCAAGGGAGCCGCCGCCCGGCGGGTGCTCGCCGCTCTGCTCGCCTTCCACCGGGCCCGTCCCTCGGACACCGCCCGGCCGGCCGACCCCCCGGCGACCGCCGCACCCGCCTGCTCCTACGGCGTCGCCGCGGTCGACGCGGGCGACGACGGCGAGGCACGTCCCGGAGAGACCGTCCGCATAGCGCTGCGCGGCCTCCCTTTCGATCCCGCGGAGCTGGCACGGGCCGGGACGGTCCTCATCGGGGGGCGGCGGGCGGCCGTGTCGGCGGCGGGGGCCGGGTCGGGAGCGACGTCCGGGACAGGGGCGGAGACCGGGGCGGGCTCGGGTGCGATATCGGGCTCGGGCTCGGGTGCGGTATCGGGCTCGGGATCCGGCTCGGGATCGCGGGGTGACCGGCTGGTGCTGGATGTCGTCGTCCCGGCTGTCGGCGACGCCGGGCCGCCGCGGTCCGTCGACGTCGTCGTGCGGTACGCGGCGACGGAGGCGGTGAAGAGGGACGCCTTTCGGCTGGTGGGTCCGGAGGGTGGTGGCCCCACGGGCTCACCCGGACCCGGATCCCCGCAACCGCCGGGCGCCTCGGACGGCTCAGGCTCCGGCTCCGGCGGCCCCGGCCCGCCCCGCTCGGGCGCCGGTGCGCCCGCCGCCTGAGTCCCTCATCCGGGCCACAGCGGATGCTCCCGCCCGGCCCACTCCCGGCTCACCGCCCCGGTCCGCATGCCCCGCCTGGCCTCCGGGTCGCCCAGGGCCATGCCGATGTGGCCGGCGAGGACGATGCCGATGGTCAGGGCCAGCCAGTCGTGGACGAAGGTGGCGCTGGTGCGCCACATGATCGGGGTGAGGTGGGTGAACCACATGAGCAGTCCCGTACCGAGCATCACCAGCGTGGCGCCCGCGATCCAGGCGGCGTAGATCTTCTGCCCGGCGTTGAACTTGCCGGCCGGCCGGGACTCCCGCCGCCGGTCGCGGCGCAGGGCGGCGCGCAGCCAGCGGCGGTCGTGCGGGCCGAAGCGGTTGAGCCGGCCGAGGTCGGCGCGGAAGGCCCGGGACGCCAGACCGGCGAGAACGGGTACGGGCAGGGCGAGGCCGGCCCACTCGTGGACGCGGACCACCAGCTCACGGCGGCCGACGAGTCGCGCGAACTCGGGGACGTAGAGGAAGGAGGCCGTCACCACGCAGACGCCCATCAGCACGGCCGTCGTCCGGTGCACCCACCGTTCGGCCGGGGTGAAGCGGTGGACTCTCGGTTCGGCGGCCGGCGCGGCCGGCGCGGTCTCAGCTCGTGGGGTCATCGTCGCGTCCGTTCGAGCGGCCCACCCAGGCGTCGACGTCGTAGCCGCGCTCCTCCCAGTAGCCGGGGCGCACCGTCTCGGTGACGGTGATGCCGGAGAGCCACTTGGCGGACTTGTAGAAGTACATGGGCGCCACGTAGAGGCGGACGGGGCCGCCGTGGTCGTGGCCCAGGTCCTCGTCCTGCATGCGCAGGGCGACCAGGACGTCGGCGCGGCGGGCCTGGGCGAGGGTGAGGCTCTCGGTGTAGGCGCCGTCGAAGCAGGTGAAGCGGACCGCGCCGGCCGATGCGCGCACTCCGGCCGCGTCGAGCAGCGCGGACAGCCGTACGCCTTCGAAGGGGGTCTCGGGCACCCGCCAGCCGGTGACGCACTGGACGTCCCTGACCAGACGGGTCTGGGGCAGGGCCTTCAGGTCGGCCAGGGTGTAGGCGGCGGGGCGGTCGACGAGGCCGTCGACGGTGAGGCGGTAGGTGTCGGCGTCCTTGCGGGGGACGGAGGACGTCACCGAGTAGTAGCGGAAGCCGCCGCCGTTGGGGAGGAGACCGGTGAGGCCGGTGGGGTCCTTGTCGGCGGCACCGCCGAGGAAGCCCTCCAGGCCGCGCTGGAGGGTGGGAGCGGCGACGACGCCGAGGGCGCCCAGGCCGAGGGTGCCGAGGAAGACGCGGCGGCCGACGGGGGTGCCGCGTTCCTCGGGCTGTTCGGGATGCACGGGTCCATTCGAGCACTCCGGGGCCCGGCGTGGCCAGGGACCGAGGGGGTCGTCGGGGGTTCCGGCGCCATTTCTCACCCGGTGCTCAGAGAACGCCCTGTCCGGAGCGTCCCGGTGCGCGGTCAGCCACCGCCGAGCGCGCCGGCCCGTGCCGCGCGGAAGGCGGCGTACGGGTCGCGGTCCGGGTAGGACCAGGGGGCCGGGGTGGCGTGGTCGCCGATGCGGTGGAACAGGGCGGCCGCCTCGGCGGGCCGCCCTTCGCAGACCTTGGCGTGGGCGAGGTAGTTCAGGTCGACCAGGCGGCGGGGGTGGCCGTCGTGCTCCCACTCCAGCCACCAGTCGAAGGCGGCCTTCATCACGTCCGCGGCCCGGTGGTCGCGCCAGTGCGCGGCGGTGGCCGGGTCGGCGGGGGCGAGGCCGTGGGCGGCCAGGGCGCGGTAGCGCTCGGCGTGCGCGACGACCGGGAGGATCGCCAGCGGGGAGTCGGCGGGCGCCTGCTCGGCGGCCCAGGCGGCGAACTCGTAGACCTCGTGCAGCGGGTCCGGACCGGCTGCCGCACGGCGCTCGGCGAGCAGGGCGACCATCAGGTGGTGGGCGTGGTGGTGGTCGCGGTGGCGGGCGCGGATCTCCTCGAAGATCCGCACGGCGTCGGCGGAGCCCTCGCCCTCCAGCATCAGCAGTCCGAGCCACGGGGTGGGGTCGGCGGGGGCGAGCGCGGCGGCGTCGCGGCAGGCCGCGCGGGCACCCGACGAGTCCTCCCTGCCGCGCAGGGCCCGGCGGACCCGGGCCAGGGCGCGCAGGACGGCCGCGTCGGCCGAGCGGGGCTCGGCGAGCAGCCACGCACCGGCCCAGGCGGCGGCGTACGGTTCGAGGGCGAGGACGGCAACGCGGTGGCCGCGGCGGTCCCAGTCGTCGCCGGTGCGGGCGAGCAGGGAGCGGGCGGCCTGCCAGCGGCCCTGCGCCAGGGCGGAGCGGGCGGCGGCGAGGTCGGTGTCGTCGAGCGCGGCGCCGGGACCGGCGTCGGGCGGGCGGGCCGCGGGCTCGCGGTCCGGGGTCCGATTCGGGGTCCGATTCGGGGCCATCGCTCGGTCCGGGGCTCGGGGCAGATCTCGGTGCGGGTTCAGGTCCGGGTCTCGCTCCGGGTTCAGGTCCGGGGCTCGGTCCGGGTTCAGGTCCGGGGCTCGGTCCGGATTCAGGTCCGGGTCTCGCTCCGGGTTCAGGTCCGGGTCTCGCTCCGGGTTCAGGTCCGGGGCTCGGTCCGGATTCAGGTCTCGATCCAGGTCTCGATCCAGGTCCGGGGCTCCGTCCGGGTTCAGGCCCCGGTCCGGATTCGGATCTCGGTCGAGGGGGAGCGGGGGTGGGGGCACCGCGGGACTTCCTCATGCTCCTCGGTGACGGGCCTGGCAGCGGCCCGCGAGCGGCCGGTGACCCACAGGAAATCCTCAGCTCACGTCCATCGTCAAGGGCCGCGGTCACATGACAGGTGTCAACCTCCTCCGGATTCGGGAGACTTGGCCGCGCCCCGGCCTGGTGGGGCCCGGTGGGGCCGGGTGCGCCCGGCGGCGGTGTGGCGTACGCCATGGCGCCCGCCGTCGGCGTCCCGGAGCATGGCCGTACGGTCGCCCCGCGTTCCCGAGCCCGTGCCGGTTGCGTCGGGTGCCGCGACCGCGCCGGCCGTCCGGTTCCGGCACCGTCCCGGAAGCCGTTTCCGGGCGCTCCCGGGCCTGAGGGGCGCCGGGGGTCTACAGTCGGCCACAACGCACTCCCGTGGCCCGACCCGATGATCGAGGTACGCAGCGTGTCGGTTCTGGTTCTGGTCCTCGCCGTGAGCGCCGCCTGCTGCCTGGGTTTCGGCTTCGTCCTCCAGCAGAGCGCGGCGCAGCAGGCGCCCCTCGGCGACTTCCTCCGGCCCCGGCTGCTGCTCGACCTGATGCGGGTGCCGCGCTGGCTGGGCGGCATAGGGCTGATGGTGGCCGGCATGGTGCTGGGCGCGATCGCGCTGGGCAAGGGCGAGATCTCCCTCGTCGAACCCCTGCTGGCGACGAACCTGCTCTTCGCGCTCGCCCTCTCCCGCCACCGGACCAGACAGCCCGTGGGCCGCCAGGGCTGGGCGGGCCTGGCCCTCCTCGCGGGCGGGGTGAGCGCGTTCCTGCTGGCGGGCGAACCGCACGGCGGCACCGTCGTCACCGACCCGGTGCGGCACTGGCTGATCATCGGCGCGACGGTCGGGCCGGCCCTCCTCCTCACGGCGTACGCCAAGCGCACCCGGCTGTCCTCCGCCCCGGTGCTGCTCTCCCTCGCGGCCGGGCTCCTGTACGGCGTGCAGGACGCCCTGACCCGGGTCAGCGGGAACCGCTTCGCCGAGGCGGGCCTCGTCGGGCTGCTGAGCGGCTGGCAGCCGTACGCCGTGCTGGCCCTCGGGGTGACCGGGCTCGTCCTGGTGCAGAGCGCGTTCGAGACGGGCCCGCTGCGCATGTCGCTGCCCGCGCTGACCGCGGCCCAGCCCCTCGCCGGCATCCTCTGCGGGGTCGGCTTCCTCGGCGACCGGCTGCGCACCGACACCGGCGCGCTGGCGTGGGAGGCGGCGGGCCTCGCGGCGGTCGTCGCGGGCATCGTGCTGCTCGGGCTGCACCCTGCGCTGCCGCAGGGCACCACCGCCCGCGAGCAGGTGAGCGGCCTCCGGTCGCGGTGAGGCCGGGACGGGGTCCGGCCAGGTGACCGGCGCCGTCCGGGGCCTGCTTGGATGGGCGCATGAGCGCTGCTGACGAGATCCTCGACATCGTCGACGAGCACGACCGGGTCGTCGGACGGTCCCCCCGCGGCGAGGCCTACGCGGCCGGTCTGCGCCACCGTTGCGTGTTCGTCCAGGCCCGGGACGCCGACGGCCGGCTCTTCGTCCACCGCCGCACCCCGACCAAGCTGGTCTTCCCCTCCCTGTACGACATGTTCGTCGGCGGGGTGGTCGGCGCGGGAGAGGCGTACGACGACGCGGCCCTGCGGGAGGCCGAGGAGGAACTCGGCGTGAGCGGGCTGCCCCGTCCGGAGTTCCTCTTCAAGTTCCTGTACGACGACGGCCCCGGGCGGTCCTGGTGGTCGGCGGTGTACGAGGTGCGCTGCGAGCTGCCCGTACGGCCTCAGGCGGAGGAGGTCGCCTGGTACGGCTTCCTGCCCGAGGAGGAGGTCGAGCGGCGGCTGTCCGAGTGGGAGTGGGTGCCGGACGGGATGGCGGCGTACGAGCGGCTGAGGGCCCACCGGGCGACGGGCTGAGCGGCGCGGCACCCGGGGCCCGGTGCGCCGGATGCGGGCTCCTGCGCCGTGGGTGCACCGGCAACGCCTGGTCGGCGGGCCCCGGGTAGGGTCCTGAGCGTGATCGACTTCGCGCGGAACGTCCGGTTGTGGTTCGTGCCCGAGAGGGTGCGGCAGGAGGGGCGTACCCCCGACTACCGCTTCTCGCTGGCCAACGAGCGCACCTTCCTGGCGTGGCTGCGGACCGCGCTCGCGCTGATCGGCGGCGGGTTCGCGGTGGACCAGTTCCTGCCCGACCTGCGGTGGGGCTGGCGGGTCGGGTTCGCGCTGGCGCTGCTGGCGGCGGGTGTGCTGTGCTCCCTGCGCGCGGTGAACCACTGGGTGCGGTGCGAACGGGCGATGCGGCGGGGCGAGGACCTGCCGGCGTCCCGGTTCCCCGCGCTGCTCAGTCTCGCCGTCGCGGTGGTGGCCGTCGCGATGGTCGCCGTGGTGCTCCTCGGGTGGGACGGGTGAACGGCGGACGCGACCCCGGGCTCCAGCCCGAGCGGACCCGGCTCGCCTGGCGGCGGACGACGCTGTCGAGCACCGTGGCCGCCGTCCTGGCCATGAAGACCGCGCTGCACGGCGGGCCGTCGGCCGGCGGGATCGTGGTCGGCGCGCTGTGCTGCGGGCTCTGGCTGGCCTTCCTGCTGCTCGCCCACCGCCGGATCCGCGTCCTCGCCGCGGCGCCCGCGCCACCGGCCCTGGCCCCGCGGCAGGCCACGGCGGCGGTCCTGTGCGCGGTGGCGATGGCGGTCTGCGCGGCGGCCCTGGTCGTCGTCTAGGGCGTACCCGGCTTGACCGTCCCGGCGCGAGCGTCCCGACCTGGGCGTCCCGACCTGGGCGTCCCGACCTGGGCGTCCCGACCTGGGCGTCCCGACCTGGGCGTCCCGCCCGGGCATCCCCGGTCGGCCGTCCCGCCTTGGGCGTCCCGGCGTGACCGCCCCGGCACGGACGTCCCGGCCTGCCATCCCCGCGCGGGCGTCCCGCCCAGGCACCCCCGGTCGGCCGTCGCGGCCCAGGGCATCCCGGCCCGACCGCCCCGGCACGGGCGTCCTGCCCAGGCACCCCCGGTCGGCCGCCCCGGCGCCGGCGCGCGCATCCGGCGGCTACCAGCCCGTGGCCCGCGTCTCCGCCTCCTCCTCCCACTCCACCGTCACCACGATCTTGCCCTGGGTGCGCCCCTCCTGGCTGGTGCGGTGGGCTTCCGCCGTGCGGTCGAGGGGGTAGGTGTGCGAGACGTGGACGGACACCGCGCCCTGTTCCGCCAGTTCGCCCAGCCGGGCAAGGTCCTCGGTGTCGGGGCGGACGAAGGCGTAGCGGCCGCCGTAGTCGACGACGTCCTCGTCGGCGATCGAGACCAGCCGGCCCTCGGGGGCCAGCAGGTTGGCGGAGGTCTTCAGGGTGTCGCCGCCGACGGTGTCGAAGGCCGCGTCGACGCCCTCGGGGGCGAGGCCCCGCACGCGTTCGGCCAGGCCCTCGCCGTAGGTCACGGGTTCGCCGCCGAGGGAGCGGACAAAGTCGTGGTGGGGCTCGCTCGCGGTACCGATCACCCGGGCGCCCAGGTGGCGGGCGAGCTGGACGGCGATCGAGCCGACGCCGCCCGCGGCCGCGTGGACCAGGACGGTCTCGCCGCGCTTGACCTGGAGGGCGCGGGTCATCACCTGGTAGGCGGTCAGGCCCGCCAGGGGCAGCCCGGCGGCCTCCTCCCAGGTGAGGTTGCGCGGTTTGCGGGCGAGGGTGCGCACCGGGGCGGCGACGTACTCGGCGAAGGTGCCGCGGGAGAGGAAGTCCTCGCGGACGTAGCCGATGACCTCGTCGCCGACCGAGAACTCCGTGACGGACGCGCCGGGCCGGACCACCACGCCCGCGACGTCCCAGCCGGGGATCACGGGGAACACGGCGTCGAGGATCCCGTCGAGCAGGCCCTGGCGGCACTTCCAGTCGACCGGGTTGACGGCGGCCGCCCGCACCTTGACGAGGACCGCGTCGGGGCCGACCTTCGGGTCGCGCACCTCCCCGTACTCGAGGACCTCGGGACCGCCGTACCGGCTGTAGCTGATGCCCTTCATGCCACCGACCCTCCGGGGTACTCGAACGCCACGCAAGCCCGGACGCCCCGGCATGTGCCGTTCGCGTGGCGGCCCGGCCGTCGTCCACCCCGTACCCCCGAAGGTGAGCACCATGACCACCCCCCACCAGGAACACACGGCCCACACGCATCTGCACGGTCCGGACTGCGGGCACACCTCGGTCCCGCACGGCGACCACGTCGACTACGCCCACGACGGGCACCTGCACCGCGAGCACGGCGGCCACTGGGACGAGTGCGAGCCCGGCGGGCACATGCCCCACGAGGGACACGAGCACCGGCACGGCGAGGGCTGCGGGCACGCGCGCGTGGTCCACGGCGACCACGCCGACTACCTGCACGACGGCCACCGGCACGCCGAGCACGAGGGGCACTGGGACGACCACTGAGCCGTCCGGCGCGCGGCGCGGCGGTGGGCGGCGGGGCCACCGCGGTTCCCCGCCCGGAGCGCCGGGAGCAGCCGTCCGCGGGTGGCGCCGATCACGTTGGGCACCGCCTCTGGACTGCATACCGACCGGTCGGCATCATGGGGCAGGTCTCGTTGACCCGTCCGTAGGAGCGACGCATGAGCCCCGACCACCCGCCCGGACTCGACCTCGACCGGCTGCGCACCCTGCTCGACCGCGAGCGGCCCGGTCTGGTCCACGGCCCGCTCGGCGGCCGGCTGATCGAGGGCGGACGGTCGAACCTCACCTACGCGGTCTCCGACGGCGAGGCGCGCTGGGTCGTCCGGCGGCCCCCGCTCGGCCACGTCCTGGCGACCGCGCACGACATGCGGCGCGAGCACCGGGTGATCAGCGCCCTGCACCCGACCAGCGTGCCGGTGCCGGCGCCGGTGCTGCTGTGCGAGGACGAGGAGGTGCTCGGCGCGCCGTTCTACGTGATGGAGTTCGTGGAGGGCACGCCCTACCGGACCGCCGAGCAGCTCGCCCCGCTCGGCCCGGAGCGCACCCGGGGCGCCGTCCTGTCGCTGGTGGACACGCTCGTGGAGCTGCACGCGGTGGACCCCGCCGAGGTGGGTCTCGGCGACTTCGGCCGCCCCGAGGGCTTCCTCGACCGCCAGCTGCGGCGCTGGGGCAAGCAGCTGGACGCCTCGCGCAACCGGGACCTGGCGGGCATCGACGAACTGCACGCGGCGCTCGGCCGGGACCTGCCCTCCTCCCCCGCCCCCACCGTCGTGCACGGCGACTACCGGCTCGACAACGTCCTGATCGGCGAGGACGACACGATCCGGGCGATCCTCGACTGGGAGATGTCGACGCTCGGCGACCCGCTCACCGACCTCGGCCTGCTGGTGATGTACAGCATGCGGCTCGGGATGCCCGACTCGCCCGTCTCCACCACCGCCGAGGCACCGGGGCACCCGGACCCGGCCGAACTGGTCGAACGGTACGCGGCCCGCTCGGGGCGCGACGTCTCGGCGGTCTCCTGGTACACGGCGTTCGCGTGGTTCAAGCTCGCCGTGATCCTGGAGGGCATCCACTACCGCTACACGCTGGGCCAGACGGTCGGCCGCGGCTTCGACCGCATCGGTGACCTCGTGCCCGTCTTCATCGACCACGGACTGACCACCCTCCAGGAAGGCTGACGCCCATGGACTTCGCGTTCGACGCGCGCACCGAGGAACTCCGCGCCAAGCTGCTCGCCTTCATGGACGAGTACGTGTACCCGGCCGAGGCGGTCGTCGAGGAGCAGCGGGCCCGGCTCGCCTCACCGTGGGACACCCCGGCGGTGGTGGAGGAGCTGAAGGCCGAGGCCCGCCGGCAGGGGCTGTGGAACCTCTTCCTCCCCGACTCCGAGTACGGCGCCGGGCTGACCAACCTCCAGTACGCGCCGCTGGCGGAGATCACCGGCCGCAGCCCGCAGCTCGCGCCCACCGCGCTGAACTGCTCGGCGCCCGACACCGGCAACATGGAGGTGCTGGCGCAGTTCGGCGACGAGCGGCAGCGCAAGCAGTGGCTGGAGCCGCTGCTGGCCGGGGAGATCCGCTCGGCGTTCGCGATGACGGAGCCGGAGGTGGCCTCCTCCGACGCCACGAACATCACCACGCGCATCGAGCGGGACGGCGACGAGTACGTCGTCACCGGCCGCAAGTGGTACATCTCCGGGGCGATGGACCCGGACTGCGCGATCTTCATCGTGATGGGCAAGACGGACCCGGACGGGGCGGACATCCGCCGCCAGCAGTCCATGGTGCTCGTGCCGCGCGACACCCCGGGGGTGACCGTGCGGCGCGCGATGAGGGTCTTCGGCTACGAGGACCACTACCACGGCGGCCACGCCGAGGTGGTCTTCGACCACGCGCGCGTGCCGGTGACGAACCTGATCGGCGAGGAGGGCGGCGGCTTCGCCATCGCCCAGGCCCGGCTCGGACCGGGCCGCATCCACCACTGCATGCGCCTGATCGGCATGGCGGAGCGGGCCATCGAGCTGATGTGCCGGCGGGCGGTGTCCCGCACGGCGTTCGGCAAGGCGCTGGCGCAGCAGGGCGTGGTGCACAACTGGATCGCCGACGCGCGGGTGACGGTCGAGCAGCTGCGGCTGCTGGTGCTGAAGACGGCCTGGATGATGGACACGGTCGGCAACCGGGGTGCCCACACGGAGATCCAGGCGATCAAGATCGCCACTCCCCGTGCGGTGGTCGGCATCATCGACCGGGCGATCCAGCTGCACGGCGCGGGCGGGGTGAGCCAGGACTTCCCGCTGGCCGAGCTGTACGCCGGGGCGCGGACGCTGATGCTCGCCGACGGGCCGGACGAGGTGCACCAGCGGTCGCTGGCGCGGCGGGAGCTGAAGAAGTACGCGTGACCGTCCGGGGGCGGCCGGGGGTTCCTCGCCCCCGCCGCCCCTTCCCGTCCCGACCCGGGGGGCTCCGCCCCCGGACCCCCGGCCCGTGCCCACCCACCACCCGACTCGCTCGGAACAAGGGCGGGCGAACACAGCCCGTCCGGCGTTTGAGGACGAGGCCCGTCCAGGGCCGAAACGGGGGTCTGGGGGCGTGAGCCCCCAGGTACGGGACGGGAAGGGGCGGCGGGGGCGATGCGAGCCGCCGCCCGCTACGGGCGCAGGGCGCGCAACAGGAGGTCGGCCAGGTGGTCGGCGACCTCCTGGGGGCTCATCGGCCCGTCGGGGCGGTACCAGGTCGACAGGTGGTGGACCGAGCCGAAGTGGTAGTCCACGACCAGGTCGGCGGGGGTCGCCGTGGAGAACACCCCGGCCTGCTGGCCCTCCTCGACCAGGGCGCGGAAGCGTTCGTGGTAGCGGCGGCGCTCGGCACGGACCTGCTTGTTCTTCTCGGGGCTCAGGTGGTGCATCGAGCGGAAGAAGATCGACGCGTCGTCGAGGTTCTCGATCGTCGTGACGACGACGTCCGCCGCCGCGTCCCGCAGCCGCTTCTCGATCGGCTCGTCGGCGCCGGCGAAGGCGTCCAGCCGCTCCTGCTGGACGCGCAGCACGCGCGCGTACACCTCGTGCAGGAGGTCGTCCTTGGAGCCGAAGTAGTGGTAGAGCGCCCCCTTGGTGACGCCGGCCGCCTCGACGATCTCCTGCACGGAGGTGCGGTCGTAGCCCCGCTCGGCGAAGAGCCGGGTGGCGGCGGCCAGCAGCCGCTGCGGCACGGGTGTCCCGTCACCGTCCGTCGTCCTGGGCACTGCCGCCACCTGCCTTTCTCGATGCTGTCCGGGCTTCTGCCTCACCGGCTGTCGTGCGCGCGGGAACGCAGTTCCCGACGGAGGATCTTGCCACTCGCCGTTTTGGGCAGGTCGGGCAGGATCTCCACCTGTCGCGGGTACTTGTAGGCGGCCAGTCTCTCCTTGCAGTACACCGCGAGTTCGTCCGGGTCCGTGTCGGCGCCCGGGCGCAGGCTGATGTACGCCTTGACGGTCTCCCCCCGGTAGCCGTCGGGCACCCCGACGACGGCCGCCTCGCGCACCGCCGGGTGGGTGTACAGCACGTCCTCGACCTCGCGCGGCCAGACCTTGAAGCCGGACGCGTTGATCATGTCCTTCTTGCGGTCGACGACGTAGAGCCAGCCCTGTTCGTCCATGAAGCCGATGTCGCCGGTGCGCAGTTCGCCGCCGGGGAAGGTGTCGGCGGTGGCGTCGGGGCGCCGCCAGTAGCCGGGCACGACCTGCGGCCCGCTCACGACGATCTCGCCCTGCTCCCCGAAGGGCACCTCCTCGCCCCGGTCGTCGACGATCCGTACGACGGTGTCGGGGCCGGGCACGCCGACCGCGAGCGTCCCCGACACCGGGTCGACCGGCGCCTCCCGGTGCGGCGGGACGGAGGCGCAGGGGGCGGTGCACTCGGTCAGGCCGTAGCCGTTGCGGAGGTACGGCCCGAAGCCCGCCCGGAACTTCTCCACCAGGGCCGGCGGCAGCGGGGCGCCGCCGGAGGAGATGTTGACGAAGGAGGAGAAGTGGTCGCGGGTGACGTCCGGGTGGGCGGCCAGCGCCATGAACGCCGTGGAGGGGCCGACGGTGTAGTGCGGGCGGTGCTCGGCGAACGCCTCCAGGACGACGCCCGCCTCGAACCGGTAGGTCAGCACGAGCGTGCCGACGCTGTTCACGCAGGCGGCGAGCTGGCAGACCATGCCGGTGATGTGGAAGAGGGGCGCGAGCGCGTAGTAGACGGGCGCCTCGGGCAGGCGCAGGCCGGTGCGCTGCCGTTCGGCGTTGTGCATGATGTTGGCGTGGGTGTTGACGGCGCCCTTGGGGGTGCCGCTGGTGCCGGAGGTGTAGCTGATCAGCGCGGCGTCGGAGGCGGCCGGGGCGCGGTCCTCGGGGGCCCGGTGGCCGGCGCGGGCGACGGCGGTGAGGTCGTCGGCGTCCGGCGCCTGCGGGAGCCGTTCGAAGGTGAGCACGCGCGTGTCGCCCCGGGTCTGGAAGTCCAGCTCGCAGCCCGTGAGCACGATCCGCACCGGCGAGTCGGCGGCCGTGTCGCGCAGGTACGACTCCCAGGCGCGGTCCGAGCAGACCAGCGCGGCGACCTCGCCGTCCCGCAGGACGTGGGCCACCTCCCCCGCCTTGTACATCGGGTTGACCGGGACGACGGTCGCGCCCGCCTTCCAGGCGCCGAGGACGGCGAGGACGAAGTGCGGGGAGTTCTGGAGCAGGACGGCGACCCGGTCGCCGCGCTCCAGGCCGCGGGCGGCCAGGTGGCCGGCGATCGAGTCGCTCAGCTCGTCCGCCTCGCGGTAGCCGATCCGTCCGTCGAAGTAGGTGAGGAAGGTGCGCTCCGGGGCCTCGGCGACGGCCCGGCGCAGGGCGTGGACCAGGGACACGTCGGGGTCGACGGGGGCGCGCTGGGCCTCGTCGAGGAGGGCCAGCCAGGGCTGGGCTGCGTAGCGTGACGCGGTCACCGTGCGGTCTCCCACTTCTGCTGGATGTGGTTCATGGTCGCCAGCCAGCGCTCGGGGTCGGCGGCGCGGGCCTGGTAGTACCCGGCGACCTCGGGGTGCGGGAGGATCAGGAAGCGGTCCTCCTCGATGCCCTGGAACAGGGCGTCGGCCACCGCCTGCGGTGCGATCGCGGTCGCCCTGAGCACCAGGTCGCCCGCGCTGCCGGCGGCGTCGAGCATGTCGGTGCGCACGCCCTGCGGGCAGATGGCGTGGACCTTGATCCCGCGGTGGCGGTAGGTCAGCGACAGCCACTCGGCGAAGGCGTACGCGCCGTGCTTGGTGACGCTGTAGGCGGCCGCGCCGATCATGGTGAGCAGTCCGGCGGCGGAGACGGTGGAGACGAAGCGGCCGGCGCCGCGCTCCAGCCAGTCCGGGAGCAGGGCGTGGGCGGCGCGGACGTGGGCCATGACGTTGACGTCCCAGGACACCGTCCAGGCGCGCTCGTCGAGCGGCGCTCCGGCGTCGGCGCCGTCGAAGGCGACGCCCGCGTTGGCGCAGTAGACGTCGACGGTGCCGCCGAGGGCGTCCCGGGCCTCGGCGACGATCGCGGAGGCGTCGCCGGGGAGGGCGGTGCCGCCGATCTCGTCGGCGACCGCCTTCGCCCGGTCGGCGTCCAGGTCGTTGACGACGACGCGGGCTCCCTCGGCGGCGAAGCGGCGGGCGAGGGCGGCGCCTATGCCGCCTCCGGCTCCGGTGACGACGACTCCGGCACCCTGCACGGCTTGCACCATCGGTCTCCTTCGACGCGACTGCGACACGACTGCGGCACGGCACGACACGACTGCCGCAGGACACGGCGTGCCCGGACGGGCGTGCGCGGCACGGCGTGCGTCGGCTCTGCTGTCGCGTCAGACTAACCGGTCGGTATGTTGCAGGGAAGGGTGGACGCGGGACACATCCTCCATGTGCCTCTCCCGACGGGGTCTCCTCGCCGCCACCGCCGTGGCGTCCCTGCCCGCGTCCCGCGCCGACGCCGCCGAGCGCCACGGGCGGCCGAGAACCGGTTTCGAACGCCTCGCCGACGACGGGTACGCCCTGCTGCGCGGAGCGCGCGTCGGCGTGGTCACCAACCCCACCGGTGTCACCCGAGACGTCCGGCACGTGGTCGACGTGATGCACGCCGACCCCCGTGTCCGTCTCACGGCCGTCTTCGGTCCCGAGCACGGCTTCCGGGGCACCGCGCAGGCGGGCGGCTCCGAGGGCCGGTACGACGATCCGGCGACCGGGCTGCCCGTGTACGACACGTACCTCAGGAGCGGCCGGCCGCTCGCGGACGTCTTCGCCGCGTCCGGCGTCGACACGGTCGTCTTCGACGTCCAGGACGTCGGCGCCCGCTTCTACACGTACATCTGGACGCTGTACGACTGCATGGCGGCGGCGCGCCTGGCGGGCCTGCGGTTCGTGGTGCTGGACCGGCCGAACCCGGTGACCGGGCGGACGGCGCTGGGGCCGGTGCTGCGGCCGGAGTTCGCGAGCTTCGTCGGGCGGCGGCCGATCGCGCAGGCGCACGGCATGACGGTCGCGGAGCTGGCCCGGCTGTTCAACGGGGAGTTCCTGGAGGCGCCGGTGGAGCTGGACACCGTGGAGATGACCGGGTGGCGGCGGTCGCAGTGGTACGACGCGTCGGGGCTGCCGTGGGTGCCGCCGAGCCCGAACATGCCGACCCCGGACACGGCCCTCGTGTACGCGGGGACCTGTCTGTTCGAGGGGACGAACCTGTCGGAGGGGCGGGGCACCACCCGGCCGTTCGAACTGCTCGGCGCGGAGGGGATCGACGGGCGGTGGGCGGCCGCCGTGAACGGACTGGAGCTGCCCGGGGCGGACTTCAGGGAGGCGTACTTCACGCCGTCCTTCGACAAGTTCCGGGGCCGGACCGTGGGCGGGGTGCAGATCCATGTGCGCGACCGGGACGCCTTCGACCCCGTCCGTACCGGTGTCGCCCTGCTGGTGACGGCCAAGCGGGTCTGGAGCGGCTTCGCGTGGCGCCCGGACCACTGGATCGACCGGCTGACGGGGTCCGCCCGGGTGCGCACGGCGATCGACGCGGGCGCGGACGTGGACGAGGTGGTGGCGGGCTGGCAGGAGGAACTGGCCGCTTTCCGGCGGCTGCGGAGCGGGTACCTGCTGTACGGGTGAGCGGGCCGGGGCGGTACCCGTGGTGGGCCGTGTCCGCGACGACACGGCCCGCCACGGGCCCCGGCCCCGGCGTGGGTTCAGCGGTGTGCGGTGAACTCCACGACCTGCTGGTAGGTGGGCCGGTTCTGCCAGCTGACGGCGCCGTGCTCGATGCCGCCGAGGGCGCGCTGGACGATCGAGTCGGCGCACCACTGGTCGCCCGCCGCGCAGAGGTCGTCACCGGGGTAGACCTGGGCCGCGGTCCGGCCGGCCGCCGTCTTCAGCGTGGTGATCAGGACGTCCCGGCAGGCGCTGAGGCTGCCGCCGCCGCAGTACGTGCGCGCCAGCGGGCCCTGCACCGGTTCGCCGAGCACCGCCCGGATGTCCTTGTCGACATAACTCCACCAGCCGTACTGGAAGGCGCTCCCGGCGTGCGCGCCGGTCGGGCCGTGGGCGGCCGACGGGGTCTCGTCGACGGGCAGGTTGGCGGTGAACGCGGTGTACAGCCCCGTGCCGAGACCCGGTTCGAACTCGGCCCGCACCAGCAGCGGCCACCAGGCGTCCAGGATGCGGATCGCGTCGGCGTCGGCGTACGTCTTCGAACCGGCCGTGGTCTCCGTGCGCTTGCCGTCGGCGGTCAGCCAGGCCTGGAGCTTGCTCACGGCCGACGCGGCGGTGGTGTCGGTGACCGGCGAGCTGTTGATCACTTTCAGCAGGTCGGGCAGGACGTCCTCGGCGCGCAGGTCGGTGAGGGCCGCGTCCGCCATGGCCTTCACCAGGGCGGCACGGGTGACGCCGCCGGCCTGGACCAGCTTCTTCACCCGGGTCTCCAGGAGGTCGCCGCGGTGCACGGACCCGTCGCCCCAGGGCGCGGTCGCGTAGTCATCGGCCTGTTTGTTGTTCCAGGAGATGTAGTAGTCCTGGTCGATGGAGTGGGGGTGCGCCGAGGCCGGGGTGTACTCGGCCGTGTTGGTCGCCGGGTCCCAGTTCCGCCACTCGTACGCGGACCGCGCCCACGCCGGGAGATCGGCGTCGACTCCGGTCGCGCGCACCGGGTTGTCGCCGCTGTTGTAGTACGCGGTGTGTTCGGCGTCGGCGTAGAACCAGTTGAAGGTGTAGTTGATGTGCTGCACCGCGGTCTGGAAGGTCTGCGGGCTCGTGACGTGTCCGGGGTCGTTGAGCATCTGGAAGCCGATGATGGAGTCGACCTCGTGCAGGAAGGACGAGCGCAGGGTGGTGTAGGCGACCTTCGTGCCGCCGACCGTCGCCCGGTGGGTGACGGGGCCGTACGCGGTGCGCCAGACGCGCATCGTGTACGAGCCGGCCGCGGTGCCGTCGGCCGTGGTCGGCGTCCAGGCGTTCTTCTGTTCGACCTTCTCCATCGCCGTGCAGGTGCCGCGGTACAGGTAGTGGTGGTCGTCCTGGCAGAGCTCGACTGCGTAGGTGTCGATGACGTCCTGGCCCGAGGTGGTGGCGCTCCACGCGTAGTCCTGGCCGCGGCCGAGCTCGACGTACATGCTCAGGCCCGCGAAGGAGGCGCCGCGGGCGCTGATGCCGGGACCCTGGATCTCCTGGAGCAGCAGCAGTTGGGGGGCGAAGTAGCCGGTCTGCGGGCCGAAGACGGCGATCGGGTGGCCGCTCGCGGTGTGGTCGCCGCCGACCACGAGGGCGTTGGACATGCCGCGCCGGGCGGAGGCGAGGGCGGTGGCGGCGGCCGTGGCGGAGGCGGTCGTCGCGGTGGCGGCGGCCGCGCTGCCGGTGCGGTCGTACACCAGCGGCTCCTCGGTCACCGAGCCGGCGTCGGGCAGCGCCAGGCCCTGCGGGTCCTCGGGCCGGACGGCGTAGGGGAAGCTGCTGCCGTCGTGGAGGGTCGTGACGGCCTCGGGGTCGTCGCGTTCGCGGAAGGACTCCCAGACCTCGGTGCCCTCCTCCACGCCGTACCGTTCCTGCGCCGCCAGCAGGGAGATCGCGTTGGCGACCTCGCCCCCGCCGCCGGAGCCGAAGAGGGCGCCGACCACCGAGGCCAGCGCCACCAGGTCGGTGACGGTGAACGGGTCGATGGTCCCGGCGTTGGTGATTGAGTCCTTGTGACCGGTCAGGACGTATTCACCGGGGAAGTAGCGGCCGCTGTCGGAGGCGTCGATGTAGGCGTTGATGCCGTCCAGGTAGGCCTCGGCGTCGGCCAGGGCCTGCTGCCCGCGGGCGCCGTTGCCGGCCACGGCCTCGTCGATCTGGGCCTGGAGGTCGGCCTCGGTGTAGGGGGCGTTGCGCCAGAACTGCTGCTCCAGCCCCTGGTTGGAGGCGGCGCCGCCCGCGAAGGAGGTGAGCTGACCGCGGCCGACGTGCCGGAGGACGTCCATGAGCCACAGCCGGTCCTCGGCCGCGGCATAGCCGGCACCGAACTCGGTGCCGTACCTGGTGGTACCGGTGATGTGCGGGACGCCCGTCTTCTTGTCGCGGACGATCGTGACGTCGCCGCGGCCGGCGGGACTGACGGTGGAGGCGACTTGATCGGCGGGAACCCCGAACGACGCGTCGTTGAAGAACGTGTTGATCGTGGCGTTGGTGAGGGTGGACTGGCCCTTGGCCAGGGCGGCGTAGGGGCCGAGCTGGTCCTCGGCGTGCGCGGGCTGGGTGCCGAAGGCCTGGTGGAGCAGGATCTGGGCGAGGGTGGCGTTGCCGTTCTCGCCGGGCGGCAGGATGTCGGAACACTGGCCGCCGCAGTGGTCGTTCGCGGCCGCGGCCACGGCCTCGGCCTCGGCGGCCGCGGCGGAGCGGGGCGCCCCGGCGACCGCCGCCGCCGGGGAAAGAGGTGTCAAAAGACCGGCCAACAGGACGCATACGGATGCGGTCTTCAGGAACCCGGGGAATCTGCCGGGAGTTCTCAGTTCGTCGAGGGCGGTGCGTGGGGTTCGCCGTGGCATCGGCAGCTCCTCGCGACGGGGGTGGCCGGAAGGTTACCGCCGGTATCCCCGGGATTGAAGATGAACATGCGTCACTTTTGGGAGTCGCCTCATCCGGCTCGTGGGACGGCACCGGACATCGGACGGAGCCGAGGGGAGCCGAATCGCGTGTCGATACGTCTATTCGACGACGTCGTGCGAAGTCCGCGCGATGCACGCCGAAGTGACCGAAGTGCAGGTGCAGATGTGACGGAGGTGCAAGGCGATGGCCGGTTTCCGGAGTCTGGCGAGACAGGTGCGCGACCCGCGGTGCGATCTGGCGCTGCGGCGGTACTCACTGCGCAAGTGCCTTGAACGGTTCGCCCCTTACGGCCACAGGGCGACCTGGGACCATCTCTGCTCCCGGGCCGGTTTCGGCCCCGAGGACCGCTCCCCCGACCCGGCGCGGCTCGTGGCCGCGCTGGAGGAGCTGGAGGAGGCGCGTGCGGTGTGGCTGGCCTACGAGGTCGAGTTCGCCGAGCGCCGCAGGAAGGAGAAGCACGACGGGCTGCGCAGGCCCGGCAGTGTGGACGACTGGCACCGGCTGACCTGGGGCGGTTTCGGTGTGGCGTGGTGCGACGACCCGCGGGTGCACCCCCGTGAGCCGCTGGCCGAGGTACTGCGCCGGCTGATCGCCGCGCTGGAGCGCGTGCCGGGCTCCGGCTGCCCGGTGTGCGGCGGCGAGCGGCTGGTGTGGAAGTACGGCCTGGACCACGAGCCGTCGGCGGGTCCGGTCTGCACGGACTGCGGGATACTCGTGCCGCGGCCCGTGCTCACGCCCGACGCGCTGACGTACGCCCGGCGCGGCGGACGACTGCTGGTGTCGGCCTGAGAGGACGACGGGGGTGCGTCGGGGACGCCGCACCCCTGTGTCACCGCACCCCGCCGTGTCACCGTCCCGCGTGTCGCCCCGCGGCCCCTTGCCGCCGGTCCCCGCCCGGGGCGGCTGTCACCATCGGGACATGGCGCGGGTGCGTCGGAACGGCACGCGGGGCGTGGGGCGGGGCGCGGGGCGCGGGGCGCGGCCGACGGTACGGCGGTACCGCTGACCCTGGAGGCGGCGGCTCGGGCGGCGGCGGAGACCGTCGCGGCGGTCCCAGCGGGCGCGGCAAGCCCCACGGGCGCGGCAGGCCCGACGGGCGTGACAGGCCCGGCAGGCGCGGTGGGCCCGGCAGGCGCGGTGGGCCGAAGGGGACGACGTTAGCAGCGGCTAAACGGGTCGCTCCACCCCTTTGCCGTGGCCACAGTGGGGGCGATGAGACGTCCCTGAGGTCCTGAAGGAGCCACCGCATGTCGACGCTGCGCGTCACCGCCGAAGTGCTGACCGTCCATGACCACCCCAACGCCGACGCCCTCGAACTGGCCCAGGTCGGCCTGTACCGGGCCGTCGTCGCCAAGGGCGCCTACCGCACCGGCGAGCCGGCGGTCTACATCCCCGAGCAGGCGGTGCTCCCGGCCGGGCTCATCGAGGAACTGGGGCTGACCGGGCGGCTGGCGGGCGGCAACGCGGACCGGGTCAAGGCCGTACGGCTGCGGGGCGAGCTGTCGCAGGGCATCGTGTGCCGGCCGAAGGCGCTGGCGGACGTCGACCTCGCGCGGGCGGCGGCGGAGGGCACCGACTTCGCCGAGCGGCTCGGCATCACCAAGTGGGTGCCACCGGTCCCGCCGACGATGAACGGGGAGGTCGAACCGGCACCGGAGCTGTTGCCGTGGGTCGACATCGAGAACGTCCAGCGCTACCCCGACGTCTTCCGGCCCGGCGAGCCGGTGGTGGTCACCGAGAAGCTGCACGGGTCGGCGTGTCTGCTGACGTACGTCGCGGACGAGGGGCGGGTGTCCGTCTCCTCGAAGGGTTTCGGCGCGCGGTCGCTGGCGCTGAAGGAGGACCCGGGGAACCTGTACTGGCGGGCCGTGCGGCTGCACGGTGTCGCCGAGGCGGCGGCGCGGATCGCCGAGCGGCTCGGCGCCCGGCGGGTCGGCGTCTTCGGCGAGGTGTACGGGGCGGGCGTGCAGGACCTCACCTATGGCGCCGACGGCCGCCGGGACACCCTCGGCTACGCCGTGTTCGACGTGTCCGCGGAGATCGGGGGCGCGGTGCGGTGGCTGGACACGGCGGAGGTGTCGGCTCTGCGGAACGAACTGCCCCTGGTGCCACAGCTGTTCGTGGGCCCCTACGACAGCGCACGGGTGCTGGAGCTGGCGAACGGACGGGAGACGGTGTCCGGGCGCGGGCTGCATCTGAGGGAGGGCGTGGTGGTACGGCCGGCCGTGGAGCGGTACAGCGCGGTGACCGGCGGGCGGGCGATCGTGAAGGCGGTGAGTGCGGCGTATCTGACGCGGAAGGGCGGTACGGAGTACGAGTAGGGGCGTGCTCGGGGTGAGCCGCGCCGGGTGAGTGCGGGGTCCCGGGCGGGGCGGTGCCCGGTGTCGGGGCTCGGGGGGGGGGATCGCGCGGCCCGGCGCCGGCGGGGTGCCGCCGCGCCCACCCGTGCCGCCCCGCGGCACGTATGCCCGCGGCTGGACGGAGCGGTGCGCGGCCGGGCGGCGCGCGGGCTCGGGCTGTCAGGCGCAGCCGTTCGTGGGGGGCGGGGCGGTGGTCGTGGGGGTCTTCGCGCGCTGCTCGGTGTCCGTGGGGCCTGCCAGCAGGCTGGAGCCCGACCGGCGTTGGCCGAAGGTGTCGTCGGGGTTGGACAGCACGCAGGTGTCGAGGGAGAGACAGCCGCAGCCGATGCAGTCGGTCAGGTGGTCGCGGAGGCGGTTGAGCCGCTTGATGCGCTCGTCGAGTTCGGTCCGCCAGGCCTCGGAGAGGCGGGCCCAGTCCTCACGGGTGGGGGTGCGCTCCTCGGGGAGTTCGGCGAGGGCCTCGCGGATCGTGGCGAGGGGGATGCCGACGCGTTGGGCGGCGCGGACGAAGGCCACGCGGCGGAGCGTGTCGCGGGAGTAGCGCCGCTGGTTGCCCGGGGTGCGGCGGCTGCTGATGAGCCCCTTGGACTCGTAGAAGTGCAGGGCGGAGACGGCGGCGCCGCTGCGGGCGGCGAGCTGGCCGACCGTGAGTTCGTGGATCTTCTCTGGGATCTGGGGCACCTCTCGAAGCCTACCGACCCGCCGGGCGGCACCCGGGTCCGTTGACAGGCCTCTCCCGACCTACCATGCTAAGCAGTCGCTTAGAGGTGACTTCGTGACGCGAGAGAGGCCGCAGACATGGCAGAGCCGAGGATCTTCACGTCCGCCGACGACCTGAGGGCGGCGGTCGGCGAGCGGCTGGGGTACACGGACTGGCTGGAGATCGACCAGAAGCGGATCGATCTCTTCGCGGAGGCCACCGGTGACCACCAGTGGATCCACGTCGACCCGGAGAAGGCCGCCGCCGGGCCCTTCGGCACCACCATCGCGCACGGCTATCTGACCCTCTCCCTGCTGCCGCTGTTCGGACCGCAGCTGATCTCGGTCGAGGGCGTGAAGATGGGCGTCAACTACGGGACGAACAAGGTGCGTTTCCCCTCCCCCGTCCCGGTCGGCTCCCGGCTGCGGGCCACCGCCACGGTCACCGCCGTGGACGACGTCCCCGGCGGCGTCCAGGTCGCCGTCGCCTTCACCGTGGAGCGCGAGGGCGGGGACAAGCCGGTGTGCGTGGCGGAGTCGGTGTCCCGCTACTACCTCTGAGCCCCGCGCGGCGGCGGGGCTACTTCGCCGCCGCCCCCACCATCCGCAGCACGAGGTCGGCGTAGAGCGCGCCGACCTCGTCGGGCGTGCGCGGGCCGTTCACGTTGAACCAGCGGGCCACGTCGATGCACAGGGACAGCACGGCGAGGGTCGTGCCGTGCACGTCGAGCACCTCGAACTCGCCCGCCGCGACCCCTTCCTCGATGATCCCGCGCACCTCGGCGTCCACCTGCCGGCGCAGCGCGAGGATCTCGGCACGGGCGTCCGGGCCCAGGGCGTCCAGCTCGTACTGCACGACCCGCGCGGTGGTGCGCCGCCCGGCGTGCCAGCGGACGAAGGAGCTCACCGCGTCCGCGAGCCGCTGCGCCGCGCTGCCGTCACCGCGGGCCGCGGTGCGCAGGATGTTCAGCGCACGGTCGTGGCCGATGCGGCTGATGCGGTGGAGGAGCTCCTCCTTCGTCTTGTAGTGGATGTAGAGGGCGGCCGGGCTCATGCCCGCGCGCCCCGCGATGTCGCGGGTCGTCGTCGCGTGGTAGCCACGCTCGGCGAAGGCCTCCACGGCGGCGACGAGCAGTCGCCGGGCCGCGTCGGGAGTGACCTCCTCCCACGGCTCGACCTCGCCGCCGGCCGTCTCCTGAGCCGTACTCATCGCTCGTTCGCCCCTCTCGGTACAGGAGCTCCACCATACCGCCGAAGGTGAGCGGTCGCTTAGTGTGCCCGTGTGAGCCGCGGGGGCGGGGCCGGGGTCAGAGCTTCTCGGCGAACGGGTCGTGCTCGGCGAGGAGCTTCTCCAGGCGGGCCTGGTCGACGCGGCTGACGATCCGGCCGGCCTCCTGCCGGTCCCGGACCACCTTCGCCAGGGTGAAGGCGGAGGTCACCAGGTACAGGACCGCGACCGCGAGGAACGCCCGCACCCACGCGTCCGTGTCCAGCCGGTAGATGCCGAGGGCGGTGGCCGCCATGGCGACGGCGAACGAGGCGACGGCCTGGCCGTAGAAGGCCGCCGTGCTCTGCTGCTTGACCGGTGTGTCACTCATGGGGAGAAGCTTCGGCGGGCGCGGCCGGCGGCCGCATCCGCCGTCGTACTCAGACGGCGGCGACGGCTACTCAGAAGGCCGAGACCCCCGTCAGCGCGCGGCCGATCACCAGCTTCTGGATCTGGCTCGTGCCCTCGTAGAGGGTCATCACGCGGGCGTCGCGCAGCAGCTTGCCCGCCGGGTACTCGTCGATGTAGCCGTAGCCGCCGAAGACCTGGAGGGCGTTGTTGGCGGCCCGGACGGCGGCCTCCGAGGCGAAGAGCTTGGCCTTGGAGGACTCGACGGCGAACGGCAGCCCCCGGTCGATCAGGTCCGCGACCCGCCAGGTCAGCAGCCGGGCGGCGTCCACGTCGACGGCGATGTCGCTGATCAGCTCCTGCACGAGCTGGTGCCCGGCGATGGGCTTGCCGAACTGCTCGCGCTCGCCCGCGTACCGCACGGCCGCGTCCAGCGCGGCCTGGGCTATCCCGACGCAGCCCGCCGCGACCGACATACGCCCCTTGGCCAGGGCCGACATGGCGACGGAGAAGCCCCTGCCCTCCTCGCCGAGCAGCGCGGCGGCGGGCACCCGCACGTCCTCGAGGACCAGCTCGGCGGTGGCCTGGCCGCGCAGGCCGAGCTTGCCGTGCAGGGTACGGCGGGTCAGGCCCGGCGTGTCGGCCGGCACCAGGAAGGCGGAGACGCCCTTGTGGCCGGGGGCGTCGGTGGAGCGGGCGAACAGCAGGACGACGTCGGCCCAGGTGCCGTTCGTGATGAACGTCTTGGTGCCGTTCAGGACGTAGTCGGCGCCGTCGCGGACCGCGCGGGTGGTCAGGTTCCCCGCGTCGGAGCCGGTGCCGGGCTCGGTCAGGCCGAAGCAGCCGACGGACGCGCCGGAGGTGAGCTGCGGCAGCCACCGCCGCTTCTGCTCCTCGTCGCCCCAGGCCGCGATCGACTTGGCGACCAGCCCCAGGGACACGGAGACGATGCCGCGCACCGACGAGTCGCCGCGCCCCAGCTCCTCCGTGACCAGGCAGTACGCGAGGTGGTCACCGCCGGAGCCGCCGTACTCCTCGTCGATCGTCAGGCCCAGGAAGCCGACCTCGCCGAGCTTCTTCACGATGCCCCGGTCGACCTCCTCGGCGCGGTCCCAGGCGACGGCGTGCGGGGCGATCTCCCGTTCCACGAGATCGCGGGCGAGGCGGCGCACGGCCTCCTGCTCCTCGCTGAGCCCCAGGTACACCACGAGACCACCTCACTTGAAAGCCGTACATTTAAATTAGCACTGCTAGTTTCTGGGTGCAGCCCTACTATGTGCGCCATGGCCCGACCGCGCAAGCCCCTCCTGAGCACCGACCGCATCGTCGAGACGGCCCGCGCGCTCGTCGACGCGGAGGGGCTCGCGGGCCTCTCCACGCGGCGGCTCGCCGCCGAGCTGGGGGTGAGCGGGCCCTCGCTCTACAACCACTTCCGGACCAAGGACGAGATCCTGGAGGCGGTCGCCGACTCCGTGAGCGCCCGGGTCGACCTGTCGATGTTCGAGGACGGGCGGGAGTGGCGGACCGCGCTGCACGACTGGGCCGTCTCCTACCGGGCCGCCCTGCGCGACCACCCCAACATCGTCCCCGTCCTCGCGCGCGGCCCCGGCCGCCGCCCGGCCGCGCTGCGGCTCGCCGACGCCGTCTACGGCGCGATGGTCGACGCCGGCTGGCCGCCCGCGCAGGCCACCTCGATCGGCGCGCTGATGCGGTACTTCATCATGGGCTCCGCGCTCGGCTCCTTCGCGGGCGGTTTCGTGGGCGACGCGAGCGCGTACGACCCGGCCGACTACCCTCACCTCGGCCAGGCCCACCTGCTGGCCGAGCAGCAGGAGAAGATCGACGAACGGGCCTTCGAGGCGGGCCTCACCGCGCTGCTGGACGGGCTGGCCCAGCAGTACGAGCAGGTGCGGCGGACGGCGTAGCCGCACGACGGGCCCCGCCACGGACGGGGGGCACGCCGGGGAGCACACGGCGGCGGACACGCTGCGGCGCACGCCGAACCGTCCGTGTCCCATGCTGGGAGCCATGACCACCAGGGACCCCCGGGCACCGCTGCTGGCCCGGCTGGCCGGGCTGATCGCCGACGAGACGCGCGCCGCGTGCCTCCTCGCGCTGCTCGACGGCCGGGCCTGGACCGCGGGCGAACTGGCCCGGCACGCGGGCGTCGCCGCGTCGACGCTGAGCGAGCACCTCGGCAAGCTGGTCGCCGGCGGCGTGCTCACCGAGGAGCGGCAGGGGCGGCACCGGTACGTACGGCTGGCCGACGCGCGGATCGCCCAGCTGGTGGAGGACCTGGCCGCGCAGGTCGCCCCCGGCGACGTCGCGGGGCCCCGGAGCCTGCGCGCGTCGAGCGCCGGGTCCGCGATGGCCCGCGGCCGGACCTGCTACGACCATCTGGCCGGACGGCTCGGCATCGCGCTCACCGACGCGTTCACCGCGCGCGGGCTGCTGCTCCAGGACACCGGGTTCGCGCTGACGGACGCGGGGCTGCGGTGGTTCGAGGGGGCCGGCATCACCCTCGACCGCGCGGGCCGCCGCCCGCTGGCCCGGGCCTGCCTGGACTGGACCGAGCGCCGGCCGCACCTCGCCGGCACCGCGGGCGCGGCCCTGTGCCGGCACGCCCTCGACACGGGCTGGTGCGAGCGCATCGGCTCCGAGCGGGCGGTGCGGGTGACGTCGGCGGGCGAGCGCGCGCTGGCCGAACTGCTGGGCATCGACGCGAGGACACTGCGCTGACGGCGGCACCGCCCGCACCCACCGGCGGCGGCCCGCCCGCACCGACGGCTCCGGCCCGGCCCCGGCGACCCCACCGACTGCCCGGCGACACCGACCGCACCGACCGCACCGACCGCACCCTCTCCGGGGACCCGGACCGACCGCACCGACCGCACCGACCATTTTTGGCCCGCCTCCCCACCAACCACTCCATCCGACCGCACCGACCGCACCGCACCGACGACCGGCCGCCGCACCGCACCGACCATTTTTGGTCCGCCTCCCCATCGACCACTCCGCCCGACCGCACTGACAACTTCGGCCCGCCTCCACCGACCACTTCGGCCGGCCCTCCCCCGGCCCCGGGCGACCTGACCGGCCGCCCGACCCCACCGACCACTTCGGCCCGCCCCCCACCGGGCCCCGGCGCCCCGACCGACTGCCCGACCACACCGACCTTTTCGGCCGGCCTCCCCACCGGACCACTCCGGCCGACCCCCACCAGCCATTCCGGCCCGACCCCCACCAGCCCTTCCGGCCCGACCCCACCGGCCCCTTCGGCCCGCCTCCCACCAGTCGCTCCGGCTCGAGCCCCGGCGTCTCTGGCACCATCCACCGGGAGGACCGCACCGAACGGCCCGACCGGGGAGGAGCCGGACCAACCGTCCGTACCCCGCCGGCCGCCCCATCCCCGGCTTCCTCATCTCAGGAGCGTGATGAACACCCCTCGTCGTCCGGAACTGCTCGCCGCCGGTGCGGCCACGGTCACCGTCGTGCTGTGGGCGTCGGCCTTCGTCTCGGTCCGCAGCGCCGGGCACGTGTACTCGCCGGGCGCCCTGGCGCTCGGCCGGCTGCTGGCCGGGGCGCTGACGCTGGGGGTGATCTGGCTCGTACGGCGGGAGGGGTGGCCGCCGCGGGCGGCGTGGCGGGGGATCGCCGTGTCGGGCGTGCTGTGGTTCGGCCTGTACATGGTGGCGCTGAACTGGGGTGAACGGGAGGTGGACGCGGGGACCGCCGCCCTGGTGGTGAACGTCGGGCCGCTGCTCATCGCGCTGCTCGGGGCGCGGCTGCTGGGCGACCGGCCGCCGCCGAGGCTGCTGGCCGGCATGGCGGTGTCGTTCGCGGGTGCGGTGACGGTGGGGCTGTCGATGTCGGGCGGGGGCGGTTCCTCGCTGCTGGGGGTGGCGCTGTGTCTGCTGGCCGCCGTCACGTACGCCTGCGGGGTCGTGGCGCAGAAGCCCGCGCTGGGCTCGGCGAGCGCGTTGCAGGTGACGACCTTCGGCTGCCTGGTGGGGGCGGTGGTGTGCCTGCCGTTCGCCGGGCAGCTGGTGCGGGAGGCCGCCGACGCTCCGGCGCAGGCCACGCTGAACATGGTCTACCTGGGCGTCTTCCCGACCGCGCTCGCCTTCACCACCTGGGCGTACGCCCTGGCCCGGACGACGGCGGGCCGCATGGGCGCGACCACCTACGCCGTGCCGGCCCTGGTCGTGCTGATGTCGTGGCTGGCCCTGGACGAGGTGCCCGGGCCGCTGACGCTGGCGGGCGGGGCGCTGTGCCTGGCGGGGGTGGCGGTGTCCCGTTCGCGCTCGCGGGCGCGGGCGGGGAGGGCCGCGGCGCGGGAGCCGCGGCCCACCGAGGAGTCCGACGTGGCGCCGTGAGCGCCGGGGGGGCGGGGGGCGGGGGTGGGCCGGGGAACCGGTCTGCCCGGTGAGCCGGGAGAGCGGGTGCCCCGTGTGCTCGGTGCGTGGGTGCACTCATGTACGCGGTACACCCGTGTACCTGGTACGCCCATGCACCGGCACCGCACCGGCACGCCCCGTGCACCGGTGCGCCCGGTGGGTCCGGTGCACTCGGGCACCCCGTATCCCCCGGTGAGCCGGGTGGGCCCGCGGGCACCCGGCGGCCCCGGCGCGGACGGGGTGCGCGGGGCCGGGCCCGGACGGCGGTCAGAACACGACCAGCGCCCGGCCTCCCTTCCCGGCCAGCATGTTCTCGAACGCCGCCGGGATGCCCTCCAGGGCGATCCGCTCCGTCACCAGCGAGCCCAGGTCCAGCCGGCCCGCCCGGACGTGGTCGGCCAGGACCGGCAGGTCCCGGACGGGGTCGCAGTTGCCGTAGACGCAGCCGGAGAGGGTGCGGCCCCAGTGGAAGAGCTCCAGGGCGTGGAAGGTGACCTGCTGGTCCTTGCCGCCGATACCGACGACGGTGGTGCGGCCGCCGCGGCGGGTCGACTCCCAGGCGGTCCGGATGGTGACCGCGCGGCCCACGCACTCGACGGCCACGTCCACGCCCTGCTTGCCGGTGAGGGCCCGGATCTCGCGGGCGGTGGTGTCGGAGGCGACGAGGTAGTCGGTGGCGCCCGCCGCGCGGGCCAGGTGCTCCTTCTCGGGGGAGACGTCGACGGCGACGATCGTCGACGCGCCGGCGATGCGGGCCGCCTGGAGGGTCGCCAGGCCCACCCCGCCGACACCGAACACGGCCACCGTCTCGCCGGGCCGGACCTTGGCGGAGTGGTGGACGGCGCCGTAGCCGGTGAGGACGGCGCAGCCGAGGAGGGCCGCGTCCGTGAGGGGGATGCCGTCCGGCAGGGGCAGGGCGCAGGAGACGGGGACGACGGTCTCCTCGGCGAACGCGCCGACGTTCAGCCCGGGGTGCAGCACGGTGCCGTCGTGGGTGCGGGCGTGCACGGCGGCGGACCCGCTGAGGGCGTCGGCGCACAGCCACACCTCGCCCAGCCCGCAGGCGTGGCAGGCGCCGCAGGACGGCGCCCAGTTGAGGATGACGCCGTCGCCGGGCGCGAGGTGGGTGACGTCCTCGCCGACGGACACGACCGTGCCGGCGCCCTCGTGGCCGAGGACGGCGGGGACGGGGAGGCGCATGGTGCCGTCGGACAGGGACAGGTCGGAGTGGCAGACCCCGGCGGCGGCGAGCCGGACGCGGACCTGTCCGGGCCCGGGGTCGGGGAGGTCGATCCCGGTGATCTCCAGGGGAGCGCCCACGGCGGGAAGGACGGCGGCTCGAACCACGGAAAAGCTCCTCAGAACTGTAGGGACTTGGTCTGGAGGTACTCGGTGAGGCCGTGCGCGCCGAGCTCTCGGCCGACGCCCGACTGCTTGTAACCGCCGAAGGGCGCCAGGGGGTTGAAACGGCCGCCGTTGATGTCGACCTGCCCGGTGTCCATACGGCGGGCGAAGGCCACCGCCTCCGCCTCGTCGCCGGCCCAGACGGCCCCGGCCAGGCCGTAGACCGTGCCGTTGGCGATGCGCAGGGCGTCGTCCTCGTCCTCGTAGCGCAGGACGGACAGGACGGGGCCGAAGATCTCCTCCTGGGCGATGGTCATGTCCGGGGTGACGTCGGCGAAGACCGTCGGGCTGACGAACCAGCCACGCTCGCGCGGGGCGTCGGGGCCGCCCGCGACCAGGCGGGCGCCCTCGGCGACGCCCTTCTCGATGTACCCCCGCACCCGCTCCTGCTGCCGGGCGCTGACGACGGGGCCGATGCGGTCGCCGTACTTGGCGGCGGCGGCCGCGGCCAGTGCGACGGCCTCGTCGTACCGGTCGCGGTGGACCAGCATCCGGGTCCACGCGCTGCACGTCTGGCCGGAGTTGGACATCACGTTGGCGACGCCGACGTTGACGGCCCGGGCGAGGTCGGCGCTCGGGAGGATGACGTTGGCGGACTTGCCGCCGAGCTCCAGGGCCACCTTCTTGATCGCGGCGCCGGCCGTGGCGGCGATCCGCCGGCCGACGGCCGTGGAGCCGGTGAACGAGACCAGGTCGACACCGGGGTGTTCGACGAGGGCCTGCCCGGCGACCGTGCCGAGGCCGGTGACGAGGTTGAAGACACCGGCCGGGACGCCCGCCTCGTGCACCGCCTCCGCGAAGAGCTGGGCGGACAGCGGGGTGTTCTCGGCGGGCTTGAGGACGACGGTGCAGCCCGCGGCGAGGGCCGGGGCGACCTTGGCGACGATCTGGTGGAGCGGGTAGTTCCAGGGCGTGATGGCGCCGACCACGCCGATCGGCTCCTGGTACACGGTCGAGTTGCCGACCTTCTCCTCGAAGGGGTGGGTCGCGGCCAGCTCGGCGTAGGAGCCGGCTACCGCGATCGGCACGGCCGCGTGGACCGCCTGGGAGAAGGGCAGCGGCGAGCCGAGCTCGGCGGTGACCGTCTCGGCGATCTCGTCCTTGCGGGCCGCCAGCACGTCCCGCAGGGCGGCCAGGCGCGCGGCCCGCTCGGCCGGCGGGGTCGCGGCCCAGGCCGGGAGGGCGGCGCGGGCCGCCCGTACGGCGGCGTCCACGTCCTCGGCGCCGCCGGCCGGGACGCGGTCGACGATCTGCTCGTCCACCGGGTTGACGACCTCGATCACGTCCTGGCCGGCGGCGGGGCGCCAGGCACCGTCGAGGTAGATGCCGTCGTGTGCCTTCATCGTGTTCCCTCCGGGCGGTCGTCGTCGTCCGCGCCCTAAACTAGCGCCGATAGTTTTTGGGCACCAGGGGTGCCCTCCGTGCGACGCCTCACGGTGGCACCGGCGGTGCGGCGGTGTCACTTCCGGGCGGCGGACGGACGGCGATGCCACTCCCAGGGGTGTCCCTCCAAGGGCGGACGGCGGGTGCCGGGGCCCAGGGGCGGACGGCGGGTGCCGGGGCCGGCGGCGTCACTCGTCCAGGTCCGGCAGCCGGGCCGGCGCCAGGCAGATCCGTTCGCCGTGGCGGTCGAAGACGAGCAGGCGGGCGAGGTCGACTAGGAGGGGGACCTGCGCGCCGTGCCGCGGGTCGAAGTCGGGGGTGGTGCGGACCACGAGGTCGCCGGGCAGCCGCCCCTGCGGGGAGGCGGTCGCGGGACCGGGCTCGGGCGGCGCGTCGAGCGCCGCGCCCGGCCGGTCCGGCGGTCCGCCCGCCCGCCCAGCCCTCGCCCGCAGCCGGTCGAGGACCCCGCTGTCCCGGCGGCGCCGCCGGACCGGCCGGGGCTGCGGGCGGGGCGCCTCCAGCTCGGGCACCACGGCGGGGCGCGATCCGGTGTCAAAGTGGACGAGCGCCTCGTGGCCCTGGAACTCCACGTGCTCCACGAGCCCGGGGCGGTGTCCCCGGGGGCTCGCTCGGGCGCAGGTCCTGTCGTCGAACCCCCGCCGTCCGCCCGAAGGGCGGGCCTGGCGGCGTCAGGTGCGTGCTCTGGGGGTCCCCCCGGCCGAAGGCCGGGGCACCGCCCACGCCGTTCAGGCAGTGGGGAGCGTGCATGGCGTCGCCAGGCAGGCGGGGGTTCGACGACAGGGCCTGGTGCCCCACAGCCCCGTACGGTGTCGTACGGGGCTGTGGGGCACGGAAGTCGACGGACCGTGCGCGCCCGGGGGGAAGACACGGGACGGAATCGGACACGCCGGTCCGCTGAGCGCGGAAACGGACGCGGTGGTTCAGGGGGCCCGGTGGGTGGCGGGTCCGGTCCCGGGCGGCCGGGTCAGCGGGTGGCGGTCAGGTGGGCGAAGACGACCACGTTGCTGGTGTAGCCGGTCCTGCGGTGGAAGTATCCGCCGCAGGTGAGCACCCGTAGCTCGGGGCGCTCGCGGGCGCCGTACACCTCCTTGTCGGGGAAGCGGTCCTTGTCGAAGACCTCGACCCGGTCGACGGTGTAGACGGCGGTGCGGCCGTCGGCGCGCCGGGCCTCGATCCGGCTGCCGGGGGGCACGCGTTCCAGGCCGGCGAAGACCGCGGGGCCGGTCCGGGTGTCGCGGTGGCCGACGGCGACGGCCGTGCCCGGTTCACCGGGGGTGGGGCCGTCCTCGTACCAGCCGACGAGCCTGGGCCTGTCCAGCGGTGGGGTGCCGAGTTCCCGGCCGGGGCCGAGCCGCAGTCCGACGATCGGCGCGTCGATCCCCAGGGACGGTACGCGCAGGGTGGTGGCCCGGGAGCGGGGCAGCGGACGCGGCGGGCGTTCCGGGGCCGCGTGGCCGGCCCGGCGGGGCCGGTCCTCGCCGTCGGCGGCCGGTCCGTCGTTCCCCCCGTACTGGACGCCGGCCGTCACCAGGACGGCCACCAGCGCGGCCGTCCTGATGAGCCGGAAGGCCCGCGTCCGGTACCAGGGCCTGCGTCCGCGCCTACGCGGCACCATGCGTGCGTCGGCGGATCAACCGGACGTAGACCGCGCCGCCCACGGCCACCAGGCCCACGGCGGCGGCCGCGCTCAGCGGGGTGAAGGCCTGCGCGGTGTCGACGAGACCGCCGCCGCCGGCGTGGACGCCGCCCTTCGGGGCGTCCCCATGGCCGCTGGAGCCCTGCCCGTCCTGGCGGTCCTCGATCGGACGGCCCGGGTCGTCCCCGCGGCCGCCGGTGCCGTTCTGCTGCTGGCTCTCGGGGCCCTGCCCCTGGCCCTGGCCCTGCGCCTGGCCCTGCCCCTGGCCCGGGCCCTGACCCGGGCTCCCGCCCTGCCCCTCGGGGCCCTGGCGGGGGTCGCCGCAGTCGACGCGGAAGACCTTCTCCCTGGGCCCGGTGCCCCCCGCGACCGTCCACACGAGCCGGTACTGGCCGTCGGCCAGTCCCAGCGTGTCGGTGTGCCCGGCGCCTCCGGCGAGGGTGATGGTGCCGCTCACGGTGGCGGCGGTGGGCAGCGGGGGCTGGGCCTGGATGGTGTACGCGACGCTCGTCACCTCACCGAAGTTGGCGGCGTCGAGGTAGAACCGGCAGACCACGGGGTCGTCCTTGGACACCCCGTAGGGCACGCGCTCATTGTGGACCCTGATGTCGGCGCCGTCCCCGGGAGCGGCCGTGGCGGCCGGTGCCGCGAGCCAGGTGGCCCCGGCCGCGGTGAGGGCCGTGAGGGCGGCGACGCCGAGGCGGCTGCCGGCGGCGTGCGGGAGCATCAACGTGGGCATGGACGTTCCTCCGAGTCAGACGATTTTCATACAAATCGCGCTTTCATCTGACTCTCTTTCACACCCGGCCCGCGCCGTGCCGGAGCACGGCCCGACGCGCCGTCAGACGTCCCCCGTCCGGCCCACACCGGTCCCGGACCGCCGCGGCCGCGGGACGGCCCTGGGCTCCTGACCGCCCCGCGGGCCGCCCGGCGAACGCAGCGCGACCCCCGACGACAGCAGCAGCAGCGCCCCGAGCATCACGAAGGGCGCGGCCACGCCCGCGACGCCGGCGACCAGACCGGCCGCGGCGGGCGCGGCGACCTGGCCGAGCCGGTTGCCGGTCAGCCGCAGCGCCAGGGCGGTCGAGCGGGCCCCGTCGGGGGCGGCCTGGACGACCGTCGTCATCGACAGCGGCTGCCCCACCCCGAGGCAGAAGCCGAGGGCGACGAGCAGCACCGCGAGCCCCCACACCGGTACCGGCACCGCGATCCCGGCGCACAGCAGGGCCGCCAGCAGACAGGTCACGGTGAGCAGGGCCCTGCGCCCGAGCAGCCGCAGCAGGGACGTGAGCACCAGGCGGCAGGCGATGGTGGCCGCCGCCCGCAGGCTGAGCAGGACACCGACGACGGCGGGCGCGATGCCCCGGTGTTCGCCGACCACCGGCAGGTAGGCGGTGAGGATGTCGCTCGCGGACAGCACGGCGAGGCTGACCAGGATGCCGGCGGGCACGCCCCGGGCGCGCAGGATGCGGGCGACGGGCACCCGGCCGCCCGGCCCGGTTCGGGGCCCGGGTGCCGTGGCGCGGTGTTCCAGGCGCCACAGCGAGGTGAACGCGACCGCGGCGACCGCGCCCGCGCAGAGCAGGGCGAGGGCGCTGCTGCCGGCCATGTCCGGGCCGCCGACGACGAGACCCGCCGCGATCGGCCCGATCAGCTGGCCGAGGGAGGCGCCGATGGTGAAGTGGCCGAAGTTGCGGTCCTGCTCGTGCGGGGCGGACCGGCGGGCCACCAGCGACTGGGCGCCGATGACGAAACAGAGGTGGCCGAGGCCCATGACCCCGCTCCACAGGGCCATCGTCCACAGGGAGCCGGCCGCGCCGCTGAGCGCGCAGCCGCCGGATATGAGCACCACTCCCACGGACAGCAGGGGCGTGCACCGGCCGTGGTCGGTACGGCGGCCCAGCGGGACCGCGGCGAACAGCGGCAGCAGCGCGTAGACGCCCGCGATGACGCCGACGGCCCGTTCGTCGGCGCCCAGGGCGAGGGCCCGGTAGGAGACGGCGGGCCGGGCCATCGACACCGCCGCCTGCGCGAAGACGAAGCAGATGACAAGGCGGAGCAGCCAGCCGCGGTGCGCGCCGGGCCTCATGGGACGTCCTCCAGGGAGTCGATCAGATGGTGCCGAAGAGGAACGCCGCCCCGAGCACCACCACCGAGGTCAGCGCCGCCCACTTGACCACGAACCGGGTGTGGTCGCCGAACTCGACCTTCGCCATGCCCACGAGCACGTACACGGCCGGGACCAGCGGGCTCGACATGTGCAGCGGCTGGCCGACGATCGAGGCGCGGGCGATCTCCAGGGACGATACGCCATGGGCCTGGCCCGCCTCGGCGAGGACCGGGAGGATGCCGAAGTAGAAGCCGTCGTTGGACATGAAGTACGTGAACGGGATGCTCAGGACGCCGGTCACGAGCGCCATGTGCGGGCCCATGCCGTCGGGGATGTTGCCCACGACCCACTCGGCCATGTGGTCCACCATGCCGGTGCCCTGGAGGACGCCGGTGAAGACGGCGGCGGCGAAGACCATGCCGGAGACGTTGAGGACGTTCTCGGCGTGGGCGCCGAGCCGGGCCTTCTGGTCCGGCATGTGCGGGAAGTTGACGGTGAGCGCGAGCGCGGCGCCGAGGAGGAACAGCACCGGGATCGGCAGCCACTCCATGATCATGGCGGTGAGCAGGGCCACGGTGAGCAGCGCGTTGAACCAGTACAGCCTGGGGCGGAGGGTGGGCCGGTCCGGGTCGAGGACCCGCGCGCCGCCCCCGGGCTCCTCGTCCGCCGCGCCACGGCCGGGCTCCTCGTCCGCCGCGCCGGTGCCGGGCTCCTCGTCCGCCGCGCCGGTGCCGGGGCCGGCGTCCGGGCCGGCGTCCGGGCCGGCGGCGGGCGTGCCGGCTCCGCCGGAACCCTGGCGGGAGGTGTGCGCCGTGCCGGTGCCGGAAGCCGCACCCACGAGGACCGTCCCGGTCCGCTTCTCCTTCTCCTTCTCCTCCACCAGCACCTCGTCGAGCGTCAGCACGCCGAGCCGCCGGCGCTCGCGCAGGCCGAGCACGTACGCCAGGGCGAGCACGAAGACCAAGCCCGCGCCGAGGGCGGGGATCATGGGGACGAAGATGTCACTGGCGTCGAGCTTCAGCGCGGTGGCGGCGCGGGCGGTGGGGCCGCCCCACGGCAGGGTGTTCATGACGCCGTTGGCCATGGCGGCGACACCGGTCATCACCACCAGGCTCATCTTCAGGCGCTTGTACAGCGGGTACATCGCCGAGACCGTGATCATGAACGTGGTGGATCCGTCGCCGTCCAGCGAGACGATCGCGGCGAGGACGGCGGTGCCGACGACGATCCGCACCGGGTCGGCCTTCGCGAACCTCAGGATGCCGCGCACGACGGGATCGAAGAGGCCGACGTCGATCATCACACCGAAGTAGACGATCGCGAACATGAGCATCGCCGCGGTGGGGGCGAGGCTGGTGACGCCGTCGATGACGTAGTCACCGAGCCGGGCGCCCTTCCCGACGAGCACGCAGAACAGTGCCGGGATCAGCACCAGCGCCGCGATCGGCGACATCTTCTTCAGCATGATCAGGACCAGGAAGGTCGCGATCATGGCGAAGCCGAGGATGGTCAGCATGAGTGGAGTACCTAACGTTCGCCCTTGAACATCCCACCTGGGGTCGGCGGTGCGTTGACGTTAGGACCGCTCGCAGGCTGTTAACAAGACGTTGACGTGCGAGCAATAAGCGCAAAACTGCAGGTCACGGCTTTGCTCAGGTCAGCGGTTCATTCCCTTCGGCCACCGGGACGAGTTCGACGGGCACTCCGTTGAGGACCGCGTTGCCCGACAGCGGGTCGAGCAGACTGCCGTCGAGGAGCTGGTTGACGTTGACGCCGGGATCGGCGGCGGCGTGGACCGTCCGGGTGCCGGGCCGGTCGTGGCCCCAGCCGTGCGGCAGGCTGACGACGCCCCTGCGCACGCCGTCGGTGACCTCGGCCGGGGCGGTCACCTCTCCCCCGGCGCCCTTCACGCGCACCGGGGAGCCGTCCCGGACGCCCAGCCGCTCGGCGTCCTCGGGGTGGATGTACAGGGTGCAGCGATTGGTGCCGCCGGTGAGGGCGGGCACGTTGTGCATCCAGCTGTTGTTGGACCGCAGATGGCGGCGCCCGACGAGGACCGGCCCGGGAGACCGCTCCCGGAGCGCCCGCCGCAGCCGGGGCAGGTCGGCGGCGATCGGATCGGGCAGCAGCTCGATCCGTCCGCTGCGCGTCCTCAGCGGCTGCGGCAGCCGCGGGCGCAGCGGTCCGAGGTCGATGCCGTGCGGGTGCTCCAGCAGCCGGGCGAGGCTCAGCCCGTCGGGGCGCGCGCCGAAGCCGTCGCCGTAGGGGCCGAGGCGCAGCATCAGGTCCAGCCGGCGCTCGGGGCCGTTCTCCCCGGTGAGCCGGGCGGCCAGCTCCCGCGGGTCGCGGCCGTGCACGGGCGAGTGCGGCTCCTGGACCGCCTTGCCGAGAACCTGGCCGATGGCCAGGTCGTCGACGGCGGACGGGTCGGCGCCGTGCATCCCGGTCACGGCGAGGATCAGCCGGGCGTGGATCTCGCTCTCGGCCGTCCGGCCGGGTTCGAGGGGGACGGCGGGCCGGGTGTAGCGCACCTGGTGGCGCACGGCGAGGGTGTTGAGGGCGAAGTCGTGGTGCGGGCTCTGCGAGGGCGGGGGCGGCGGCAGGACGACATGGGCGTGGCGCGTGGTCTCGTTGAGGTACGGGTCGACGGCGACCATGAAGTCGAGGGAGCCGAGCGCCTTGTCGAGCCGGTCGCCGTCGGGCGCTGACAGCACGGGGTTGGCGGCCACGGTGATCAGGGCGCGGACCGGTTCGCCGGCCTCGGTCGCGGTGTCGATCTCCTCGGCGAGCGCGGAGAGCGGCAGCTCGCCCTTGGCCTCGGGGTGCCGGCTCACCCGGGAGTGCCAGCGCCCGAGCGCGAAGCCGCGGCCCGGACCGGCCGGCCGGGGGGTGCGGTCGGTGGCGGCCTGCGGGAAGAGGGCGCCGCCGGGGCGGTCGAGGTTGCCGGTGAGGACGTTGAGGACGTCGACGAGCCAGCTGGCGAGGGTGCCGTGGGGGACGGTGCAGCTGCCGATGCGGCCGTAGACGGCGGCGGTGGGGGCGGCGGCGAGGTCGCGGGCGAGGGCGCGGGGCACCCCGGCGTCCACGTCGCAGGCCTCGGCGACGGCCTCGGGCGTGAAGTCCGCGAGGGCGGCGCGGAGTTCGTCGACGCCCTGGACGTGCGGCGTGAGGTCCCCGAGGTCCACGAGCCCTTCCTCGAACAGGGTGCGGGCCGTCGCCGCGAGCAGCAGGGCGTCCGTGCCGGGCCGGATCGCGACGTGCCGGTCGGCGAGCCGGGCGGTGCGGGTGCGGCGCGGGTCGATCACCGTGAGGGTGCCGCCGCGGGCCTTGAGCGCCTTGAGCCGGGCGGGGAAGTCGGGCGCGGTGCACAGACTGCCGTTGGACTCCAGGGGGTTGGCGCCGATGAGGAGGAGGTGGTCGGTGCGGTCGAGGTCCGGGACCGGGATGGCGTTCGCGTCCCCGAAGAGCAGGCCGCTGGAGACGTGCTTGGGCATCTGGTCGACCGTGGAGGCGGTGAACAGGCTGCGGGTGCCGAGTCCGGCGAGGAGCAGCGGCGGGTAGAGCGCGCCGGCCACGGTGTGCACGTTCGGGTTGCCGAGGACGACCCCGACGGCGTTCGGCCCGTACCGCTCGACGACCGGCCGGACGCCGGCGGCGACCGTGTCGAAGGCCTCCTCCCAGGTGGCCTCGCGCAGTTCCCCGTCCCGGCGCACCAGGGGGGTGCGCAGCCGGTCGGGATCGCCGTCGACGGCCCCGAAGGCGGCGCCCTTGGGGCAGATGAACCCCTTGCTGAACACGTCGTCCCGGTCGCCCCGCGCGCCGGTGACCCGGGTTCCGTCGAGGGTGAGGGTCAGCCCGCAGGTGGCCTCGCACAGGGGGCAGATTCGCAGGGCGGTGCGGGACACGGGTCCTCCCGGAAGAAGGCGGCGGCTGTGGCGCTCTCCTCCCGGAGCATACCGACCGGTAGGCATGGTGGGGAGGGCCCCGGACCGACGCGGCCGGCGGGCGGACGTCAGTCCAGGGACCGGGCGAGATAGGCCCGCAGCAGCTCCCTGGTCTCGCCGATCACCTTCGGGTCCCCCTCCGGGTCCATCCGGAAGGCCAGGTGGACGAGGGTGTCCGCGGTCTCCACGGCGATCAGGAAGGTACGGCGCAGGTCGTCGTCGGGTTCGCGGCCGAGGTAGCCGGAGAGCAGGTCGGTGAGGCGGTCGGCGACCCGGTGGTTGGGTTCGGCGCGGGCGCCGACCGGGATCTGGTTGCCGAAGTCGACGAGGGAGAAGCCGGGCGCGGTGCGCTTCATGGCCAGGTACTCGTCGAGCACGGCGTCCATGGCGGCCCGCCAGTCCCCCCGGCGCCCGGCCTCTCCCGGGCGGGGGCCGCCCTCGCCGGCCTCGCCGCTCCCGGCGGGGGCGGCGGGTGCGACCGGGGCGGCGGCGCGGGCGCCGTTCAGCCGCTCGGTGACGCGCTCGGCGTAGCGTTCGAGGTTGCGCTGGGCCAGCGCGTCGGCCATCTGCCTCTTGTTGCCGAAGAAGCGGTACACGGAGCCGATGGGGACGCCGGCGCGCTGGGCGACCGCGCGGGTGCTCAGGTCGTCGTAGCCGACCTCGTCCAGGAGGTCGGCGCAGGCGTCGAGGATTCTGGTCAGCCGTTCGGCACTGCGCCGCTGCACGGGCGCACGGCGTAGCGATGTCGCATGGGGCACGGGGCTCATGATGCCTTTCCGCCGCGGTCGGGTGAACCTCGCCCCTCGGTACGGAGAAAGGTGCCCGTTGCACTCAGTGCGGAGAGGGGCGCGGAGAAGACGCCGGCGCCCGGCCTTGGGGACACGCCGGCCCACTCCAGGGACGCGTCGCTCGGCCCGGGGGACGCGGTGGTCGGGGCCGGGGACGTGGTGGTCAGGGACGGGGACGCGCCGGTCGGGCCCGGGGTGGAACTGGTCGGGCCCGATGTGGAACTGGTCGGCCTGGGGGTCGCGCCGGTCGGGCCGGCGGACGCGTCGTCCGGTTCCGACGCCGTGACGTCCGCCGTGCTCTCCACCGGCTCGCCGTCGACCGCCCACACCGTCCCGTCGTCCGCGTACAGGCGTGCGGTGACCTGGTGGGTGCCGTGCGGGAGGTAGCCGGCGGGGATGTCGTGGGAGGGGCCGCGCAGGGCGGCGACGGCGCGGTCGTCCACGAAGAGCCGGGCGATGCCGCGGCCGGCGACCGCCCGTGCCGCCGTCCCGGCCGGCGAGAACCGGAAGTTGCGCACCTCGAGCCGGACGTCCCAGCCGCCGCGGGCGTCGGGCTCGACCTCGACCCGTACGTCCGGCGCCCCCTTCTCCCCGACCTCCCGGTAGTGCCGCCCGTCGCCGTCGGTGTCCTTCAGCACCTCGCCCACCGGCTCCGGCGAGACCGCGGCCGTCCCGGCCGCCCCGCCCCCCTCGGCGGCGCCACCGGAGCCGCAGCCCGCGGATCCGGTCACCAGCAGGACACAGACCGCGAGCGCGGAAAGGGAGCCACGCGTCCACGACATGGCGGGGAGCGTAGAACACCGGTACGACACACGGATCCCCCTGGGGTCGGGATCTCGCCACCCCGCGATCACCCACCGCCCGGCCCCCACCGCGCAGTCACCCACCACGCGATCGTCCTCCGGACGGAGGAGCCCGTCCCCTTGCGCCCCCGAAACCCCAATCCTACGGTGATACAGAGGAATAGGTGGAACAGGCGGCCGACAGGGAGCGCGCATGGGCAGCGAGGACGCACGCAGGACGACCGAAGGGCCGCACCACCTCTCCGGACTCTCCGGACTCTCCGGACTCTCCGGGCTCTCCGGGCTCTCCGGCTTCGGCAACGAGCACGCCTCCGAGGCCGTGCCCGGCGCCCTGCCCGAGGGCCGCAACTCGCCGCAGCGCGGCCCCCTCGGCCTGTACGCGGAGCAGCTCAGCGGCTCGGCGTTCACCGAACCGCGGGCCCACAACCGCCGCTCCTGGCTGTACCGGATCCGTCCGTCGGCCGCGCACCCGGAGTTCACCCGCACCTCCAACGGCACGCTGCGCACGGCGCCCTTCACGCAGACGGTCCCCGACCCCAACCGGCTGCGCTGGAACCCCCTGCCGGAACCCGCGCCGGGCACGGACTTCGTGGCGGGCCTGTGGACCCTCGGCGGCAACGGCGACGCCGCCCAGCGCACCGGCATGGCCGTGCACCTGTACCACGCCAACGCCTCCATGGACCGGGTGTTCGGCGACGCGGACGGCGAGCTGCTGATCGTCCCCGAGCGCGGCGGCCTGCTCCTGCGCACGGAGTTCGGGCCGCTGCGCGCCGAGCCGGGCCATGTCGCCCTCGTCCCGCGCGGCGTCCGCTTCCGCGTGGAGCTGCTGGACGGGACGGCCCGCGGCTACGTCTGCGAGAACTACGGCGCCCCCTTCCGCCTCCCCGAGCTCGGCCCGATCGGCGCCAACGGGCTCGCCAACCCCCGGGACTTCCTCGCCCCGGTCGCCGCGTACGAGGACGTCGAGGGCCCGGTGGAGGTGGTCAACAAGTTCTGCGGCAACCTCTGGAGCACGACGTACGACCACTCCCCGCTGGACGTCGTCGCCTGGCACGGCACCCACGTCCCGTACGTCTACGACCTGCGCCGCTTCAACGTGATCGGCACGGTCTCCTACGACCACCCGGACCCGTCGATCTTCACGGTGCTGACCGCGCCGTCCGACACCCCGGGCCTGGCCGGCGTGGACTTCGTCGTCTTCGCGCCGCGCTGGCTGGTGGGCGAGGACACCTTCCGGCCGCCGTACTTCCACCGGAACGTGATGAGCGAGTACATGGGTCTGATCGAGGGCGCCTACGACGCCAAGACGGCCGGGGAGGGGGGCTTCGTGCCGGGCGGCGGCTCGCTGCACAACATGATGTCGGCGCACGGCCCGGACCGGGAGACGTTCGACCGGGCGAGCGCAGCCGAGCTGACGCCGCACAAGGTCGACGACGGGCTGGCGTTCATGTTCGAGACGCGCTGGCCGGTCGTCCTCACCCCGCACGCGGCCCGCGCCGACCACCGGCAGCAGCGCTACGACGACGTGTGGTCGGGGCTGGAGCGCCACTTCCGCCCCGTACGCTGAACGCCACTTCCACGCCGTACGCTGAACGCCGCTTCGGCCCCGAGCGCTGAACGCCGCTCCCACCCCCGTGCGCTGCACGCCGCTTCCGCCCCTTGCACCGAGTGTGCCCTCCCGGTACGGATGGCCCCGTGACCTCCTTCGCCCCGGACTCGATCGTCCTCAACCGCAAGCTGCCGCTCTGGTACCAGGTGTCGCAGTCGCTGCGCGCCTCGATACTCGGCCGCTCACCCCGGGACCCGCTGCGCCTGCCCACCGAGGAGCAGTTGGCCGGGCACTACGGGGTGAGCGTGCTGACCATGCGGCAGGCGCTGAAGGAGCTGGAGGACGAGGGGCTGATCAGCCGGCACCGCAGGCGCGGCACGTTCATCGAGCCGGCCGCGCAGCGGGGCACGCCGGTGCGGCTGCTGGGCTCGGTCGACGCGATCGTGGCGCAGCAGTCCGGCATGGAGACTCGGCTGCTCGGCCGGGGCACGGCGGCTGTCCCGGCGGAACTCGCCGCATACTTCCCGGACCTGGCGGAGGTGGCGACGTACCACCGGCTGCGCAGCGACGAGAAGACCGGTGAGCCGACCAACCACGCCCGCAACTACGTGCGTCCCGAACTCGCCGCCCTGATCGACCCGGAGGACCTGGGACGCTGGCCGATGACCAAGGTGCTGCGGGACGTCGTGGGCGCGGACATCGGCCGCATCACCGACACGGTCGAGGCGCGGCTGGCGGACCCGGAGACGGCACGGCTGCTGGGGGTCCCGCTGCTGAGCCCGATCCTGCACTACACCGGCGTCACGTACGACGCCGGCGGCCGCCCGCTGGACGTGGCCGTCATCCACTACCGCGGCGACCGCTTCTCCTTCACGGTGACCCTGGACGCCACCTGACCCGCGCGCGCGGAGTGCGTCGTACGATGCTCGGCGTGACGCCCGACGACGCTCCGCCGCTCGCGGACCTCATGCCGTGGTCCGTCGCACCGCCCCGGCTCGGCCGGGGGTGGCCGCTGGCTCCCGACCCGGCCGTGCTGAAGGACCGCTGGGCCGCGCTGGTGACGGCGGAAGGGCCGGACCGCGAGGCGTTGTTCGAGCCGACGCGCGCCCGCACCCTGTACACGGCGGTGGGGCAGCTGCCCGGCCGGAGCGCCGGCACGGGGAGGCTGGTCCGCGCCACGGGGCCCTGTCCCGAACCCGTCCGGGTCCTCGCCGCGCCCTTCGACGAGCAGTGGCTCATTCCCGACCATCGCCTCATCGACGCGGCCCGCCCCGAGCTGTGGCGGGTGGCGGACGCGCACCAGGTCTTCGTCGTGGAGAGCCCGGACTCCCCGTTCCCGACGGCCACCTCGCTGTTCCCGCTGCCGCGCGCGGGCCGGGTCCGCCCCCTGTTCCGCCGTCCGGGCGGCACGGAGCCGAACCTGGCGCCGGGGCTGCTGGACCACCTGGGCCACTCCGCCGACCCGCTGGACTTCCTGGCCTGGGTCCTCGCCGCCGTCCGCCCCGACGGCACGGTCCCCCTCACCCGGGACCCCGGGCTCTGGTCGCGGGGCGTGGAACTGGGCCACCGTGTGCTGTGGCTCCTGCGCCGCGACGGCGAACGCCCCCGGCTCCCCGGCGGGCGGCGCCCCTACGTCCGCGCGCCCCTGCCGTCCGTCCCCCGGTCCCGCCCGGACGGAGGGACCCCGCTGCTCACCCTCCGCTACGACCGCGAGGAGGAGACCCTCCACCTCGACGGGGGCCGTGTCTCGCCGGTCCCGCCGGAGGCGTGGGACTTCGAGGTGGGCGGGGTCCGGGTCCTGGAGCAGTGGTGCGCGGTCCGGACGGCCGCGGCCGAGCCGGGCACCCTGGCGGCGATCCGCCCGGCCGCGTGGCCGCAGAACTGGACGTCCGAACTCCTCGAACTGATCACGGTGCTGGCCCTGCTGGCCCCGGTGCTGCCGCAGCGGGAGGAACTGGGGACCGCGGACCCGGCCACGACCACGGACCCGGTCACGGCGGCGGACCTGCGCGCGGCGGGCGTCCTGCCGGTCCCGGACCGCTGCCGCCGCCCGGCGTCGATCCTGGACCACGCGGAGGAGGGCCCCGAGGGCCAGCTCGCCCTGCTCTGACGCCACGTCCGGCCACCGGGACGCCGCCCCGGAGCCCGCTGCCGCGCAGATCGCCGCGCCCCCGACGGGACACGGGCAGCCGCACACACCCGTACCCACCGCGACCGACGGGACACGGCAGCCGCACACACCCGTACCCACCGCGACCGACGGGCCACGGCAGCCGCACACACCCGTGTCCACCGCGACCGACGGAACACCGGCAGCCGCACACGCCCGTGCCCACGGCCGCCTGTGTCCGCCGCGGCCGACGGGGACCCGTGGGTGCACCCGCCCATGTCCACCGCAGCCGACGGCTCCCCCACACGGGCACACGCCTGCGTGCATGACAAACCCCCGGGACGGGGGCCATGATCCACCCCATGGACCAGCTCCCCCTGCCCCTGGAGGGCATCACGGTCGTCGCCGTCGAGCAGGCGGTTGCGGCCCCGTTCGCCACCCGGCAGCTCGCCGACCTGGGCGCCCGGGTGATCAAGGTCGAGCGGATCGACGGCGGTGACTTCGCGCGCGGCTACGACACCGCGGCCGGCGGCCTCGCCTCGCACTTCGTGTGGTGCAACCGCGGCAAGGAGTCCGTCGCCCTGGACCTGAAGGACCCGCGCGGCCTGGACGCCGTCCGCCGGCTGGTCGCCGGCGCGGACGTGTTCGTGCAGAACCTGGCGCAGGGCGCGGCGGCCCGTCTCGGCCTGGACGCGGCGACCCTGTGCGCGGCGCACCCGCGCCTGGTGGCGGTGGACATCTCGGGGTACGGGGCGTCGGGGCCGTACGCGGGCAAGCGGGCGTACGACATGCTCGTGCAGTGCGAGGCGGGGCTGGTGTCGGTGACGGGGACGCCGGAGCGGCCGGTGAAGACGGGCATCCCGGCGGCGGACGTCGCGGCGGCCATGTACGCCTTCTCCGGGGTGCTGGCGGCGCTGCTGCGGCGGGGTGCGACCGGGCGGGGCGGGCCGGTGGAGGTGTCGATGCTGGACGCTCTCGCCGAGTGGATGGGGCATCCGCTGCACCACGCGATGCACGGCGGGACCGCCCCGGCCCGCACGGGTCTCGCGCACGCGGTGATCGCGCCCTACGACGCGTACGCCACCGCCGACGGCGGACGGGTGCTGCTGTCGGTGCAGAACGACCGGGAGTGGCGTCGGCTGGCCGAACAGGTCATCGGACGGCCGGAGTTGGGGGCGGACCCGGAGTACGCGACGAACGCGGCGCGGGTCGCGCGCCGGGAGGCCACGGACGCGTGGGTGGCGGGGGCGCTGGGCGCGCTGGACACCGACGAGGCGCTGGCGCGGCTGGAGGGCGCGGGCATCGCGTGCGCGCGCCTGAGGGATGTGCACGAGCTGGCGGAGCATCCGCAGCTGGCGGCCCGGGAGCGGTGGCGGGAGGTGGACTCGCCGGTCGGGCCACTGCGGGCGTTGCTGCCTCCGATCACACTGCCGGGTGGGGCGGAGGCACGGATGGGGGCCGTGCCCGCGCTCGGGGAGCACACCGGGGCGGTGCTGCGTGCCGTGGGGATGACGGACGACGAGATCGCAGCGTTGCGCCGGGACGGTGTGGCCGCCTGAGCGCGGGCCTCAGTGCTTGTTGCCGCCGAAGAGCGAACGGCGGAGTCGGCGCAGCGGCGCGAAGAGCGAGACCCGGCTCACTCGGGCGCCCCTGGCGCTGCGGCGGTGGGCGGGCGAACGCGCCGTCAGTTCCCGCATCAGCGTGGTCGCCTCGACCGTCTCCCGCTGCGGTATGGCGGGTCCCGCCAGCACCGAGAGATGGCGGTCGAGACGCGAACTGGTCGCGCTGCTCCCGCAGGTGATCGCAGGGACCCTCGCCCTGCTGCGCACTGTTATCTGTTCCATGACACTCCCCACCCGTACGAGTCCACCCGGCCCGGGCAGGGTAACCCTATCGCCCCGCCGGAGCACCCGTGTATCGCGGTCCCGGGATTCACCTTCCCCGTAAGGAGGTTGACGATGCCTGTTCGGTCACTCTCCGAATCCAACCGATTTCAGGGTGAGTTGGACAACCGGCTGCGTAGTGGGCTGCGGTGATCCTCCGTCAGGTTCGACGGTCACTGCGAGTGACGTCGACGATGGGGCGAGACCGGTCGCGACCAAGGGCGTGTCGCGGTCGAAGAGCCCGAGAGAGCGCGGTTGCGCGTCAGGGCGCATGACCCACAGCTGGTGCACCTGTCCGCCGGGCGGGTCGCCGTATCCGCTCAGCGTGACGACCGCTTCGCCCGCCGAAGCGGAGGCGATCACTCCGATCGTGCGTCCCCGAGCGTCCCGGCCGGTGCTCGCCCTGGCGTCCGGGGCCGCGAGAACGTGGGCGATCTCACGTGCCCGGTCGCGCTCGGCGCCCAGTTGGTCCCGGGTGCGCTCGGCCTGGACCGCGAAGAGCGCAGCGACGACGAGCGCGGCGGCGGCCGTCGCCGTGGCGAACGGCACGAACAGCGGACGGCGCGTACGGGGCGCACGGGTGCGCGGCGGCGGCTGCGCGCCCCAGACGTGCGGCGGCAACCGCGGCTCGTGCTCCCGCACCGGCGCCGCCACGGGCTCCTGCGGAGTCGTCCGTACGGCGGCGAGGACCCGGTCGCGCAGCGCGGCCGGCGGTGGGGCGGCCGTCGACCAGGCGAGCCGGACGGCGTCCTCGGACAGCGCCCGCACATCGGCGGCGCACCGGTCGCAGCGCGTCAGGTGCTTGTCGAAGCGCCGGCGCTCGTCGGGGTCGAGGGCGTCGAGCGCGTACGGCGCGGCCAGCGAGTGGAGGTCCTCGCGGCGGAACAGGGCGCGGACGCTCATGCGGCACCTCCCAGGCAGTCGCGCAGCCGCGTGAGTCCGTCACGCATCCGGGTCTTGACCGTGCCGAGCGGCAGGGAGAGCCGCTCGGCCACCTCACGGTAGGTGTAGCCGTCGTAGTAGGCGAGGGTGACGGACTGGCGTTGCAGGGCGGTCAGCCGGTCCAGGCAGCGGCGTACCCATTCGCGCTCCAGTCCGGCCTCGACCTCCTCGGTCACCTGGTCGAAGGCGGGGTGGTGGGCGCGCCGGGCCTCACGCCGCTCGCGTTCGCCGGCCGCGCGGGCGCTGCGCACCCGGTCCACGGCGCGGCGGTGGGCGAGGGTGAGGATCCACGACAGGGCGCTGCCGCGGCGGGGGTCGAAGCGGCCCGCGGAGCGCCACAGTTCGAGCAGCACCTCCTGGGAGACCTCCTCCGACTGCGCCGGGTCCCGCACCACCCGCCGCACCAGGCCGAACACGGGGCCGGCCACCAGCGTGTAGAGCTGTTCGAACGCCTTCTGGTCGCCCCCCGCCACGAGGATCAGCAGCTCGTCCGCCTCCATCCGGTCCCCCTCCCTGCGGCCGCACCCGGGCCGTCCCGTCATACCAGGCATTCGCAACGCACACACCTCCGGAGGAGGTACGGATCGCGCGGCCCGGAACGCGGGTGAACAGGCGAGGAAAAGTTTTCGGGTTCCCACCAATCCGGCCCCTCACCCCGCTCCGTATCACTGTCCGTCAGGCAAGTCGGCACCAAGGACGGACGGCATGACAGCTATCTCCAGGAGCGGATCCGGCGGATCCGGACGCAGGGGCGTGGCCGCCCTCGTATGCGGTGCGCTGGCCGCCGGGGGGCTCGCGGCCGCCGGCGTCGCCGCGCTCGAACCCGTGGGGGCCGCCGCCTCCAGCCACCGGGAGGCCCCGCTCATCTCGGGAACACCGCAGTACGACAACACCGACGTGTACGCGTTCGTCAGCCCGGACAAGCCGGACTCGACGACCATCATCGCGAACTGGACCCCGTTCGAGGAGCCCGCGGGCGGCCCGAACTTCTACCCGTTCGCCGAGGACGCCCAGTACGACCTGCACATCGACAACGACGGTGACGCACAGGGCGACCTGCTCTTCCGCTACACCTTCAAGACGCACACGAAGAACAAGAAGACGTTCCTGTACAACACCGGGCCCGTCGAGAGCCTGGACGACCCCGACCTGAATGTGACGCAGACGTACGACCTCGAGCTGATCAAGCTGAAGAAGCAGAAGGCCGTCCACCGGACGAAGCTCGCGGACGACGTGCCCGTGGCGCCGTCGAACGTCGGCAAGGCGTCGATGCCGGACTACGCGGCGCTGCGCGACCAGGCGGTCCACAAGCTCTCCAACGGCGCGCAGACCTTCGCCGGTCAGGCCGACGACCCGTTCTTCCTCGACCTGCGCGTCTTCGACCTGCTGTACGGCGGGAACCTCTCCGAGGTCGGCAACGACACCCTCAAGGGCTACAACGTCAACTCGATCGCCCTCCAGGTGCCGACCGACCTGATCACGCAGTCCGCGCACCAGCCGATCGTGGGCATCTGGTCGACCACCCAGCGCAAGAACGCGCAGGGCCACTTCACCCAGGTGTCGCGCCTGGGCAACCCGCTGGTGAACGAGGTCGTCAACCCCATCGAGGACAAGGACGAGTTCAACGCGTCCGCGCCCTGGGACGACGCCGAGTTCCTGAAGAACGTCACCCACCCCGAACTGCCGAAGCTCATCGAGGCGATCTACCAGATCGAGGCGCCCGACGAGCCGCGCGACGACCTCGTCGACGTGTTCCTGAAGGGCGTCGAGGGCCTCAACCAGCCGCCGCACGTGACGCCGTCGGAGCAACTGCGGCTGAACACCTCGATCGAGCCCGCCGCCGAACCCAAGCGGCTGGGCGTGCTCGACGGCGACACCGCCGGCTTCCCGAACGGGCGCCGGCTCACCGACGACGTGATCGACGCCTCGCTCCAGGTCGTCGAGGGAGAACTGCTCGGCGCCAAGAACGACCTGGGCGACGCGGTGGACGCGAACGACAAGGACTTCGAGAAGGCCTTCCCGTACGTCGCCCTGCCCACCGAGGGTTCGCGCGGCCCCCTCGCCGAGGGCACCGCCGGCGGCAACGACGTCCGCAACCAGCTCGGCGACGCCCTCCAGCCGGCCTCGTCCTGGACCGACGGCGACACCGGTCTGATCGCCGCCTCCGCGGGCGCCGGCGCGGCCGGGATCCTGCTCATCGGCGGCGGCCTGATGTGGTGGCGCCGGATGCGGGGCCGGGCGTACTAGGCCGACCGGGCCTACCAGGAGGGCGTCTGAACCACCGCCGGGGGATCCTGCGCCCCCGGCCCGCACCGCACCCCCCGACCGGCGCGGCCCGCGTACCCATTCCCCCACGGCGCGGGCCGCGCCTCCCCCACCCGCAGGACGGACCACCCCAGGCGACCGAGGAGAGGGCATGCCCCCGCGTACGAACGACGGCGGACCGGAGCGCGAGCGCCCGGCCTCCGGGCCGGGCCCCGGACACCCCGCCGAGCAGGACGGCCGGCCCGAGAGCCGGACCGGTACGGGCTCGTCGCGGCCGCCCGGAACCGGCGACGCCCCCGCCCCGGGCGACACCGAGGACCGCGACGCCGCCGGGGAACCCCGGGGCACGACCGCCCCTCGGGACGCCGAGACCCTCCCCGAGAGCACCCGTGAGGGCGCGGGCGCCGTGACCGGCCAGGGGGCCGGTGGGGGCGGGACCACCGCGGCCGACCGAAGCACCCGCGAGGGCGGCGGCTCCGAGGCACGCGAGGGCACCCGTGGAGGCGGGGGCCCCGCGGCCGACGAAAGCACCCGCGAAGCCTGCACCGCCGCATCCCACCAAGGCCCCCGCGAAAGCGGCGACGCCGAGGCCGGCGGCGCGGACACGGCCGTCGGATCCGGCGAGGTCGACGTGCGGGTCGCCGCCGTGCGCCGGGTGGGGGCCGCGGGCCGCCGTTGGCGGGCCGTCCATCTGGGGGCCTGTGCGGCCATGCTGGCCGTCGCCCTCACCGCGGGGGCGGTCGCGTTCGGCGCGGTGCGCGACCGCGGCGGGCCCCCCGTCGTCGCGGCCGCCGCGGTCTCCCCGGGGCTGCTGTCCGGGGCCGGTCTCGACGCCGGGGTCGCCGAGCTCCAGGCCCACTTGCGTGCCCAGCCGCGCGACGCCGACGGCTGGGCCTCGCTCGGGCTCGCCTACGTCGAGCAGGCCAGGACCAAGGGCGACCCCTCCCGCTATCCGCAGGCCCAGCGCGCCCTGAAGCGCTCGCTGGAACTGCGGCCCGGCAACGACCAGGCCCTGTCCGGCCGGGCCGCCCTCGCCGCCGCCCGCCACGACTTCGACGGCGCCCTGAGGTACGCCGACCGCGCCCTGGAGCGCAACCCCTACAGCGAACGCGCCCTGTGCACCCGTATCGACGCGCTCGTCGAGCTCGGCCGGTACGACGAGGCGGCGCGGGCCGCGCGGACCGCCGACGAACGGCGGCCGGGCGTACCGGTGTTCACGCGGTACGCGTACGTCCACGAACTACGCGGCGACATCGCCACCGCCCGCCGGGTACTGGAGCAGGCCCTCGCCGCCTCGGTCACGCCCGGCGACATCGCCTACGTCGCCACCCAGCTCGGCAACCTCTCCTGGAGCCAGGGCGACCACACCACCGCCCTCGCCCACTACGCCCGCGCCCTGGCCGCCGACGAGACGTACCTGCCGGCGCTGGAGGGCCGCGCCCGCGCGCAGGCGGCCGGCGGCCGGCAGGCCGAGGCGATCGAGGGCCTGGAGGACGTCGTCGCCCGCTTCCCGCTCCCCGGCCCGCTCGTCGCGCTGGGCGAACTGTACGAGGCCCGCGGCGGGCAGGGCGACGCGGCGAAGGCACGGGAGCAGTACACGCTCGTCGACGCCTGGACGTCCCTCGCCCGCGCCAACGGCGTCGACGCCGACCTCGACACCGCGCTCGCCGCCGCCGACCACGGCGACCGGGCGGCGGCCCTGCGCGCGGCCCGCGCGGAGTGGGCCCGCCGCCGCACCGTGCACACCGCGGACGCCCTCGCCTGGGCCCTGCACGTCAACGGCAGGGACGAGGAAGCCCTCCCCTACGCCCGCCGGGCCACGGCCACGGGCTACCGCAACGCGGTCTTCCTCCACCACCTCGGCATGATCGAACGCGCCACCGGCCGCACCGCCGACGCCCGCGCCCACCTCACGGCGGCCCTCGACCTCAACCCGGGCTTCTCCCCGCTGGGCGCCCGCGAGGCCCGCGCCGCGCTGGAGACGCTGAAGACGCTCAAGACGCTGAATCCGCTGAATCCGCTGAAGACACCGGAGGGCTCCCGGTGACCGCCCGTCGTGCGTTCGCCTCCTGCGCGGCCGTCCTCACGGCCGGGTGCGCCCTCGCCCTGGGCCCTTCCGCCACCGCGAGCGCGCACCCCCTGGGCAACTTCACCGTCAACCGCTACGACGGTCTGGTCGCCGCCCCCGGCCGGCTCCTCGTCGACCACGTCGAGGACCTCGCCGAGATCCCGGCGACCCAGGCGAAGCCGGACGTCGGGCGGCTCGGTCTCACCGCGTGGGCCCGGCGGCGCTGCGCCACGGCCGCCGCCGGCAGCGCGCTGACCGTGGACGGCCGCCCGGTCACCCTCACGTCCACCGCCGCCGAGGCGGCCGTACGGCCGGGACAGGCCGGGCTGGACACCCTGCGCGTGGAGTGCCGGCTGACGGCACCGCTGCCCGAGGACGGCACGGTCTCCGTCGGTTTCCGGGGCGCGGGCGGGTCCGCCGGGCCGGGCTGGCGGGAGATCACCGCGCGGGGCGACCGTATGACGCTCACCGCCTCGGACGTACCGGCCGAGTCCGTGTCCGGTGAACTCACGGACTATCCGCAGGAGTTGCTCTCGTCCCCGGCCGACACCGCGACCGCGTCCCTGCGGGTGCGTCCGGGCGGCGCGGCCCTCGCCGACGGGGAGCGCGAGGCGCCCGCCGCGTCCGTCCTGCCGCGCGGCGCCGACCGCTGGACACGGGCCCTGGACCGGCTGGTCGCCCGGCAGGACCTCACCGTCGGCTTCGCCGCCCTGGCCCTGCTCCTCGCGGTCGGGCTCGGCGCGCTGCACGCGGTCGCCCCCGGGCACGGCAAGACCCTGATGGCCGCGACGGCGGCGGCCCGGGGCGGCCGGGCCCGGATGAAGGACGTCCTGCCGCTGGCGGCGTCGGTCACGGTCACCCACACCCTGGGCGTGGTCGCCCTGGGGCTCCTGGTCACCGCGGGTTCGGCCGCGGCCCCGTCGGTGATCTCCTGGCTGGGTCTGGCGAGCGGCGCCCTCGTCCTCGGCGCGGGCGCCGTCCTGGTCCGCCGGGCCCGGCACCCCCGGCGGCCCGCCCCCACCGCTCCTCACCCCACTCCCCCCGACCACGAGCACGCGAAGCCCCCCGTCCGCGCGCTCGCCCTGTCCGGCGCCCCCACCCCGCACCCCCACGACGACCACGACCACGGCCACCACCAGGGGCACGAGCACACGCACGACGACCACAGCCACCAGCAGGACCACGACCACCACCATCACGGACACCCCCACCCCCACAGCAACAGCCCCATGCACAGCCACACCCACACCCACACCCACACCCACGGCGGCTCCACCCACACCCACTCCACCGCCCCCACCCTGCGCGGCACGATCCTGCTCGGCTTCGCCGGGGGGCTCGTCCCCAGTCCCTCCGCCGTCGTCGTGCTCGTCGGCGCGGCGGCGCTCGGGCACGCCTGGTTCGGGCTGCTGCTCGTCGTGGCGTACGGCGCGGGCCTCGCGCTGACGCTCACCGCGGCCGGGTTCGCCGTGGTCAGGCTGGGGACGGGCGCGGCCCGGTTCCTGGACCGGCGCGTGCGCCGGCCCGCGCACCCGGTCGTGGCGCTGGTCCGCCGGAACGTGCCGCTGTGGTCCGCGCTCGTCGTCGTGGCCCTCGGGGCCGCACTGGTGCTCAAGGGGGCCGCATCCCTGGTCGCCTGAGCTACGTTTGTGGTGGTGTCCGCCGGGATGTGAAGGGGGCGCGGTGTCCGAACGACCGGGCAGTGAACGTCTGATCGCGGGACGCTACCGGCTGCTGTCGCCGCTCGGCGAGGGCGGCATGGGGACGGTGTGGCGGGCCCGGGACGAGGTCCTGCACCGCGAGGTCGCCGTCAAGGAGGTGCGCGCTCCCGCCGGACTGCCGGCCGCCGACGTGGAACGGATGTACGCCCGGCTGGAGCGCGAGGCCCGGTCCGCGGCCCGGATCGCGCACCGCAACGTCGTCACGGTGTACGACGTGGCCGTGCAGGACGGCCGGCCGTGGATCGTCATGGAGCTGGTGCGGGGCATCTCCCTCGCCGACCTGCTGGACGCCGAGGGCCCGTTGGAGCCGGCGCGGGCCGCGCGCATCGGCGCCGAGGTGCTGGCCGCGCTGCGGGCGGCGCACGCGGCGGGCGTGCTGCACCGGGACGTGAAACCGGCCAACGTGCTGATGGCGAACGACGGCCGGGTCGTGCTCACCGACTTCGGCATCGCGACCGTCGAGGGCACCTCCGCGCTCACCATGACCGGCGAGCTGATCGGATCCCCCGAATTCCTCGCCCCCGAGCGCGCGCTGGGGCGTACGCCGGGGCCCGGGTCGGACCTGTGGTCGCTGGGCGTGCTGCTGTACGCGGCGGTCGAGGGCGCCTCCCCCTTCCGGCAGGACACCCCGCTGAGCACGCTGCGCGCCGTCGTCGACGAGGAACTGCCGCCGCCGCGCCGGGCGGGGCCGCTCGCCACGGTGATCGAGGGACTGCTGCGCAAGGACCCGGCCGAACGGCTGCCCGCCGAGCGGGCCGAGCGGGACCTGAGGGTCGTCGCGGCCGGGGGCACCCCCTCCGGGGGAGGCGCCCCGTACGCCGGCACCGTCCGGGGGACGCCGTACGCGCCGACGGTCGCGGGCCTGCCGTCGGCGGCGGACACGGAACCGCTGTCGCGGCGGCGGCCGGAACTCCCCGTGCCCCCTTCGGGTACGGGACCCACGCCTGCCGCCCGGGACGAACGGGACGGCGACCGGCGCGCCGCGGGCGTCCTGGTGGCGGGCGTGGTGGCGCTGGCGCTGGCGGTCGCCGGACTGACGTACGCGCTGCTCGACCGGGACGACGGGGGCGACGGCGCCGGCGGTGTCACCTCGTCAGGCAGCTCGCCGGGCGCGAGTGCGTCCGCGTCACCCTCCGCGTCGCCGGCGGCGAGCGGGACCGGGAGCGGGGCGGAGCCCTCGACGAGTCCCGGCGGGAGCGGGAGCGAGGGCGAGAGCGGGCACACCACCGGTGAGACTCCGGCGCAGTCCGTCGCGGTCAGTGTCACGGGCACGCACACGGAGTTCTCCGGTGCCTGTCCGCCGCGGGACGAGGGGGCACCCGCCTTCACGGCGACCATCACGGTGGGCCGGCTGCCCGCGCGGGTGTCCTACCGCTGGGTGGCGGAGGAGGGCGAACTCGCCGACTCGGGCTGGAGGACGCTCGACTTCCCGGCTGGCGGGGGGACCTCGCGGCAGGACCGGGTGACCGTGACGACGTACGCGGAGAGCGGGACGTACCGGAACGCGATCGGGGTCGAGGTGCGCGAGCCGCTGCGGACGACGTCGAACGCGGTGCCGTTCTCGGTGACGTGCGAGACGGAGGCCCCGTCGGGCGGGGCCTCCCCCTCCACGTCACCCTCGTGAGGGACGGCTCAGGCCGCGCCGTCGAGCACGGGCAGGTAGCCACCCGACTGACCGGACGCGGTCGGGTGGTAGGACTCGCCGATGTCGAGCCAGTTGACGCTGTGCAGCCAGGAGCTGCCGGAGCAGATCTCATGGCCGGAGAACGTGGTGCGGACGTCGCCGAAGACGAAGCCGTGGGCCGCGGCCCGCGCGGCGATGGCGGTGTTCAGCTGGTCGGAGGCGGCGTTGATGGCGGAGCGCTTGGTCTCGGACAGGCCGACGCAGGTGGTGCCCAGCTTGTAGAAGCGGGGGTAGCCGATGACGACGACGCGGGCGTTGGGCGCCTTGGAGCGGATCGCCGAGTAGACGCTGTCGAGCTGGCCGGGGAGCGTGGAGTCGACGTACGCCCGGGCCGTGTTGATGCGGGACACGCACGTGCTGTCGGAGCTGGTGACGCAGGTGGTCATGACGTCGGCGAAGCCCGCGTCGTTGCCGCCGACGGTGAGGGAGACCAGCCCGGTGGCGGAGTTGAGCGGGCTGAGCTGACCTGAGAGGACGTCACCCGTCCGGGCGCCCGAACAGGCGGTGAACGCGAACGACGTGGGGGCGTTGGCGGCGTTCCACAGGTAGGGGAAGGACTTGGTGCTGCGCTTGCAGTCGCCGCTGGAGCTGTCGTAGCTGCCGGCGCCGACTCCGGAGGAGTAGGAGTCGCCGAGGGCCACGTAGCCCCCGGTGGCGGCGAGTTGGGCGCCCTGCGCCGAGGTGGCGCCGGTGAGTGCGGCACCGGCGGCCAGGAGGAGGGAACTGACGATTACGGCAATTCGGGAACGTCTCATGGAACCTCCCTTTAGCAGCATCTCTGCCACAACCGTGGTAGCAGCTACGCGTGTTGACAGGAAGTGTTCATGCCAAGTCTTTTCATGTCGTGTCGCGATTGATCACGCCCGATTTGTTACGTGGCCATGCCAAATTTGTTGACAGGCCTTCAAGTCCCTTGTTCCGCCCCTGTAGATGAAACAAGCTTTGCAACAGCTGAGAGCGGTACGCCGCGACGCTCGACGCCGTGCGCGCGACTCCGTGCGCACCCCCCACAGACGCGCGCCACACCCGGGCGCGCGCCGCCTAGAGGAGGACTCCCTCGTAATGGCACACCTTCGCAGCACCAAGCTCCGCGTCACCGCCGCCGCCACCGTGGCGGCCGCCGCTCTCGTCGGCGGGCTCACCGCGCTCCCCGCCCAGGCCGCACCGGCCGAGGGCAAGGTCCTCGCGGCCGGCTCCCCCACCGCCGTCAAGGACAGCTACATCGTCACCCTGAAGAAGGACGCGGGCTTCAAGGCGTCCTCGGCCACCGGCAAGGACCTCGTCGAGGAGTACGGCGGCACGGTGAAGAAGACGTTCGGCGCCGCGCTGAACGGCTACACCGCCACCCTCTCCGCCGCAGAGGCCCGCAGACTCGCCGCCGACCCGTCGGTCGCCGCCGTCGAGCAGAACCAGACCGTCCAGCTCGCCGACACCACGCAGTCGAGCGCCCCGTGGGGCCTGGACCGCATCGACCAGGCCGCGCTCCCGCTCTCCGGCACCTACACCTACCCGGACACCGCCGGCGGCGGCGTGACCGCGTACGTCATCGACACCGGCGTCCGCATCACGCACTCCCAGATCAGCGGCCGCGCCTCCTACGGCTACGACGCCGTCGACGGCGACACCACCGCCTCCGACGGCAACGGCCACGGAACCCACGTGGCCACCACCATCGCCGGCTCCACCTACGGCGTGGCCAAGAAGGCGAACATCGTGGCGGTCCGGGTGCTGAACGACAGCGGCTCCGGCACCACGGCCGGCGTCATCGCGGGCATCGACTGGGTGACCGCCAACCACTCCGGCCCCTCGGTCGCCAACCTGTCGCTCGGCGGCTCCGCCTCCACCTCGCTGGACACCGCGGTCTCCAACTCCATAGCCAGCGGCGTGACCTACGCGATCGCGGCCGGCAACAGCAGCGCCAACGCCTCCTCCTACTCCCCCGCCCGCGTCGCCGCCGCGATCACCGTCGGCGCCACCACCAGCACCGACGCCAAGGCCAGCTACTCCAACTACGGCTCGGTCCTGGACATCTTCGCCCCCGGCTCCTCCATCACGGCCGGCTGGAACACCAGCGACACCGCGACCAGCACCATCTCCGGCACGTCGATGGCGACCCCGCACGTCGCGGGCGCGGCCGCGATCTACCTGGCGAGCCACACCTCGGCCACCCCGGCCCAGGTCGCCTCGGCCCTGACGAGCGGCGCGACCACCGGCGTGGTCACCAGCGCCGGCACCGGTTCCCCGAACCGGCTGCTGAAGATCGTGCCCTGACGTTCCCCCTGCTCTTCCCCCTGTTCTTCCCCTGACTCACGTCCTCTGAGACGGCGATGAGTCGGAGCCGTTCCCCGGAGGCCCCGCGCCTCCGGGGAACACTTTTGTCAGGCTCCTGATCACCCTTGTCGTCCCGGCGACCGGACGACCCGCTGTGTAACGGTCAAACGAACAAAAAGGTGAGGTCTCTTTCCAGGTCTTGCCATACGGGTGCAATCGTCAATACCGTCATACATCTCACCCGCATCGGACCGTCGGCAAGCGGCTCTAGGGGAGGGCTCAAGGACCGCCTCGACGGCGTCCGGCGCGGGAGCGCGGTAGGGGGGTGCCGAGCTCGGTCAGCGCAGTGTGTGACCGGGCCGTGCCGCGCGGTCGGCCGCCGTTCCCCGGGGCCGTCCAGTTCAGCCAGCTCACCCGGCGTGCGCGGAGAAGTCCTCCGCCATGCCGTGCCGGACGTGTCGCGGAGAGGTCCTCCGTCGTGCCGTACGGCCGCGGGTGGGAAACAACCCCCCTTTCGAACCGGACGTAGATCCGGGCCGCCCAGGGGCGGGCGGCCCACCGGACGAGAGGGACCAGACTCATGAGTTCCGTGCTGCAGCCGGCGACATCGGGCCACGATCTCCAGGCTCCGTCCACCGCCGGAAAGTACCGGCCCATCACCTCTCACCTGGCCATCACACCGCCGGTGAGCGTCGTGATCCCCGCGATGAACGAGGCCGAGAACCTCCCGTACGTCTTCAAGACCCTGCCGGACTGGATCCACGAAGTGGTCTTGGTCGACGGCAACTCCACCGACGGCACCGTCGAGGTCGCGCGTGAACTGTGGCCCGGTGTCAAGGTCGTCGGGCAGCGGGGCCGGGGCAAGGGCGACGCCCTGATCACCGGCTTCGAGGCGTGCTCCGGCGACATCATCGTGATGGTCGACGCGGACGGCTCGGCCGACGGCAACGAGATCGTGTCGTACGTCTCCGCCCTCGTCTCCGGCGCGGACTTCGCCAAGGGCTCCCGTTTCGCCAACGGCGGCGGCACCGACGACATGACCTTCGTCCGCCGGCTCGGCAACCGGGTCCTGTGCGCCGTCGTCAACCGCAAGTTCGGCGCCCGCTACACCGACCTGTGCTACGGCTACAACGCCTTCTGGCGGCACTGCCTGGACAAGATCGAACTCGACTGCACCGGCTTCGAGGTGGAGACCCTGATGAACATCCGGGTCGTCAAGGCCGGGCTGAGGGTGCAGGAGATCCCCAGCCACGAGTACCTGCGCATCCACGGCGTCAGCAACCTGCGCGCCGTCCGCGACGGGCTGCGGGTGCTGCGGGTGATCCTCGCGGAACGGTCCAACCGCCGGGCGCTGCGCCGCCGCGGACACCGGTCGCCGATGCTCGACGCGGTCCGGGGAGAGGTGTCTTGAGCTCGAACGGCACCACGGACAGCGGCACTGCCGACACCTCGGACAGCGGCACTGCCGACAGCGCCGACGCCGGTCTGAACGGCACGCCGGCCGGCCGGGCCGCGCGCGACGGCTCCGCCGGCATCTCGGTCGTCGTCTGCGTCTACACCGAGGACCGCTGGGAGGACATCCTCGCGGCCGTCGCCTCGGTGCGGGCGCAGACCCGGCCCGCCCTGGAGACCCTGCTCGTCGTCGACCACAACCCGGTCCTCCTCGACCGGCTGGCCGAGGAGTACCGGGAGGCGCACGACGTACGGGTGCTGCCCAACGCGGGCCCGCGCGGCCTGTCGGCCGGCCGCAACACCGGCGTCGCGGCCTCGCACGGCGCGATCGTCGCCTTCCTCGACGACGACGCCGTCGCCGAACGGGACTGGCTGCTCCGCTTCGCCGACGCCTACGCGGACCCCCGGGTCATGGCGGTCGGCGGGCGGACCGTACCGGCCTGGTCCTCGGGCCGGCGGCCCGCCTGGTTCCCCGAGGAGTTCGACTGGGTGGTGGGCTGCTCCTACCGGGGCCTGCCGCCCGGCCTGGTCCGGGTGCGCAACGTCCTCGGCGGCAACGCCTCCTTCCGGCGGGAGGCGTTCGCCGTCGCGGGCGGCTTCGCCACCGGCATCGGACGCGACGGCGACAAGCGGCCGCTGGGCGGCGAGGAGACCGAGCTGTGCATCCGGCTCAGCCGCGCGCGACCCGACGCGATCCTGCTGGTCGACGACCGCGCGGTGATCCACCACAAGGTGCCCGAGACCCGCGAGCACTTCGCCTACTTCCGCACCCGCACCTACGCCGAGGGCCTGTCCAAGGCGCTCGTCGCCCGCAGCGTCGGCGCCGGCAAGGGCCTGGAGTCCGAACGCCGGTACACCACCCGGGTACTGCCGGCCGGCGTCGTCCGGGGCCTGCGCGACGGGCTCCTCGGCCGGCCCGGGGGCGCCCGCCGCGCCGGCGCGATCGTCGCCGGCGTCCTGACCGCCGCCGGCGGCTACCTGGTGGGCACCGCCCGCGCACGCCGCGACGGCACGACCTTCACGGTGGTCCGGATCGGCGAGGACGCGGCGACCGGCACGCCTAGGGAGAGGGGGACCGGGACGGAGGGCGCGACCAGGGACACCGGGGCGTCCGGAACGGCCGGAGTCGTCGCGCCGTCCGGTGACGACCGAAACCGCGGGTGCGGAACGGCGAGCCGCACGGTCACAAGCGCCGGAGCGACCAGTGCGGTCGCGGACGCCGGGGCCGCCGGAACGGCCGGAGTCGTCGCGCCGTTCGGTGACGGCGGAAGCCGTCGGAGCGGCGGGACGGGCGGCGTGGGTGGGGACGGCGGTGGGCGGGGCGTGGCGCGGGTGGAGGGCGCCGTATGACGGAAGCGCGGGTTCCGATCCTGATGTACCACGCGGTCGCCGCCGAGCCGAACGACGCCACCCGCGCCCTGTCGGTCACACCGGAGGCGTTCGCCGAGCAGATGGGGCTGATCGCGGACCGGGGGCTCACCCCCCTCACCACTGCCGGCCTGGCCGCCCGCTGGCGGTCCGGACGGCCCCTGCCCGGCCGGCCCGTCCTGATCACCTTCGACGACGGCTACGAGGGCGTGCACCGCCACGCCCTCCCCGTACTGGCCCGGCACGGCTTCCCGGCCACGCTGTTCGTGTCCACCGGCTGGATCCGGGGCGCGCACGACACCGGCGGCGGCCTGGACACCATGCTGGACTGGCCGCAGGTGCGCGAACTGGCGGACGCGGGCGTCGAGATCGGCGGCCACAGCCACACCCATCCGCAGCTCGACCAGGTCGACGACGGCACGCTGCGCGCCGAGCTGACCCGCTGCCGGGACATCGTCGCCGACGAACTGGGCGCCCTGCCCGTCTCCTTCGCCTACCCGTACGGCTACTCCAGCCGGCGGGTGCGCACGGCGGTGCGGGAGAACGGGTTCGCCCAGGCGCTCGCCGTCGGCAACTCCCTCGCCCGCCGCGCCCAGGGCCCGTACGCCCTGCGGCGGGTGACCGTCCGGCGCGGCACGGGCGCCGAGGAGTTCGAACGGCTCCTCGACGGCCGGGCCGTCACCCGCGCCTTCGCCCGGGACCGCGCCCTGACCAAGGGGTACGCGGTGGTCCGCAGGACCCGGCAGATCCACCGCAGGGCCGTCGGGGCGCTCGTCTGAGCCGACGGGGTACGGCCGGGGCGGCGAACCGCCCCGGCCGGGCCCGCGGTGCCGACGCGATACGCATCTTATGCACCCGAATGCCCTGAAACCGTCAGAAATGCTGTAGCCACCTCCGACACACCGCCGCGCAGTGCGGAAACCCGGTGCGCACGGGCCCCGTGTGCCGGATCATGGCGGCATGTCCGCGCACCCACACGACGCCCTGCCGATCCGGCTCACCGTCGACGACTCCGACTCCCCGTCCGATGTCGTCGACGCGCTGTTCCTCGGCCGGTTCGCGACGGGCGAGCAGCCGTACTCGCACGCCGCGAACATCGACCGCGTGCGCTCCGGCGCGAACCTGATCCCGCCGGACGCACGCGTGCTGCGCGTCGCCCGGGACGACGACCGCAGCGCGACGCTCGCCGAGGGCGACGGCTGGACCCTGCTGGTCTCCCGCTGGAACCGCGGCGCCGACGTCACGGTCACCGCGACCAGCGCCGAACTGGCCACGGAGGTGCTCAACGCGGCCACCGACGGCGCGGCGGACGAGCCCGAACCCCAGCCGGAGAACGTGACCATGGGCTTCTGGTACGTCTCCCCGAGGCGCGGCCCGCACCGCACCACCCGGCAGATCTCCGCGGGCACCTGGGACGAGATCCGCCCCAACTACACGGCCCCGGTCGCCGAGGCGATGGACCGTCTGATGGGGACGACCCCGGACGACATCGCCGGCCGGCTGCTGCTCCTGCACGGCCCGCCCGGCACCGGCAAGACCTCGGCGCTGCGCACCCTGGCCCGCTCCTGGCGCGACTGGTGCCAGGTGGACTGCGTCCTGGACCCCGAGCGCCTGTTCTCCGACGTCGGCTATCTGATGGACATCGCGATCGGCGAGGAGGACGGAACCGGCAAGGGACGGTGGCGTCTGCTGCTCCTGGAGGACTGCGACGAGCTGATCCGCGGCGAGGCCAAGCACACCGCCGGCCAGGCGCTGTCGCGGCTGCTGAACCTCACCGACGGGCTGCTGGGCCAGGGCCGCAACGTCCTGGTGGGGGTGACCACCAACGAGGACCTGGAGCGTCTGCACCCGGCGGTGGTCCGCCCGGGCCGCTGCCTGGCCCGGATCGAGGTCGGCCCGCTGACCCGCCCGGAGGCGGTGGACTGGCTCGGCACGGACGAAGGGGTCGGCCGGGAGGGCGCGACCCTGGCGGAGCTGTACGCGCTGCGGCGGGGCACCTCCCCGACCTCGCTGCCGGAGCCGCGGGGCGGGGCGGACGCGGGGCTGTACCTGTAGTGCTTTGATGGATCCATGACCCTGTTCGTCGGCACGTCGGGGTGGCAGTACAAGGACTGGAAGGACGTCCTGTACCCGGCCGACGTCCCCGTGCGGCGGTGGCTGGAGGAGTACGCGGCACGGTTCGCCACCGTCGAGATCAACAACGCCTTCTACCGGCTGCCCTCGCGGGAGACCTTCGCGTCCTGGGGCGAGCGCGTGCCGCCGGACTTCGTCGTCGCGGTCAAGGCCAGCCGCTATCTGACCCACATCAAACGGCTGCGGGACCCCGAGGAGCCGGTGCACCGGCTGATGAGCCACGCGGCCGGCCTCGGCTCCCGGCTCGGCCCGGTGCTGCTCCAGCTGCCGCCGACCCTGCGCGCCGACCCGGGCCTGCTGGACAGCTGCCTGGCGTGCTTCCCGCCCGGGACCCGGGTCGCCGTCGAACCCCGGCACGACTCCTGGTGGACACCCGCGGTCCGCGAGGTCCTGGAGTCCCGGGGCGCGGCCCTGTGCTGGGCCGATGTCCTCTCCCGCCCGGTCACCCCCCTGTGGCGGACCACCGGCTGGGGCTACGTCCGCTTCCACCAGGGCCGCGCCCACCCCTCGCCGCACTACGGCCGCCGCGCCCTGGAGACCTGGCTCGACCGCGTGGCGACGACCTGGCCGAGCGACGCCGAGGTGTACGCGTACTTCAACAACGACCCCGGGGGCGCGGCCGTGCGGAACGCGGTCATGTTCGGCAGGACGGCGGAGCGGGCGGGCCTGCGGCCGACCCGCGTCCCCGACCACACGCCACTAGCCCACCGGTGACACTCCCCCCGCCCCCAGCCCCGGCCCCTGCCCCCGGCCCAGGCCACCCACCCCAGCCCCGCACCCCAGTCCCCGGCCCAGGCCACCCACCCCAGCCCCGCACCCCAGCCCCCGGCCCAGGCCACCCACCCAGGGGCGCGGGGAACTGCGCGACCAGCCACCACGCACCCGCGGCCACCCGCCGGACCGGCAGACCCCCGCACGCGAGGCAGGCGCGCCACACGCGTGGCAGGCCCCGCACGCGTGGCAGGCACCGCACCCCGTCCCTCACTCCTGGTAGGCCGCCCGCAGGGCGTCCCGGACCGCGGCCAGGGCCTCGTCCTGGGTGAGCCCCAGCCGCCGCGCCCGCTCCCCGTAGGCCCGCGCCGCGGCGGCCACCTCACGGGCCGCCGCCGAACCCGCGGCAGCGACGTACGTGCCGTGGCGGCCGCGTGTCTCGATCACCCCGTCCGCCTCCAGGGCCCGGTAGGCCTTGGCCACCGTGTTGGCCGCCAGTCCCAACGACTCGGCGAGGCCCCGGACGGTCGGCAGCCGGTGGCCCACGGGCAGCTCGCCGGACCGGGCCTGCTCGGCGATCTGGGCCCGCACCTGCTCGTACGGCGCGGCCCCCTCAGCGATGTGGATCTTCAAGGTCACGGACCCGATTGTCCCGCACCCGCCGGAAAAGGGGAGGCGCACCGGAGGCTTCCCGGCCTAGCCTGCGCCCCATGACCGTCCGCGTGCGCGACCTGCGCCCCGAGGTGCCGGGGGACGCCGAGGGCTACGTCCGGGTCAGGCGACTGGCCCTGCCCGCCCTGGTGTCCACCCCGCGGTCCGTGCTCCACGACCTCGCCCACGCCCACCCCGCGGCCCGCTTGCGGCGGCTGGTCGCCGAGGCGGACGGCGAGATCGTCGGCACGGCCGACGCCGGCCTCGCCCACGACAGCCCGGAGCCCGGCCAGGGCTTCCTCAACGTGTACGTGCACCCCGGGCGCACGCGCCGGGGCGCCGGGGCGCTGCTGGCCCGCACGGGCGAGGAGCACCTGGCCGCGCAGGGCGCGGCCAGGGTGTTCGCCTGGGTGCTGGACGAGCCGGACCACCGCGGTTTCGCCGAGCGGCGCGGCTACCGGGCGAGCCGCTCCGCGCACTTCCTCCGCCTGGACCTGGCGCACGGCACGCTGCCGCCGCTCCAGGACCCGCCGCCCGGCGTCGAGCTGCGCACCGCCGCCGACTTCGCCGGCGATCCCCGCCCGCTGTTCGAGCTCGACGCGGAGACGACCGCGGACGAACCGGGCGACGTCGGCGCCGAGCTCACCGACTACGCGGCGTGGACCGAGGAGACCTGGAGGCATCCGCTCCTCGATCCCGGCCTGACCACGGTCGCCGTCGTCGACGGCCGTCCCGTCGCGTTCACCGCGGCCCGCACGGACGGCGCGACCCGCTACGTCTCCGGCATGACCGGCACGGCCCGCGCCTTCCGCGGCCGGGGGCTGGCCACCTGCGTGAAGAACGCCTCGCTGCACCGCGCCCGCGCCGCCGGGTACCGGGAGGCCTTCACCGGCAACGACACCGGGAACGGTCCGATGCTCGCCGTCAACCGGTGGTTCGGATACGAGATCTGCGCAACGGAGGTGCGGTATGTCCGCGAACTCGACTGACCCCGCCGGCTCCCCGGGCCGGGTGGACGTCGTCCTCGTCAAGGGCGGCCGGACGAAGATCCGCTACCCCGCCGGGCTGCTGTCCGACGACGGCACCAGGATCGCCGTCCGGGCCGGCTGGGCGGGCGACGGCGTACGGGACTTCGGCTTCGTACGGTTCGAGCCGGGCGATGTCTTCACGGAGTACTACTGGCGCGACCGCTGGTACGCGGTGAAGGAGGTCCGCGCCGCGTCGGGCGCGCTGAAGGGCTGGTACTGCGACGTCACCCGTCCCGCCACGCTCACCGGCTCGGATCTGGTCGTCGAGGACCTCGACCTGGACCTGTGGTGCTCCGCCGACGGCAGCGACGTACGACGGCTGGACGAGGACGAGTTCGCGGAGAGCGGGCTGGCCGAGCGGGATCCCGGGGCCGCGGCCGCCGCCCTCGCCGCCCTCGACGCGCTGGAGGTGTCCGCCGGCGCCGAGGGCGGCCTCGAGTCGCTGCTGGCGTGAGGGCGTCACACCGTCACCACCACCGCGTACCGCTCGTCCTGCACCGCCTTCCCCCACAGCTCGGGCGCGTCGGAGAGCCGCTCCACGCGCGCGTGCCCGGTGAGCGGGGCCAGCAGGGCGGTGAGACGCTCCGCGGGTATGCCGACGGGGGCGACGGCGCCCCACACGCCCTCGACCAGCACGAGCCGTCCTCCGGGGCGCAGCAGCCCGCGCCAGTGGCGCAGGGCGCGGGCCGGGTCGGGCAGCGCCCACAGCACGTGCCGGACGAGGACGGTGTCGAAGCGCCGGTCCCCGACCGGGGGTGCCGCCGCGTCGCCGAGGAGGACCACCGCGGCGCGTCCGGCGAGCTTGGCCCGGGCCCGGTCGACCATGGCCGGTGAGAGGTCGACCCCGGTGACGCAGTGTCCCTGCTCGGCGGCGAGGAGCGACAGGCTGCCCGTGCCGCAGCCGAGGTCGAGCAGGTCACCCGGGGTCCCCGGCAGCCAGTCGCGCAGCCGCCCGGCCCAGGCGGCGCGCACGTCGGGGTCGCGCAGGCCGTGGTCGGGCTCCTCGTCGAAGGCGGCGGCCGCCGCGTCCCAGTCGACACACACCGAAGTCGTCCCGTCACCCTGGTTTGCCATGCCCCAAGGGTGACACCCACCACTGACAATCGAATCGTGACAGCCGCCACTGACAGAACAGGTGGCGATGAGGAACTCTCCCCTAACGGGTCTATCTCCGTGAAACCACGGAACTCGGTAGCGCCCCGAGGAGGCAGCCATGCGCCGCACGACCGTGCAGAAGCCCCTGAAGAAGACGGACTCGCGCCGGATCCGCGAGGAGGCCGACGCGCGCCCCTCCGGACGCCCCGAGGTGCGCAAGGACATCGCCCGCACCTGGTGGCCGGACGGGTAGCGCCGGCCCGGGCGCCCACCCGGAGCGCGGAGCGCCCGGAGTGCGCCTTCGGCCGGCGCGCCCGCCCCTTACCTGATCCCAGCCTGAGCGCTTCCTTAAGGCGACCCTAAAGATCGCCCGGGACCGCCCTCAGCAGGCGTTTTCACGGTTTCTTGGTTCCGGCACACATCAGCACCGGTTCCTAGGAGACCTCCATGTCCGCACGCCGCAAGGCCGCCGCCGTCGCCGCCCTCGGCCTGACCCCGCTGGCCCTGACCGGGCTGTCCGCCGCGCCCGCGGCCGCGCACGGTTCGATGGGGGACCCGGTCAGCCGGGTCTCCCAGTGCTACGCGGAAGGCCCCGAGAGCCCGTCGTCGGACGCCTGCAAGGCGGCTGTCGCGGCCGGCGGGACGCAGGCGCTGTACGACTGGAACGGCATCCGCATCGGCGACGCCGGCGGCCAGCACCAGGAGGTGATCCCGGACGGCAAGCTGTGCAGCGCGAACAACGAGGAGTTCAAGGGCCTCGACCTGGCCCGCACCGACTGGCCGGCGACGAGCGTGAGCGCCGGCTCGTACACCTTCAAGTACCGGGTGACCGCCCAGCACAAGGGCACCTTCACGGTGTACCTCACCCAGGCCGGCTACGACCCGGCGCAGCCGCTGGCCTGGTCCGACCTGGACCTGGAGCACCCGGTGGCGACGGTCACCGACCCGGTCGCGTCGGACGGCTTCTACACGTTCTCCGGCGCCCTGCCCGAGCGCTCGGGCCGGCACGTGCTGTACGCGGTGTGGCAGCGCTCGGACAGCCCCGAGGCGTTCTACTCCTGCTCGGACGTCGCCTTCGGCGGGGACGGCGGCACCGGCACCACGGGAGAGAGCGACACCGGCACCGGAGCGAGCGACACCGCCACCGGTGGCGACGACACCGCCGAGCAGGACGGCGGTGCCGCGCCCGAGGCGTCCGCCCCCTCCGACGAGCAGATCGAGGCGGGTGCCGACAAGTCGACGATCGAGCACCACGGCCACGGCGACCAGGACGCCACCACGACGACGGACGCCACGCCCGCGAGCGGGGCGTCGCGGACCGCCGCGGCCGGCGGTGCCAACCGCCCGAAGGCCGCCGGCAGGGCCACGAGCCTCGCGGAGACCGGCGGCGACAGCAGCACGCCGTACATCGCGGTCGGGGGCGCCGGCGTCCTCGCGCTGGGCGCGGCCGTGCTCTTCGCGTCGGTCCGCCGGCGCGCGGTGAGCGGCGGCCGCCACGGCCGCTGAGCGGAGGGCGCGGGGCCCGTCCGGCGGCTCAGGCCGGACGGGCCCCGCTCACCGGACGGCCTGACCGCACCGTCGGGCGCTGTCCGCGGCGGCCTCAGGCGCCTTCCCCGACGACGAGTTCGGCGATCTGGAGGGCGTTGAGCGCGGCACCGATGCGCAGGTTGTCGGCGACGAGCCAGAACAGGGCCCGGGTCGGACGCTCGGGGTCCACCCGGATACGGCCGACGTGCACATGGTCGGGGCGCGCCGTCACCGTCCGCGGGGTCGGCACCCGGTCCGTCCAGACCTCCACCTCGGGCTGGGCCGCGAACAGCCCGGACAGTCCCGCCGCGTCCACGGGACGTTCGCAGTCGACGACGACGGCCTCGCTGTGGCCGTTCTCGACCGGGACACGGACGCAGGTGGCGACCAGGTCGAGGTCGGGAAGCTGGAGGATGCGCCGCGATTCCTGGCGCATCTTCCGCTCCTCGAGGGTGAAGCCGTCGTCCTGGAACCGGTCGATGGCCGGAACCACGTTGAAAGCCAGCGGTTCGGGGAACCGCTCGGCGGCCGCGGGCAGGCCCGCGAGCACGTTCCGCGTTCCGTCGCGCAGCTCCTCCATGCCGCTCTGACCGCCGCCGGAGGCCGCCTGGTACGTCGCGACGGTGACCTGCCGCAACCCGTACTCCTCGTGCATCGGCCGCAGCAGCCGCACGAGCGGGATGGTGGAGCAGTTGGGATTGGCGACGATGCCCGAGACGGGCCGCTCGGCCAGCAGGGCGCCGTTGACCTGGGGAACCACCAGCGGGGAGTCCGGGTCCATCCGGAAGGCGTTGGTGTTGTCGATGACCAGGGCTCCGGAGGCGGCGGCCTTGGCCGCCCACTGCGCGCTCACCGAGGTCCCGGCCGAGAAGAACGCGATGTCGGTGCCGGTGAAGTCCGCCGTGGCGAGATCCTCCACGACGACGGTGCGGCCCAGCGCCGTGACGGTGGTACCGGCGGAGCGCTCGGAGGCCATCAGCCGCAGCCCCGAGAGCGGAAAGGCCCGCTCCTCCAGGAGGCGGAGCAGCGTACGGCCCACGGCACCGGTGCCGCCGGCGATCGCTATACGCGGGGTTTTCACGCGGGGGTCCTTTCCCTCAGGCGACAGAATCGGCGAACTGCGGCGGCCACACGCTGTAGCGGCCCTTGCGGTGGAGCAGTGGCCGGCGCGGGAAGACGGCGGTGCCTTCCACCCTGGCGATGAAGAGACAGTGGTCGCCCGCCTCGACCACGTTCTCCACCCTGCACTCCGCATAGCCGAGGGCGATGCCGGTGAGCAGGGGTGCGCCTTCCGCGAGGGGCGACGGCTCCCACTCCACGCCCGCGAACTTGTCCGCGGCCTTGCTCGCGAACACCTGCGACGCGCTCTGGCCGAGCGAGGAGAGGAAGTTGACCGCGAACGCCTGCGAGGAGACGATCGCCGGCAGGGTCCTCGACTCCTTGCCCACGGAGATGAGCAGCGTCGGCACGGCCGCCGACACGGCGCAGACCGAGTTGCTGGTGAATCCCAGCGGCTCGCCGCGCGCGCCCGCGGCCGTCACGATCGCGATCGGCGTCGGGAACGCACCGAAGAGTTCGCTGAAGCGCTCAGAAGCTACGGTCATGGAGTTCCTCCCCGGGGCGGCTCACGGTCCGCCGCCCGGCTGGGCCGTTGTCGTAACGGTCGGCGACGTGATTGAGCATTCTGTAGAGGTCACCGGACCGCAGAGGTGCCGCCTCGCCCCGCCGGGTCCGGCCGGAGACGGGGAGGTTGCCGGCGTTGCCCCATGCCAGGGCCCCCCGCTCGTCGAGCGTGCAGGTCGCTTCGTGCCGGTTGTCGCGGTGCAGGCAGAAGGGAATGTCGAGGAGTCCCGTCTCGAAGGCCCTGACCAGGGCCTTACCGACATCCGGATCGAGGTCGAGGACGGCATCGACGATGCACCGCGCCTCCTCCAGGACCTCGGCGAAGAACGCTTCCTCCAGGGCCGGGTCGGCGTCCCCGGACCGTGGCATCGCGGTGGCTGCCAGCCTGAGCGCCCGCATGTTCTCCGCGACACTCGGTATCTGCCATGCCTCCGAGACCGTCTTCACGATGAGGCGCTCGCACCCCGTGTCCCGGGCCAGCCGAGCGCTGTCGCCGATCAGGGCGGTCGCGCCGGCCAGGGTCCGGGGGAAGAGGCCCATGTAGGTGTAGAGCACCACGTGCCAGGTGGCGTCCCCGAGATACAGCCGGGCCATTTCCCGCAGTGCGCGGAGAGCTCCGCGGTCCTGGTCCCCGTGCGTTCCCTGCGCGTAGCTGAGCGACATGTACCGCACCCCGTGCTGGAGGAAGAACCGGCCCTCCAGGACGGTCATCGCCACGAGCAGGGAGGGCGGGCACAGCTGCCCGAGCAGGCACCCGCCGAAGCTCTCGATGTGGCCGCGCTCGGTTTCGTTCGCCAGGTAACGGCAGCTTTCCGCCCAGGCCTCCACCGCCCGGGCGAGCGGGAGCCTGCTGTAGGGCAGGCAGTAGGAGACGGGGCCGCCCTCGGTGGTGTCCAGGCCCGCCCGCACCAGACTCTCGATGACCTTCTGCGGGAGTGCCGTACCGTGCCGCACCTGGATGGGGAAGGACGGCCCGTACAGACCGTCCAGCATGGCGCGGGTCAGCTCGGGCGAGTGCGTGACGATGGGGTAGCCGTTGAGCTCCGCTCCCTCCATCAGGCGTTCCAGGGGGCTGACATGGTCGCCGACGCGGGTGTAACTGTCGACGGTGATGGTGCCGACGGCCGGGATGCCGAGACCGGCGACCTCACTGAGGCCGGCTCGCATCGTGTCGATCGTCCCGAAGCCCATGCGCGGCTGCACCACCAGGTCTCCCCGGCTGCGTGCCTCGGCGACGAACCGGTCCAGGTATCCGGACACGTCAGCGACCTGGGCTGAGGTTCTTCAGGGCGTGCGCGGGACCGTCCCACGGCGCGACCACCGGTGCGTCGGCCCGCCACTCGGAGAAACCGAACCGGACACCGAAGTCGAGCAGCGCGCGGAAGCGGTCGACGGCGTCCTCCTCGACGAAGACGTCGGTGAAACCGTGGGCCAGCAGGTCGCGGCGGACACGGTCGTTGTCCGAGGCGGCGGTGGTGAGCTTGCCGCCGACGACACAGGGCACGTCGAGCCCGGCGAGGCGGATCCGCGTCAGCAGCTCACGCGCCCCGTGGTAGCCGTGCCCGTTGACGCTCGACACCACGAGGAGATCCGGCCGGAACGCGGCCAGTTCCTCGACGACCAGGCCGGCCGGGGTGCAGGCCCCCAGGTTGCGGACCGACGCTCCGTGCTCTTCGAGCAGCTTCTCCAGGTAGATGAGATTCCAGTAGTGCGAATCCGATTCGATCGTCGTCAGAAGGCATCGGAAGCCGACGTCCATCACTCCACCCCCGCCGCAGACGCCTCACGGGCCGGCAGGGCGCGGCCGAAGGCGCGGATCGTCAGCGGCAGCATGACCGCGCCGAAGACACTGAGCGCCATCGCCAGCACGGCGACCAGCCGTTGGGGTCCCCAGCTGGAGCCGGCGCCCGCCACGAGAAGGCCGCCGATGGGCAGGGACAGCAGGTTGAGGAGGTAGAAGGGCCCCATCACCTTGCCCAGGTGCTCCCTCGGTATGACCTTGACGCGCTGGGTGCGGTTGAAGATGTTGAAGTAGGTCACGCCGACCATCGCGGCCACGAAGGCCGGGCCGTACAGCAGCAGCGAGGGGGCGAACCCCAGCACGGCCAGGCCCGCGCAGACGAGCGCGAGACCGAAGACGCCCAGCGCCCGCACCTCGAAGTGCAGCAACAGGAACGGCACCACCAGGAGGTTGACCGCTCCCATGACGCCGACGGCGATGTTGAGCAGGGCGTACGCGGACTCGGGCGCGTGGAACACGCCGGTGATGAGCGCCGCGTTGGCGCTGAGCACGGTGGCGAAGACCAGGTTGATCGAGAAGTTGAGGACTGCCAGCAGCACGATCGGCCGGTTGCCCACCAGCAGCGACCAGCCCAGCCGGAGCTCGGCCAGGCTCTCCCGCACGCTGCTGCCGCCGGCCGCCCGTACCCCGCGGGGCAGCGGCAGCCAGCAGGCAGCGGCCGCGAGGAACGCCGCGGCTGCGCAGGCGAGGAGCCCGAACTTCCCGATGAAGGCCACGCCCAGCAGTGCGAGGGCGGGCCCGACGGCCATCGCCGAGACCTCCATGCTCTGGACCAGGCCCTGGGTCTTCGCCAGTTCCTCGTCCTCGGCCAGCTGGGGCACCACCTTCTCGATGGACATCCGTACCGGCGCCATCAGAAGGGAGAGCAGTCCTCCGGAGGTCATGAGGATCGGGGTCAGCAGGGACGGAGCCGCCAGGCAACCGGCGAGGGCGCCGACGATGACCACGGCCCGGCCCGTGGAGACCAGGGAGAACAGCCGTGCGCCGCCGTCCCGGTCGGCGAGGAGTCCCGCGAACGGATAGGCCAGCAGGGCCGGGAGCCATTCGATGGCGTAGGCGAATCCGAGCGCGGAGACCTTGTCGGTGTCCTCGAAGATGATGAGCGGCACCGCGAACAGCACGATCTGTTCCGCGACGACACCGAGCAGGACACCGCAGCCGAAGAGGCTGCGCCGCAGCCGTCGTCGGCCGGTCGCCGAAGCGTGTGCTTCCTTTTCGTCCGCGGTCCGGTCCGCGGCGTTCGGCGCCGTCATTCCAGCACCGGCGCTGTCTCGATGCGGAACCCGGCGATGATCGAACGAATGTCCGCCTCGACCGCGGCCTCGTCGCCGACCAGGATGTATCGCCCGCTGTGCACCGCGTCGTAGCTGCCGCCCGGGTCCAGGGTCTCCCCCACGTCCGGCACCAGTTCGCGCCAGACCGTCGTGAGCGACTCGCGCGGGGAGGTCACCGAGACCACCCGCGCCGGCAGCTGCTGCGGTTTCGGAATGATCAGCCAGCCGCCCGACGGGTCCCCCGCCGGGGGCGGAAGCGTCACCGTTCCCTCGCACAGGGCGTTCAGCCAGACCTGACAGAGGTTGACTCCGAAGAGGCGGTGCGTGAGGTACGGGACCTCCGCTCCGCCGATACGGCCGGCGATCTCCAGGAAGACCAGCTCTCCGGTCGCCGTGACGAAGAGCTCCAGGTGGAACGGCACCGACTTCATGCCCAGGGCCGCCACACAGGTGCGGGCGAACTCCTCGATGCGGGTGCGCAGCTCGCACGACTGCATGACCACCGAGCCGAGCGGCTCACCGTCCGCTTCGTACGACAGGCAGTCGTTGATGTAGCGGGACACCGCCTGGAACGGGATGCCCGACTCGTCGTCGGCGAATCCGTCCACGTGGTGGATGGTCCCCTCGATGTACTCCTCGAGCTCGTAGTCGGCCACGTCGATCAGCGACAGGAGCGACAGGAGCGCGGCCTCGTCGTCCACGCGGTGCACGCCGATGCTCGCCGCCCCGGCGACCGGCTTGAGAATCAGCGGGTACCCGACCGACCGTGCGAAGGCGACGGTGGACTCCGCGTCGCCGCACGGCGCGAAACGGGGCACGCGCACCCCCGCCTTCGCGACGAGTTCCTTCATCGTGAGCTTGTTCCGGTAGACCGCCACGTCCTGGGGGCGCGGACCCGGTATGCCCAGTGCCTCGCGCACTTCCGCCGCGATGCCGAGGGTGAACTCGGACAGCGCGATGAGCTGGTCGACCGGCCCCACCTGGGCTGCGACCTCGCGCACCGCCCCGCAGAGCGCCTCGAAGTCGTTGACATCACCGATCTCGACGAGACAGGCGATCTTGGCGGGGTCCGCGAGCACGCCTGTCGCGCCGACCGCGTCGACGACGTAACTGACACGGTGCCGGTCGTGATCGATGAACTCGTCGAAGCGGCTGAGCTCGTGATCCCAGCGCCGCCCGTCGGAGAAGCGCGGCCAGCGGTTGATGACAACAATGTTCATGAGCTGTTCCTCAGCCTTCACTGCGGGAGTGCACGGACTTCACGACGGGGACGTCCCGGACTCCGCACGCTCGAGGTCGCGGATCAGGGGCTCCACGTGGGTGAAGAAGTTCCGCATCTCGTCCCGGGTCGGCCAGCCGGAGAAGATGAACTCGCTGACGCCTGCGGCCTTGTACCGGTAGAGGTACTGGGCCACCTCCTCGTAGCTGCCGACGACGCACAGCGCGGAGCCACCGCGGTAGGGGACGGCCCCGGTCCAGATGAACGGCGACAGCCATTCTCCGTCCACCTCGTCGGCCAGCCGGTAGGAGGACTTCACCGCTTCGGAGTCCACCGTCGCCACGAAGTCGCGGATGTAGGCCGTGTGCGCCTCGTCGGGGTTGCTCATCAGCCGGGCGAGCTCCGCGACCGCCTCGGCACGCGTGGGCCGCGCCAGGACGTGCATCCTGGTGCCGACGCGGCGGCCGCCCTCGATCAGCGGCCGGCTCGCCTCGGCGATGCCCTCCGGGGTGTCCCCGTACCGCAGCCAGCAGTCACCGAGGGCGAGCGCCGTCTCCTGGGCCACCGCGGACGCCCCGCTGATGTAGATGTCGGGCCGGCCGCCGCCCTTGTAGCCGAGGCCGAGCTCCGCGTCCTTGATGGTGTAGTGCGCCCCCTCGTAGCTCAGGGGCGACTGGCCGTCCCACAGCCCGCGGGTGATCTCCAGGAACTCGCGGGTCCGGGCGTACCGCTGGTCATGGCTGAGGAAGTCGCCGTAGCCCGCCTGCTCGGCGGGCGAGATCCCCGCGACGATGTTGAGGGCGATACGGCCGTCGGACATCCACGACAGGGTGTTCACGACCTGCGCGAAAAGAGTCGGCGACAGCAGACCCGGGCGGTAGGCGAGCATGAAGGTGACCCGGTCCGTCACCTGCGTCAGGGCGCCCACCACGGGCAGCGGGTCCGGCAGGTAGTGGCCTATGCCCAGCAGCAGGCTGTCGACGCCGAGTTCCTCGGCCTCCTGGACGAAGTCGACGACCTCGCCCATGTCGAGCGTGCCGATGCTGTACTTGTCGGTGGGCTTGGCCTGACCCGTGTCCGGCGGCGAGCACCAGTGAATGCGCAAAGGTTCCATCTTCCCCATCCTCGCTGTGCGTTGTTCGAAGCTCGGTCGTGCGGCTCTCAGTCGGTGATCACCCGCACGCGATCGCCGATCTCGGCCCAGCGCTCGTGCGCCTCGGCGGGTGATCCGGCCGTGAACACGACGACGGCCACCCTGCAGCGGTAGTCGGCCTCGTCCGTCCGGACGGCCGCGCCCGGCCCGATGAGGATCTGACTGGCCGTCACCCACGGCTCGGACGTCAGTTCCTCCCAGCCGTCGAGCCGCGTGTACGCCCCTGATCCGCCCGCCGTCAGGAAGCGGATGCCGGCCGCCGCGGCGTCCGGCTCCCGGTAGGCGCCCAGTTCCACCGGGTCGGACCCGGTGGCGGCCGCGAGGACCATCCTGGGCAGTACCAGCCCGGTGGCCGTCTCCATGAGTTCGGTGATCTTGTCGCCGGGGAGGCGGGCGGCGATCTCCATGAGCACCGGGCGGTTGTCACCGTCGAGGCGCAGCTCGCAGTGGAACGGTCCCACCGTGACGCCCACCGCCTTGGCGACACCGGCCGCGTACTCGGTGATCTCGCGCCGGATGTCCTCGTCCAGCGGGGCCGGGGTCAGGTGCCCGATCTCCAGGAAGCGCGGCTCGGGACCGAGCAGCTTCCTCGTCACCGCCACGACGACGACCTCGCCGTCGCGCACGTAGCCGTCGGCGCTGTACTCCGGGCCGGCCACGTACTGCTCCAGGAGGGCGTCGGTGTCGAGCGGCCTGTCGAACTCGAGTTCGTCGTCGGCGTACATCGCGGCCAGCGCCGTGCGGGCCTGCTCCACCGTGTCGACGCGCGAGACGTGGATGCTGCCGCCGGACTCGACGGGCTTGATGACGGCGGGGAAGCCCACGTAGGCGCAGGCGTCCTCGAGCTGTGCCGGGTCGCGGACCACGGCGTACCGGGGCACCAGCAGGCCGGCGTCGGCGACCGCCTGACGCATGGTCGGCTTGTACCGGACCCTGTCGACGGTGGCGGGTTCCAGGCCGGCCAGCCCGATCCGCCGCGCCAGCCGGGCGGCGGCCGCCACGTAGAACTCGCCGCCCGCGACGACGGCGTCGATCCTGTTGCGGCCGTGGGACTCGGCGACCGCGGCTTCGAGGGCCTCGCCGTCGTTGGTGTCCACGGTGATGAGCTCGGTGGCGAGGGACCGCACGGTCTCGGCCACCACGCGGCTCCCGGCCTCGTGGGAGGCCACGAGGACGTCCCAGCCCAGGGCGCGGGCATGGGTGACGTAGGCGATGGCGGAGAACGCGGGCTGCACCAGCAGGACGCGATAGGACATGGACACTCCTCAGACTTTGCTGTCTGCCAGATGACGTGCGGCTCGGCGGCGCTCCGCCCGTCGTGCGTTCGCCACCATGACCTGGCCCAGCGAGATGCCACCGTCGTTGGTCGGGACGAGCCGGTGGCAGTGGGCGTCGAACCCGGCCCGGCGCAGGGCGACGAGACAGTTGACGAGCAGGAACTCGTTGAGGAACACGCCTCCCGACAACACCACCTGGCTGATCCCCCGCTGCTGCCGGACGGCCTCGCACTCGGCGACGACCATGTCCACGATCCCGGAGTGGAAGCGTCGGGACATCACGGCCGGCGGGGTCCCGGCCGCGAGGTCGGCGGCGAGGGCCCCGATCAGCGGCCGCCAGTCCAGCTCCACCGCTCCGGTGCCGGGCCGGCGCAGCACCCGGTAGCCCTCCGACCGCGCCGGCTCCAGGTCGCGTCCGAGCAGGCCTTCGAGCTCGATCGGTCCCTGCGCCTCGTACTCGGCATGGGTGCAGATCCCCAGCAGGGCCGCCGCGCCGTCGAAGAGCCGGCCCATGCTCGAGGCGAGCGGCGAGTTGATGCCGCGGGCCGCCATGACGCTGTAGACGGAACGCTGCTGCTCGTCGAGCACGCCCAGGGCGGGGAACGCCGCCGCGGCCGCGTCCTTGCCGCCGAGCGCGTCGACGGCGAGGGCGAATCCGGTGCGGACCGGCTCACGCACCGCCTGGTCCCCGCCCAGGAGCGGCAGGCGGCGCAGGTGAGCGACCCGCTCCACCGCGCGGTAGTCCCCGAGGAGGAACTCCCCTCCCCAGATGGTGCCGTCCAGGCCGTAGCCCGAGCCGTCGAACACCACGCCGATCGTGGTGCCGGTGAGCTGGTTCTCCGCCATGCAGGCGGACATGTGGGCGTGGTGGTGCTGGACCTCCTCCACGTCGCCGCCGTAGGTGTCGCGGGCGTACCGGGACGCCCGGAAGTCCGGGTGGAGGTCGCACGCCGCGAGGCCCGGCGCGAGTTCGTAGAGCCGTGCCAGGTGGTCGGCGGCGGCGCGGTGCGACGCGAAGGTCTCGTCGTTCTTCACGTCACCGATGTGCTGGCTCATGTAGACGCTGGAGCCGCGCCCCAGCGACACCGTCACCTTGAGCTCGGCGCCCAGCCCGACGACCGGCTCCAGGTCGGCCGGGACCTCCAGGGCGTACGGGGCGTAGCCGCGCGAGCGCCGCAGGAAGGAGACGAGGGGCCGGTCCAGGTCCGGGTGGTCCGAGGTGCGCACCACGGAGTCGTCCACCCGGGTCTCGATGTCGCGGTCGTGGTGGAGGACGAGATCGGCCACCTCGAACAGCCGGGCCAGGGCGTCCTCGTTGCGGAACTCGATCGGGTAGCCGGACACGTTGCCGCTCGTCATGACGAGCACGTCCAGGCCCTCCCGTTCGAGCAGCAGGTGGTGCAGCGGGGCCGACGGCAGCATGACGCCCAGACTGGGGTTGCGGGGCGCCACGCTGTCGGGCAGTACGTCCGGCCGCTTGCGCAGGAGGACGATCGGGCGGGCGTGGGAGAGCATGAGCTCGTCCTCGGCCGGCGTGTGCGAGGCGATCTTCTCGACGGTCGCCAGGTCGCTCACCATGACGGCGAACGGCTTGCTGTCGCGCCGCTTGCGCTTGCGCAGCAGCGCGACCGCGTCGGCGTTCCGCGCGTCGGCCGCCAGGTGGAACCCTCCGACGCTCTTGACGGCGACGATCCCGCCGCGCTGCACCACGTCCAGGGCGGCGTTCAGCGCGACGTCGCGCTCCCCGGCCACCTGTAACCGGCCGTCCCCGTCCCGGACCGAGGCGGTGAGCCTCGGCCCGCAGTCGGCACAGGCGGTCGGCTGGGCGTGGTAGCGGCGGTCCAGCGGGTCGCGGTACTCGGCGGCACAGGCCTCGCACATGGGGAACGACGCCATCGTGGTGGCCGCCCGGTCGTACGGGAGGCCACGGATGAGCGAGTAACGCGGTCCGCAGTGGGTGCAGTTGACGAACGGGTACCGGTAGCGCCGGTCCGCCGGGTCGCGCATCTCGGCCAGGCAGTCGTCGCAGACGTGCGAGTCGGCCGGTACGACCGTGGTGGCCGCACCGGAGTTCTCGCTCTCCCGGATGACGAAGGCGCCCGCCTCCTCCGGTGAGGCGGCCAGCCGTTCACGCACCGAGACCTCGGTCACCCGGGCGAGCGGGGGCGCCTCGGCCGACAGAGCGGCGGTGAAGGCCACCAGGTCCGGCAGGCGCCCCTGAGCCTCCAGGAACACGCCCGCGCTGTCGTTGTTGACCCAGCCGGTGAGCGAGTGCTCGTGCGCCAGCCGGTAGACGAACGGCCGGAAACCGACGCCCTGGACCACGCCCGTCACCCGCACACACCACCGCTGTGTGCTCTCCATCGATTCCATGTCTCCCCTCTCGCCCTGCTCGGCCCCGGTCAGCAGAGCCTGGGCAGCTCGGCTCCGGCGAGTTCGGCGAGCGTCTTGCGCCGGCCGTCGGCGTCCTGCAACTGCACGCTCGGCACCGCCTCGTCGGTGATCTCGCCGATCACCACGGCCTCGGCGCCGTACGGGTGGCTGCGCAGGGCCTCCATGACCGCGTCCACCGCCGACGGGGCGACGAAGAGGCAGGCGCACCCCTCGTTCGCGGCGTTGAGCGGGCTGACGCCGAGCATGTCCATGGCCATCCGGGTCTCGGCCTGTACCGGCAGCGCCGGCTCGTCGACCAGTACGGTCCGGCCGAGCGTGGACGCGTACTCGTTGAGGACCGCGTTGAGGCCGCCGCGGGTGACGTCGCGGACGGAGTGCACTCCTTCGCCGCCGGTCGCCTCGAACACGTCCGCCAGCATCCCGTTCAGCGGCGCGCAGTCACTGAGCACCCGCTGCTCGAAGCCGAGGCCCTCGCGGATCGAGAGCAGGTGCACCGTGTGGTTCCCGATGGGACCGCTGAGGATCACCTTGTCGCCGGGCTGCACGTCCCGCATGCGGAGCGGCGGACGCCGGAAGACCCCGACCCCGGTGGTGTTGAGGTAGATCTGGTCGGCCTCGCCCTTGCGCACGACCTTGGTGTCGCCGGCCACGATCACGACGCCGGCTTCCTTCGCGGTCTCGCGGACCGAGGTCAGGACGCGTACCAGCGTGGGGAGCGGCAGCCCCTCCTCGAGGATCATGCCGAGGGTGAGGTAGAGCGGCTCCGCGCCGGCGACGGCGAGGTCGTTGACGGTTCCGCAGACGGCGATCTTCCCGATGTCGCCGTTGCCGAAGAGGACCGGGTCGACCACGAAGGAGTCGGTCGTGACCGCGATCTCGGTGGAGTCCACGCGCAGGATCGCGCTGTCCTCCATCTCGCCGGTGTAGGCGTCGCCGAGGGTGGCCGCGATCAGCTCCACCAGCTCACGGCTGCGGCGGGCGCCGGTGCCGTGGTCGAGGATGACGGTGTCCGTGTCGGTGACTGTGGTCACGGGGTCACCACTTCCTTGCGCGGGAGCTCGCCCTGGGCGTCGAGGGTCCGCAGGATGTGCGCGGAGTCCGAGACCGTCGCGCAGTAGCCGTCCAGCCACTCCAGCGCGCGCCGGCGGTCGGCCTCGTGCGCCGAGACGACGCAGTCGGAGGGAACCCAGACGTTGTAGCCCCGGAAGAACGCGTCGGCCGCCGTGGTCTGCACGCAGATCTGGGTCTGCATACCGGTGACGACCACGGTCGAGACGCCCAGCGCCTGGAGGCGGTCGTGCAGGTCCGTCTCGTAGAACCCGCTGTCCTTGTGCTTTTCGACGACGATGTCCGAGTCCGCGAGGAATTCGGACATGATCTCCGCGCCCGGCGTGCCCTTCTCCACCGGCAGGTAGCCGTCGGCCCAGCGCTCCGCGTTCGGGTCGTCCGGCAGGTTGACTATCTGGAGGTGCACGACATGGTGCCCCCGTTCCCGGATGCCCGCGAGGAACTCGGTGAAGCGGGGGATCGACTCCGTCACCGCACGGAGGCGCTCCGGGTTCTTGTTGACCAGCTCGTACTGCAGGTCGTTGGTAAGGACCGCTACTTTGCTCATGACTGTGTCTCCATTACTCGATGAGCAGCAGGCTGTTGCCGCCTGCGGTGGACACTGGCCTGGTTCACACAGAGGCCGAGGACGAGCAGGCCGCAAGCGACGGCCTGGGGCGGGGTGATCCGTTCGCCGAAGATCAGCATCGACGAGGCGAGACCGAACACCGGGACGAGCAGGGTGAGCGGCGCGACACGGCCCGCTTCGTACCTCTGCAGCAGTGCGTTCCAGACGGAGTACCCGATGACCGTCGTGGGGTACGCGATGAAGAGCAGCGCCCCGAGTGAGGTCCAGTCCGTGGCGCGCACCGACCGCTCGATCGATGCGTAGCCGTCGACGACGAGCGAGCAGGGCAGCAGGATCGCTGCCGGAATCGGGCTCGACCATACGATCAGCCCGAGGGGATCGGCGTGGTCCAGCCGCTTGACGAGGACGTTGGCCGCTCCCCAGGACATCGCCGCACACGTGACCAGGAGCAGGCCGAAGACCGTCACCGTTCCTTCGGTGATCCCTCCGACCATGGCCACGCCCGCGAACCCCAGGAGGAGTCCCACGACCTGGCCCCGCGTCATCCGCTCCTTCAGGAGCAGCGCGCTGAACGAGATCGTGAAGAACACCTGGAGTTGCAGCACCACGGAGGCGAGTCCGGGCGAGAGGCCGGCCCGGATGCCGAAGAAGAGCAGACCGAACTGACCGATCCCGAAGGCCAGTCCGTAGAGCGCGAGTGGCCTCAGCGGGACCTGCGGGCGCCGTACGAAGAACGCCGCCGGCAGGAAGCACAGCACGAACCGCAGGACGAGCAGGAACAGCGGGTCGAAGGTCTCCTGCGCGATTTTGATCATCGAGAAGCTGAGGCCCCATACGGCCGTCACGATGACGCCGATGACGATCCGCATGCATCACTCCCGGGTGGCGGCCGTGCGCGCACCTGCGTCCGCCGCCGGGGCCGACGGCCCGAGCAGCAGTCCGCTGTGCCGCGAGCGCGTCTTGGGCAGGGTCCGGGAGACGTCTCCGGCGTCGGGCACGCCGTACAGGTCCTGGTGCACGGAGCGGACGGTTGCGTCGACGTCGTCGCGGGCGACGAGTCGTCTCGTGGCGGTGCCGTCCGGCGCGACCACCGACACCATGCCGAAACCCTCGACGGGTTCCGCCTCCAGGCCCAGGTCCGCGAGCGCGCGTCCGGGTTCCTGTCCGGCGGGGAACGCCAGCAGGGCGGTGCCGTTCCGGTCGACGGCCTGCGCCACGAGATTGGCCTCGCGCAGTGCCCGGACCGCCGCGGACACGTCGTTCGCGGACGGCGGTCGGTACAGCCGGATGCGCGCGTCGCCCACGACGGCGGTCTCGCCCGGCCCTGCGCCCACCTCGGTCCCCGGTGCGGCCTCCCCCGAGAGTGCCGCGGCCGTCCGCAGGCAGCGGATCACGACCCCGTGCTCCTGTGCGTACCGGACCGCTCCCCAGTGCAGCACCTTCGCGCCCGACTCGGACATCTGGCGGCACTGCCGGTACGTGAGCTGCGGCATCAGCCGCGCGGACGGGACGACGTGGGGATCGGCCGTGAAGACCCCGGGTGTGTCGCCGTAGATGTCGCACCGCCCGGCCGACAGGCTGGCCGCGAGGGCGACCGCGGTGAGGTCGGAGCTGTTGCGGCCGAGCATGGTGATGCGATTGTCGTCGTCCATCGCCTGGCCGCCGGCCACGACGACCACCTGGTGCTCCGCGAAGGCGTCGCGCAGCGGGCGGGGGTCGATGGAGACGATCCGGGCCTGGGTGGCGGCGTTGTCGCTGCGGATGCCCGCCTGCGGTGCCCACAGGTCGGTGGTCCGGCAGCCGGCCGCACTCAGCGCGGCACGCAGGAAGCTCGCGCTGACCATCTCCGCCGTGGACAGGACCTGGTCCTGGACCTGCGGGTGGAGATCCGGATCGATGCTCAGCGCGGCTTCGAGCAGTCGTCCCGTGCTTCCGGACATGCCGCTCACCACGGCGACGATCCTGGTGTCGGCGGAGGTGAGCATTCCGGTCACGTAGGCGGCGACGGCCGTGTAGTCCGACAGGTCGATGAAGGAGGATCCGCCGAACTTCAGGACCTTCACGGGGTTCGTGTCAGCGGTCATCGTCTCCTCGCAGGGACTCGGCCGACTCGGCGACCTCGGAGATCGCCGCGGTCAGGATGTCCAGGGCCTCGTCCGCCTCTTCCCTGGTCAGGTTGAGCGGGGGAAGGAAGCGGGCGACGCATCCGTCGCGTCCGGCGGGCTCGAAGATCAGGCCCCGGCGGAGCGCGGCCCACCGGACCCGGTCGACGACCTCGCCGGCCGACCAGGAGCCGAGCGGCGTGAACTCGACGCCGAGCATCAGACCCCTGCCACGGACCTCGCCGAGGAATCCATGACGCTCCTGCAAGCGGCGCAGGCCGTCCTCCAGGTGGGCGCCGACCTTGCGCACGTTGCCCAGGACGTCGTCGCGTTCCATCACCCGGATCTGCGTCGCGCCCGCGGCGAAGGCGAGCTGGTTGCCCCGGAAGGTTCCGGTGTGCGCGGCGGGCTTCCAGCCGTCGAGGCGCTCGTCGAAGAGAATCACCGACACGGGATGCCCTCCCCCGATTCCCTTCGACGAGACGATGACATCGGGCTCGATCCCGTACTGCTCGAAGGCGTACCAGGTACCGGTGCGGCCGCAGCCCGTCTGCACCTCGTCGAGAATCAGCGGAATATCAAGTTCGCATGTCAGCTCCCTGAGCCGACGGACGAAATCGAGGCGCGCGGGAACGACGCCTCCCTCGCCCTGGATCAGCTCCAGGATTACCGCGGCGGGCCTGGGGGTGCCTCCGTTCGGATCACTCAGCATGTTCTCCAGATACTGAATGCAATTAACCGAACAGCTTTCGGGCGAAAGCCCGAGGGGGCACTTGTAGCAATAGGAGTACGGAAAGAATGAGGAAATCGACGGATTTCCGGGGAGTTCCTTCGAGGCCCGTAGTCCGGTCAGCGCCAGCGTGCTCTGCGTACTGCCGTGGAAACCGCCGTGGAAGGAGACGACACCGCTTCGTCCCGTGTACGTCTTGCACAGCTTGACCGCTGCCTCGACTCCGTCCGCCCCGGTCGGACCACAGAAGTGGATCTTCGTCCTGTCACGCATCGCCTCGGGCAGCATCCGCAGCAGCTCGCGGGTGAAGTCCTGCTTCGCCGCGGTGGGGAAGTCCAGTCCGTGGGTGCTCACTTGGAGCTGGGCCTGCGCCGCACGCAGCAGTTCCGGGTCGTTGTGACCGAGCACCAGCACCCCGGCTCCGGTGAGGAAGTCCAGGAAGACGTTGTCGTCGACGTCGGTGAGGTAGGAGCCGTCCCCGCTCCTGATGGCGATGGGCGTGAGCCGGGGGTAGGCGCGCGCCGAGGATTCGACGGCCGCCTGCTCGGCGAGCATCCGCCTGGATGCCTCGCCAGGGATTTCGGTGCTGACCCGTGCGTTCATTCGGCGTTCGCCACCCGCACGGGTCCGCCGGCAGCAACAAGTGCCCGCAGCGATAAATACTCCCGCACTGACGCCTCCCCGCTTGAATTTCTGATGCGCGGCGATGACGCTGCGCAACCTGGCCAGACCCCCTGCGCCAGTGATCTTTTAGGAAGATACCGAGCGCCGTCAACCTAGGCAACAATGATGCACCGGTTTCCCAGATGCTGGGATCAGAATTTACCATCCGCCCGGCCCGGCGAAGGGTGTCCCGCTTTGCCGGACGAAGGAGAAACCCGCGCTTCCACTTGCGGAGAAGAAACCCACCCTTCCACTTATGGGACCAATCTGACTCGTCTCACAATCGGAGTCTTGCACGGCCCTCGGCCGACATGTCTGTTTTCGGCCTTCCCGTGACAGCGGGCCGGGTGACCGGCGGACTCCGGGACGAGCAGGACAGGGGGTACCGCAGAAATCAGCGGGCCGGGGGGAGGAGCGGGCCGATCCGGAAGAGGATCTCGGGGAGGTGGCCGTCCTCGGGGAAGAGTTCGCTGTCGAAGAGCACCGTACGGTCGACACCCGCCCCGTGGCGTGCCGCGAAGGACGTGAAGAGCCGGATCGAGGCGTCGTTGTCCGGGGTGATGGTGGTCTCGACAGCCTCCAGGCCACCGCCCGCGGCGATCCTCGCGGTGAGCGCGTCCAGCAGCGCGGCGGCGATTCCCCGACCGCGATGCTCCCGGTCGACGGCGACCTGCCAGACGACCAGCACCCGCGGGTGGTCGGGGCGGACGTACCCGGTGACGAAGCCGACCGGCTCACCGTCGGCACCGCGGGCCACCACGGACGTGGCGGCGAAGTCCCGGCACCACAGCAGGTAGCTGTAGGACGAGTTCAGGTCGAGCGTCCCGGAGTCCCGGGCGATCCTCCAGATGGCCGCGCCGTCCCGGAGTGCCGGGCTGTCGATCTTCTCCGTAGTCATGCGCACGAACCTCACGATCGAGTTGCCGCTCCCCTGCACGTCCCGTCCTGTTCCCGCGCCGCGTCCGGTACGGCCGCACCGTGCGACGGGGTGGGACACCGGGTCGGCGACCGGCCCAACAGGGCTCCGCCCCCGTGCCTCCTGCCCGCCTCCTGCCCGCCTCCTCGTCCAACGGGCCGACGGCACAGCGGAGTTCCGTGCGGCGCAGGCCTATTCCGGGCGGGTCACCACGTGCAGGGTGTCGCGCACGTCGCCGAGCGCGGCTTCCAGCGTCCGCGCGTCCGGCGCCCGCAACAGCACCTGCCCGACGCGTCCGGCCGACGACCGCAGCGGAGCGACGGCGTCCCCCGGCGCGACGCTCACCTCCGCCTCCACGACGCAGGGGTGGTCCAGGACCTCGGCCAGGCCCCGCACCTCGGCGACCGTTCCCGGCCGTGCCGAGGGCAGGTAACTCGCGGTGCGGCACGACGCGGTGGGAGCGGGCGGGAGTTCGCGGCCCAGGGCCATCCTGATGACCATCTCGTACCAGTCGATGCCGTAGGCCATCCCCAGCAGATCCATCAGGCGGTCGCCCGGGGTGCGCACCGCCACCTCCATCACCGCCGGCCCGCTCGGCGTGAGCCGGAACTCCAGGTGGACGATGCCGGTGACCATCCCCATGGCGTCGAGAACGGCGGCGCCCAGGTCGGCGACCTCCGCCCGGACCGCGTCGTCCACCTCGGCCGCCGTGCGGTGTGCCGTCTCCACGAAGTACGGAGGACCCGTGGTCTCCTTCGCCGTCAGGTTGGCGCACCACACCTTGCCCTCACGGACGAGCGCCTCCCAACTGTATTCCGGACCGGTCACCGCGCGCTCGACCAGGAGCTTGCCCTCGCCGCCCCGACGCACGACGGCGTCGTCGTACGCCGCCATGTCCGCCACGAGTTCCACGCCCGCACTGCCGGCGGAGGACAACGGCTTGATCACCACCGGCATGCGCCCGGCGGCCCAGCCCCTGGCGTCCGCCAGTCGCTCGGTCACCAGGAACTCCGGCTGGCCTATCCCCGCCGCGGAGAACCGGGCCCGTTGCAGCGCCTTGTTGCGCGACAGCACGGCAGCCTTCAACGAGGGACCCGCCAGGCCGAGTTCGTCCGCCAGGAGCGAGGCGGCCAGCACGTGCGGTTCGCTGAAGGCGACCACGCCGTCGGGCGCCCCCGAGCGAGCCGCCTCGCTCGCCGCCTCGTACCACGCCTCGTCCGACATGCCCCGGCACACCGTGACCTGGTCGACGCTTCCGGCCAGGGCCTCGGCCTGCGGCTCCGTCTCCACCACGTGGAGCCGCACCCCGAGCCGCCGGGCCGCCGCGACATAGGGCCGCCCCGTCAGACCGACACCCACCAGCAACAGCCTCTGCATCAACTACCCCTTTGTCTATGGCAGGTTCACCGTCACGGACGTTACACCGGCTCCGTGACCCCGACCCCCCGCACCGCGGCCTGTCCGACGGGGCGACCGGTGGCGCGGGACCAGTCGTAGGCCACCCTCAGCTGACGGGTCATGGCTCTGAGGTGGCGCTCGGTGCTCACGCGCTCGTACGGGTCGCAGGACAGGCGTCGGCAGAGGGCGGGTATCCCTGCCGCGAGGTGCTGGAACTCCTCCGTCAGCCGGCCGACCCCGTGGCGTATCCGGTCGATCACCTGCTCACGGCTGCCTCCGCCCGCGGCCTCGAGAACGAGGACCAGATTGCGGGTCTCTCCGCGAGCCTCCTCGTGCTCGACGCCATGGACGTCGTGGCAGTGGGCGAGGATGTCCGTCCCCAGCTCCGTCAGCCGGCTCACCGTCGGGTCGGCGAGCACGCGCTCCGGCACCTCGTAGCGGCCCGTACGTTCGGTGGCGTCGAGGTAGACGTACATCGCCGTGGTCTCCCGGCGCAAGGCCAGGTGGGACTCCGGGGCGGGGACGGTGCGGGAGCGGCGGGCGTCGGCCTCGGCGAGGAAGGACCGGAGGTAGCGGCCCCAGTTGCGGGCGGCCCGCTCGCGCCACGTCCCGGTCATGGGCGCCTGGAGCCGCTGCCACAGGTCGGCGGTGGCGGCGGCCAGGCATGCGGCGCCTTCGGGGACGGGGACCGGCGCGGCGACCCGGGACGCTGCGCCCTGTCCGTGGGGCACCGTCGTCGCCAGGAGCGCCCGGACGACGTCTCCCGCGAGGACGGGAGCGTCCAGGGCCGGGCCGTGGAAGAAGGCGTCGCAGGCTGTCGTCCAGGTGATGACGTCGGTCATCACATCCAGGTCGGCCCCGCCCGCCTTGGGACAGAACCCCGCTGCCACATCGGCCGGGCTCATGGCCGGGAAGCCGTCGGCGACGGCATCCGCCGGCTGGAGCAGGCCGTGCCCGACCGCCCAGTCCACGCCTCTTCGCCGAGCTTGCTCGACCGCCTCGGGCACCGGTCGCGGCGCGCTGAAGGGGAAAGGGAAGTCGACGTCTGTGGGCATGTGCTCCGGTCCTTCCTTTCGCTTGCCGGGGGTGCCTCGCCGGGCCGTCGGACGGGTCGGCTCCCGGAGGTGCCGGTGGCGGGCATCGCGCGTCGGGGGGGACACCCCGCCATGGGGACGGCCCGGCGGTCGGGGACTTCGGCCACGAGGACCGGCAGGCCGTGCGGGGAGCGGCCGGAGCCGGCGTCGCGCACGGTGCGGACGACGCGTGACGGCCGGCCGGTCACGGCTCAGGCACGCGGCACGGGTTCCCCGGCCGGCGGTCCGGCCGCGGCCTGTTCACGGCTGTCGCGGCGGACGGGCCCGGCCGCTCCGAGCAGGCGCAGCAGGGGACTCGTCATCACGGTGGTGCCGAGCGCGACCAGGGTGAGGATGGCGAGCATCCTGGCATCGATGATCCCCGCGTCGTACCCGATCTGGATGACGATGAGTTCCGTCAGGCCACGGGCGTTGAGCAGGACGCCGAGAGCGAGCGCGGGCCGCCGCCCCATTCCGGTGAGCCGCGCGCACAGGCCGGGCCCGGCGATCTTGCCGACGGCGGCCAGGACGAGCAGCCCGAGGAAGACCAGGACGGTCCCGCCGTCCCAGTGCAGGGCGCTCAGGTCGGCCGTCAGCCCGAAGCCGAAGAAGAAGAACGGCAGCAGGACGGTCTTGGCCGTGCTCGTCAGCCGCTCCGCGACGGCCGCCCCGCGCACGGGCCAGACCAGGCCGACCAGCAGGGCGCCGATCAGCTGGTGCAGGCCGATCACAGCCGTGAGCGCGGCCGCTCCGGCGACGCCCCCGACGAGGAGCACCCCGGTCACGGCGTCGCCGCCGCGGTGGTCACGTCCCACCCAGCGGGGCAGCAACCGTTTGACGGGACCCAGGAACACCGCGGCCAGGAGGACGGCGGCAAGGCCGTTGAGCAGCAGAGCGGTGGGACTGGAGCCATGGGCCACGGCAAGGATCGCCGCGAGGGCCAGCCAGCCGATCCCGTCGCCCACTGCCGCCGCGAAGAGGCTGAGCCGCCCCTCCTCGGTCCGTGTGATCCCGAGGTCGACGAGGATCCTGGCGAGGACGGGGAAGGCGGTGATGCTCAGGGCACAGCCGATGAACAGGACGAAGGCCATGCCGCCGTTCGGCCCCGCGTACCGTGCGGCGAGCGGTACGGCGACGGCCGCGCCGAGCGCGAACGGCACCAGTACCGAGGCTTGACTGACCAGGAGGGCCCGCGTCGCGGCGCCCCGCAGACGCATGCCGGCGAGTTCCTGGCCCACGCCGAACATGAAGAGGACGAGGCCCAGTTGGGCCAGACCCTCCATGGGTCCGCGGCTGGTGGCCGGTAACAGCCAGGCCATGGCCCCGGGCGCCAGGTGGCCGAGCAGTGACGGCCCCAGGGCGAGGCCGGCGAGGATCTCGCCGATCACGCCGGGCTGGCCGAGTCGGCGGGCGCACGCGCCACCGAGGTGGGCGGCGGCCAGGACGACGACGACGGCGAGGAAGAAGTGGCCGGTGTCGCCCAGCTTCGGCGCGCTGCCCGCCCCCTTGGCCGTGTCGGAGCCGGGCAGGCCCACGACGATGGCGGCGATGACCGCGATGGGGACGACGGCGGTCACCACGACGGCCACGGCCAGGCCCCGACGTGGCTTCGGTCCCGAGCCGGCGGTTCCGTTCGGTTCTGTCGTCGGCGTGGAGGCGCCGGCGGACACAGGCATGGTGCTCTCCCCCGCCATCTCAGCTCGCCGCGTAGATCATGTCGCGCATGAGCTCGCTGGGCCCTGCCGCGATGGTTCCGGCCGTCGCGTCCCGGTGCAGACGCGCCACGGCGGACCCTTCCAGGTAGCCCTGCGCCCCGTGGTACTGGGCGCACACCTGGGCCGCGGCCAGGGCCAGTTCGGTGGCACGCAGCTTGAGGACCGACGCCGTGCGGGTGTCGAGACGGCCCTGCGCATGCAGCCAGGCCGCGTGGAAGGCGTATCGGCGCACCATGTCGAACTCTCCGTACAGCTCGCCGAGCCGGTGCCGCACGGACTGGTGGGAAGCCAGGGGCACGCCCTTGACCCTGCGGGTGCGGACCTGCTCGTCCAGCAGACGCAGGGTGTGCCGTACGCCGCCGACCGCCAGCAGTCCCGCCACCAGCCGCTCGAAGTCCAGGGCGCGCATGACCTGCATCAGGGCCCGGTCGCGCCGGCCGAGCAGGGCGTCGGCGGGGACCTCGACCCCCTCGAAGGTGATCTCGGTGATGCCGGCGGCGCGCCAGCCCAGCATCGGCTGCGGGCGCCGGGTGATGCCGGGACTGTCGGCGTCGACGAGCAGCATGCTCGCCCCCGTCAGCCCCCGCTCCTCCCCGGAGCCCGGGGCGGGCCGGCGGGTGCGGGCCAGTACGACGAGCAGACCGGCGCTCATGCCGTTGGCGACGTAACTCTTGTGTCCGTCGAGCACGAAGCCCGCGGCGGCGCCGGAGCCGTCCGGCGCCGCGTAGGTCCGCAGGTCGCGCAGGTCCGATCCCGCCCCGGGCTCGCTGATGGCCAGGGCGGTGACGCGCTCGCCGCGGTACGCGGCGGGCACATGTGCCGCCTGCTGTTCGGGAGTGCCGAACAGCAGGACGTAGGAGAGTGCCATGTACGCGTGGACTCCGATGGCGGCCCTGATCCCGGCGTAGCCGGCCGCGCCCAGTTCCTCGAGCAGCACGGCGCTGCGCAGGAAGTCCTCGCCGGTGTGCCCCACGTCCAGGAGGCCGGCGGCACCGAGTTCCTTCCAGGCGTCGGCCGCGATGCCGCCCTGCTCCTCCCAGGCCTCGGCCCGGGGCAGCACGCTTTCGGCGATCCGTGCCCTGATCCGGGCGCGGAACGCGTCGTGGTCCGGGCCGAAGAAGGGGAACTCCAGGGCCAGTTCCCGGTCGGCGGGCCGGTGACCGGCGGGCGGGGTGCTCATGACGACGCTCCCGCGGACATGGTGCGGGGGTGGTGACTGGCGAGCAGGGTCCGCCGGTCCACCTTGCCCGTGGCGGTCAGCGGCAGCTCGGCACAGAGCCGGATGACGGGTGGCACCATGTAGGCGGGCAGGATGCCGCGCAGGTGCGCGCGGATCTCCTCGGGGTCGCTGTCCGCGGTGTCGGGTACCGCGAAGGCGATGAGCTCCTGTCCGCCCTGCGCGTTCGGCCTGGTGGTGACGTAGCTCTGGCGCACGGCAGGGTGCGCGTCCAGGTGGTAGGCGATCTCGCCCAGTTCGATGCGGAAGCCGTTGACCTTGACCTGGTCGTCGAGCCGGCCGAGGAAGACCAGGTGGCCCCGCTCCGAGAGGCGGACGCGGTCGCCGGTGCGGTAGAGCCGTTCCCGCACGCCGTCGAAGTCCGCCTCGACGAACTGGCGCGCGTTGGTCTCCGGCAGCCCGAGGTAGCCCGGGGACAGACCGGGTCCGGCGAGCAGGAGTTCACCGGTCTCCCCCGGCTCGCACAGTCTGCCGTCGTCGACCACGTAGGCGCGGGTGTTCTGGATCGGCCGGCCGATGGGGAGGCTGGACTCGTCCGGGTGGAGTCTGCGGACCGGGTGGTAGGTGGCGAAGGTGGTGCACTCGGTGGGCCCGTAGACGCTGACGATCCGGTCGGTGCCGTACACGCTCAGGGCGGTGGCCATGTGGGTCAGGGAGTGCGCCTCGCCGCCGGTCAGCACCGTGGTGACGCTGTCGAGCGTCTCCGGCGCCTCGTCGAGGACGGTGTTGAAGAGGGCCGTCGTGAGGAAGAGCACGCTCACCCGGTGCTCGGTCAGGACACGGCGCAGCCGGCCGAGCCGGATGAAGGAGTCCGGGTACAGCACGCAGGTGCCGCCGTTGAGCAGCGCACCCCAGATCTCGAAGGTCGCCGCGTCGAAGGAGGCCGGTGCCAGTTGGAGCAGGACGCTGTCCTCGTCCAGCCGCGCGTACGTGGCGTCGTGGACGAGGCGGACGATGCCGCGGTTCCGTACGGGGACACCCTTGGGGGCACCCGTGGAGCCGGAGGTGAAGTTGATGTACGCGATGTCGTCCGGGGAGCCCTGGTACGACGGCGGCTCCCGCCGTTCGGACAGGAGGCCCAGCTCGACCGGGACGACGGTCCGGCCCGGCAGCCGGGCGCCGACGGCGCCGGTGTCGGCGGCGTGGGTGAGGACATGGCCGCTGCCGCTGTGTTCCAGCAGAGTGCCCAGCCGGCCGTCCGGCCAGGACGCGTCGGCGGGAAGGTAGGCGGCTCCGCACTTGGCCGCGGCCAGCAGCGCGACGATCAGCTCTGCCGAGCGGGCGATGAGCACCATGACGGTGTCGCCGGGTCGGACACCCGCGTCGTCCATCTGCGCGGCGAGGTCATTGGCGAGCCCGTCCAGCGCCTGGTAGGAGAGGCGGCCTCCGGGATGGACGAGCGCCGTCGCGGTGGGGCGTCGGGCCACTTGGGCCGCGAACAGCTCGCTGACCGAGAGTTCGGGGTACGGCGTGCTGGTGCCCTGGTTGAGGGCACGGTGCGCCTCCAGGGCGGCGGCCGTCGCGCGGTGCGGTGTGGTCATGAGGGTGCCCCCAGCCTCGTGTTGATCGCTTCCAGCAGTCGTTCTCGGTGCGTGTCCAGGAAGAAGTGCCCCCCGGGCATCTCCACCACTTCGCAGTCGCGGGTGCTGTAGAGCTTCCAGTCGCGCATGGCGGCGTGGCCGTCGACGGGGTCGTCGCGTCCGTGGAACGCGGTGATGGGCACGTCCACACCGTGGGCGTCATGGCGGTCGCCCCACAGCTCCGCCAGCCGCATGTCGGCCCGCATCGTGGGGAGGAACAGCCGCATCATGGCTTTGTCGGCCAGGATCTCGGCGGGTGTGCCGCCCATGGCGCGGACCGCGTCGAGGTAGGCGTCCTGCGACAGTTCGTGCAGATAGGGGCGGACTTGCGGGAAGTTGGGGCTGCGGCTTCCCGACACGAACAGGCGACGGGTGGATCCCTCGTACGTCCGGGCGGCCAAGTGGGTCATCTCGTAGGCGAGCCGGCCTCCGAAGCTGTGTCCGTAGAAGGCGTGCGGGGCGCTGAGGAGGTCGCCCGCGCACAGTGCGGTGAAGGTGTCGGTGAGCAGGGCCTCCCAGTCTCCGTACATCGGCTCGCGCAGCCGGGGTCCCCGGCCGGGCAGCCTGACAGCGAGCAGTTCCACCCCGTCGTCCAGGCCGGCCGCCCAGCTCCTGAAGAGGTCGGGGCCGCCCCCGGCGTACGGGAAGCAGATCAGCCGGATGCGGCGGGTTCCCACCGCGGGCCGGAGTACCGGTGTCCATGTGCCGCTGTCGGGCCGCACGGCCGGCTCCCTCAGCCCTGGATGTTGTGGAGGATCGACGCGGCGACGTCCCGGACGGCGCCGCGGGCGAAGAGGTCGTCCGGGGGCAGGGCGTCCTCGCCGAAGGCCTCGTCCGCCTGGGTGATCAGGCGTATCGCGGTCAGCGAGTTGCCACCGGCCTCGAAGAAGTCGTCATCGGCGTTCTCCACGGCGAGACCGAGGTCCCGGCAGGCGGTGAGGACCCACTGCTCCAGTTCTTCCTGGGTCGGGGTCCGGGTGCTCTGGGCGTCGTTCGACACGGTGACCGTCCTTGTCTGTTCTCAGTTGGTGCGGAACGGGTGGCCGTTCACCGTGCGGTCCACGAAGCGGTTGTGGCCGTAGGTGTCCCGGCCCGAGGTCAGGACGTTGCCGAACTGCGCGAGACTGGCCTGTCCGCCGAACTCCTCCAGCTCGGTGGAGTACGGGTAGACCTTGACCGAGGTCGGCAGGTAACGGCCGGCGAAGCCCAGCCGCATCTGGTCGGTGAGACCGCTGTGCGGGTGGGAAGCGTGCATCAGTGTCGACCAGAAGACGATGAACTGGCCCTGGCGCATGACCTGGGAGACGGCCTTCGACTCGTCCGGGCTCCAGTCCGGGTCCTTCTGGAGCTGGCGGTAGTCATGGCCGAAGAAGCCACGGCGGACGCCGTTCTTCTCCGTCTTGTTGATGGCGTCCGGGTTGTAGTCCATGGTCTTGGACTCGTCGTAGTTCATCGTCTTGTGCGAGCCCGGGATGAACTGGAGGCAGCCGTTCTCGATGCTGGCCTCGGTGAAGGCCGTCCAGACGGTGATGGTCCCGCCGAAGTCCGCGTCCTCGGGCCAGACGATCTGCGGGTGCTTGGACCCCGCGACGTTCGAGAAGTTGTCGGCCTGGTGCCAGTCGGTGCCCTCGTCGCCGGGGTACTTCGGGAAGAACTCCGAGCGCCAGCACAGGGTGTCCGGGCCGAGGATGCTGGAGACCCGGTCGACGATCTCGGGACGCGTGATGTGGTCCGCGAGGAACTCGATGTCCAGGTGGCGGTCGTAGTTCGCCAGGTTGGTGTTGCCGGAGACGGACTTGCCGCCACCGTAAATGGCGTTCTTGGTGCTCAGCAGCTTCGGTCGGAGGGCCTGGAGGTTCGCCTCCATCTCCTCCTTCTCGTAGAGGTCGAACGGACCGATGTATCCGTCGCGGTGAAATTTCTCCAGCTCTTCGGCGCTGAGGGAGAATTTCTTGGTCTCGGCGATGTGATCCATTTCTCCACTTTCTTGTGACGAGCAGACAGGGACGTGCACGAGCAGCGGTACTCGCCTGGTCGGTCGCAGTAGGGGAAGGATTTATCGGCGCATGCGGAGCGCTGCACAGGAAAAGGAGACCGAAGAGAATTCCTGGGGGACGAGCGCTCCTGACGTCTCTGAGTTCACCATGCGGCTTTTGGTGACGTCAACAGGACGTTCGCCACGCTTCGCGGGCAGCCTTCATTTCACCTGCACGGCACATGCGCGGTCGCGGAACTTCACGGTGTTCCGAGCGGCGCCGGCGGCCGGGCAAGGCCGGATAGGGATTCGTCGCTCTTTACAGAACCAGCCCGAATGCCATAGGACAGCACGCCGGTCCGGCCGAGTATCCGGCCTGGCGATCCGGAACAGGAAAATACGCACGGATCATCGCGGTGATCCGCGCATCGGTCAGGGAGATCCCCGCCCGGTGGACGTGACAGGAGCGGGAGGAGACGTTCCGGCGGGACCGGTTCGACGCCGGTCCACGTCGCGGCGTCCGTCGCGGCCCTGACGCCGTACCGCCGGCCCGGCACTGTACGGAGCTGCGGATCGTGCGCGGTGCCGGTCGACGTCTCGCGGTGCGTGGCCGGCAGACGGCGTGGCCGCGCCGGCAGTCCGGTGACGCGTCGACCGAGCTGCCGACGCAGTGCCCGGCAGAACACGTAATACCCCAGGTCTGCACAGAGCAGAATCCGGCATCATTCCCCCTTTGAACCGCTGGTGGCGACATCGAGTGCGGGGCTCCGCACGCAATCGAGAGAAGTGAAGGTGATCTTCAGAAGAGGTGCCTGAGCAATTGCAGTCGTGCAAGGGGCAGACGTTACTCGGCCATTGTACCCGTGCTCACCCCTCCCGCTGTCAAGAACAGGAAAAACAGCCGCTACCGCGTTACCGGAGCGCCGTCGGCCGCGCGATCCCGTACTGGGCACGTGACTGTCCGAGGAGTGGACGGCAGGGCACGGCCACCTCCTCACGCGTGAGACCCATGTCCACATTTCACGCCCCAAAGGGAGCAGGTACGGCATTTCATCACCGTGAAAGCGAAAAACCGCTGGACGGACGGTGTGGAGTGCATGCGAACGCACCGTTTGTGGATCGCCGCGGCTGCGGGCCGGCCGTGTGGCTCACGGCGGTACTTCGCGCCGGAGAAATCGGGCCCTGAAGGCCCTCCCGCAGATGAAGAGGGGCGCTGGGGCGGCGCGTACGTCCCGCATGCCCATTTACTCGGCAAGCGGGTCTTCTGGCGCACCCGCCCTGCCGGGGACGTCTCATGGTGCGGGACGTGTGGCGGAGGCTGGTGCGGGCGCGAAGGCGGAGGAAGCCGGTCTCGCCGCGGGAGACTCGGGTACGTCGGCGGACGTGGAGCTGGAGGGCTTGGTGCTGGACGGCGTGGAGCTGGACGGCGTGGAGTTGGACGGCGTGGAACTGGACGGCGTGGTGCTGACGGCGGACCGGTCCGGCTCCTGCGAAGTGCCGGTTCCGCTCGGGCGGCGGCGTCCGCGCGTCACCGCCAGGGTCAGCACTCCGGCCAGCAGTCCCCAGAACGCGGAACCCACGCCGAGCAGCGTCACCCCGGACGCGGTCGCCAGGAAGGTGACGACCGCGGCCTCCCGCGAACCCTCGTCCGACAGTGCGGAGGCCAGAGAGTTGCCGATGGTGCCCAGCAGTCCGAGTCCGGCGATGCCGAGGATGAGGGCCGTGGGCAGCGCGGTCAGCAGCGAGGCCACCGTTCCGCCGAAGATGCCCACGCCCAGGTAGAACACTCCCGCCCAGACCCCCGCCCAGTAGCGCCGGTCGGGGTCCGCGTGTGCTTCGCGCCCCGTGCAGATGGCCGCCGTGATGGCGGCGAGGTTCAGTCCGAAACAGCCGAACGGCGCGAGCAGCAGATGGGTGAGACCCGTCCAGGTGATCAGCGGCGACACCGGCACCCGGTCGTAGCCGTCGCCGCGCAGGACCGCGACGCCCGGGAGATTCTGCGAGGCCATCGTCACGATGAACAGGGGCAGCGCGACGCTGACGATCACCTGCCACGAGAACACGGGGGCCGTGAAGACCGGTTCGGCGAGGGCGAACCGAACACTGTCCGGTCGCAGCGAACCCTGTGCGGCGGCGACCGCCACACCGACGGCGAGCGACGCGGTGATCGCGTAGCGGGGCAGCAGCCGCCGGCCCAGGAGGAAGACCGCGAAGATGGAGAACACGACGGCGAAGTGGCCGTCCATACTGGCGAAGAGCCCGGTGCCGAACTGGAGGAGCACCCCGGCGAGCAGCCCCGCCGCGAGCGGTACCGGAATCCTTCCCATCACACGCTCGAACCAGCCCGTCAGCCCGCTCAGCACGATCAGCGCGGCGGAGACCAGGAAGGCGCCGACGGCCTGGGCCATCGTCACCCCGTCGAGGCCGGACACCAGCAGCGCCGCCCCGGGAGTGGACCAGGCGGTGACGACGGGGGCCCTGTACCGCAGGGACAGACCGATGCAGGTGACCCCCATACCGACCCCGAGGGCCAGCATCCAGGAGGTGAGCTCCCGTGGTCCCGCCCCTGCCGCTTCGGCGGCGGAGAAGACGATCGCGGCAGAGCTGCTGACTCCCACCAGCACCGCGATCAGGCCGGCTAACGCTGCGGTGGCCGACGCGGCCCTGGGTAACTTCGAGTGATCGATCTCGCTCACCGAATAGATTTTTGCCAGCCCTTTTGAGGCCGGGCAACCCGCGTCCCACTATCCGAGACCGGGTTGCGGAAGAGCGCGGTCCGGTATTTCGACCGTCCGTCAGGCGGACCGGGACCAACCATGGCGACCCGCCGATCTCGCACATACCGGCGAACCACGGCCCAGCCCGTTCACGCGCATGGCGAAGTCCGAGCACGAGAAGCCGAAAAGCCCGCAGAAGCCCGAGTCGGGTGGAAAATCACCGTACGTAACGTACGACCAGCAGGGCCTCGACGTCTCCTCGGGGCGCCTCGTACAGGTGCGCGACGTCGGCGGCCCAACCGCCGTGCATACCGGGGCCGATCAGAACAGGCGCACCGAGTGCACCGACACGTGCGGTGCCGGTGAAGACGATGATGTGCTCTGTCGTGCCGGGCGCATGAGGGGCGGACTCCTGCCTCGCCCCGGCACGGATGCGAACCCGGTAGGTTTCCGCGACCGATGCGTCGTCCTCGAATCGGTCGGTGAGGACGGCGTCGACGGCGTCACCGGAGATCTGCGCGGGAGACTCGAGATCACACAGTGCGGCACTCAACGGGACCTTGATCGCGGTCGTCACGGCGTAGAGCGTTTCCAGGGTCGGGTTACGGCGACCGCTCTCCAATTCGGAGAGTGTCCCCTTGCCGATATGGGACCTGCGAGCCAGTTCCGACAGGGTCATACCCTGCGCTTCACGGAATGCCCGCACACGCAAGCCGACGCGCGTCAGGTCCATGGCGCCTCCCACTCCTCGCCCGGATGAATGGGGCCGAGAGTCCGCCTGCGGACGACACCCTCCTCCGGGGGCAGTTGCCCCCTCACCCCCGAGAGCCCTATCGTTCCGTAAACAGAACGTTCCGTATACGGAACACATGATACGGAACGCATGACAGTGCCCCTGCACGAAGGAGTCACATGGCGTCCCTGGACGGCACGTCCCTGCCCGTTCGCACCATGGAGGTGGCCCGCGCCCTCGCCGCGGCGGGCATCGTGAGCGAGGTGCGCGAGCTCTCGGAGTCGGCCCGCACCGCCGCCGAGGCGGCCGCGGCCCTGGGATGCGATGTGGGCGCGATCGCCAACAGCCTCGTGTTCATCTCGGACGACGAGCCGGTGCTGGTGCTGACCAGCGGTCGGCACAAGGTGGACGTCACGGCACTCGCCGCCCGGTGGGGGCGTGGCAAGCTCCGGCGCGCCACCCCGGAACAGGTACGCCAGGCCACCGGGCAGGCGATCGGCGGGGTGGCCCCCGTCGGCCACCCTCAGCCGCTTCCCACCGTGGTCGACGAGGCGCTGAGCGACTACCCCCGACTCTGGGCTGCCGCCGGAACCCCCCACACCGTCTTCCCCACCACAGTCGATGAACTCCTTCACGTCACCGGAGGGATCCTGCTGCCCGTCGGCCCCTGACCACGGGTTCCGCGCCGAGTTCGAGCAGGACTTCGAACGAACGGAAGGCGATACGGAACCCTGCGCGGCTCCGCCGATGCCGGCGCCCGGCGCCCGGCACCCTGCGCCCTGCGCCCTGCGCCCTGCGCCCTGCGCCCTGCGGCACTGTCACGATCGGGCGAGGACCGCCGGCCCCACAGAGCCGGGCCATCTTGCGGCGATACGGTCGAGGACCGGTTCCAGTCGACGGGCGCTCTCCGTCTGCCGGTCGAAGGTGAGCTGCTGACCGGAGCGCCGAACGGTCGTCAGATCCTCGGCTCTCAGGGAAAGGGCCGTCACCCGTGCCCGCTGAAGTCCCAAGGAGTCGTGCAGTGCCTGTGCGGTGCCCGCCAGTACGGGGGTGTGAGCCGTGGGTTCCGGAAGCACCCGCGTCCGGGCGGTCGTGGACCGGTCCGCGTAATGAACCGTGAGTGTGAGCGCACGGGCCACCTGACCGTCCGTTCTCATCCTCCTGCCGATGTCGACGGCAAGTCCGAGCAGTGCGCCGCGACGTACGGACCCATCGACCTCGTGCCTGCCGAACCTCGATTCAGCGCTGGCCGACTTGGGTGGGGCGTGCGGTACCACACGGGTCCGGTCGATGCCACGGGCCCGTTCGTGCACAAGACGCCCCGTCTTCGCGCCCAGGATCCTCTGCAGGGTGGCCTCAGAAATCCCTGCCACCTCGCCGATGCTTTCCAACCCGTACTCGCAGAGCGTGCGAGCCGTCTTCGGGCCCACTCCGTACAGGGACGCCACTGGCTTCGGATGCAAGAACCCGGATATCCCCTGTGGGGTGTCCGCGACACAGCGAACGGCACCGGGCGGTCCGTGGTGCCCGGCCATCCTGGCGAGCATGGGATTGGGAGCCACACCGATAGTGCATTCAAGGCCGTACAACGCCAGCATGCGCACACGCACGCGTCGCGCGATCTCCACAGCGTCGCAGTCGAAATAGCGAACGCTCCCCCTCACATCCGCCAATGCGGAGTCGGGGGGAACGGCCTGGACGACCGGGGTGATGTCACCCAGGACCTGGAGAAGCGTCTCCCACGTCTCCCGAGACGGCTCCGGCGCCTGGACATGGAGAATGGCCATCTCGATCACCCTGCGCTTCCCGGACTGGAGTGCCAGAGCTTGCCGCTTTCCCTGGAGCCACCGCCGGCGGGCCTGAGATCCGCCCATGGATCCATGTCGACGCCGTCGGCTACTCGAATCGTTCGGCCACGCCCTCTCGTCCCCGGGTCGGGGCGCTCCCGGCTCTCCGCCAACCGGTCCGCCACGGCGTCGAGACCTCCGGAACGGCGCAACTCGGCCAGTTCCACCAGATCCCACGCGGCGGAGCCGACGACACTGAGCGAACGCGGCCCGCGGCGCTGGACCTTCCCGCGGACCAGCAGCAGCCAGCTGTGAAAAACCGTGTGAGCGCAGTCGGCCTGGCTGTCGCCGAAGAAAGCCAGGTCTATCAGGCCGGCCGAGTCGTCGAGGGTGACGAAGATGATCCGCTGGGGCTCGCGCGGGGTCGCCTCCCCGTACGGGCTCGACTTGGTGCGGCGAAAGATCGGCGGGGTCTGGGTGGCCGCCTTGGCGCCCGCGACCAGCACCGTCTCGCCGTGCCGCGCCTCGCGCAGCCGACGGGCCGACACCACGCCCAGCTCGCGCAGGAACTCCCGGTGGTCGTCCATCAGGTTGCGCGAGGCGTCCATGGACAGCACGCCCAGTTCGGCGCTGAGCCGCTCCTCGGAGGTGAGGGCGGGCAGTCCCGCCGGGGCGGTCCCGCGCCCGCCGGCCAGCGGGAGCTGACCGCCGCCCGCACCCCGGGAGCCGCGGTGCAGCTCGGTCAGGTGCAGCTGGAGGTCGCGCCGGTTGGCGCCGAAGTCGTCCAGGGCACCCACCTGCGCGAGGCGCTGCGCGAGCGGCCGGCCGGGCCGGGCCCGTTCCCAGAAGTCGAGCAGCGAGGCGTACGGCTGCCCGTCCTCGATCCGCCGCGCCTCGGCCCCGCTGATGCCGTGCACGTCGGAGAGGGCCAGCCGAAGGCCCCACCGGCCGGGGTTCCCCGAAGTCCCCGAAGGTCCCGAATTTTCAGACACCAGTTCGATCCGGTGGGCGGCTCCCGACCGGTTCACGTCCAGCGGCAGGATCGGCACCCCGCGCCGCCGCGCGTCCGCCAGCAGCAGCCGCTTCGGGTACATCCCGGGGTCGTGCGTGAGCAGCCCGGCGTAGAAGGCGGCCGGGTGGTGCGCCTTCAGCCACGCCGACTGGTACGTCGGGACGGCGAACGCCACCGCGTGCGCCTTGCAGAAGCCGTACGAACCGAAGGCCTCGACGATCCCCCAGGTCCGCTGAATCGTTTCTGCGTCATATCCGTTCGCCGTCGCGCGCTGGGCGAACCAGACCTTGATCCGCCCCTGCGACTCCGGGTCGGACAGCCCGCGCCGCACCTGGTCCGCCTCACCCCGGCCGCAGCCCGTCATGACGGCGACGATGTCGATGACCTGCTCGTGGAAGACGACGACCCCGTGCGTCTCCTTCAGCGGCCCCTCCAGGTCCGGGTGCGGGTACCGCACCGGTGCCCGCCCGTGCCGCGCCGCGATGAACGGCCGCACCATGTCGGCGGCGACCGGCCCCGGCCGGAACAGCGAGATGTCGACGACCAGGTCGTGGAAGGTGCTCGGCTGGAGCCGCCCGACCAGGTCGCGCTGGCCCGGCGACTCGATCTGGAAGCAGCCCAGCGTCTCGGTGGACCGGATGAGCCGGTACGTCGCCGGGTCGCCCGGCGGCAGGGCGTCCAGGTCGACCTCGGCCCCCGTCGCCCGCCGCACCTCCGCGACCGCGTGCGCCATCGCCGACTGCATCCGCACGCCCAGCACGTCCAGCTTGAGCAGTCCGAGGTCCTCCACGTCGTCCTTGTCGAACTGGGACATGGGCAGGCCCTCGCCGCTGGTCGGCACCACCGGCGTACGGGCGAGCAGGGAGGCGTCGGAGAGCAGGACCCCGCAGGGGTGCATGGCGACACCGCGCGGCAGGGCGTCGAGGGCCTCGACCAGCTCCCACAGCTTCCCGTACGTCTCCTTGTGTTCCGCGAGCGTCCTGAGTTCGGGCAGCTCCTCCAGCGCCGCGCGGGCGTCGCGCGCCCGGATGTGCGGGAAGGACTTGGCGAGCCGGTCGATCTCGGCGGGGTCCATGGACAGGGCCGCGCCGACGTCCCGGATGGCGTGGCGGACCCGGTACGTCTCCGGCATCGCGACCGTCGCGACCCGTTCGGCGCCGAACCGGCCGATGATCGCCCGGTAGACCTCCAGCCGGCGCGCGGACTCCACGTCGATGTCGATGTCGGGCAGCACCACCCGCTCCTTGGACAGGAAGCGCTCCATCAGCAGCCCGTGCTCGACCGGATCGGCGTTCGCGATCCCGAGGACGTGGTTGACCAGGGAGCCGGCTCCCGAGCCGCGCGCGGCGACCCGGATGCCCATCCCCTTCACGTCGTCGACGACCTGGGCGACCGTGAGGAAGTACGAGGCGAAGCCGTGGTGGGCGATGATGTCGAGTTCCTGGTGCATCCGCTCCCAGTAGGCGCGCCGGCCGGCGTAGCCGTTCAGCACCATGCCCGCCGCCGCCCGGGAGGCGAGCGCCCGCTGGGCGGTGCGCCGGCCGGCGCCGACGAGGTGCGGCTCGGGGAAGTGGACGGTGCCGATGCCGAGGTCGTCCTCGGGGTCGACCAGGCACTCGGCGGCCGTCGCCCGGGTCTGCTCCAGCAGGCGGTGGGCGGCCTCGCGCCGGAAGCCGGCGGCCTCCACGATCCGCTCGGCGGTCCGCAGCATGGCGCCCGGGTCCTTCAGCCAGGCCTCGCCGGAGTCCAGCTCCCCGGCCGGGTCGATCGGCACCAGCCGGCGGGCGGCGTCCAGGACGTCGGCGACCGGGCCCTGGCCGGGGTCGGCGTACCGGACGGCGTTGCTGAGCACGGGCCGGATCCGCTGTTCGGCGGCGAAGCCGACGGTACGGGCGGCCAGGCGCAGGGAGCCGGGCCCGGTGCCGGTGCGGCCGTGCCAGACCGCCTCCAGGCGCAGGGCGTCGCCGTGGACCTCCCGCCAGGGGACGAGGAGCCGGGCGGCGCGGTCCGGGCGGCCCGCGGCGAGGGCCCGGCCGACGTCGGAGTCGGGGCCGAGCAGGACGGTCAGACCGTCGCCGTGCTGGTCGGCCCAGGCCAGCAGGGGGGTGTCCGCCGCGGTGTGGGCGGCGGTGACGAGCCGGCACAGACCGGCCCAGCCCCGGGCGCCGTCCCGGGCGAGGAAGGTGACGCGGGGGGCCGACTCGTCGACGAAGGCGCCTCCGCGCACCGGGGTGCGGCGCCTGTCCCGCCGTACGGCTCCGCCGCCGGGGACCGGCTCGGGGGGCGCCACCGCCAGATCCACCCCGAACAACGGGCGCACGCCCGCCTTCGCGCAGGCCTTGGCGAAGCGGACCGTGCCGGCGAGGGTGTCGCGGTCGGTGAGGGCGAGGGCGTCCATGCCGCGTTCGCAGGCACGCTCGGCCAGCCGCTCCGGGTGCGAGGCGCCGTGGCGCAGGGAGAACCCGGAGACGGTGTGCAGATGCGTGAAGCCCGGCATCCACACCTCCCACTATCGAACATCAGTTCCTACCTGCCTCACCTCCACCATAGACCAAATTCCGAACGTTTGTACGACCCCTGTTCGAGCGCCCTCCACCTGCGCAAACGCCCTCCGCGGGACCGGCTGCCCGGCTCCCTTCCGGGGCAGCCATGACCGGGCGGCGGGCGCCTGCGGGGACGGGCGCGGGGCCCGCCCCCGCGAGCGCGGGGCCCGGGCCCGGGTCAGCCGATCTGCGTGCCCGTCGCCGACAGCGCCTCCGTCACCGGCTGGAAGAACGTCTCCCCGCCCGAGGCGCAGTCGCCGCTGCCGCCGGAGGTGAGGCCGATCGCGCTGCCGCCGGAGAAGAGGGAGCCGCCGCTGTCGCCGGGCTCGGCGCAGACGTCGGTCTGGATGAGGCCGTCGACGATGTCGCCGTTGCCGTAGTTCACGGTGGCGTCCAGGCCGGTGACCGTGCCGGAGTGCACCTGGGTCGTCGAGCCGCTGCGGGTGACGCTCATGCCGACGGTGGCCTCGGCGGCGCCCGTGATCACCTGTGCCGAGCCGTCGTAGAGGTTCACCTCGCTGGGGTGGGGCACGTCGGCGGTGTACTTGACGAGGCCGTAGTCGTCGCCGGGGAAGCTGGAGGCCTCGGTCGTGCCGATGACGGTGCCGGAGGAGTCCGACCAGGCCGAGGCGGACTCGGTGCAGTGACCGGCGGTCAGGAAGTACGGCTCGCCGCCCCTGACCACGTTGAAGCCGAGCGAGCAGCGGCCGCCGCCGCCCGTGATGGCGTCGCCGCCGGCGGCGAAGGGCGTGAACTCCCCCCGGATGCGCTGGAGCCGTGCCGTGGGGCCGAGGCCCTCGACGACCTGGGCGAGCCGGGCCCACTCGGCGTCGGAGACCGTGCGGTCGGCGGTGACGACGACCTCGTTGGCGGTCGGGTCCGTCACCCAGGAGGTGCCGGGGACGGCCGCGTGCCTCCGGAGCGCCGTACGGGCGCCGCGCAGCTCGGCGAGGGAGTTCTCGACGCGTCTGGCCCTGGCGCCGGCCGCCTCGACGGTCCTGGCCGCGGCCTCGTCGAGCACGTTCACCACGAGGCTCCCGCTCTCGGCGTCGTAGTAGCTGCCGGCCGCGTCGGCGCCGAGGGCCGCGCCGAGGGCCGAGGCGAGCTTTCCGGCCGCCGGGGCGGAGAGCGGCCGGGGCGCGGGAGGGCCCGCGGCCTCGGTCGCGTTCGCGGTCGGGAAGGTGACTCCCGCGACGACGAAGGCGGCGACACCCGCTCCCGTGAGCACGGCCCGCCGTCCGGACCTGCGTCGGTACGTCAATTCGCGTCCTCCTGTGGGAGTCGGCCCGGATGGTCGTGGGGACCGCCGCGGCCCGGAAAGGCCGGGGCGACGGGCGCTCACTGTCCCGGACCCCGCAGGGAGCACACAAGGTCGCCTTGCCGACGCGCACACGCTGACCACAGCGCGCCCCACGCGCTTTCACCACCCCCCTCGCGCCGGGCGGTTCGCACGGCGAACGCCACGCGTGACGCACCGGACACCGGGTGGCCAGGTCCGGACCTGACGCGATGTCGCCGGTGCTCGCGGCGTCACCGAGGGCGCCGTCGTGCGCTGCGGCAGACCGCTCGGGCAGGGGTGAGCCCCCGCGCGCCGTCGCGCGCGGGGGCTCACCTGCCGGCCGGTGGCGTCCCGGGCGCACACTCGGGCGGCCCCGGGATCAGAAGACGCTGACCCCGTAGGCGTTCAGGGCCTCCACCACGGGCTGGAAGAAGGTCGTGCCGCCGGAGGTGCAGTCGCCGCTGCCGCCGGAGGTCAGACCGTAGGCCACGCCGTTGGTGCCGTACAGCGAACCGCCGGAGTCACCGGCCTCGGCGCAGACCGTGGTCTGGATCATGCCGTAGACGATGTCGCCGCTGCCGTAGTTCACCGTCGCGTTCAGGGCCGTGACGCGGCCGCTGTGGATGCCGGTGGTCGAGCCGTCGCGGTAGACCGTGGTGCCCACGCTCGGGGTGCCCGCGCTGGTGATGTCCGTGTTGCCGGCGGTGCCCGACTTGGTGACCGAGGTGTTGGTGTACCGGACGATGCCGTAGTCGTTCGTCGGGAAACTGGAGCCCGCCGTGGTGCCGAGCGTGGTGGTGTGGGAGGAGTTGGACCACCACGTGCCCGCGCCGTCGGTGCAGTGACCGGCCGTCAGGAAGTAGTAGTTGCCCGAGCCGTCGACGACGTTGAAGCCGAGGGAACAGCGCCAGCTGCTCGCGTAGATGGCGTCGCCGCCCGCGATGTACTTCTGGAACGTGCCCTCGGTGCGCTTGATCGTCAGAGCGTCGGCGTTGGCGCCGGCCTGCTCCTTGATCTTCGCGATCTCGGCCTGGGACACCGTGCTGTCGACGGTGACGACGACGCGGTTGGTCTTGCTGTCGACCGCCCAGGCGGTGCCCGGGACGTCGGCCTTGAGCACCGAGGCGTCGGCGCTCTTGAGTTCGGCGGCGCTGAACGGGGTGGCGTCGGCCGCACTCGCGTGGGGCATGGCGACGGCCGCCGCGGCCACGAGCCCGGTGGCCACGGCGGTCAGCCGGGTCCGTCTCGTGATGCCGCTGGTGGGGGTGGTGCGCTTGATCCTCACGTTTCGTTCCCTCCCAGGGGAAGTCGGGGGCCCGCGTGGGGTCGGGGCCCGTGAGGCGCAGTCAAAGGTCGGCCCGGGCGTCCGGATTCCGGACACGCCGTGCCCCTGACAAGCGCTGAGGGGGAGTATTCGGCCGAACGGCCGGTCGGCGCAAGGGCACCTTTCGGCCGTCAGTCTTCGAACGGACTGAGCGACTTGGGCCTCATGAGCGTACGCGCCGGACCCCCGCGGCCCCGGCGAGGACGCGGCCGGGCGCCCGGAACTCACCCGGGTCCCGGGGCCCGGGACCAAGGACCCAAGGACCCAAGGACCCAGGACCCGGGGCCAGGGACCCAGGACCCGGCGATCGCCGTCCCCTCTTCCCGTTGCCCCGGGCCCGTCGCACCCGCAGTCGTCTAGGGCCTGTTGCGAAAGTCCCGCCTGCCCGACGACGCCATGCACGCTCCCCCAGCCTCCGGCCGGGGGGACCCCCACTCGCCGCACCGGCCCCTGACCCAAGTACATCCAGTACGAGGGCCAGGGGCCGGCACTCCCCCAGCCTTCGGCCGGGGGGACCCCCAGAGCACGCACCTGACGCCGCCAGGCCCGCCCTCCGGGCGGACGACGGGACTTTCGCAACAGGCCCTAGCAGTCGCACCCGCAGCCGTCGCAGCAACAGCCGTCACCGCAGTTGCCGCAGCAGTCACAGCACTCGCAGCAGTCGGAGCAGTCGTCGCAGCGCGAGCAGTACCCCTCTTTGCGTTCCCGCGTCCACGGGTCGTCGTACTCGCCGCAGCACATCTGGCACGTGCAGGCGAGCCCCGTCCAGACCAGGCAGCCGGCGAGGAGGCCGCGCCGGTCGCGGTGCGGCGGCCGCGGGGGCGCGGGCGGGCCTCCGGGGCCGGAGGGCGCGTACGGGTTGCCCGGCGGGGGCCCGTACCGCTGCGCCGGGTGCCCGCACGAGGTGGTGCCGAAGGCGCGGTCGACGGAGGCGCGCAGCTCGTGCACGAGCAGCACATGGGCCAGCTTCGCGTCGTCGAACTCGGCCTCGCGCAGCGCGAGCCGGATGCCGTGCACGGCGTCGTCGGCGAGCCGCCGGGCCTCCTCGAGCGGCGTCCCGGTCGCGGTGAGCGGGTTCCACGCCCCCGACGCGGCGTCGGCCTCCCTGTCCTCGACGGCGTCCAGGAGGTGCGCGAGCCGTCCGAAGAGGCGCCCGGCCTCGGCGAGGGGTTCGGCGTTGCCCGGCCGTCCGGCCAGGACCGCGGTGTGCGCGAAGGCCGCGGCCGTCGCGGTCTCGGTCGGCTCGGTGACCGTCAGGATCGGCGTGCCGGGCCCGGCGAGCGCCTCGATGCCGACCTGCCGGTCGACGGCGTCGACGAGGACGGCGGTGTCGAACCCGACCGCGGACCCGCTGCGGGCGCCCGCCGCGCCCCAGCTCGTGGCGACCCGGCGCGCGGCGAGCGCCACCGGCCGCCGGGCCAGCCAGCCGTCGCCGTCGGCGACGTGGTCGCGCACCTTGGCGGAGGCCAGCACCAGCGAGACGGCGGCCGCGAGCCGGGCGCCCTCGCCCTGCGCGACGGACGCGCTCCGCATCCCGCGCAGCGGGCACGGCCCGGCCGTGCGCCGCCCTCCGCCGTCCCGGCCGACGGCCTGAGCCTCCGTCAGGACGGATATCAGCAGCCCGTCGTAGTTGGTGACGACCCGAGCGAACTGTCCGTGGTCCCGCCGCAGCGCGAGGCACAGCCCGCACAGATGTGCCATCCACTGGGTCCTGAGTCCCTCACCGAGCCGGTGACGGCACGGCCTGACGATTCCGAACACGACGATCCCCCCGTGGTCCGTACGACGTTGAGCTGCGACGACCTGCGGAGAACCACCGTGAACCGCAGCGCGCCGCCGCATCGTATCGACGGATCATCACACCGGAGCGGCACCGCCCGATTCACCCGCACGGCCCGCCCCTCACTCGTACGCCGTGAAGAATCATATTTCACTCTCAGTCAGCAGCCGTGTGGGGCGGGACCCTTGGGGCACACGGACTCTCGACGGATCGGCTGTGCACCAGTACCGTCACAAACCCCCCGCGCGGCGTCTATCCACTTGGCGCGACATCCGCATCATGGACGACCATGGGGAAGCGGAACGGAAGAAAGACCGCTGTGAGAGGAGGCGTCCATGGGATCGGTACGCAAGGCGAGTGCCTGGCTTGGCCTCGTCGACGACAACGATGACGAGCGTTACTACGACGACGACTATTCCGAGGGGACCGACTCCGGGGACGCCTGGGTCACCGACCCCCGGGTGAGGGTCGCCGCCGACACGGCCGAGGAGAAGGGCCGGCGGATCGGCACGGTGACCCCGGACGGCTTCCGGGACGCGCGGGTGATCGGCGAGCTGTTCCGCGAGGGGGTCCCGGTCATCATGAACCTGACGGCCATGGAGGCCGGCGACGCCAAGCGCGTGGTCGACTTCGCGGCCGGGCTGATCTTCGGTCTGCGCGGTTCGATCGAGCGGGTGTCGACCCGTGTGTTCCTTCTCACCCCGGCCGACACGGAGATCGTCAACGGCGACCCGGCCGCGCGCCGCACGGACGGCTTCTTCAACCAGAGCTGAGGCAGGGCCGTTCACCGGCCCTGCCCCCCCTCGGGGCTCAGCGGAAGGCGTCGAGTCCGGTGAGCGCCTTGCCCAGCACGAGCTGGTGCATCTCGACGGTGCCCTCGTAGGTGAGGACCGACTCCAGGTTGGTCGCGTGCCGCATGACGGGGTACTCCAGGGAGATCCCGTTGGCGCCCAGGACCGTCCGCGCCGTCCGGCAGATCTCGATCGCCTCCCGTACGTTGTTGAGCTTACCGAAGCTGACCTGCTCGGGACGCAGGCGGCCGGCGTCCATCCGCCGCCCCAGGTGATGGGCGAGCAGGATCCCCTTGTGCAGTTCGACCGCCATGTCGGCGAGCTTGGCCTGGGTGAGCTGGAACCCCCCGATCGGCCGCCCGAACTGCTCCCGCGTCCGCGCGTACGCGACGGCGGCCTCGAAGCAGGCGCGCGCCGCGCCCATCGCCCCCCACACGATCCCGTAGCGGGCGTGCGACAGACAGCTGAGCGGGCCCTTCAGCCCGACCACCCCGGGCAGGACCGCGTCGGCGGGCAGCCGCACGTCGTCGAGCACGAGCTCGCTGGTGACACTGGCCCGCAGGGACCACTTGTGCTTGATCTCGGGCGCGGAGAAACCCGGGACACCGGTGGGCACGACGAAGCCCCGGACCCCTTCCTCGGTCCGGGCCCACACCACGGCGACGCCGGCGACGGACCCGTTGGTGATCCACATCTTCCGCCCGGTGAGGATCCAGTCGGAGCCGTCCCGCTTGGCGTACGTCCGCATGGAGCCGGGGTCGGATCCGTGATCGGGCTCGGTCAGCCCGAAGCACCCGATGACCTCACCGGAGGCCATCCGCGGCAGCCACGTCCGCTTCTGCTCCTCGCTGCCGAAGCGGTGCACGGCGTACATGGCGAGGGACCCCTGCACCGAGACCAGCGACCGGATCCCGGAGTCGGCGGCCTCCAGCTCCAGGCACGCCAGCCCGTACTGCACGGCGCTCGCCCCGGCGCACCCGTACCCCTGGAGCGACATCCCGAGGGCGCCCATGGCGCCGAGTTCACGCGCCAGCTCCCGGATCTCGGGCAGCTCCCCCGTCTCGTACCACCCGGCCACGTGCGGCAGCACCCGGTCCGCGGCCCACGCCCGCACGGTGTCCCGGACGGCGCGGTCCTCGTCCGTCAGCAGGTCGTCGAGGCCGAGCGGGTCGGCGGGGTCGAACGGGGGCAGGGCGGAAACGGACATCGAACCCTCCGGAACAGGAAAACTAGCACCGCTAGTCACGGACTCCGGCGCCCCACGTTACGGCGTTCTCCCCCGGGCGTCACGCCGTGACGCGGGCCTCCGCGGCCTCCCGGGGGCCGGGCAGCTCCACCGGCGGGGTCTCGTCCTGCATGGCCCGCGGCAACCGCAGCGCCATCACCGCCCCCAGCAACAGCAGCCCCGCGCTCACCAGCAGCGTGACGTGCAGCCCGTGCACGAAGCAGTCCCGGGCCGTGCGCCGCAGGGCGTCGCCCGCCGCTCCCCCGAGCCGGCCGGCCACCTCGTACGCCTCGCCGAGCGAATGCCCCGCCGCGGCGGAGTCCGCGGCCGGCACCCCCGGCACCGAGGACAGCCCGGGCGCGTACGCCGCGTTCATGACGCTGCCCAGCAGGGCGATCCCGATCCCGGCCCCCAGCTGGTACGAGGTCTCCCCGATCGCGGCCGCCCCGCCGGCCCGCTCCGGCGGGGCCTCGCTCAGCATCGACTCGTACGCCCCGAACAGCGTCGTCTCCAGCCCGAGGCCGAGCAGCACGAACCCGAACAGCAGCAGCCCCGCGTCGTCCGTGCCGCCCATCGCGGTCAGCGTCACCACCGCGGCCGCCGTGAGGCAGAACCCGCCGCACACCATCCGCCGCGGCCCGAACCGCCGCAGCAGCCGCGCCCCGGCCAGCCCCGCCGCCATCGCCGCGACGGTCAGCGGCAGCAGCCGCAGCCCGGTCTGGAGCGGGGACAGCCCCAGCACCAGTTGCAGGTACTGCGCCGCGATCAGCTCCAGACCCACCAGCGCCAGCATCGCCAGCACGATGCACCCCACCGACGTACTGAACGCCGGCCGGGCGAACATCCGCAGGTCCACCAGGGGATGCGCGCGCCGCCGCTGCCGCCGTACGAACAGCGTCAGCAGCGCGGCGCCCGCGAGCAGCGGCACCGCGGTGAGCGCGTCGGCCTCCCCGCCGCCCAGCCGCTTCACGCCCAGCACGACGCAGAACAGGCCGACGGCGGCCATCAGCGCGCCGACGACGTCCCACGGCCCGTCCCCCGCGCCGCGCGACTCCGGCAGCAGCAGGCGCCCCACCGGCAGGCTGACCAGCATCAGCGGAATGTTGACCAGGAAGACCGAACCCCACCAGAAGTGCTCCAGCAGGAAGCCCCCGAGCAGCGGTCCCACCGCCGCGCCGACCGCGGCCACCGCGCTCCAGACGCCTATCGCGACCGCCCGCTCCCGCCGGTCGGGGAAGACCTGCCGCAGGATCGACAGCGTCGCCGGCATGATCATCGCACCGCCGACCCCGAGGAGCGCCCGCGCCACGATGAGCACCTCGGCGCTCCCCGCGAGCGCGGCCAGCGCGGAGGCGACGCCGAACAGGCCGTATCCGAGCAGCAGCACGCGTCTGCGGCCCACCTTGTCGCCGAGCGTGCCGAAGAGGATCAGCAGCGAGGCGCAGACGAGCGGATAGGTGTCGACGATCCAGAGCAGTTCGATGGCCCCGGGCCGGAGGTCCTCGGTGACGGCGGGCACCGCGACGTGCAGCACGGTCGCGTCGACGGCGACCAGCAGCAGGCTGACGCACAGGACCACGAGCACGATCCAGCGGTTGGCACCGGCCCCGGCCGCCCGACGGCGCAGCCCGACGGCGGCCGTGGTCGTCCCGGACATGTACGTACCTCCCAGGTGTTCCTCGGGTTCGGCGGGCTCGCGGGGCGGGGACTCCCCGCGACGCGGCCGGAGGGAGGCGGTGTCCCCCGGCCCGCGCGCAGCCGAACGGCGAGAGACACGCAGCGTACGCGAGTTCGCGGCTCGTCCACGTGGCGGACCTCTCAGACCTCCGGGGAACCCGTGTGGCGTACACCACTCCTTCCACCGTCCCGGGCGCTCCGGCGCGCCCCGCCCCGGCGCGCCCGGCCGATAATCGGGCCCGTGACCGATCTTGGAACGCGCGGGGCGCTCCCCGGCTCCGCCGCCCTGCGCCGGGCGGCCCCGGCCCTGGCGGGGTACGCGGCCGTCCGCGCCCTGGGGCTGCTCGCCCTCGCCGTGTGGAGCGCCGCGCGGGACAAGAGCGCGTACACGTTGTTGACGGCACGCTGGGACGCGCTGTGGTACACGCGGGTCGCCGAGCGCGGATACGGCTACGAGGTGCGTCTGCCCCCCCGTGACGTGCACTCCGACCTGGCCTTCTTCCCGCTGCTGCCGTGGCTGGAGCGCCTGCTGCACGCGGTGACGCCGCTGTCGTACGCCGGGGCCGGTCTCGCCGTCTCCCTGGTCGCCTCGCTCGCCGCTGCCTGGGGGATCTTCGCGGTCGCCGACCTGCGGTACGGGCGCCGGGCGGGCGTCTGCGCGGTGCTGCTCTGGGCGGTGCTGCCGGTCGGGGTGGTGCAGTCGATGGCGTACAGCGAGTCGCTGTTCACCGCGCTCGCCGCCTGGTCGCTGTACGCGGTGCTCACCGGCCGCTGGGTGAGCGCGGGCGTGCTGGCGGCGCTGGCGGGTCTGACCCGGCCGGTCGGGCTCGCCGTGGTCGCGGCGGTGTGGACGGCCGGTGCGCTCTCGTTCGGGGGACACCGGAGCGCGGAGCTTGTGGCGAGCGCGCGTGCCGAGGTGCGCGCCCCTCGGCCTTCCCCCCACCCCCTCACCCGGCGCGAACGCACCACTGGGGGCGCATACAGGGCGAGACGCGCCCTCGGTCTTCTCCTCGCCCCCCTCGGGACGGCCGGCTACGTGCTCTGGGTGGGCCACCGCACCGGCCGGGGCCCCCTCGGCTATCTCGACGTCCAGGCGGGCTGGCGCAACGGCTTCGACGGCGGGCACGCCTTCGCCCGCTTCATCATGGACAAGTTCACGTCAATTCCATCGGCCGTCGCCGGTCTGGGACTGATCGCCGGCGTGGCCCTGCTCCTCCTGCTGTACGCCGTCTGTGTACGGCAGCGCCAGCCGCTTCCGCTGCTGGTGTACACGGGTGCGGTCCTGGCGCTCGCGCTCTGCGCGTCGAGTTACTTCGGCTCGAAACCCCGTCTGCTGCTGCCCGCGTTCCCCCTGCTGTTCCCCGTCGCCCTGGCCCTCGCCCGGTGGCGGGCGCCGCGGTCCGCGCTGGTGGTGACGGGTCTCGCGGTGGCGTCGGCGCTCTACGGGGCGTGGTGGCTGAACGGCTCCGGTCCCCCATGATCGACTCCGTACCGTCAGTGAGCGCGCAGTGAATGGAGGGGCCGCCATTCGGTGAACCCATTCATAAGTTCCCTAAAACTACCCCCCAGAATGATCAAAGGAATTGAAGGGAACGGCACGGGCGGATTGCGGAATCCGGAGGAATAAGAGCCGCCCTGAGAGCAATCCCACATCACATCGTCATCACAAACCCGTGGATTCGGCCGAGAACTGAGCTCACTCGCTGTAACGTCGATTGGGTGCGTACCGAACAAAACCTCACCCGTCTGGACCGGGTGTTCGCCAGGCTGGACCGCGAGCCGGAACGGCCGACCCACATCGACGTGCCGAGGATGAGCAGGCACCGGGTCGCGCTGTTCGCCGCGACCTTCGCCTTCTACCTGGCGATCGTGTGGCTCGTGGTGATCACCTCGTGGCTGGTCCGCCTCGACTGGCAGGTCATGTTCTTCCGGCCGTACCAGCAGTGGTCGGAAATCCACTGGTTCGTCGACTACTACGTGGTCCTCGGCCAGCGCGGCCCGACCGCCGTGATGGTGGCCGCCTGGCTCGGCTGGAGATCCTGGCGCCAGCACACCCTGCGCCCGCTCCTCACCCTCGGCACCTCACTGCTGCTGCTGAACGTCACCGTCGGCGCCGCGAAGATCGGCATGGGCCGCCTCGGACCGCACTACGCCACCACCATCGGCTCGAACGAGATGGGCCTGGGCGGCGATATATTCCCCAGCGGCCACACCGCCAACGCGGTCGTGACCTGGGGAATCCTGGCCTATCTGGCCTCCACGCCGAGAGCCCGCCGCTGGCTGTCCGCCCTCTCCGCGGTCACCTCCCTCGGCGTCGGGCTGGCCACGGTCTACCTCGGTACGCACTGGCTGAGCGACGTGGTCCTCGGCTGGGCCGCCGGCCTGCTGATCCTGCTGGCACTGCCCTGGTTCGAGCCGCTCATCGCCCGCGCCGAGGCGTGGATCCTCACCCTGCGCGACCACTGGCGCGACCGCCACGCCGGTACGGTGCCCGTACCCGCCCCGGTCCCGGTGCCCGTGCCGCTCAAGCCGCGCGCCGCGTCCCAGGACGAGACCACCGCGGCCCGCTCCCCGCGGACGCCGGTCTACCTCGCCCCCGGCCCGCACACGGTCCGCTCGGAGCGCACCCCGGTCACCCCCGTCGGCAGCCGCCGCCCACCGCACTCCGACCGGCTGCCGCGCGGTACGACCACGTCCCCGGCCCGCCCGCTGACGGGCGGCTGACCGGCCGCGGGGCTTCCCGGTACGCACGGACCCGCCCCGCACCGCACCCCGAGGGCCCCGGTTCCTGTTCCCAGGAGCCGGGGCCCTCGTCGTCGCGGCGGGGCGGGCGCGGCAGGCGCGTCAGGCAGGCAGGCGAAGGGACACGGCGGGAGGGCGACGGAAACCCCGCCGGGCCCCTCAGCCCTTCCAGGCCCGGCTGACGCGCCCGCCCCGCACCTCGAAGTTCAGCCGGCCCACCCGGTACTCCATGGTGATGACCGTCCCGGGCTCCAGCGAGCGCACGGTCGACCACCCCCGGTCCCGGGCGAGCCGCTCGGCGCGCGCGGCCTCGAGGCCGACATATCCGTCCGGATCGTCCTGGGGCTCCGCCTGCGGAGCGGGAATCGGTGCCATACCGCCACGCTAGGCCGAGGAGGCCGTCCCCGGAACCCCGGAACCGAGATGTGGATCACTCCGGTCACACTTCTGTCACAGGACCACGACAGGCGTTTCGGTGTCTGTCCGTCACACGTACGAGCGGTTCACTACGCCTTCCGCGCACATTCGAACGTAATTCCCGCGTGTCGTCCGGACCCCTCGAATAACCCGTCCGAAAGTTCCCGGAGAACCGTCCCCGGAACCCGTTCCATTCCCCTCCCGCACCGCACCGAGAGAGCTCGCATTCCATAGGAAATACACTGTTCCCGCACACGGCCTCCGCACGCCCCCTGTCGGCGCGAGCGGCGGCGCGAGCATCATGGCGGCGACCGGCGGGCACCCGTGCGGCGCGGGCGACGGCGGGCCCGGGGCGACGAGCGAAGGGCTAGAGGGATGGGGACGGAGACCGTACCGGCGACGGCACGAGCCGTGCGGGCCAGACGGGGCGGCCGGGTGGTCGTCGACTGGCTGACCACCACCGACCACAAGAAGATCGGGCACCTCTACCTGATCACGTCGTTCGCGTTCTTCCTGGTCGGTGGTGCGATGGCGTTGATCATGCGGGCCGAGCTGGCCCGGCCCGGACTCCAGATCGTCGACAACGACCAGTTCAACCAGCTCTTCACCCTGCACGGCACGATCATGCTGCTGCTCTTCGCGACGCCGAGCTTCGCGGGCTTCGCCAACGAGCTGATGCCGTTGCAGATCGGCGCCCCGGACGTGGCCTTCCCCCGGCTGAACATGCTCTCGTACTGGCTGTTCCTGTTCGGCGGTCTGATCGTGCTGGGCTCGCTGCTGATCCCGGACGGACCGGCCGCCTTCGGCTGGTTCGCCTACGCGCCGCTCAACGACGCCGCCCACTCCCCCGGCCTCGGCCCGGACCTGTGGATCATGGGCCTGGCGCTGGCCGGGTTCGGCACGATCCTCGGCGCGGTCAACTTCATCGCCACCATCATCGGGATGCGCGCGCCCGGCATGACGATGTTCCGGATGCCGATCTTCACCTGGAACACGCTGTTCACGTCGATCCTGATCCTGATGGCGTTCCCGGTGCTCGCGGCGGCGCTGCTGGTGCTGGAGTCGGACCGGCGGTTCGGCTCGCAGGTGTTCCAGGCGGCCAACGGCGGCGCGCTGCTGTGGCAGCACCTCTTCTGGTTCTTCGGCCATCCCGAGGTGTACATCATCGCGCTGCCGTTCTTCGGGATCATCACGGAGATCATCCCGGTCTTCAGCCGCAAGCCGATCTTCGGCTACCTCACGCTGGTCGGGGCGACGATGGCGATCACCGGCCTCTCGGTGGTGGTGTGGGCCCACCACATGTTCGCGACCGGCGCCGTGCTGCTGCCGTTCTTCTCCTTCATGTCGTTCCTGATCGCGGTGCCGACGGGGGTGAAGTTCTTCAACTGGACCGGCACCATGCTGAAGGGGTCGGTGTCCTTCGAGACGCCGATGCTGTGGGCGACGGGCTTCCTGGTGACATTCCTCTTCGGCGGCCTGACCGGGGTGATCCTGGCGTCGCCGCCGATGGACTTCCACGTCACCGACTCGTACTTCGTGGTGGCGCACTTCCACTACGTCGTCTTCGGCACCGTCGTCTTCGCGATCTTCGCGGGGTTCTTCTTCTGGTGGCCCAAGTTCACCGGCAAGCTCCTCGACGAGCGGCTCGGCAAGATCCAGTTCTGGACGCTGTTCGTCGGCTTCCACACCACGTTCCTGGTGCAGCACTGGCTGGGCGCGGAGGGCATGCCCCGCCGGTACGCGGACTACCTGGCCGCGGACGGCTTCACCGCCCTGAACACCGTCTCCACGATCGGCGCGTTCCTGCTCGGCCTGTCGACGCTGCCGTTCCTCTACAACGTCTGGAAGACCGCCAAGTACGGCCGGAAGGTCGAGGTCGACGACCCCTGGGGCTACGGCCGCTCCCTGGAGTGGGCGACCTCCTGCCCGCCGCCCCGGCACAACTTCACCGCGCTGCCCCGGATCCGCTCGGAGGCCCCGGCGTTCGACCTCCACCACCCGGAGTACGCGGCCGGGATCCCGCAGCCCGAGCCGAAGAAGCACCAGGCCCGCGGGGCGTCCTGACCTCCCCGCGCACGGTCCGCGCGCGGGGAGGTCAGGACCCGGGGGCACGGCCGCGCCCCGCCCTTCCCGCACGACGGCGGGCGGCCCCACCCGGCGGTTCGTACCGGGTGGGGCCGTCGGCGCGGGGCCGGGTCAGAGGTCCAGGCGCAGGCCCGGCATGATCAGATCGGGATTTCCGCCGATGGCGGCCCGGTTGGCGGCGTAGATCCGCTGCCAGGTGGTGCCGTGCCGGGCGGCGACGGTGCTGAGCGTGTCCCCCGCGCGGACCGTGTAGTCGCCGCCGGAGCCACCGCGGGAGGCGCGGTCCGCCGAGCGGCCGGACGCCGTCGCCGACGTCTCACCGGAGCCTCCTGCGGACGAGCCGGACCCGGTCGAGCCCGACGCCGACGAACCCGACGCCGACGAACCCGACGCCGACGAACCCGACGCCGACGAGCCCGACTCCGTCTCGCCGGACGACGTCGAGGAGCCCGAACCGGACGCAGGAGCGTCAGGTGCGCCGCCGGACGCCCCGGCGCGCGCCGAGCAGGTGGGCCACGCGCCCCACCCCTGCGCCCGCTGGACCTCGGTGGCGACGGAGATCTGCTGCTCCCGGGTGGCCCGGTCGGCGGTGGGCGCGTAGGCGGTGCCGCCGTACGCGCGCCAGGTGGAGGCGGAGAACTGGAGCCCGCCGTAGTAGCCGTTGCCGGTGTTGATGTGCCAGTTGCCGCCGCTCTCGCACTGGGCGATGCGGTCCCACACCCCGCTGTCCGCCGCCGCGGCGTTGCCCGTCGCGGCCAGCAGGCCGAGGGGGGCGAGAAGCGCCGCCCCGGTGAGGACAGCCGTGGTCCGCGCCTTGCCGGCGCGGGTGTCGACGCGGTGGTCGGCGCGGGTGTTGTCGGCACATTCGGACATGAAGATCCCTCTCTACGGACCCGGGCTCCCCCCGAACGGGGCGCGGACGTCCGCGCGGTCGCGCGGTCGTCGTGCTCCGTCCCGTCCGCCGGCGGTCGTGCTGCGCGATGTCTGGCTCTGCGCGGCCGGCGGACGTACCCGAGCGGTGCTCTGTGCACACGGCGGAGGAATGTAGGGATTTTGACGAACCGTTATCAAGCAACGTCCCGTTCCTCCAGGCCAGTTGCCCGTTACCGCCGGTAGCGACGAAATCCGGCCACCCACTTCATACGCCGATTTCCGGATTTGTCGACCCGCACCCCCGCCGGACTGTGGCCCACCTCACGGAACCAACTTCCCTACGGCACTTCGGACTTGACAGTGAGTGTCCGATTCCGCACAGGTCGTGACCGTACGCGCAGGGCGATGCGATTCCGTTCACCGGGCAGCGTGACCCTGGCCACAGATCGCCCGTTGTCTTCTTCATGAGCCGGGAGCCACCCGGCCCTGCCAACGCACCGCTTTCCGAGGGAGTCACCCGTGCCGCGCATGCTCGACGTCAGCGACGAGGTACGCGCCGAGATCGGCGACGAAGAAGCCAACCGGCTGCTCGCCGGAGAGAACGCCCCGGGCAGTTACGACTGCACGTCCTGCCGCACCCCGGGCGACTCCGAGCACGAGCGCACCAGCACCGTCCTGTTCATCGGGGACGAGACCGCGGTCCTCGCCTTCGCCCACGCCACCTGCCTGCCCTCCCAGGTCGTCCAGGTGACCGAGGAGCAGCTCCAGGGAGCCGTGCGCTCGATCAGCGGCGACACCGTCGACCTGGACCCCGCGAAGGTCGTGCCCGAGCAGGCCGTGCTGGGCGTCACCAGCGGACTCGTCCTGATCGCGGGAGAGCTGCACCCGGCCCTGGTCGTCGAGCCGACCTCCCCCATCGCGCGCCCCGGCACGACGGGCGCCGGCGACGACTTCCTGCCGCTCCTCATCGAGCAGGGCTTCATGCCGCTGACCGAGCTGTCCGAGGTGCCGCCGGTGCAGCACGGCTGGTCGGTGCTGCTGGCGATGGGCCAGCTGCACGCGGTGCTCCAGCCCTCGGCGGGCGGCGGCCAGCCGGTCGCGTGGTGGCAGGCGCACCAGCCGCTCCAGGTGACGGAGGGGTGGCGGGCGGCCGCCAACAAGCACCAGCAGGTGCTGATGTTCGCGGCGCCGGTGGGGTCGATCGGCCGCCAGCCGCGGGAGGACCTGCTGCGGGACGCGCTGGACCGGGCGGCGGCCGGCGGCAAGCTGGTCGGGGCGGCGCTGCCCCTCGCGGGCACCTGAGCACCACCGCGACGGGGAGCTGCCGGCGACCGGCGACCGCGGGAGGCCCGCGGCCCGTCGCGCCCGCGCGGGAGGTCCGCGGCCCGTCGCGCCCGCGCGGCGGGCCGCACATCGACGCGGCCGCGCGCTCCTTCGGGGCGCCGCCCGGCCGCATCCCTTCCCGCCCGGCCTCGTTTGGACATACGTGCACACCTACGACGTTCCGCGCCGCCAGGCCTACCAGTCGCTCCCGTCCGCGCGGCCGGTACACGAACCCCAGGGCGGCCCCTCGGCCACACCGATCTACGACGCGCTCTACGCCGAGTACGTCAAGTCGTTCCGTTCACTGCCCGGGGACCGCAGCGGGGAGGACGATCTGGGGTTCACGGCCTTCGGGAACATCCCGCACAGTACGGGGTCGTTCAGCAGCGCGTACACCAGCACCTACAGCGCCTACAGCGCGGGCGCGCACAGTGCGCGCAGCGGACTCGGGCAGCAGTCGCAGTGGCAGCGGGTCGGGCCTCTCGGTCCGGTGGGCCGGCAGCACGCGCCCTCGGGAACGCACCACGTCCCGGCGGCCCTGCCCCCGGCGCCGCGAAGAGGCCTGTGAGCACGGCGGTCCACAGGACGTCCGGAGGGCGGCACCCCGTTGCGGGTGCCGCCCTCCGGACGTCGTGTCACTTCTTCTTGCCGCGCTTCTCGCGCACCCGCACCGAGATGTGGATCGGGGTGCCCTCGAAGCCGAACTCCTCCCGCAGCCGGCGCTCGATGAACCGCCGGTAGCCCGCCTCGATGAAGCCGGAGGCGAACAGCACGAACCGCGGCGGCTTGGTGCCGGCCTGGGTGCCGAAGAGGATGCGCGGCTGCTTGCCGCCCCGGATCGGGTGCGGGTGGGCCGAGACCAGCTCGCCGAGGAAGGCGTTCAGACGGCCGGTGGGGACCCGGGTCTCCCAGCCGTTCAGGGCCGTCTCGATCGCGGGGACCAGCTTCTCCATGTGCCGTCCGGTGCGCGCCGAGACGTTCACCCGGGGCGCCCAGGAGACCTGGGCCAGCTCGGTCTCGATCTCCCGCTCCAGGTAGTAGCGGCGCTCCTCGTCGAGGGTGTCCCACTTGTTGTAGGCGAGGACGATCGCGCGGCCCGCCTCGACCGCCATGGTGACGATGCGCTGGTCCTGGACCGAGATGGTCTCGGAGGCGTCGATGAGGATCACGGCCACCTCGGCCTTCTCCACGGCGGCCGCGGTCCGCAGCGAGGCGTAGTAGTCGGCGCCCTGCTGGAGGTGGACCCGCTTGCGGATGCCGGCCGTGTCGACGAACTTCCAGGTGACGCCGCCCAGCTCGATCAGCTCGTCGACCGGGTCACGGGTGGTGCCCGCCAGCTCGTTGACGACGACGCGCTCCTCACCGGCGACCTTGTTCAGCAGCGAGGACTTGCCGACGTTCGGACGGCCGATGAGCGCGATACGGCGGGGGCCGCCGACGACCGTGCCGAAGCTCTGCTCGGGCGCCTCCGGCAGCGCCTCCAGGACGGCGTCCAGCATGTCGCCGGTGCCGCGGCCGTGCAGCGCGGAGACGGGGTGCGGTTCGCCCAGGCCCAGGTTCCACAGGTAGGCCGCGTCGGCCTCGCCGCTGGGGCCGTCGACCTTGTTGGCGCACAGCACGACCGGCTTGCCGGCCTTGCGCAGCAGCCGGACGACCGCCTCGTCGGTGTCGGTGGCGCCGACCTTGGCGTCGACGACGAAGACGACGGCGTCGGCGGCCTCGATCGCGTACTCGGCCTGCGCGGCGACGGAGGCGTCGATGCCGAGGACGTCCTGCTCCCAGCCGCCGGTGTCGACGACCTTGAAGCGGCGGCCCGCCCACTCGGCCTCGTAGGTGACGCGGTCCCGGGTGACGCCGGGCTTGTCCTCGACGACGGCCTCGCGGCGCCCGATGATCCGGTTCACCAGGGTCGACTTGCCGACGTTCGGGCGGCCGACGACGGCGAGCACGGGCAGCGGCCCGTGACCGGCCGCCTCGATGGCGCCCTCGACGTCCTCGAGGTCGAAGCCCTCGACCGCGGCGAGCTCCATGAACTCCGCGTACTCGGCGTCGCCGAGCGCCCCGTGATCGTGCTCGAAGGCGTCCGAGCCGTCGGGCTGGATGTGGTCGTTCATGAAGTCCGTACCTCGTCGTTCATTCGTGGTGGTCGGTGGACCGCCCGTTTTCCCCGGTCGGTCCACTACTCGGTGTCGCCCGGCGCCCGTGCGGGTGCCCGGCGTTCTCGGCCCGCTGCCCGCTAGTCCCCGGCCGTCCGCCGGCCGGTGAGCCGTCTGGCGTGCTCCAGGTGCGCGGCCAGGTGCTTCTGGATGCGCTCGGTGGCCTCGTCCAGCGCCTTGCGCGTACGCCGTCCGCTGCCGTCGCCCGCCTCGAACGGGTCGCCGAAGACGACGTCGACGCGGGAGCGCAGCGGGGGCAGCCCCTTCATCAACCGTCCGCGCCGCTCAGAGCTTCCCAGAACGGCGACGGGCACGATCGGCGCCCCGCTGCGCACCGCGAAGTAGGCGAGGCCGGCGCGCAGGGAGGCGAAGTCGCCCTCGCCCCGGGTGCCCTCCGGGAAGATCCCCAGGACCCCGCCGCTCTCCAGCACGCCCAGCGCGCGGGTGATCGCCGTGCGGTCGGTGGTGTCGCGGTCCACCTTCAGCTGGCCGATGCCGGTCAGGAAGGGGTCGAGGGGGCCGACGAACGCCTCCTTCTTGATCAGGAAGTGCGTCGGCCGGGGCGCCACGCCCATCACCATCGGGCCGTCGATGTTGTGGGAGTGGTTGACGGCGAAGATCACCGGGCCGGCCGCCGGCACCTTCCAGGCCCCCAGCACCCGCGGCCGCCACAGCCCGTACATCAGGCCGACGCCGATGCGCCGCCCGACCTCCGCGCCCCGCTCGGAAGGCAGCTCGCTCACCGCGCGGCCCGCTTCTCCTCGACGAGGGTGACGACGCACTCGATGACCTGGGCCAGCGTCAGCTCGGTGGTGTCCACCTCGACGGCGTCGTCCGCCTTGGCGAGCGGCGAGGTCTTGCGGGAGGAGTCGGCCGCGTCGCGCTTGATCAGCGCCTCGCGGGTGGCGTTGACGTCCGCGCCCTTCAGCTCGCCGCTGCGGCGGGCGGCGCGGGCCTCGGGCGAGGCGGTGAGGAAGATCTTCAGGTCGGCGTCCGGCAGCACGGTGGTGCCGATGTCACGCCCCTCGACGACGATCCCTCGCTCGGCCGAGGACGCCAGCGACCGCTGGAGCTCCGTGATCCGGGTCCGCACCTCCGGGACCGCGCTGACCGCGCTCACCCGGGAGGTGACCTCCTGGGTACGGATCGGCCCGGACACGTCGGTGCCGTCCACCGTGATCGTCGGGTCCAGCGGGTCGGTGCCGGAGACGATCTCCGGCTTGCCCGCGACGGCGGCGATCGCCGAGGGGTCCTCGATGTCGATCCCGTTGTGCACCATCCACCACGTGATCGCCCGGTACTGCGCCCCGGTGTCCAGGTAGCTCAGGCCGAGCTGCGTGGCCACGGCCTTCGACGTGCTCGACTTGCCCGTTCCGGAGGGGCCGTCGATGGCGACAATCACGGGCTGGGCGGCGCCGTTTTCCACGGGGGGACACCTTCCTGGTGCGAGGCGGTGGGCTGCGGGGCGACACTGTGCCCCGCACAAGGTTACTGGGTGCGGGTCACTCGTCCGGCCGCACAGGGCCCGACGGCACCACGCAGCACCTCCCTGGCGAGGGCCGACGCCTCCCCCGCCCGACGGCACCTCCCGGCGAAGGCTCGCACCTCCAGCCCGTCCAACGACACCCCCCGGCGAAGGCTCGCACCTCCAGCCCGTCCAACGACACCCCCCGGCGAAGGCTCGCACCTCCACCCGCCCGACGGCACCTCCCGGCGAAGGCTCGCACCTCCACCCGCCCGACGGCACCTCCCGGCGAAGGCTCGCACCTCCACCCGCCCGACGGCACCTCCCGGCGAGGGCTCGCATCTCCAGCCCGTCCGGCGTTTGAGGACGAGGCCCGTTCAGGGCCGAAGCGGGGGCCCGGGGGCGGCAGCCCCCGGCTCGGCGGTCCGGCAAGCAGGGCCCCCTACTGCCGGATCGCCCAGCCCCGCTCCCGCAACGCCGCCGCCAGCACCACCGCGCTCTTCGGCTCGACCATCAACTGCACCAGACCGGCCTGCCGCCCCGTCGCGTGCTCGATCCGCACGTCCTCGATGTTGACCCCGGCCAGCCCCGCGTCGGCGAAGATGCGGGCCAGCTGCCCGGGCTGGTCGTCGATCAGCACCGCGACGACCTCGTACACCCGCGGCGCGGACCCGTGCTTGCCCGGGACGCGGACCTGCCCGGCGTTGCCGCGGCGCAGGACGGACTCGATGCCGTCGGCGCCCGTGCGGCGCTTGTCGTCGTCGGCGGACTGAAGGGCCCGCAGCGCCCGGACGGTCTCCTCCAGGTCGGCGGCGACGTCGGTGAGCAGGTCGGCGACCGGCCCGGGGTTCGCGGACAGGATGTCGATCCACATCCGGGGGTCGGAGGCGGCGATGCGGGTCACGTCCCGGATGCCCTGGCCGCACAGCCGTACGGCGGCCTCCTCGGCGTGCTCCAGGCGGGCGGCGACCAGGCTGGACAGCAGGTGGGGCATGTGGGAGACCAGGGCGACCGCCCGGTCGTGGGCGTCCGCGTCCATGACGACGGGGACGGCCCGGCAGTGCGAGACCAGTTCCAGGGCGAGGTTGAGCACCTCGGTGTCGGTGTCCCGGGTCGGGGTGAGCACCCACGGGCGGCCCTCGAAGAGGTCGCCGCTCGCGGCCAGCGGTCCGGACTTCTCCCGGCCCGACATGGGGTGCGTGCCGAGGTAGGCCGAGAGGTCGAGGCCGAGGGCCTCCAGTTCGCGGCGCGGCCCGCCCTTGACGCTGGCCACGTCGAGGTAGCCGCGGGCCACTCCCCGGCGCATGGCGTCGGCGAGCACGCCGGCGACATGGGCGGGCGGGGCGGCGACGATCGCGACGTCGACGGGACCGTCGGGGGCCTCGTCGGTGCCGGCCCCCAGCGCGGCCGCCGTACGGGCCTGTTCGGGGTCGTGGTCGTCCAGGTGGACGACGACGCCGCGCTGGGCGAGGGCCAGGGCCGCGGAGGTGCCGATGAGCCCGGTTCCGATGACGAGCGCGGTCCTCACTGGGCGATGTCCTTGCGCAGGGCCGCGGCGGCACCGAGGTAGACGTGGTTGATGTCGGCGCGGGACCGGTCGGACTCGATGTGCGCGAGGACGCGGACCACCCGCGGCATGGCGCCCCGGATGTCGAGTTCCTGGGCGCAGATCAGCGGGACGTCGACGATGCCGAGCTTGCGGGCCGCGGCCGCCGGGAAGTCGCTGTGCAGGTCGGGCGTGGCCGTGAACCAGATGCTGATCAGGTCGTCGGCGCCGAGGGAGTTCCGCTCCATGATGGCGGTGAGCAGGGCCCCGACCTGCTCGTCCATGTGTCCGGCCTCGTCCCGCTCCAGCTGGACCGCTCCCCGGACCGCTCGTACCGCCACGGCACCGCTCCTTGTTTCCCGTACGTCTCGGCTCTTCGCGTCCAGCGTAGTCAGGCCGGGCCCCGGCGGTGCGCCGCGCCCGCCCGCTGAGACGGCGTGCGCAGGGGCGATGTCTCGATACGCCGCCGCACGCCGGGCGTGGATCTGACAGGCCGCAGGAGTGTTTTGTGGCAGTCTTTCCTGAATCGCCGATCCCGCATCGCCGATCCCGCATCGCTGATCCCCTGGGGCCGTCCGTACCCGGACACCGTCGGCCGGCCCCCTCACCTCTGGTTCTTCCGCATCCTCGGAGTGACGACATGACCCACACCGCCTCGCGCCGGACGGTTCTCCTCGCGACGGGCGCGGCGGCGCTCGCCGTCGGCTGTAGCGACAACGACGACAACGGCGGCTCCGCCTCCGCCACCACGTCCTCGGCCGCGGTGGGCGACGCCCAGGTGCTGGCGCGGACGGCCGACATCCCCGTCGGCGGCGGCAAGATCTTCAAGGACGAGAAGGTCGTCGTCACGCAGCCGACCGAGGGGGACTTCAAGGCGTTCTCGGCGGTCTGCACCCACCAGGGGTGCACGGTCGCGAGCGTCGCCGACGGCACCATCAACTGCCCCTGCCACCGGAGCAGCTTCAAGATCTCCGACGGCGCGCCGACCGGCGGCCCGGCGACCACCCCCCTGCCCGCCGAGCGGATCACGGTCCAGGGCGACAGCATCGTGCTGGCGTAGGTCAGAGGTCCCAGAGCGCCCCGAGGGTCACCAGTTCCCCGCCGTACTCGATCCGGTCCGCCCACTGCGTCGGCCACGCCTCGGCTCCGGCGTGGGCGCCCGCGAAGGCGCCCGCCAGGCAGGCGACGGAGTCGGAGTCGCCGGACGAGCAGGCGGCCCGGCGCAGGGCGGTGACCGGCTCGTCGGGGAAGAGCAGGAAGCACAGCAGACCGGTCGCCAGGGCCTCCTCGGCGATCCAGCCCTCCCCCGTGGCCAGGCAGGGGTCGGTCTCGGGCGAGGGGGCGCGCAGGGCGTCCCGGAGGCGCTCCAGGACGGCCAGGCACTCGTCCCAGCCACGCGTGATGAAGTGCTCCGGGGTCGGGTCCTGGCTCCGGGTCCACAGGTCGCCGAGCCAGCGCTCGTGGTAGCGGCTCCGGTTCTCCAAGGCGTACGAGCGCAGCAGCCCGACCAGCCCCGTCGGCTCGGCGCCCTGGGCGAGCAGCCGTACGGCGTGGGCGGTGAGGTCGGAGGCGGCGAGCGCGGTGGGGTGGCCGTGGGTGAGGGCGGCCTGGAGCTGGGCGGCGCCGGCACGCTGCTCGTCGCTGAGGCCGGGGGCGAGGCCGAGGGGCGCGACGCGCATGTTGGCGCCGCAGCCCTTGGAGTGGATCTGGCTGGCGTCCTGCCAGGGGCGCCCGTCGTCCTCCAGCAGGCCGCAGGCGGTCAGGCAGGTCCGGCCGGGGGCCCGGTTGTTCTCGGGCGACCGGTACCAGTCCACGAACTCCGCGCGCAGCGGCTGCTCCAGCCGCTCCGGCAGCAGCAGACCGCGGTCCATGGCCGTGCGCAGGGCGCGTCCCACGGCGAGCGTCATCTGGGTGTCGTCGGAGACGAAGGCGCGCGCCGGCAGGTCCATCTGACGCCACGGCCCGCACTTGGCGAGGATCGACGGGACGTCGTGGAACTCGGTGGGGAACCCGAGCGCGTCCCCCAGTGCGAGGCCCACCAGGGACCCGGTCGCGGCGCGTTTCCTGACGGTGGTGGTGGTCATGCGGGGCGTCCTTCCCGGGGCGGTCGCAGCAGCGGCGGGTGGAGGGTGGTGGCGGTGCCGGCGCGGTAGAGGGCGGCCGGTTTGCCGCGGCCGCCGGTCAGGCGTGCGGCTCCGCCGGGGACGGGCTCGACGAAGCCCGGGGTGGCGAGCACCTTGCGGCGGAAATTGGGCCGGTCCAGGCCCGTGCCCCACACGGTCTCGTAGACCCGCTGGAGCTCGCCGAGCGTGAACTCGGGCGGGCAGAAGGCGGTGGCGAGGCAGGTGTACTCGAGTTTGGCGCCGACCCGGTCGTGGGCGTCGGCCAGGATTTGGTCGTGGTCGAAGGCGAGCGCCCGCACGTGGTCGTACGGCTGCCAGCGGGCCTGGGCCGCGTCGCCGCCGCCGTGCGGCTCGGGCGCGTCGGGCAGCAGTGCGGCGAAGGCGACGGAGACGACCCGCATCCGCGGGTCGCGGCCGGGTTCGCTGTAGGTGCGCAGCTGCTCCAGGTGGAGTCCGGAGACGTCCGCGAGGCCGGTCTCCTCGGCGAGTTCGCGCCGGGCCGCGGTCTCGGCGGACTCGTCCGGCAGCAGGAAGCCGCCGGGCAGGGCCCACCGGCCGGCGTACGGCTCCTGCCCGCGCTCGACGAGCAGGACGTGCAGTGCGCCCGCGCGCAGGGTGAGGACGGCGAGGTCGACGGTGACGGCGAAGGGTTCGAAGGCGTGCTTGTCGTAGCCCTGCATCCACCCCACCCTCTTAATCTTAATAGTCTTGAAGACTATAAACCGGCAGGAGGTGCGGGCACAAGAAATCGGCGGTGCGGGCACAAGAGAATCGAGGTGCGGGCACAGGAAAGCGGCCGGTCCGCAGATCCCGGACCGGCCGCTCCACGGGGCGCGGCGGGGCGCCCTACAGCTCGACTTCCTTCATCAGCATGCCGACCTCGGTGTTCGACAGCCGCCGCAGCCAGCCCGACTTCTGGTCGCCCAGGGTGATCGGGCCGAAGGCCGTGCGCACCAGCTTGTCGACCGGGAAGCCGGCCTCCGCCAGCATGCGGCGCACGATGTGCTTGCGGCCCTCGTGCAGGGTGACCTCGACGAGGTAGTTCTTGCCGGTCTGCTCCACGACGCGGAAGTGGTCGGCGCGCGCGTAGCCGTCCTCCAGCTGGATGCCGTCCTTGAGCTTCTTGCCCAGGTCCCGCGGGATGGGGCCGACGATGTGCGCGAGGTAGGTCTTCTTCACGCCGTACTTGGGGTGGGTCAGCCGGTGGGCCAGCTCGCCGTGGTTGGTGAGCAGGATGACGCCCTCGGTCTCGGTGTCGAGGCGGCCGACGTGGAAGAGCCGGGTCTCGCGGTTGGTGACGTAGTCACCCAGGCACTGCCGTCCCTCCGGGTCCTCCATGGTCGACACCACACCGGCGGGCTTGTTCAGCGAGAAGAACTGGTACGACTGCGTCGCGACGGTCAGGCCGTCGACCTTGACCTCGTCCTTCTCCGGGTCGACCCGCTTGCCCTGCTCCAGGACGATCTCGCCGTTGACCTCGACCCGCGCCTGTTCGATCAGCTCCTCGCAGGCGCGCCGGGAGCCGTAGCCCGCGCGGGCGAGGACCTTCTGGAGCCGCTCGCCCTCCTGCTCGGCGCCCGGGAAGGTCTTCGGCAGCTTGATGTCCTTCTTGCCCGCGTACCGCTCGCGGTTGCGCTCCTCGGCACGCGTCTCGTACTCGCGCGAGCGCGCCGGAGCCGTACGGCCGCCCTGCTGGGGCCTCTTCGGGCCGCCCTTGGCGCCGCCGCGGGCCGCGCCGCCGCGCCCCGACTTCGGGCCGTCCGGGGAGGCGCCGGGGCCCACGTCGTAGCGGCGCTCCTCGGGGCGGGGCTTGCGGGGACGGCCCTGGCCCTGCTTCTGGTCCCTGTCGTTGCCGGCTCCGCGGTAGTTACCGCGCCCACCGCTCTTGCCGCTACCGCTGCCGCTGCTTCGCATCAAAGTTCCGTCGTTGTCCTAATCGGGCATGTCCGTCGGGGGACCGTCGTCCGGCTCCGGGGCGTCCGGATCGAACGACGGTACGCCTTCCTGGGTCTCGGCCTCGATCGCCTCCGCCTCCGGGAGGAAGGGCGCGAGCTCCGGGAGCTCGTCCAGACCGCGCAGGCCCATCCGCTCCAGGAAGTAGTTCGTCGTCCCGTACAGGATCGCACCTGTTTCGGGTTCCGTGCCCGCCTCCTCGACCAGTCCGCGCTGGAGGAGGGTGCGCATCACACCGTCGCAGTTCACTCCGCGCACCGCGGAGACCCGGCTGCGGCTGACCGGCTGGCGGTAGGCGACGACGGCGAGGGTCTCCAGCGCGGCCTGGGTGAGCCGGGCCTGCTGCCCGTCCAGGACGAAGCGCTCGACGGCCGGGGCGTACTCGGCGCGGGTGCAGAACCGCCAGCCGCCCGCCACGAACCGCAGCTCGAAGCCGCGCCGCTGCACGGTGTACTCGTCGGCCAGCTCGCGCAGGGCGTCCGCGACCTGCCGGCGCGGGCGCTCCACGATCTTCGCGAGGTGCTCCTCGGTCGCGGGCTCGTCCACCACCATCAGGACGGCTTCGAGGGCGGGCTTGAGGTCGAGGTCCGCGACGGTGCCCGTCGCGGCCGGGACCCCGGCGGTCTCCTCGCTCACGGTTTCCTCTCCTTCTCCGGCTCCTCGGGCGGCCGGTCGAACTCGTCGGTCACCCTCGGTGCCGCGTCGCCCTCCCCGCCCGTCCAGCGCACGAGCAGCTCGCCGAGCGCGCTCTCCTGGTCGAGGGCGACGGCCTTCTCCCGGTACAGCTCCAGCAGGGCCAGGAAGCGCGCCACGACGGTGAGGGTGTCGCCGGTGTCCTCGACGAGCGTGCGGAAACTGGCCTCGCCGAGCTCGCGCAGCCGCGCGACCACGATCCCGGCCTGCTCCCGCACACTGACCAGGGGCGCGTGGATGTGGTCGACGTACACCTGCGGCTTGGGCCTGGGCTGCATCGCCTTGACCGCGAGCCTCGCGAACCCTTCCAGGCCGATGCCGATGACGACCTCGGGCAGCAGTTCGGCGTGGTGCGGTTCCAGGCCGACGGTACGGGGGTGGCGGCGGGCCTCCTCGAGGAGCCTGCCGTGGAAGATGTCGGCGACCTGCTTGTAGGCGCGGTACTGGAGCAGCCGGGCGAACAGCAGGTCGCGGGCCTCCAGCAGCGCCAGGTCCGCCTCGTCCTCGACCTCCGCCTGCGGCAGCAGCCGGGCCGCCTTCAGGTCGAGCAGCGTCGCGGCCACGACCAGGAACTCGGTCGTCCGGTCGAGGTCCCAGTCCGGCCCCATGGCCCGGATGTACGCCATGAACTCGTCGGTGACCTTCGACAGCGCGACCTCGGTGACGTCCAGCTTGTGCTTGGAGATCAGCTGGAGGAGCAGGTCGAACGGGCCCTCGAAGTTGGCGAGCCGAACCTGGAAGACCCCGCCGGCACCCGCCGCCCCGGCATCCGCCCCGACCGCCCCGGGCCGCCGCCCACCCACCTCCACCCCGGCACCCTCGCCCGCGCCCCTCCCGGCCCGCCCACCGGCACCCGGCACGGCGTCCCCCGAGCCGATGGTCCCCACCGATGCGCCGGCACCCGGCACGGCGTCTCCCGAGCCGATGGCCCCCACACGTACGCCGGCACCCGCCACGGCGGCCTCCGGCGCGACGGTCCCAGCGGACCCGTCCGCCTCCCGTCCGGCGGCCTCGGCCCGCCCGTCCGCGCTCTGCGCGAGGCTCTCAGCCGTCCTGTCCGCCCCCGGCCCGGCGGTCTCCGCCGGGCCCCCCGTTTCATGCCGCCCGTCCGCCCCGGGCGCGACGGCCTCCACCCCGGCCGCCGTCCCCCCGGCAGGCGCGGCCTCGGGCTCCGGCGGGCCGACCGGTGCCGTCGGCACCGGCGGTGCGGACGGCACGGGCGGAGTCGACGGTACGGGCGGCCGGGCGGGTCCTGTCACCGGTTCGGGGCCCGTCACCGGTTCGGGCCGCGGCCCGTTCGCGCCCGGTCCTCGTCCCAGCGGGCGCCGACGGCCACCGGCTGCGGGGGCGGGGCCGGAGCCGGGAGCGGGAACGTCCTTCGAGGTCATGGCCCCCGCAGGCTACCGCTACCGCCCGCGCAGCCGTCGTACGAGGATGCTGGCGTCCCCGCGGGTCTCCAGGTCGGCGAGGACGACGGCGACCGCCTCGCGGACGATGCGGCCGCGGTCGACGGCGAGTCCGTGCTCACCGCGGAGCACCAGACGCGCGTGTTCGAGGTCCATCAGCTCCTCGGCGGAGACGTACACCGTGATCTTCTCGTCGTGCCGCTCCCGGCCGCTGGGCCGGCGCGCGGACGACCGCCCGCGCTTGCGCGGCTGGGCGTCCGCGGCCGCCGCGGCGGAGCCTGCCGGCGCCTCCTGGCGCCGCGCGGAGCGCTCCGCGCCGGCGATCCGGCTGCGGGACTCACCGGCGTCGGCCCGCTCGGTGTCCGCCGCCACGTGCTCGGCGCCCTCGCCGTCGCCGCCCTGCGCGGGCACCGCCTGCGGCACGTCCTCGCCGGAGGCGGCCGCCACCGCGTCGCTCTCGCCCGCCGGCGCGGGCACCCGGGCCTCGCCGTTGGCCTGGCGCCGGGGTGCGGACGGCTGGAGCGCCGTCCCCCCTGTCGTACGGAAGAGTTCGTCGGCCCCCGGCAGACTCACTCGGCGTGACACCGGGCGAGCACCTCCCTGGCGAGCTGGCGGTAGGCGGCGGCGCCGACGGAGTTGGAGGCGTACGTGGTGATCGGCTCACCGGCGACCGTGGTCTCCGGGAAGCGGACCGTGCGCCCGATGACCGTGTGGTAGACGTGGTCGTCGAACGCCTCGACGACCCGCGCGAGCACCTCACGGCTGTGCACGGTGCGCGAGTCGTACATGGTGGCCAGGATCCCGTCGAGTTCCAGCTCCGGGTTGAGCCGTTCCTGGACCTTCTCGATGGTCTCGGTCAGCAGCGCCACACCGCGCAGGGCGAAGAACTCGCACTCCAGCGGGACGATCACCTTGTGCGCGGCGGTCAGCGCGTTGACCGTGAGCAGACCGAGCGAGGGCTGGCAGTCGATGACGATGTAGTCGTAGTCGTCCATCAGCGGCTTGAGGGCGCGCTGGAGCGTGGACTCGCGGGCGACCTCGGAGACCAGCTGGACCTCGGCGGCGGACAGGTCGATGTTGCTGGGCAGCAGGTCCATGTTGGGGACCGCCGTCTTCAGGAGCACCTCGTCCGCGGACATGCCCCGCTCCATGAGCAGGTTGTAGACGGTGAGGTCGAGCTCCATCGGGTTGACGCCGAGACCGACCGACAGCGCGCCCTGCGGGTCGAAGTCCACGAGCAGCACCCGGCGTCCGTACTCCGCGAGCGCGGCACCCAGGTTGATGGTCGACGTGGTCTTGCCGACGCCGCCCTTCTGGTTGCACATCGCGATGATCGTCGCGGGACCGTGGTTCGTCAGCGGTCCCGGGATCGGGAAGTACGGCAGCGGGCGACCGGTCGGGCCGATGCGCTCGCGGCGCTGGCGGGCAGCGTCGGGCGCGAGCGTGGCCGCGTACTCCGGGTCGGGCTCGTACTCGGCGTCGGGGTCGTAGAAGTGCCCGTCGGGCAGTTCGTCGTAGTCGGCGAAATGGTTGTGGGGCGCGCCACTTCCGTCGCCGGCCATGGCGTTCACGTGATGGCCATCCATGCTCTGGTGTGCTGACAGAGCCGTATGGGGGCTTCTCTGGCTCTGATGGGCTGCGAAGGTTCGGACAGCGACGGAGCCGACAGCCTCGAGCCCCGTGGAGCCCTGGCCCCGCGTAGGCATTCCTGGTTGACCACCCCCGGGAGCAAATGTCGACTCATTCACAAGTCGTCTTACCTCCTTGGTGACCAGGAAACTTCTAGACAAGGTCAGCGTGGCACCATGCCGACGGTTGGCGACTCTATGGCGTGTCGGGCGTCCGCAGCAACACAATCCGCCGGACCCGGCCCGATGTGTCGGCAATGAAACATCCCGCTGTCAAGGGCGTACGGCCGTCGCACAGCAGGTTTCACCGGGGTGCGAATCGGTCGAACAGTTACGTTCGAGGCGAGTTGTCCGAGCATCGCAAAGTGACCATACACACATCCGGCCGGACCTTGTCGGGCAAGGTCCGGCCGGGTGCGCGCGGTTGACGCGCCGAGTTGACGTATCGCCTTTACGAAAAGGTGACTTGGCCGTGCGGCGAGGCGCCCGGCGGGCGGGCTCAGCCGAGGAGCGAGTCGAGCTCCACGTGCTCCAGGCCGTGCGCCTCGGCGACCTCGCGGTAAACGACCTTGCCGTCATGGGTGTTGAGGCCCTTGGCCAGCGCGGCGTCGCGGCGCAGCGCCTCCGCCCAGCCCTTGTTCGCGAGTTCGACGATGTAGGGCAGGGTCGCGTTGGTGAGCGCGTAGGTGGAGGTGTTGGGGACCGCGCCGGGCATGTTGGCGACGCAGTAGAAGATCGATTCGTGGACCTGGAAGGTCGGCTCGGCGTGGGTGGTCGGCCGGGAGTCCTCGAAGCAGCCGCCCTGGTCGATCGCGATGTCGACAAGGACACTTCCCGGCTTCATGCGCGAGACGAGTTCGTTGGTGACCAGCTTCGGGGCCTTGGCGCCCGGGATGAGGACGGCGCCGATGACGAGGTCGGCCTCGAGGCAGGCCTTCTCCAGTTCGAAGGCGTTGGAGACGACCGTCTGGATCTTCGTGCCGAAGATCTTGTCCGCCTCCTTGAGCTTGTTGATGTCCCTGTCGAGCAGGGTCACGTGGAAGCCCATGCCGATGGCGATCTGGGCGGCGTTCCAGCCGGAGACGCCACCGCCGATGACGACGGCCCTGGCGGCCAGCACACCCGGGACACCGCCGGGCAGGACACCGCGCCCGCCGTTGGCGCGCATCAGGTGGTAGGCGCCGACCTGCGGGGCGAGCCGGCCGGCCACCTCGGACATCGGGGCGAGCAGCGGCAGCGCGCGGTTCGCCAGCTCCACGGTCTCGTAGGCGATCGCCGTGGTGCCGGACTCCAGCAGGGCGTCCGTGCACTCCTTGGAGGCGGCCAGGTGCAGGTAGGTGAAGAGCGTCTGGTCCTTGCGGAGGCGGTGGTACTCCTCGGCGATGGGCTCCTTGACCTTCAGCAGCAGGTCGGCGGCGGCCCACACCTCGTCGGCCGTCTCCAGGATCTGCGCGCCGGCGGCCAGGTACTCGTCGTCCGTGATCGACGAGCCGACACCGGCGTTGCGCTCGACGACGACCTGGTGGCCGTGGCGCACCAGCTCGTGCACACCGGCGGGGGTGATGGCCACCCGGAACTCGTTGTTCTTGACCTCGCGGGGGATGCCGACCTTCACGTCGATCACGGTCCTTGGCTCAGAGGGGGGTAGGGCATAGCAGCAGATACCCGGAGGCAACGGGCACACCGGGATACACCGCAGGAGAACGTGCGGCAGAGCCAGTCTAATGAAGGCGTTCCCGCTGTCTAGCCTTTCAAAGCATCAATCTTCAGCGGATGTACTACGGATTTCGCAGGTGTTAGCGGTGTGTTCCAGCCCTGGATCACTGTCGGGGGCCTCCTCTCCCAGGATGCGCTCGGCCGCGCCCCGGTGCAGCAGGGCCGCCGCCGGGTCGCCGAGGCGCTCCAGGGTGTCGGCCAGCCGCAGCTGCAGCGCGGCCTGGAGCCGCAGGTCCTGCGCGCGCCGCGCCCACTCCACCGCCTCCTGGCAGGTGCGCAGCGACTCCTCGGGGCGGCCCGCGTACTCCTGGACCCGCGCCAGCTCGCTCAACGCCCGCGCGTAGGCGCCCAGATCGCCGTTCTTGCGGTGCCCGGCCGCCGCGGCCCGCCAGCCGCGCTGCGCCTCGCCGTAGCGGCCCGCGTAGGTCTGCGCGGTGGCGATCCGGCCGTACAGCCGGGCGGCGTCCGCGCGCTCGTCGCGGGCCAGCCGCTGCGCCAGGGCCCTGCCGAACCAGTCGGCGGCGCGGTCGTAGTCCCCGAGTTCCTGGTGCGCGCCGCCTACGGATTCCATCGCGCGGCCGGTCGCATACGGGTCGTTCGCCTCGCGTCCGGCGTCCAGCGCCGCCCGGTAGCGCACCAGGGCGTCCGCTGTCCGTCCGGTCCGGGCGTCGACGTCGGCGAGGTTCAGCAGGGCCGCGGCCTTCTCGCGGGGCAGGTCACGCCGCTCGGCCACGTCCAGGACGAGCAGGTGGACGCCGTACAGGTCGGGGGCGGCGCCCTGGGTGCCGAAGTGCGCGACCATCGCCCTGACCAGCTGGGACATCAGCCGCCTGGCCAGGGTGTCCAGCTCCCCGTCCGCGACCGCGAGACGGGCGGAGGCGAGCAGGGCCGGCCGTCGGACGCGCAGCCAGTCGGCGGCGGCGCGGGGGCTCGGGAAGCGCAGGGCCCGGGGCATGCCCTGGAGCCTGCCGCGGACCTCGGGGTCGTCGGTCTCCGTGATCGCCCGGCAGGACTGGAGCAGCCGTACCGTCCGCTCCAGCATGCGGGCGCGCGCCAGCTGGAGCTCGCCCGGGCGTTCGTGGGTCTCGGCGGCGGCCCGCAGCAGGGGGTGCAGACAGGCGGGGACCTCGTACTGCGGCAGCGGGGCATCCACCACCCGCAGCAGGCCGAGGGCGACGAAGCCGTCCAGGGTGGTGCGGGCGGCGTCGACCGAGCAGCCGGCGAGCGCGGAGGCGGTGTGCGGGTCCACCAGGCCGGCCGGGGCGAGGGAGAGCAGGCGCAGTGTCCGGGCGGAGGCCGCGGGCAGGGAGTCGTGGGTGAGCCGGAAGACACGGCCGAGGGGACTGGTGTCGGCGCCGTCGTCACCGGTCTCGGCGTGCATCTGTTTGGCGAGGTCGGCGACGGTCGCCTGGGAGCGGGCGGCGAGCCAGCCGCCCGCGAGGATCAGCGCGGCGGGATGGCCCTGGCATGCCTCCACCAGCCCCTCCGCGGCGCGGGGGTCGACGGTGATGCGGACCGATCCGGTGTAGCGGGTGATCAGTTCGAGGGCGGACTTGGTGTCCAGGCCGCCCAGTGTGCAGGGACGCACGTCCGAGATCCCGGTGAGCGGGCCCGCGGAGACGGCGACGACCAGGCATTCCGGGGAGTCCGGGAGCAGCGCGTCGACCTGGTCGGCGCCCGCCGCGTCGTCGAGCAGGAGCAGCATCCGCCGCTCGGCGAGCGCCTCGCGCAAGGTGGCCGAGAGGTCCTCCTCGCCGGCCCCCGGCGGGACGGGCAGGCCGAGGGCGCCGAGCAGTTCGCGGGCGGCGCGCTCGACGGGGACGGGGGTGCCGTCCGGCTCCCCGAGACGGGCGCGCAGCACACCGTCGCGGTAACGGTCCGCGACCTGGCGGACCAGTTCCTCGGCGAGCGCCGTGCGTCCGGAGCCGGGCCGGCCCGCGATGAGCAGCACGCGCGCGCGGGGCGCCTTCTTCCCGGACAGCGTGTCCAGCCCCGCGCGCGCGATGTCGGCGCGCAGTTCCTTCAACTCCCGGGCCCGGCCCAGGAAATGGCCCTCCGTCGCAGCGTGTCCCGACAGCTGCACGCCGTCTGTGTCCACTGCCTGTTCCGTCACGGGCCACACTCCCGTCCCACCGCACGCGCAAGCCCGCCGGGTCTCCGGACCGGGCGATTCCAGAGCCTAGTTCACGCTCTGCGACGTTCCGGGAGGAGCACGGCGGTGGCGTCGCCCGATCGGATCAGCCGATCGTCACACCGGACGGTGGGGGCTCACCGGCACCCTGCCGATCACGCCTCGAAGGGACGCGCCGGCCACGGCGCCTGAGCCGGCCGCAGCGCGTCGAGCCCGTCGCCGCCGCGCGCGGCGACCAGGGCGAGGACGCCGACGACGAGGCAGTTGTTGTGCAGGTCGCCCGCGAGCACGCCCCGGACCAGTTCGTCGAGCGGCACGCGCGCGTGCTCCATGTCGGCCTCCTCGTCCTCCACCGCGAAGCGCTCGCCGTCGGCCTCGGACAGATCGCGGGCGAGGAAGATGCGCACGGCCTCGTCGCAGCCGCCGGCGGTCGTGTACACGTCGGTGAGGACCCGCCAGTCCTCGGCCTTGACGTGCGCCTCCTCGTACAGCTCGCGCTGGGCGGCGTGCAACGGGTTCTCGCCCGGCACGTCGAGCAGGCCGGCCGGGATCTCCCACAGCTTCTGCCGCACGGGGTGGCGGTACTGCTTGATGAGCAGCACGCGGTCGTCGGCGTCGAGGGCGAGGACGGCCACGGAACCCGGGTGGACCTGGTAGTCGCGGCGGACCACCGTGCCGTTCGGCATGACCACCTCGTCCGTGCGGACGGAGGTCTTGTTGCCCACGAAGGGGGTCTCCGTCGCCCGGATCTCCCACGCCTCGGGGGTGTCCTTGATCGTCATGCCCTGTCCTTCCACACGTACGCGAGTGACCGGCCCGCACGCGGCGGGGAGACCGGCCGAGAGAGAACCCCGGAAGAAAACCGGGGTGCCCACCTTTTGAAGGTTTGCACCCCGGCCACCGTACAACCGGTGTGTTACTTCCCATCCGCCTCCGCGGCGACCTGCCGCTCCACGGCCGCCTTCACCAGGCCCGCGAACAGCGGGTGCGGACGCGTCGGCCGCGAGCGCAGCTCGGGGTGCGCCTGCGTGGCCACCAGGTAGGGGTGGACGTCCCGCGGGTACTCGACGTACTCGACGAGCTTGCCGTCCGGGGAGGTGCCGGAGAACAGGATGCCCGCCTTCTTCTCCAGCTCCGCGCGGTAGGCGTTGTTCACCTCGTACCGGTGACGGTGCCGCTCCTCGACGTACTCCTTGCCGTCGTACACCTCGCGGACGATGGAGCCCTCGGCCAGCTTGGCCGGGTACATGCCCAGGCGCATCGTTCCGCCCATGTCGCCCTCGCCGGCGACGATGTCGAGCTGTTCGGCCATGGTGGAGATGACCGGGTGGGCGGTGGCCGGGTCGAACTCGGTGGAGTTGGCGTCCGAGACGCCGGCGAGGTTGCGGGCCGCCTCGATCACGATGCACTGGAGGCCGAGGCAGAGGCCGAGCAGCGGGATCCGGTTCTCGCGGGCGTAGCGGATCGCGCCGACCTTGCCGAGCACACCGCGGTCGCCGAAGCCGCCGGGGATGCAGATGCCGTCGACGCCGGCGAGATGGGCCGCGGCGCCGGCCGGGGTCTTGCAGTCGTCGGAGGTGACCCACTTGATCTTGACGCGGGCCTTGTGGGCGAAGCCGCCGGCGCGCAGGGCCTCGGTGACCGAGAGGTAGGCGTCGGGCAGGTCGATGTACTTGCCGACCAGGGCGAGGGTGATCTCGTGGTCGGGGTTGTGGACGCGGTCCAGCAGGTCGTCCCAGGTCGTCCAGTCCACGTCGCGGAACGGCAGGTCCAGCTTGCGGACCACGTAGGCGTCCAGGCCCTCGCCGTGCACGGTCTTCGGGATGTCGTAGATCGAGCGGGCGTCGGGGCAGGCGACCACCGCGTCCTCGTCGACGTCGCACATCAGCGAGATCTTGCGCTTGATGGCGGTGGGCACCTCACGGTCGCAGCGCAGCACGATGGCGTCCGGCTGGATACCGATGTTGCGCAGGGCGGCCACGCTGTGCTGGGTCGGCTTGGTCTTCAGCTCCCCCGAGGGACCGATGTAGGGAAGGAGGGAGATGTGGACCACGAAGACGTTGTCCCGGCCGACCTCGTGGCGGACCTGGCGGACGGTCTCCAGGAACGGCAGCGACTCGATGTCGCCGACCGTGCCGCCGACCTCGGTGATCACGACGTCCACCTCGTCCGTCGCCATGCGGCGGATGCGGTGCTTGATCTCGTTGGTGATGTGCGGGATGACCTGCACGGTGTCGCCCAGGTACTCGCCTCGGCGCTCCTTGGCGATCACCGTGTTGTAGACCTGGCCGGTGGTGACGTTGGCCGAGCCGTCCAGGTCGCGGTCGAGGAAGCGCTCGTAGTGGCCGATGTCCAGGTCGGTCTCGGCGCCGTCGTTGGTGACGAACACCTCACCGTGCTGGAACGGGTTCATCGTGCCAGGGTCGACATTGAGGTACGGGTCGAGCTTCTGCATCACGACGCGCAGGCCCCGCGCCTTGAGCAGCATCCCGAGGCTGGAGGCCGTCAGACCCTTGCCGAGAGAGGAGGCGACACCCCCGGTGACGAAGATGTGCTTGGTCGTCGTGGATTTGGGCGGCATGGCCAAGAGGGGGCTCCCGTGGTCGCGGTCTGGGGGTGCGGTGCGGCGTCCGGAGGCTCTCACCAGCGGTTCGGGCCGGATTCCTCCGGGGGCGCCGTCGCTGCGGTTCGGGGGTTTCGAGCCCACCGGTCCACGGGCTACCAGGGTATCAGCGCCTCAGGGAGATGGCTTCCGGCCACGCTCCGCACACGTCCCGACACGGCTGCTCTGGTCCACACTGGTTTCTCACCCGGTGCTCACCCGTTCGGCCCACCCGGGTTGCCCGGAGCGGCACACAGATCATCTACGTGCGTCGTATCCTGCTCGGACACTCACTGCCGAGCCCGGCCGGCCGACACGGCACCACCCCCGCCCGTATCCACCGGAACAACGAGAGCTCGTCAGTTCGTTGAGCAAGAATTGGCGTTTTGCCGACACGGCTGAGCGGCTGCTTTGCTTCACCGCTCAACGACGCATGACAACAACCCCCTTGACCGCACTAGCGACAGCCCCCTCATAGGGGGTGACGTGGCCGTTCGACTGGAGTTGCACGTGGCCGGGCGCATCGAAGACTACGCACTCATCGGAGACATGCAGACCGCCGCACTGGTCTGCCGTGACGGGACCGTGGACTGGCTGTGCCTGCCCCGCTTCGACTCGCACGCGATCTTCGCAGGGCTGCTGGGCACCGAGGAGCACGGCTTCTGGCGGCTCGGGCCCGCCCACGGCTCCGACCAGGAGCCGCCCACCGCCGCCCGGCGCGCCTACCGGGGCGACTCGCTGATCCTGGAATCCGAGTGGGACACCCCGCGCGGCACGGTCCGAGTGACCGATTTCATGCCCCCGCGTGACGGCGCCCCCCAGCTGATCCGCATCGTCGAGGGCGTCTCGGGCCGCGTCCCCATGCGCTCGGCCCTGAGGATGCGGTTCTCCTACGGGCGCGTCGTCCCCTGGGTGCACCGGCACGAGGGGCGCACGGTGGCGGTCGCGGGACCGGACTCGGTGTGGTTCGACACCGACTGCGAGACCTACGGGAAGTCCCTGACGACCTACGCCGACTTCACCGTCGCCCCCGGCGAGCGCATCGCCTTCACGATCTCCTGGCAGCCGTCGCACAAGGAGCCGCCGCCCCTGCCCGAGCCGGAGCAGTCGCTGGAGGCGACGGAGGAGTTCTGGCGCGAGTGGGTCGAGCACTGTACGTACCACGGTCCCTACCGCGAGGCCGTGATCCGCTCGCTGATCACGCTGAAGGCGCTGACCTACGCCCCCACCGGCGGGATCGTCGCCGCCCCCACCACCTCCCTCCCGGAGGACATCGGCGGCGTGCGCAACTGGGACTACCGCTACACCTGGCTGCGCGACGCGGCCATCACCCTGTCCTCCCTGCTGCGCACCGGCTACCGCGAGGAAGCCCGCGCCTGGCGCGAGTGGCTGCTGCGCGCCGTCGCCGGCGACCCGGAGAACCTCCAGATCATGTACGGCATCGCCGGCGAGCGGGAGCTCGGCGAGGCGGAGCTGGACTGGCTGCCCGGCTACGAGAACTCCGCGCCGGTCCGGGTCGGCAACGGCGCCGCGCACCAGCTCCAGCTGGACGTGTACGGCGAGGTCACCGAGGCCCTGCACCTGGGCCACATGACGGGCCTGGCCCGCAACGACTACGCCTCCCTCCTCCAGCTGAAGCTGATCCGCTACCTGGAGAAGCACTGGGACACGCCGGACGAGGGCATCTGGGAGGTCCGCGGCCCGCGCCGGCACTTCGTACACTCCAAGGTCATGGCCTGGGTCGCGGTCGACCGCACGATCAAGCTGATCGAGTCCGGCGACGCGGACGGCCCGCTGGAGCGGTGGCGCGAGCTGCGCGACGACATCCACCGGGACGTGTGCGAGAAGGGCTACGACAAGGAACGCAACACCTTCACGCAGTCCTACGGCTCCAAGGAGCTGGACGCGTCCTTGCTGCTCATCCCGCAGATGGGCTTCCTGCCCCCGGACGACAAGCGGGTCATCGGCACCATCGAGGCGATCCAGCGGGAGCTGTCCACGCCGGACGGCTTCATCCTGCGCTACCCCACCCAGGGCGACCACGAGGGCGTGGACGGCCTCCCCGGCGACGAGGGCGCCTTCCTGGCGTGCTCGTTCTGGATGGCGGACGACCTCGCGATGATCGGCCGCGTGGACGAGGCCCGCAAGCTCTTCGAGAAGCTGCTGTCGCTGCGCAACGACCTCGGACTGCTCGCCGAGGAGTGGGACCCGCGCCTCCAGCGCCAGGTCGGCAACTTCCCGCAGGCGTTCAGCCACGTCCCGCTGATCGACACGGCCCTGCGCCTGACGGCGTCCGGCGCGTACGGCGGCTGACCCGGCCCGACCCGGCACGCCCGCCTAGGCTGGGAGGCATCGGCCCCTGCACGGAAGGGGGCGGCGGCCCATGGCTCCCCCGTCGAAGGCGGGCGCGGCCCTCGCCGCGCTGCGCGAGGATCTGGCCGGCGACGTGTTCGCCCCCTGGGACGTCGGGTACGACGAGGCCCGGACGGTGTTCAACGCGATGATCGACCGCCGTCCGGCGGTGATCGCGCAGTGCGTGGACGAGGCCGATGTCGTCCGGGCCGTGCGGTTCGCCCGTGACCTCGACCTGAAGGTCGCGGTGCGCGGCGGCGGACACAGCGTGGCGGGCATGGCGGTGAACGACAACAACCTGGTGGTCGACCTGCGGCACCTGCGCGCGGTCGCCGTCGACCCCGCGGCGCGGGCGGTGCGGGTCGCGGGCGGCGCCACGATGAGCGACCTGGACCGCGCCACCCGGCCCCACGGTCTGGCCACGACCGGCGGCCGGGTCTCCACCACCGGCGTCGGCGGCTTCGTCCTCGGCGGCGGCACCGGCTGGCTCGACCGCCGCTGCGGACTCGCCGCCGACAACCTGCTCGGCGTCGACCTCGTCACCGCCGACGGCGACCGGCTCCACGCGAGCCCCGACGACCATCCCGACCTGTTCTGGGCCCTGCACGGCGGCGGCGGCAACTTCGGCGTCGCCACCGCGCTCACCCTGCGGCTGCACGAGCTGCCCGACTTCGCCGTCGCGCTGCTGCTGTACCGCCCGGAGTCGGGCCGCGAGGTCACGCGCGCCTACCGCGACGTGATCGAGTCCGGCCCCGACGAGGCGGGCGGCGCCGTCCTCTACCTCACCGGGCGGCCCGCGGAGTTCGTCCCGCCGCACCTGGTCGGCACGCTGGTGTGCGCCGTGCTGCTGACGTACGCCGGGCCGGAGACCGGACTGCGCGAGGTGGCCGAGCCGCTGCTGGCGCTGCCGCACGAGGCGGAGCTCGTCGGTCCGATGCCGTACGCCGACGTGCAGTGCATGATCGACGAACCGCCCGGGATGCGGAACCACTGGTCGGCGGAGTACCTGTCGGGCGCGCCCGACGACCTCGTGGACGTCTTCTGCGCCCGCGGGGAGGCGCTGCCCGTGCCGACCGGCTCGATGCACGCCCTGTTCCCGCAGGGCGGGGCGATCGCCGCCGGCCCGCACGGGTTCCCGGTGCCGTACCGGGACGCGCCGTGGGCCGTGCACCCCTTCGGGCTGTGGGAGGACCCCGCGGACGACGAGCGGTGCGTGCGGTGGGTCCGGGGCGTGCGGCCCGAGGTGGGGCCGTGGAGCACGGGCGCGGTCTACCTCAACTTCATCGGCGACGAGGGCCCCGACCGCGTCGTGGCCGGTGTGGGCGCCGGGAACGCCCGGCGGCTCGGGGACCTGAAGCGACGGTACGACCCCGACAACGTCTTCCGCTTCAACCACAACATCAGACCGATCTGAGCGGCGCGTCCGTCCAGGGCCTGGGGCGGCGAGTCCGTCCGGGGCCCCCGGACACCCCACCCCGGAGGCCGCCGACGGTGATCGTCCCCGGCTCCGGGCGGACCTGTCGCCGGGACGTCTTCGCAGGTAGCGTCCGCTGCATGGACAGCCGCACGGACCATCGATACGACAGTCAGGGCGCCGGCATCACCGTGCGGCGCGCGCTGGAGCTGCCCGGACTGCGCAGCGGGCTGCCGGAGATCCTCGCGGGCGCGGACCGGCTGGGCCGCACGGTGCGCTGGGTGCACGCGGGCGAGGTCCCCAACATCGCCTCCCTGCTCAAGGGCGGCGAGCTGCTGCTGACCACGGGCTACGGCCTGGGCACCCGGCCGGCCGACCAGCGGGCGTTCGTGCGGACCCTGGCCGAGCGGGGCATCGCGGCCCTGGTGATCGAGCTGGGCCCGCGCTTCACCCGGCTGCCCGCGGCGGTGGTGGAGACGGCGCGGACGTCGGGGCTGCCACTGGTCCAGCTGCACCGCGAGGTGCCGTTCGTGACGGTGACCGAGGAGATCCACACCGAGATCGTCAACGGCCACTACGCGCTGCTCCAGCGGGCGGAGGAAGTGCACCGCCGCTGTACGCAGGCCCTGCTGGGCGGGGGCGGGGTCCCGCAGGTCCTGGAGATCCTGGCGGACTTCTGCGGCAACCCGGTCTTCCTGGAGACGACCGAGGGCCGGCTGCTGTACGCCGCCGGCGCCGGGCCCGAGGGAGCGGATCCGCTCCAGGTGTGGGAGGGGTTGCGCGGGCCGCACAAGGACGCGCCGCCGCCCGCCGGTTCGGTGCTGGTGGACGTGCCCGGCGGCGGGCCGGGTGCGGGCTCGGTGCGGGCCCGGCTCGTGCTGCTGCCGGTGCGCGCCGCGCTGGCTCCGGTGCACCGCATGGCGGTCGAGCGGGCGGCCGGGGTCCTGGCCGTGGTGCTGATGCAGGCGCGTCAGGAGGAGGAGCTGGCGGCGCGGGGCCGGGGCGACTTCCTGACCGACCTCGCCGAGGGGCGGATCGCGGCGCAGGACGCCCCGGCGCAGGCGCGTGTACTGGGTTTCAAGCCGGGCGACAGCCCGCTGCTGCCGGTCGTCATGCGGCTGGGCGACGCGCTCTCCCCGGGCGGGGGGTGGGCGGTGCTGGCGCGTGCGGTGGCGGAGGAGCTGGCGTCGGTCGGGGTGCCGGTCCTGCTCGGCGTACGCCCGGTGGAGGGCCGGGTGCCGCTGCTGCTCGGCCTGCGGGCGGAGTCGGAGCGGCCGGCGGTGGCGGACCGGGTGGCGGCGGCGCTGCGGGCCGGCGCGGAGCGGGCCGGCATGCGGCGGCCGGGAGGCCGGCCGCCGGTCGTGGTCGTCGGCGTCGCGGGGGGCTGGGCGGCCGCGTCGGCGGGCCTGCGGCACGCGGCGGAGACGGCGACCGCCGCCCAGGGACTGTCGGACCGGCCCTGGTACGACGCCCGCCGCCTCGACATCGACCTGCTTCTGTGGCGCCTGCGCGACCATCCCGACCTGGCGGCCTTCGTGGACCGCGCGATCGGCCCGGTCCGGGACCACGACCAGCGCTCCAGGCCGCCCCTGCTGCCCACCCTGGAGACGTACCTCGCCCACGCCGGCCGCAAGGCGGAGACCGCCCGTGAACTCCACCTCAACCGCCAGACCCTGTACAACCGCCTCGCCCGCATCGGCGAGCTCCTGGGCACGGACCTGGACGACCCGCAGACGGTCCTGGCGTTGAGCCTCGCCCTGCGGGCCCGCCGACTGGTGCCGTGAACCGTCCGGCGGGCGGCGAGCCCGCCAGGCCGGCGGCACGCCCTGCCGTGCCTCGCCGTACCCCGCTGTGCCTCGCCGTGCCCCGCCGTGCCCTGCCGTGCCCTGCCTCGCCGTGCCCTGCCTCGCCGTACACTGCCGTGCCCCGCCGTGTCACCGGGCGGGGCGCCTCGCGCTACGGCATCGCGGGACCCGGCACAGCCGGGACCGGCACATCCGGAGCTGGCACGCCCCTGACCGGCACATCCGGGGTCGGCACATCCGGGACGGGAACGCCCGGGACCGGCACACCCGGGACCGGCGCACCCGGGACGGGAACGCCCGGGACCGGCACATCCGGAGTCGGCACACCCTGGACGGGAACGCTCGGGACGGGAACGCCCGGGACCGGCGCACCCGGAGCCGGCACCCCCCTAACCAGCACACCCGAGACCGGCACACCCCGAGACCGGCACACCCCGGGGCTGGCACACCCCGGGACGGGAACACCCCGGGACGGGAGCGCCCTGGACCGGCACGCCCGGCAATCGGCGCGTCCGAGATTCGGTGCGCGCCGAGCATGGGCGCGTCCGGGAATCGGCGCGCACCGGCCTGGCCGAGATTCGGTGCGCGCTGAGAATCAGTCCGTCCGGGAATCGGCGCGACGCCCTCTCGGCTCGGGCCGCGATCCGGTTGAGGCCGGCTCAGATCAGCGGCTGGGGCTGCGTCAGCTCGTCGTAGACGCTGAGGACCTGGGCGACGGTCTCGTCCTCGGTGGGCCAGGTGGCCGCCTGCCGGGTGCCGAGGTCGCGGAGCCGCTCGCACCGTCCGGGGTCGTCGAGCAGCCGGGCGACGGCGTCGCCGAGCGCGTCCGCGTCCCCGGGCGGGACGAGTTCGGCGGCGTCGCCGACGAGTTCGCGGACGCCGCCGGTCCGGGCGGCGACGAGCGGCACGCGCGCGTGGAGCGCCTCCTGCGCCGCGACGGACCGCGCCTCCTCGTCGCCCGCCAGCACGGCGAGATCGGCCGCGGCCAGCAACTCGCCCACGTCGTCCCGCAGCCCGATGAGCCGGACGGGCAGTTCCTCCTCCTCGATGCGCCGCTGGAGATCCGCCCGCAGCGGTCCCTCCCCCGCGACCACGACCAACGGCACGGGATCCAGCAGGCGCCACGCGCGCGAGGCGTCCAGCAGGACGTCGTAGCCGCGGTGGCGCTCCAGCGAGCCGACCGCCATCAGCAACGGGCGCCCGATCGCCCCGAGTTCGGCGCGCACCTTGGACCGCGGCCGCTCGGGGTCCTCCTCGGCGGGACGGACTCCCGGCAGCGCCACGGGGGCGAGCCGCGCGTCCCGCGCACCCGTCCGGCGCGCCCGGTCCACCAGACCGGACGTCGTTCCCAGCACGACGGCGGCCGCCTTGGCCACCCTCCGCTCCAGCAGGCGCAGCAGATGGGCGCGGGCGCCCTCGGCGTACGCCCGGTCGTGCCAGGTGACGACGAGCGGGGTACGCCGGCCGCCGAGCGCCAGTACGGCCCGGAAGGAGGCGTGCAGTCCGTGCGCGTGGACGAGGTCGGCGTCCGTGCAGGCCGCCCGCAGCGCCTTCACGGACGCGGGATCGCTACTGCGCGGCACGGGCACGTGTTCGGCTCCGATACCCGTGAAGTCGTAGGTGTGATCGGCCTCCATGGGGGCGCACACCGTCACCCGCACGCCCCGTGCGACGAGCCCCGCGGCCAGGGAGCGCACGTGCGCGCTGCTGGTGGCGTTGCCACCGCCCAGCACCTGCACGGTGTGCAGCGGCGACTGGCCGTGCGGTGAGTGGATGCTCACGTGGCCGGGGCTCCTGGTTCGGCGTCGGGCGGTCACGAAGGAACGTGCGGAAGGGGGCCGGACGGAGGGGTGGACCGCTCGGGCTCCTCCCTCTCCTACGTCAAGGATGCCAGCACGTACGGGTGTTCCGTGCCGTCGAGCGCCCCAGGCTCCGGCAACACGGCCCCGCATGTCACTCACACGAGTGAAGGAGGTCGGGGTTCCGTTCGAGCGGGTCAGGCCTTCGGGCAGATCGGCGACCGCGTGCCCCCCACTCCCCCGCCACCCGCACGCACACCCACCACGCCGACGGCGCGCGCCGGTCCACGACACCCCCGTCCGCCCTCCGCCGGCCCGACCGTCCCACCGGGAGCGCGCCCGGACGTACGCCGCGCGCCCCGCCGTCCCGGGGACCCGCGCGAGCACCACGGCACCCCCACCCGGCCACGCGGGAGGGGCGGTGACCTCAAGGTCACCGCCCCTCGCGCGCTCCTCCGCGTCCCGGGACACGGGCCACGGGCCCGGCCTCGGCCGGGCCGGCGCTACAAATCCGCCCGCGCCGTCGCCAGCAGTTCCTCCGCGTGTGCCCGGGCCGTCTCGGAGTCCTCCTGTCCGGCGAGCATCCGGGACAGTTCCCGGACCCGCTCCTCGCCCTCCAGGACCTTCACGCCGGACCGGGTCACGGACCCGTCGTTCGTCTTCTCCACCAGCAGCTGCCGGTCCGCGAAGGCGGCGACCTGCGGAAGGTGCGTGACCACGACGACCTGCGCGGTCTTCGCCAGCCGCGCCAGCCGCCGCCCGATCTCGACCGCGGCCTTGCCGCCGACGCCCGCGTCGACCTCGTCGAACAGATACGTCGGCACGGGATCCGTCCCCGCGAACACGACCTCCACGGCGAGCATCACCCGCGAGAGCTCACCGCCGGAGGCACCCTTGGCGATGGGCCGCGGCGGCGCGCCCGGGTGCGGGGCGAGCAGCAGCTCGACCTCGTCGGCACCGGACGGCCCGTAGGCGACCGTCCGCCCGCCGACCGCCACGCCCTCGGGGTCCGGCGTCTGCCGGATCTCGAACGACACGCGCGCGTGCGGCATGGCCAGCGACGCCAGCTCGGCGGTCACGGCGGCGGCGAACCGCTCGGCGGCCTCCGCCCGCGCGTCCGTCAACGCCTGCGCCAGTCCGCCCAGTTCGGTCCGCAGCGCGTCCCGTTCGGCGGTCAGCTCGTCGATCCGCTCGTCGTCGCCGTCCAGCTCGGTCAGCCGCGCGGCACCCCGCTCGGCCCACGCGAGGACGCCGGCGACGTCCTCCCCGTACTTCCGGGTCAGCGCGGTGAGCGCGGCCCGCCGCTCCTCCACGGCGGCCAGCCGCAGCGGGTCGGCGTCGAGGTCGTCGGCGTACCCCGCGAGCTCTCCCGCCACGTCACCCAGCAGGATCCCGATCTCCCCGATCCGGTCCGCGAGCGCGGACAGCGCCGGGTCGTGCGCCCGCACCGCCTCCAGGGCCCGCTGCGCGCCCGCCACGAGCGTCGCGGCGTCAATGCCCTCGGGGTCCTCCGGATTGCCCGCCAGAGCGGCGTGGGCGGCCGTGGCGGCCGAGGACAGCGCCTCCGCGTGCCCGAGCCGCTCCGCCTCCTCCGCCAGCTCCCCGTCCTCCCCGGCGCGCGGTTCCACGCCGGCGATCTCGTCGAGCCCGTAGCGCAGCATGTCGGCCTCCTGGGCCCGCTCACGCGCGCGCGTGGTGATCTCGTCGAGCTCGACGGACACGGCCCGCAGCCGCCGGTAGGCCTCGCTGTACTTGGCCAGCGGCACGGCGACGGCGTCCCCGGCGTACCGGTCGAGCGCCTGCCGCTGCCGGGACAGCTTCAGCAGTCCCTGCTGGTCGGTCTGCCCGTGCACGGCCACCAGCTCGTCGGCCAGCTCGGCCAGCACGCCCACCGGCACGCTGCGCCCGCCGACGTGCGCCCGCGAGCGCCCCTCGGCGGAGACGGTACGGCTGATCAGCAGCGCCCCGTCGTCGAGCTCGGCCCCGGCCTCCTCGGCCCGTACGACCACCGAGGCGTCGGCGGGCACGGCGATCCGCCCCTCGACGACCGCCTTCTCGGCGCCGATCCGCACGAGCGCGGCGTCGGCGCGTCCGCCCAGCAGCAGCCCGAGGCTGGTGACCACCATGGTCTTGCCCGCGCCCGTCTCACCCGTGACGGCGGTGAAGCCCGGCGACAGCTCGACGACCGCGTCGTCGATGACCCCGAGCGACCGTATCCGCATCTCCTCCAACACGGACACGACCTTACGAGGTCCGGGAGGAGAAGCGCGAGGCACCCTGTCACCCGGGCGGGTGGAGGTGTCCCGGGGACGCGGGACCGCGCCGCAGTACGGCCCCGCCGCGTGCCGGCGGCCGGCCATCCACGGCCCGCGGCCGCCGACGGTCCCCGCCCCCTTCGGCCCCTCCAGCCCTTCCTGCTCCTCCGGCGACCGGCTAGTGCCGAGCCCCCCGCCACCCCGAGACGGGCAGCGCGAACTTCGCCACCAGCCGGTCGGTGAAGGAGGCGTGGTGCAGTCGCGCGAGCCGCACCGGCACGGCCCCCCGCCGTACCTCGACCCGCGCCCCCGGAGGCAGCTCGAAGGTCCGCCGCCCGTCGCACCACAGCACGCCCGGCGGAATGTGCGGCAGCAGCTCCACGGCGAGCACCGAGTTCGGCGAGGTCACCAACGGCTTGGCGAACAGCGCGTGCGCGCTGATCGGCACCATCAGCAACGCCTCGACCTCGGGCCACACCACCGGCCCGCCGGCCGAGAACGCGTAGGCGGTGGACCCGGTGGGCGTCGACAGCACGATCCCGTCACACCCGAAGCCGGTGACCGGCCGCCCGTCGATCTCCAGCACGACCTCCAGCAGCTTCTCCGCGCCGGCCTTCTGCACCGCCGCCTCGTTCAGCGCCCAGTCGGTGTGCACGATGTCCCCGTTGCGGTGCACGACCACATCGACGGTCATCCGCTCCTCGACCTCGTACGCCCGCGACACCACCCGGTCGACGACCTTGTCCAGGTCGTCCCGCTCGGCCTCGGCCAGGAAGCCGACGCTGCCCAGGTTCACGCCGAGCATCGGCACACCGGACGCCCGCGCGAACTCCGCGCCCCGCAGCAGCGTGCCGTCACCGCCGAGGACGATGAGCAGCTCGCAGCCCACCAGGCACTGCGGGGTGGCCTCGGCGACCAGTTCCACCTCGTCCGGCAGGGGCAGGTCGGCCGCCTCGTACTCCAGGACGCGCACGCCGATGCCCTCGCGCAGCAGCCCCTTCACGACCAGCTCCGCGCTGCGGATCGCGGCGGGCCGGCCCGTGTGGGCCAGCAGGAAAACAGTACGAGCTCGGTTCTGTGTCAACGCGGCCCCTCCGCCACTGCACGGTCAACATCCGCCGGGTCCAGGGCGGGCGCCCCGGCCCGGAGCCACAGAAAATACTCGACGTTGCCCGAGGGCCCGGGCAGCGGACTGGCGGTGACACCCTTCACCCCGAGCCCGAGGTCCCACGCCTTCGCGGCCACGCCACGGACGGCCTCGGCCCGCAGCTGCGGGCTGCGGACGACGCCCCCGCTGCCGAGCCGTTCCTTCCCCACCTCGAACTGCGGCTTGACCATCATCACCAGGTCGGCGTCCGGCCCGGTGCACCGCGCCAGGGCCGGCAGCACCAGCCCGAGCGGAATGAAGGACAAGTCCCCCACGACAAGATCCACTGGCTCCCCATCGATCGCTTCGAGCGTCAACTCGCGTACGTTCGTACGGTCCTTGACGGTGACGCGTTCATCGCTCTGGAGGGACCAGGCGAGCTGTCCGTACCCGACGTCGACGGCGACGACGTGCGCGGCGCCCGCCCGCAGCAGGACGTCGGTGAAGCCCCCGGTGGACGCGCCGGCGTCCAGCGCCCGCCGTCCCTCGACGACGAGCCCCCGCGGCACGAACGCCGTCAGCGCGCCCGCCAGCTTGTGCCCGCCGCGCGAGACGTAGTCGGGATCGCTGTCGTCGGTGGCGACGACGATGGCCGCCGCGGTCTCCACCTGCGTGGCCGATTTGGTCGCGACGGTCTTCCCGACGGTGACCCGCCCCGCGGCGATCAGCTGGGCGGCGTGCTCGCGCGAGCGCGCGAGCTTCCGGCGCACCAGCTCCGCGTCCAGACGACGACGTGCGACTCCTGCCACGTTCGGTTCAGCTCCTACCGGTCTACGTCGAGGGGGGCGCCGGAGGTCCCGGGCGGGCGTCGAGCGCGGTGAGCGCGTCGCGCAGCCCCCGGTGTACATCCTCGTACACCTCCAGATGGCCGTCCGTGCCGAGGTGGTCGGCGTCGGCCAGCCGCTCCAGGTGGCCGTCGACCTCGTCGTTGCCGGTGGGCGTGCGGGGGACGTGCAGGGGCGCGGGGGCGGCGGGGTCGTCGCCGGGGCCGTCGGGCCCGTCGGACCCGCCATCGGACCCGCCAGGTCCATCGGGCCCGGCAGGTCCGCCAGGTCCATCGGGCCCGGCAGGTCCGTCAGGTCCGTCAGGTCCGTCAGGTCCGTCGGATCCGCCGGGCACGGCGTCGGCGCCAGACGGGGTCTCGGCGTCCCGCACGACACCCGTGCCCCGCGCGGGCCCCTCGTCGCGCGGGAGCCCGGCGTCCTGCGGGAGCCCGGCGTGCCGTGCGGGCCCGGCGCCCCGGGCGGGCCCGGTGTGCGGCGCGAGCCCGTCGTCCGGCGCTGTGTCGCTCATGCCCCGACGCTACCGCGAACCGCTGGGGTACCGTCGGGCGCGATGGCCACGATCGAGGAGTGCCGCGCCGCACTGGAGAAGTTCTCGGAGAATCTGGGGGGCACCCGGGGCGAGGCCCGCGAGGCCGTGTCCCTGGACCGCTCGGTGAGCTGCCGCCTCACCGACCTGGACGTCACCTTCGTCGGCCGCCTCACCGGCGGCCGCATCGAGGTCGACGACACCGTCCAGGGCCCCCCGCCGCAGAAGGCCCAGATACGTCTCACCACGACCGGGGACGACCTGGTGGCGATGGTGGACGGCGACCTGGCCTTCGCGAAGGCCTGGGGTTCGGGCCGGGTGAGGCTGGAGGCGGGCCTGCGCGACCTGTTCCGGCTCCGGAAGCTCCTGTGAAAGGACCGGAAGGGGTCCGGCAGCTCCCGTGACGCCCCGAACGGGCTCCGGTGACCCTCAGGAGGCCTCCGCGGCCGCGACCTTCCGCACGTCGGTCCGCGCCTTGCGCGCCGCCGGCACCACCAGCGGCGTCCCCGTCTCCGGGTCGTCGATGACCTGGCAGCGCAGCCCGAAGACCTCCTCGACCAGCCCGGCCGTGACGACGTCGTTCGGCGCGCCCTGGGCGATGACCTCGCCGCCCTTCAGCGCGATGAGGTGGGTCGCGTACCGGGCCGCGTGGTTGAGGTCGTGCAGGACGGCGACCAGGGTGCGGCCCTGTTCCTCGTGCAGCTCGGCGCAGAGGTCGAGGACGTCGATCTGGTGCTGGATGTCGAGGTAGGTGGTCGGCTCGTCGAGCAGCAGCAGCGGGGTCTGCTGGGCGAGCGCCATCGCGATCCACACCCGCTGCCGCTGGCCGCCCGACAGCTCGTCGACGTACCGGTCGGCGAGCTCGGCGACGCCGGTCTGCGCCATGGACTCCTGGACGACCCGCTCGTCCTCCGTCGACCACTGGCGCAGGATGCCCTGGTGCGGGTAGCGGCCACGGCCCACCAGGTCGGCGACGGTGATGCCGTCGGGCGCGATCGAGGACTGCGGCAGCAGGCCCAGCGTCCGCGCGACCTTCTTCGCGGGCATCGACTGGATGACCTGCCCGTCGAGCAGCACCTGGCCCTGACTCGGCTTCAGCATCCGCGACAGCGCCCGCAGCAGCGTCGACTTGCCGCAGGCGTTGGGGCCGACGATCACGGTGAAGGAGTTGTCGGGGATCTCCACCGACAGCTGTTCGGCGATGACCCGCTGGTCGTAGGCGAGGGTGACGTTCTCGGCGGACAGGCGGTTCACGGTGCTCCTTTGGTTGTTCAGCCCGTGGCTGACACGGGTGGTGGCGCTCATGGCCCGGCCGGACACCCTGTCCCGGCCGGGCGTCATATACGGCCCGACCGGCGCTCGGCGACCAGCAGCCACAGCAGGTAGACGCCGCCGAGCACGCCGGTGACCACGCCCACGGGCAGCTGTCCGTCGCCGAAGAGCCGCTGCGCGGCCCAGTCGGCGGTGACCAGGAGGGCGGCGCCCATGCACAGCGCGGGCAGCAGGTTCGGGCCGGGCGAGCGGGTCAGGCGCCGGGCGAGCTGCGGCGCGGTGAGCGCCACGAACGCGACGGGCCCGGCGGCGGCGGTGGCGGCCGCGGTGAGCAGCACGGCGGCGACCATCAGCAGCAGCCGTACGCGCTCCACCCGCACGCCCAGGGCGTTGGAGACGTCGTCGCCCATCTCCATCATCCGCAGCCCGCGCGCGTTGGCGAGGACGAGCGGGGCGAGCACGCAGACCAGCGCGAGCAGCGGCCAGACCTGCTTCCAGTCCCGGCCGTCGAGCGAGCCGGTCATCCACACGACCGCGCGGGCCGCGTCGACCAGGTCGGCCTTGGTGATGAGGTATCCGTTGACCGCGGTCGCGATGGCCGACACGCCGATGCCGACCAGCACCAGCCGGTAGCCGTGCACGCCGCGCTTCCAGGCGAGCAGGTAGATGGCGGCACCGGTGACCAGACCGCCGACGAGCGCGCCGACGGCGACCTGGTTGGCGGACCCGGACATCAGCACGATCACCACGAGCGCGCCGGCCGTCGCCCCCTGCCCGAGCCCGAGCACGTCAGGGCTGCCCAGCGGATTGCGGGACACCGCCTGGAACACGGCGCCGCCGAGTCCGAGCGCGGCCCCGGCGAGCAGCCCGACGAGGACGCGTGGCAGCCGCAGCTCGTTGACGATGAACTCCTGGCCCGCGGTGCCGTCGCCCGCCAGCGTCTTCAGCACGTCGCCGGCCGGGATCGGGAAGTCGCCGGTGCCGATCAGCACCACGCTCGCGGTGAGCGCGGCGGCCACCAGCAGCACGACGACGACGACGGCACGCGCGTCCACCCGCAGGGAGAGCCCCCCGGGCGTGCGCAGGGCGCGGGGCGCCCCCGGCGTACGGGCGCCCGTGCGGCCGGTCTCCCCGGGCCGCCCGGTCCCCTCCGCCGGGGTCCGTCCCGAGGTGTCCGCCGCGGTCTTGGATGCGGTCTTCACAGCTGGGCCGTCCTCCGCCGTCGTACGAGAAAGATGAAGACCGGGCCGCCGATGACGGCGGTGATGATGCCGACCTGGACCTCCGACGGCCGGGCGACGACCCGGCCGATCACGTCGGAGCCGAGCAGCAGCACCGGTGACAGCAGGGCCGCGTACGGCATGATCCAGCGCAGGTCGGGTCCGGTGAAGGAGCGGACGACGTGCGGGACCATCAGCCCGACGAACACGATCGGCCCGCAGGCGGCGGTCGCGGCACCGCACAGCACGGTGGCGGCGAGCATGGACAGCGCCCGGGTGCGGTCGAGGTGGGCGCCGAGCGCCTTGGCGGTGTCGTCGCCCATGGCCATGGCGTTGAGCGGCCGGGCGAGCAGGAACGCCAGGAGCGTGCCGACCGCCAGGAAGGGCAGCACCTGCCGGATCGTCTCGTCGGTCGCGGAGGCCAGCGAACCGACCGTCCAGAAGCGCATCCTGGCGAGCGCCGCCTTGTCCATGATCATGACGGCCTGGACGTAGCCGAAGAGCGCGGCGCTGATCGCGGTGCCGGCCAGCGCGAGCCGCACCGGCGTGGCGCCGCGGCTGCCGCCGAGGAACCACACCAGCGCACCGACCGCGGCCGCCCCGAGGAAGGCGAACCACACATAGCCGGTCAGGCTGGTGACGCCGAGGTAGGTGATGGCGGTGACGACCGCGGCCGACGCGCCCGCGTTGATGCCGAGCAGTCCGGGATCGGCCAGCGGGTTGCGCGTGAGGGCCTGGAGCACGGCTCCGGAGAGCCCCAGCGCGGCACCGACCAGCAGTCCGAGCACCGTCCGCGACAGCCGCTCGCCCACGACGACGTCGCCGTAGGTGCCCGTGTCCTGGAACAGGCCGTGCCAGACCTGTTCCAGGGAGAGTTCCTTGGCCCCGATGGCGACACTCGCCACGGCCACGACCACCAGGACCGCGAGGGAGACGAGCAGCCCAAGGGAACGGCTCGCCCGGCGGGTTGGGGGCGCGGGGGCGGTCTCCGCGCGCTGTTCTGGAACACTGTCGACGAACACGCAGTTAGGTTAGCCTACCCTCCTCACCTGGCTCGATGCCTTGACCGACACCCGTTGCGGCACTTTTCGCGTCCGCATCCGGAGCCACTGCCCCGCGGGGTGTCACCGCAGGCACGTCACCACGGGGTGTCATCGCAGGCACGCCACCGCGGGGTGTCACCGCAGGCACGTCACCACGGGGTGTCATCGCAGGCCGCGCCACCGCGTGGTGTCATCGCAGGCCGCGCCACCGCTGGGTGTCACCGCAGGCACGTCACCGCGGGGGTCCGGTTCACAGGCCGAGCCGCGCCAGCGCCTTCTCCCCGTCCAGCTCGCACACACCGTCACCCGCCGCCGTCCAGGCGGCCGCGCACAGCGCCCTCAGCCCGTCCAGCGCGTCGCCGTCACCCTCGAGGCGCAGCCGCTCGGCCCCGGCCTTCGCGGTCCATCCACCGCACCGGAAGCCGTCCCCGTCGGCCGTCACCTCGGGCTGTCCGGTGAGCAGACCCCGCAGGTCCGCGTCGACGTAGGTCGGCCGGTGCTGCGGCGGCGCGGCGAGGAGCTGGGCGCCGTCGGTCACCCCGGTGAGGACCAGCAGCGAGTCGACCTCCCCGTTGGACGCCCCCTCGATGTCGGTGTCCAGCCGGTCCCCCACCACCAGCGGCCGCTCGGCGCCGGTGCGCAGGATCGTCTCCCGGTGCATCGGGGGCAGCGGCTTGCCCGCGACCTGCGGCTCGGCCCCGGTCGCGATCCGCACGACCTCCACCGCGGCCCCGTTGCCCGGGGCGATCCCCCGCCCGCTGGGAATGGTCAGGTCGGTGTTGGACGCGAACCACGGCACACCCCGCGCGACGGCGTACGACGCCTCCGCGAACCGCCCCCACGGCAGGTCCGGCCCGCCGTACCCCTGGACCACGGCCGCCGGGTCGTCGTCCGCCGACTCCACCGGCACCAGACCCCGCTCCCGGAGCGCGACCCGCAGCCCGTCCCCGCCGATGACGAGCACCCGTGCCCCGGCCGGCACCTGCTCACTGATGAGCCGGGCCACCGCCTGCGCCGAGGTGATGACGTCCCGCGCTCCTGTCGGTATCCCCAGCTCCGTCAGGTGCGCGGCCACGGTGTCGGGCGTCCGCAGCGCGTTGTTGGTGACGTACGCGAGATGCATCCCGCCCTCCCGCGCGGCGGCCAGAGACTCGACGGCGTGCACGATCGCGCTCCCGCCCGCGTACACCACCCCGTCCAGGTCGAGCAGCGCCGTGTCGTACGCCTCGCTCAGGGCCTGTCCGCTGCCGTCGGGACCCGTCCTCACGCTCGGGCTCATTCCGCATCGCTCCTCGTTCGCTCGCTTTCCTCGATCATCCCGCATGCCACTGACACACGTACGATGCCGGGATGAACTCAGCGGGTCACTCGGAAGCAACGGCGCCCCGAGGCCTGGAACTCACCCCGTTCCGAGGCCTGCGCTACGACCCCGACCGGGTCGGCAGTCTCGCCGCCGTCACCTCCCCGCCGTACGACGTCGTCGTCCGCCCCGACGGTCTGCACCACCTCCAGGACGCGGACCCGTACAACATCGTCCGGCTGATCCTTCCCCAGGCCGGCACGGCAGCCGCCCGCAACGAGCAGGCCGCGGCCACCCTGCGCCGCTGGCTCTCCGAGGGCGTCCTGGCGGCCGACCCCGAACCGGCCCTGTACGTCTACGAACAGCGGCACCCCGACGGCGTACTCCAGCGCGGCGTCATCGGCGCGCTGCGCGTCTCGGAGCCCTCGGCGGGCGTCGTCCTCCCCCACGAGGACGTCATGCCGCACGTCGTCGCCGACCGCGCGGCCCTGATGCGCGCCACCCACGCCAACCTCGAACCCCTGCTCCTCACCTACCGGGGCGACGGCGCCGCGGCGGACGTCGTGGACCGCTCCACCGAACGGCCCCCGCTGCTCTCCACCGCCACGGAGGACGGCTACCACCACCGCCTCTGGTCGGTCACCGATCCCGCCGAGGTGGCCCGTGTCCAGGCCGGCCTCTCCCCTCACCAGGCCCTGATCGCCGACGGCCATCACCGCTGGGCGACGTACCGGCGCCTTCGCGCGGAGCACGGCTCCCCCAGCCCCTGGGACCACGGCCTGGTCCTGCTGGTCGACACGGCCCGCTATCCCCTGCGGGTCCGTGCCATCCACCGCCTGCTGCACGGCCTGCCGGTGGCGGACGCCCTGTCCCGCGTCGAGGGCCTGTTCCGCGTCCGCCGCCTGACGGGACCGCTGCCGGAGGCACTCGACGTCCTGGCCGACGCCGCCTGCGCGGGCAACGCGTTCCTCCTGGCGGGCGACGGCGCCTTCCACCTCCTCGACCGCCCTGATCCGGCCCTGCTGGCCCGCACGGTTCCCGCCGACCGCCCGGAGGCCTGGCGCTCCCTGGACGCCACGGTCCTGCACATGACACTCCTGGCCCATGTGTGGCGCGTCCCGGACGACGATCCGTCCCGCATCGCCTACATCCACGACACGGCCGCGACGGTCGAGAAGGCACAGCACGACGGCGCCACGGCGGTGCTGCTGCACCCGGTCCGCGAGGACGTGGTCCGCGATCTGGCCCGCCAGGGCGTCACGATGCCCCGCAAGTCGACGTCCTTCGGTCCGAAACCGGCCTCCGGCCTGGTGCTGCGGGCCCTGAACATCTGACCTTGCGTACGGCGAAGGGGCGGGATCCCGGCTTCCACCAAGATCCCGCCCCTTCGTCCGTCACTGGCGTGTGTCAGTCCTGACCCTCGCTCTTGCCGTCGGTCTTGTCCTCGGCCGGCTCGCCGTCGGCCGCGTCCTCGTCCAGCGCGTCGACGAACTCCACGCCGTCCAGTTCCGCCAGCCGGTCCGAGGCGTCCGTGCTGCCGTCGCGGTCGGCCTCGACGGCCTTCGCGAACCATTCCCGCGCCTCGCTCTGCCGTCCGGCGGCCTGGAGGGCGTCCGCGTACGCGTAGCGCAGTCGGGCGGTCCACGGCTGCACGGAGTGGGAGGCCAGCTCGGGGCTCTGCAACGTCACGATGGCCGCGTCCAGCTGCCCCATGTCCCTGCGGGCGCCGGCCGCGACGAGCCGCATCTCGACCTGCCCGGCCTTGTCGAGCTTGTGCACCTCGGGCGCCCCGGCCATGTCCAGTGCCTTCTCGGGACGGCCGAGCCCCCGCTCGCAGTCGGCCATGACGGGCCACAGCTCCACCGACCCGGTCATCCGCCGGGCGGCCCGGAACTCGGCGAGCGCCTCGCTGTACTTCTGGTTGGCGTACGCGGCGAATCCGGCGGCCTCCCGCACGGCGGCGACCCTCGACGCCAGTCGCAGCGCGACCTTGGCGTATCCGTAGGCCCCTTCCGGGTCCTCGTCGATCAGCCGCGCCACCATCACCAGGTTCTTGGCGACGTCCTCGGCGAGCGTCTTCGGCAGGCTCTGGAGCTCCTGCCGTACGTCCTTGTCGATCTCGTCGCCGGTGACGTCCTCCGGGATCGGCAGCCGCTTGATCGGCTCGCGGTCCCGGTCACGCTCCCGCTCGTCGCGGAACCGCCCGCCGCCCCGGCGGTCGTCCCGGCGGTCGTCCCGTCCGTCACGGCCCCGGAATCCACCGGGCCTACCACCCCGGTCGTCCCGGCGCGGGCCGCGCCCACCGCGGTCGTCCCGCCCACGGAATCCACCGCGCTCGCCACCCCGGCTGTCGTCCCGGCGGTCGTCACGACGGAATCCGCCACGGTCCCCGCGGTCATCACCGCGACGGTCGTCCCTGCGGTCGTCGCGGCGGTCATCACGCCGATCGTCGCGGCGGTCGTCGCGGCGGTCGTCGCGGCGGAACCCACCACGGTCCCCGCGGTCATCGCGCCGGAATCCGCCACGGTCCCCGCGGTCATCGCCCCGACGGTCGTCACGGCGGTCATCACGCCGATCGTCGCGGCGGAACCCGCCCCGGTCGTCGCGCCGGAACCCACGGTCGTCCCGGCGGCCGTAGCCGCTGCGTGAGTCGTCACGGCGGTCGTCCCGGCGGTCATCGCGCCGATCGTCACGACGGTCGTCCCTGCGATCGTCACGGCGGTCGTCATGGCGGAACCCGCCCCGGTCGTCGTGGCGGAAGCCGCCCCGGTCGTCCCGGCGGCCGTGGCCACTGCGGGAGTCGTCACGGCGGTCATCACGCCGGCCGTAGCCGCCTCGCTGATCGTCGCGCCGGAAAGCGGGCCGGTCACCACGGTCCCCGCGATCGTCCCGGCGTGCCCCACGGTCGCGGTCGTCCCGCTGGAATGCGGGACGCGAACCCCGGTCGCCTTCACGCCGGTCGTCGCGCCGGCCGTAGCCACCGCGATCGCGATCGCCGTACCCCCCACGGTGGTCGCCCCGCCGGTCGTCGCGCCGGTCGTCGCGCCGATCATCACGGCGGTCGTCACGACGGAACCCTCCGCGCTCGCCGCGGTCCCGGTCATCACGTCGACCGTGACCGCCGTACCCGCCACGGTCATTGTCGCGGCGGAACCCGCCGCGCTCACCGCGCTCGCCACGGTCCCCGCGGAAACGGCCGCCGTCGCCGCGCTCACCGCGATCCCCACTGTCCCGTCGCCGCTGGTCGCGCTCCGGTCGGTCGTCGGGAGAGTTGGTGGACATGGTGACTCCTGTCTTCGGTACCGCAAGTCATTCTCGCGCAACCGGGTACCCGGTGCGCTCCGGAAAAACAAAAAGGACCCCTGGTCCCAGCTGAACGCTGGGACCAGGGGTCCTTCCAAAGATTGTTCGGCGGCGTCCTACTCTCCCACAGGGTCCCCCCTGCAGTACCATCGGCGCTGTAAGGCTTAGCTTCCGGGTTCGAAATGTAACCGGGCGTTTCCCTCACGCTATAACCACCGAAACCCTAATGGTTTCGAGCGAACAAGCACACTTTTCACTTGTTTTCACTCAAACCGGCAACGGTCGTTGCCTCAGAACTAACACAGTGGACGCGAGCAACTGAGGACAAGCCCTCGGCCTATTAGTACCGGTCACCTCCACACGTTACCGTGCTTCCAGATCCGGCCTATCAAC
>NZ_JBVHDT010000004.1:0-525061 GCF_055563235.1 Streptomyces sp. NPDC003248 | reverse complement strand
GCCCAGAACGCCGCCACCGTCGCCGTGATGTCGTCCCGCAGCCGGTTGTGCTCCTCGACCTTGTCCTCGTCGTACTCCCACTCGTCGTCGTCCTTCACCGAACCGACGAACGTGTGCGCCTTGGTCTTCAGCTCCAGCAGCTTCGACACCAGCGGCCGGATCTCCGCCGCGTACGACGACAGCGCGGAGGACACGGTCTCCAGATCCGTCGCGAAGTCGTCGGCACGGTCCTGCACCGGCTTCGTCGTCGCGAACAACTGCTCCGCCTCCGGAGCCTGGTAGAACGCCGACAGCCCCTGGAACTGGGAGTGCACATCACTGCCCGTGTCCCGCACGGCACCCGCGTCCTTCTTCAACGCGGCATGATCCAACTCCAGTTGGAAGAGGTTGCCGGTGAACTGCGGGATCTCCTCCGGATTGATCACGCTCAACCACCCCCGTTATGCGTGTCAAAACCAGGTCATCATACAAATGGGGGTCTTGGGGAGCCGGAAAGCGTCACTGAACCGCTACAAGTGCGGGGGCACCCGGGGAACTTGAGGCGTCGGCGCTACAAGTGGCCGAAGCCCACCGGGCCGTACGCGCCCTCGTCCGTACCGGCGCCCGGCAGGAGGCCGCCGAGGACGGCTCCGGCGGTCCCGCTCTCCTCGCCGGCCGCTTGGGGAAGGGGGTTCCCGCGCAGGCGTACGTCCTGTTCGGCGAGGTCGCGGGCCTCCAGGGCCAGGGTGTCGGCGAGAAGGCGGCCGGACACGGTGTCCGAGGTCAGGAGGCGGCGGGCCTCCGCGAGGCGGGTGCGGGCCGTGGCGCCCACCGCGCCCCGGTGCGTCGCGACGAAGTCGTCCGCCGCGGCGGTGGCGCTGCCGGCGATGAGACGGGCGGCGGCCGGCAGCACCCCGGACCGGCCCTGGGCGAGGGGCGCCACCGCGCGCACGATCCGGCGCAGGACGCCCATCGGGTCGTACGGCTGACGTGTCGTCATCTCCTGCCGTACGGCGGCGAGGACGGCGTCGGCGTGGAGCAGCGCGGCGAGGACCCCGCCCCCGCCCCCGCCCCCGGCCGGGCCGCGCACCGCCGCCAGGTCCGCCTCGGCGCCGGTCAGCGCGGCCGGGACCGTCGATTCCGCCTCCCGCAGCTCGGCGGCCAGCCGGTGCACGCCGTCGACGAGGACGTCCGCCTGTACGACGGCGCCCTCGGCGGCCCGCAGCTGCCGGGCGGCGTCCCCGGGCCGCCCCGCGTCGGCGGCCTGACGCGCCAGGTTGAGGCGGACGGTGGCGAAGAACAGCCGGTCCTTGGCCTGTTCGACGTTCCCGGCCACGGAAGCGGTCGCGGTGGGGGCGTACCGCGCACCGATCTCCCCGAGGAGCGCCTCGGCCGCGCCCGTACGACCCGTCAGCTCGCGGAACCGAGCCTCCACCGCCCCCAGCACCCCACCCAGCCCTTCCGTCGCCCCCAGCGCCCCGCCCGGCCCATCCACCGGCTCCCGCAGCCGCGCGAAGTCGCCGGCCACCGCGTCCAGCCGCCGACCCGCCTCCTCGCACCGCCCGACGATCCCGGCGAGCGCGTGCCGCCGGGGCTCCTCCTGCTCCGGCACCCCCTCCTCGAAGAGCTGTCGTATCCGGAACGCGGCCGCCAGCTCGCCCTCCGCGTCCCGCAGCGCGCGGGCGAACCGCGCCACGCTCTGTGCCCCGGAGCCTGCCTCGGCGAAGGCGAGTTCCCCGCGGGCGGTCCGGACGCGGTCGTCGGCCGCGACCAAGGCCGCACGGGCCTGTTCGTCCAGTTCGTCCAGTTCGTCCAGGGGTGGCGAGGAACGCTTCGGTGGCGGTACTCCCGTTCCGCCCGGTGTCGTCCGACCACGGGCGCGGCGGACGCGCCGTACGTACCCGTAGCCCGCCACCGCGCCCGCCGTGCCGACCGCCACGAGCGGCAGCACCAGGTCGGCCGTGGACGTGCCGTCCTCCGCCGGTGCGGCGGACGGTGGAGCTTCCGACGCCGGAGCGTCCGGTGGCGGAACGTCCGGTGCCGGAGCGTCCGACGCCGGAGAGCCCGATGGCGGTGCGGTGGACGCCGGACGGGTGATCGCAACCGGAGCGTCCGTCCCCGACGTCATTGACGGCAACGCCAGCCACACCACTCCCGCGACGCCGCCCCACGCGGCAAGGGCCACCCGCACGGACAGGTGCGACGTGGCCCGCCGCGGCCGGCCTCGGAAGCGCGATGGCGTCACCTTTCGGAGCGTATGACCGCCCATGCGGCCACGCGAGCGGGATGCGCCCGAGGTGGGAGGCGTGTGGCCGGGGAACAGGGGAGGGGAACCGGTGGATCGGCAGTCGGCGCGAACGGGAGCACGGTCGCAGGCACAGCCACGGGCAGAGGCACAGGCACAGGCACGGGCACGGGCACGGGCACAGTCACCGTCACAGCCGCAGGGGGACGCCGGCGCGGAAACGGACCCCTCCGTCGCCGGCCCGGCCACCGCCCCACCCGCCGAGCCCCCCGCCCCCCGCCGCCCCTGGCTCCGCCGCGCCCGCCGGACCGTCCTCGTGCTGGTCCTCCTGGTCCTGCTCCCCGTCCTCGCCTCCCAGATCGCCCTGAGCGTCAACTCCCTGGGCGACCCCGCCGACAGTGCCCGCACCCGGGGCCGGGACGCGGTCTGGCTCGGTCACGCCTGGGTCGACGGCCGGAAGAAGGACGCCGACGTCACCGCCCTGGCCGCCCGTCTGGAGGACACCGGCATCCACGATCTGTACGTGCACGCCGGCCCGCTGGAACACGACGGCACGCTGCCCGCGACGGCCTACCCCGAGGCCCGCTGGTTCATCGCGGCCGTGCACCGCGCGATGCCCGGCATCAGGGTCCAGGCCTGGCTCGGCGACGTCCTGGCGAGCGAGAGCCCCCACGGCATGCGGCTCGAGGACGCCGGGACGCGCGCCAACGTCGTCACCTCCACCCGGCAGATCCTCGCCGCCGGCTTCCAGGGCGCCCACTTCGACCTGGAGCCGCTGCACTCCGGCGACCGGAACTACCTCACGCTCCTCGACAGCCTGCGCGACGTCACCGGCGCGCACGACGCCCCGCTCTCCGTCGCCGCCCACCAGATCGACCCGCTGCCCGGTCTCCACTCCGTCCGGGGCGCCGTCACCGGCCACCCGAAGTGGTGGTCGCAGGAGTTCTTCGGCCAGGTCGCCCGCCGCGTCGACCAGATCGCCGTCATGTCGTACGACACCGGGCAGCTGATGGAGAGCGCCTACGCCGGCTACGTCGCCCAGCAGACCTCGCTCGCCCTGGAGGCCACCCCGCCCGGCACCGGCCTCCTCATGGGCCTGCCGTTCTTCCACGAGAACGACGTCGGCCACTGGGAGCACGCCGAGACGGTCCCGGCGGGCGTCCGCGGCGTCCGGCTCGGCCTGTCCCGCACCGACGCCGACCGCGCCGCCTTCGGCGTCGCCCTGTACGTCGACTTCGCGGCCACGGAGTCCGACTGGACGGCGTACCGGGAGGGCTGGGTCGGCTGAGTGCCGGTGGCCGTCGGCGGGAGCCGGTGGTGGCCCGTCGAGTGCCCGTGGTGGCCGTCGGGAGCCGGTGGTGGCCGTCCGGTCCGGTCGGACGCCCGGGATGTCACCCGGGCGTCGGCCACACGTCACCCGGGCTTCTCCCCGATGGCCCGCGGGCGCGGTTGTGCATGGGCTGTGGACGTCCTGGCGTCCTCGTCCCCTACCTCTGCGAGGGTCACACTCCGATGCGATCACCACTCACCGGCAAGGCCGTCCGCCGGGCTCTGCGCCCGGTGGCCCACCTCATCGACCAGCGCATCGAACGCCAGGTCCGGCGCCTCGTCGGGACCGGCGGCACCCCGGCCGGCGCGGCGCGGCAGCCGGAGGCGCACCGCGACCACCGGCACCCCCTGGAGCTGTTCTTCGACGGCACCGGGCGCGGGGTGTCCCGGGTGCCGTCCGCCGCCGCTCTCCAGCGCCTGATCGCGGAGCTCGCCGAGGTGACCGGGGACCGGGCCGGCGCCGAGCGCGCCGCCGCCCAGGCGTTCCGGCTGCTCGTCGCGCTGGAGGCGCTCGGGGTCGGCCGGATCGCCGGCGGCACCATGAACATCGTCGGCAAGCTCTCCGCCGTACCGCTGCTGGATCCGCCGAACGACGAGATCCTGGAGATCGGCACCCTCTACGGGATGTTCGGCGCGGCCCTGATCCGGATGATGGAACGCGCGGGGCGCGACCCGCGGCTCACCATCGTCGACCCGCTCGCCGGAACGCAGGTGCAGCCCGGCACCACCATGGGCGACGACGCGTCCGGCACGCCCGTGCGGGAGGCGGCGGTGCGCACCAACCTCTCCCTGGCGGGCGCGGCCGGCGCGGCGGCCCGCGTCCAGCAGGGCCTCTCCGGGGACCCCGGGGTCCGCGCCCTGGTCTCCGACCGCTCCTACGGCGTGATCGTCGTCGACGGCGACCACTCCGCCGCCGGGGTCGCGGCCGATCTGGAGTGGGCCGAGGAGATCACCGCTCCCGGGGGCGTCGTCGTGCTGGACGACTTCGGGCACCCGAAGTGGCCCGGCATCACGGAGGCGTTCCACCGGCACATGGCCGGGGAGACCCGGTTCACCTTCCTGGGCCGCGTGGCGCACTCCGGGTACCTGCGCGCGAAGGCCGCCTGAGACGGGTTCACGCGCGCACTGGCCGGTCAAGCGCCCCCCGGGACCGCTCAAGCGCCCCCCGGGACCGGTCACGCGCCCCCGCCCGGGACCGGTCACCTGCGCCCAGGACCGGTCACGCGCCTCCCCGGGACCCCGGTCACGCGCGTCGCCGGATCTTGTCCCCGAGCCAGACGAGCGGGTCGTACTTGCGGTCCACGGCCCGCTCCTTCAGGGGGATCAGCGCATTGTCGGTGATCTTGATGCCTTCGGGGCAGACCTCCGTGCAGCACTTGGTGATGTTGCAGTAGCCGAGACCGTGCTCGTCCTGGGCGGTGCGCCTGCGGTCCAGCCCGGTCTCCTCCGCCGCGTCCAGCGGGTGCATGTCCAGCTCCGCGACCCGCATCAGGAAGCGCGGTCCGGCGAAGGCCCGCTTGTTCTCCTCGTGGTCGCGCACCACATGGCAGGTGTCCTGGCACAGGAAGCACTCGATGCACTTGCGGAACTCCTGCGGCCGGTCCACGTCCTCCTGCATCATCCGGTACTCGCCGGGGGCCAGGCCCGCGGGCGGGACGAAGGCCGGGACCTCCCGCGCCTTGACGTAGTTGAAGCCCACGTCGGTGACCAGGTCCCGGACGACCGGGAAGGCGCGCAGCGGTGTGACGGTGATCGTCTCCGCCCGGTCGAACACCGACATGCGGGTCATGCACAGCAGCCGGGGCCGCCCGTTGATCTCCGCCGAGCAGGAACCGCACTTGCCCGCCTTGCAGTTCCAGCGCACGGCGAGGTCGGGGGCCTGGGTCGCCTGGAGGCGGTGGATGATGTCGAGGACCACCTCGCCGTCGTGCACCTCGACCGTGAAGTCCCGGAGGCCGCCGCCGTCCGCGTCGCCGCGCCACACCTTGAAGCGCGCCTGGTAGCCGCTCATTCGTACAGCTCCTCCTCGGCGAGGTACTTGACCAGCTCCTCCTTGTCGAAGAGGGCCAGCAGGTCGGGGCGGACCGGCTCGGTGGTCTCCCGGTCGAGGGCGATCTGGCCGCGGACCGGGTCGGTCGCCGCGAGCCCGCCCGTGGGGTCGGTCAGCCGGCACAGCAGGTTGATCCGGCGCCACGGGCGCTCCATCGCCGGGTGGTCCTCACGGGTGTGACCGCCGCGCGACTCGGTGCGCTCCAGCGCGGCCCGCGCCACGCACTCGCTGACCAGCAGCATGTTCCGCAGGTCCAGCGCGAGGTGCCAGCCCGGGTTGAACTGCCGGTGCCCCTCGACGCCGGCCCGGCGGGCCCGTACCCGCAGCTCCGCCAGCTTCTCCAGGGCCTGTTCCATCTCCGCCTCCCGGCGGATGATGCCGACCAGGTCGTTCATCGTCTGCTGGAGTTCCTGGTGGAGGGCGTACGGGTTCTCCGGCGGCCCTCCGGACGGTTCCTCCATCTCCGCCTCGGCCGAGAACGGGCGCAGCGCCTCCGCCGCTGCGGCGGCCACCTCGGTGTCGTCCACCCGGGGGCGGTCCGCCGCCGCGGCCGTCGCGTACCCGGCGGCGTGCAGTCCCGCCCGGCGTCCGAACACCAGCAGGTCGGACAGGGAGTTCCCGCCGAGCCGGTTGGAGCCGTGCATACCGCCGGCCACCTCCCCGGCCGCGTACAGCCCCGGCACCCCGCGCGCCGCCGCGGTGTCGGAGTCGACGGCGACGCCGCCCATCACGTAGTGGCAGGTGGGCCCGACCTCCATCGCCTCCGCCGTGATGTCGACGTCGGCCAGCTCCTTGAACTGGTGGTACATCGACGGCAGCCGGCGTTTGATCACCTCGGCGGGCATCCGCGTCGACACGTCCAGGAAGACCCCGCCGTGCGGGGAGCCGCGGCCCTCCTTGACCTCCGCGTTGATCGCCCGCGCGACCTCGTCGCGGGGGAGCAGCTCGGGGGGCCGCCGGTTGGCGTCCGGGTCGTCGTACCAGCGGTCGGCCTCGTCCTCCGTCTCGGCGTACTTCTCCTTGAAGACGTCGGGGATGTAGTCGAACATGAACCGCTTGCCGTCGGAGTTGCGCAGCACCCCGCCGTCGCCGCGTACGGACTCGGTGACCAGGATGCCCTTCACCGACGGCGGCCAGACCATCCCCGTCGGGTGGAACTGCACGAACTCCATGTTCAGCAGCGGCGCCCCGGCGAGCAGCGCCAGCGCGTGCCCGTCGCCGGTGTACTCCCACGAGTTCGACGTCACCTTGAACGACTTGCCGATGCCGCCGGTCGCGATCACCACGGCGGGCGCCTCCAGGACGAAGAAGCGGCCCGTCTCGCGTTCGTAGGCGAAGACGCCGGCCACCCGGCCGCCGTCCTTGAGGACACGGGTGACCGTGCACTCCTGGAAGACCTTCAGCCGGGACTCGTGGTCGCCGGTCTCGCGGTGGTCCTCCTGCTGGAGGGCGACGATCTTCTGCTGGAGGGTGCGGATCAGCTCCAGGCCGGTGCGGTCGCCGACGTGGGCGAGGCGCGGGTACTCGTGGCCGCCGAAGTTGCGCTGCGAGATCCGGCCGTCCTTGGTGCGGTCGAACAGCGCGCCCCACGTCTCCAGCTCCCACACCCGGTCCGGCGCCTCCTGGGCGTGCAGCTCGGCCATCCGCCACTGGTTGAGGAACTTGCCGCCGCGCAGGGTGTCACGGAAGTGGACCTGCCAGGTGTCGTGCTCGTTGGCGTTGGCCATGGCCGCCGCGATGCCGCCCTCGGCCATCACCGTGTGCGCCTTGCCGAACAGCGACTTGCAGATCACGGCCGTACGGGCGCCCCGCTCGCGCGCCTCGATGGCGGCGCGCAGGCCGGCGCCGCCGGCCCCGACCACGACGACGTCCCACTCCTGCCGGTCGACCATGGACATCAGAAGGCCCCACTCGTCTCGTCTGGTCCACTCGTCTCGTCTGGTCCACTCATCTGGTCTGGCCCACTCATTGCTCTGGTCCACTCGTCTCGTCTAGAAGAAGCGCGGATCGTCGAAGGCGCCGGACGCGACCAGGTAGACGTAGAGATCGGCGAGCGCGACGCTCAGCAGCGACGCCCAGGCGAGCTGCATGTGCCGGGCGTTCAGCTTGCCGACCCACTGCCACAGCCGGTAGCGGACGGGGTGCCGGGAGAAGTGCTTGAGCTTGCCGCCGACGATGTGCCGGCAGGAATGGCAGGAGAGCGTGTACGCCCAGATCAGCACGATGTTGACCAGGAAGACGAGGGTGCCCAGGCCCATGTGGCCCCAGGCGTAGTGCTCGTCGCGGAAGGCGAGCACGGTGTCGTAGGTGAGGATCCCGGCGACCAGGAGGGCCGCGTAGAAGAAGTAGCGGTGGAGGTTCTGGAGGATCAGCGGGAAGCGGGTCTCGCCGGTGTACGTGCGGTGCGGCTCGGCCACCGCGCAGGCCGGCGGGGACGCCCAGAAGCCCCGGTAGTAGGCCTTGCGGTAGTAGTAGCAGGTCAGGCGGAAGCCGAGCGGGAAGATCAGGATGATGATCGCGGGGGAGATCACCCACCACCCGCCGAAGACCTCCCAGTTCGGGCCCGCGCGCATGGGTGTGCAGCGCTCGGCCAGACAGGGCGAGTAGAACGGCGAGACGTAGGGGGCCGCGTAGTAGTCGGCGTCCGCGAACGCCCGCCAGGTCGAGTACACGACGAAGGCCAGCAGCCCGGCCGCGGTGGCGGCGGGGGCCAGCCACCAGCGGTCGGTGCGCAGGTGGGGCGCGGGGATCGCGGCGCGCGTGGTGGAGCGCACGCCGCGGGGCGCATGGGGGTCGGTGGCGGGAGGTTCCGTACCAGTGGCCACTTCAGGACTCCGGTCGGCTCGGGACTCCGGACGGTTCAGGGGGCACGTCGGTCACGGGCGCCGAGTCCCTCGTCGTCCGTGTCGATCCACAGGGAGTCGTCGTAGGGGGTGTCGGGGATGGTGACGAGGTCCGGGCGCTTGGCCGCGGCGGGCGTGGCGGCCGCCGCGCGCAGCAGCGCGACGCTCTCGCGCAGGTGGTCGGTGTCGGCGCGGACCCGGCGCATGTCCAGACCGCCGCTGCCGAGCTGCTGCTCCAGACGGCTCACGGACCGTGCCAGGTCGTCCAGACAGCGCTGGACGGTTGTCAGATCGTCGTGCACGGACATGACGTGACCTCACTTCCGCGGGCCGGTGGCCCTGGACGGAGACGCTCATGCGCCTGCGAGTGTTGCGCGTCACACCTGTGGATGTGAAGGCGTGTGCAGCGATTGGCCGATCGCACGCCCCCGGACACACGCGGGACACGCTCTGTGTGCGCCGGGGCGCGCGTTGCTCCGCGCGGGTGAGGTTGCGTGCCTCCGCCGCCGTGTCGCCCCCGGCAGGCGAACCCTTTCCTCTTCAGTGGGCCGTAGATCAGATCAGCTCCAAAATACCGCCAAATGTGAACAGAACGCACTAACAGGACGTACTGACAGAACGCACTCGTGTCACCGGCGCGTGCGACCGGCGGCAGCGGCTCCCCGGAGGTACCTGAGATGTCCCACGACGGCGTCGGACTGCGCGCGGTCATGCGCTCGGTCGCCTTCCTCACCGCGGGCGCGCTCGCGGTGCCCGCGCTGGCCGGCTGTGGCACCGACGACCCGGCCGGCGAACCGCTGGCCCCCCAGGACATCGCCCGGGCCGACCGCGCCCAGGTCGCCGACGGCGGCACCCTGCGCTGGGCGGTGGACGCCCTGCCGGAGACCTTCAACGCCTTCCAGTCCGACGCCGACGCCACCACCACCCGGGTCGCCCAGGCTGTCCTGCCGTCGATGTACCGGCTGGACGCCGACGGGCGGCCCGCGCGCAACCCCGACTACCTGGAGTCCGCCGGCGTCGTCGAGACCGAGCCGAAGCAGGTCGTCCTCTACCGGCTCAACCAGCAGGCCGTCTGGAGCGACGGCCGCGAGATCGGCGCCGCCGACTTCGCCGCCCAGTGGCGCGCCCTGTCCGGCCGGGACAGCGCCTACTGGACCGCGCGCAACGCCGGGTACGACCGCATCGAGAAGATCGAGCGCGGCGCGAACGACCTGGAGGTCCGGGTCACCTTCGGCCGCCCCTACGCCGACTGGCAGTCGCTGTTCTCCCCGCTGTACCCGAAGGACGTCATGGGCACGCCGGACTCGTTCAACGACGGGGCGCGGCGCAAGCTGAAGGTCACCGCGGGGCCGTTCACGGTGAAGCAGGTCGACCGGGACGAGGACCGGATCCGGCTCACCCCCAACCCGCGCTGGTGGGGCCGGCCCGCCAAGCTCTCCGAGATCGTCCTGACGGCCGTGCCGCGCGAGAAGCGGGCCGCCGCGCTCGCCGCCGGCGACATCGACCTGGCCGAGATCGACCCGGCCGCCGCGCAGCGCATCGACGGCGCGGCCCAGGGCGGCGCCGGACCCCTGGCCGGCCCCGGCGGCGGCCGTACGGCGGCCAAGGCGCTGCGGTCCTGGGCCCTGGCCCACGGCTCCGACGAGGACGCCGCCGAGGACGAGACGCACGCCCGCAGGAAGCTGAGCCAGGCGATCGCCACCTGGGAGCGCCAGCAGAAGGCGCTGCGCGACTTCGAGGTGCGCAAGTCGCTGGAGCCGGCCTCCACGCAGCTCGCCCTGAACGGCGCCGACGGCCCGCTCGCCGACGAGCGGGTGCGCCGGGCGGTGGCCCGGGCGCTGGACCGCGAGGAACTGGTCGAGGTGGTGCTCAAGCCGCTGGGGCTGCCCGCCGTCCCCGTCGGCAGCCACCTCGCCCTGTCCGGCCAGGAGGCGTACGCCGACGGCAGCGGGGCGCTCGGCGGTCAGGACACCAAGGAGGCCCAGGCGCTGCTCGCGGACGCCGGCTGGGTGCCGGGCGGCCCGGTCGAGGAGCGGAAGAAGACGGAGAAGGCGGCCGGCTCCGAGGGCGAGCGGGGAGGGAAGGGCGAGAAGGGCGAGAACGGAGAGAAGGGGCGGAAGGGCGAGGACGGCGGCCGGAGCGAGCAGGGCGCCGGGTCCGGGAACGGCCGGTCCGAGGGCGACGACGACGGCACGTACATCGTCGGCGAGGACGACAAGGCCCCGGGCGAGGCGGGAGGCGAGGAGCACGTCCGGCAGCTCGCCCAGGACGGCAGGCGCTCCGTCGGCCGGCAGGGCCCGCCCGGCGCCTACGCCCCCCGGGGCACCGCCGCCCCGGCCGGCGCCGCGCGCGGGGCGCTGGCCAAGGACGGCAAGGCGCTCACCCTGCGGTTCGTGCTGCCGAGCGGCGCGGGCTCGGAGCCCCTGCACGCGGTCGCCGGCCGGATCACCCGGATGCTGGACCAGGTCGGCATCGGCACCGAGATCACCAAGGTCTCCGACGAGAGCTACTTCAAGGACCACATCGCCTCCGGCGAGTACGACCTCGCGCTGTACTCCTGGCCCGCCTCCGCCTACCCGGCCACCGACGCCCGGCCGATCTACGCCAAGCCGGTGCCGGCCGCCGACGGGTCGCTCAGCGTCCAGCAGAACTACACCCGCGTCGGCACCGACCAGGTCGACCAGCTGTTCGACCAGGCGATCTCGACGCTGGACGCGGAGGAGGAGCGGTCCCTGCTCCGCAAGGCCGACGCCCGGATCTGGGCGGCCGCCGGATCGATTCCCCTCTACCAGCGCCCCCAGCTCACGGCCGCGAAGAAGAACGTGGTCAACGCCGGTGCCTTCGGCTTCCAGACGCCCGTCTACGAGGACATGGGCTTCCTGAAGAAGGGCGCGCGGATCGCCGCGAGCCCCTCCGCGGAGTGACGCGGGCCCGCCCGGGGAGCGAGGTGACGGGCACGGGGGAGTGAGCTGCGTGGCCCTGCGGAGGTCGGCTCCCGCAGGGCCACGTACCATGGGGTGAGGCCGTGGCATGTCAAGCCCGGCAGGGCCCGCGTAACACAGACGTACGCAGCAGGGCCGTCCTCACACTCCGGGAGAACGCCGCTTTATGGCCACGCGCCACGACATTCGCAACGTAGCCATCGTCGCCCACGTCGACCACGGCAAGACGACCATCGTCGACGGCATGCTCAAGCAGGCCGGTGCCTTCGCCGCCCACCAGCTCGACTCGGTCGACGACCGCATGATGGACTCGAACGACCTGGAGCGTGAGAAGGGCATCACGATCCTCGCCAAGAACACCGCGGTGAAGTACCACCCGAAGGACGGCGGGGACCCGATCACCATCAACATCATCGACACCCCCGGCCACGCCGACTTCGGTGGCGAGGTCGAGCGCGGTCTGTCGATGGTCGACGGTGTCGTCCTGCTCGTCGACGCCTCCGAGGGGCCGCTGCCGCAGACCCGCTTCGTGCTGCGCAAGGCGCTCCAGGCCCGCCTGCCGATCATCCTGTGCATCAACAAGACCGACCGGCCGGACGCCCGGATCGACGAGGTCGTCAACGAGACGTACGACCTCTTCCTCGACCTGGACGCGGACGAGGAGCAGATCGAGTTCCCGATCGTCTACGCCTGCGGCCGCGACGGCATCGCCTCGCTGACCAAGCCGGAGGACGGCACGGTCCCGGCGGACTCCACCAGCCTGGAGCCGTTCTTCTCCACGATCCTGGAGCACATCCCGGCCCCGACCTTCGACGAGGAGGCCCCGCTCCAGGCGCACGTCACCAACCTGGACGCCGACAACTTCCTCGGCCGTATCGCGCTGCTCCGCGTCCACCAGGGCGAGCTGAAGAAGGGGCAGACCGTCGCCTGGATGAAGCGCGACGGCTCCGTCACCAACGTGCGCATCTCCGAGCTGATGATGACCGAGGCGCTCACCCGCAAGCCCGCCGAGAAGGCCGGCCCGGGTGACATCTGCGCCGTCGCCGGTATCCCGGACATCATGATCGGCGAGACCCTCGCCGACCCCGAGAACCCGGTCCCGCTGCCCCTGATCACGGTCGACGAGCCCGCGATCTCCATGGTCATCGGCACCAACACCTCCCCGCTGGTCGGCCGCGGCGGCACCGGCAAGGGCGCCGACGCCAAGTCGGCCGTCAAGGACCGCAAGGTCACCGCCCGCCAGGTCAAGGACCGCCTGGACCGCGAGCTGATCGGCAACGTCTCCCTGCGCGTCCTGGACACCGAGCGTCCGGACGCCTGGGAGGTCCAGGGCCGCGGCGAGCTGGCGCTGGCCATCCTGGTCGAGCAGATGCGCCGCGAGGGCTTCGAGCTGACCATCGGCAAGCCGCAGGTCGTCACCAAGGACGTCGACGGCAAGGTCTACGAGCCGGTCGAGCGCATGACGGTCGACGTGCCCGAGGAGCACATGGGCGCGGTCACGCAGCTCATGGGCGTCCGCAAGGGCCGGATGGACAACATGTCCAACCACGGCTCCGGCTGGGTGCGCATGGAGTTCGTGGTGCCCTCCCGCGGTCTGATCGGCTTCCGGACCGAGTTCCTGACCCAGACCCGCGGCACGGGCATCGGCCACTCCATCCACGAGGGCCACGAGCCCTGGTTCGGCACGCTCCAGACCCGCAACAACGGCTCCCTGGTCGCCGACCGCTCCGGTGCCGTCACCGCGTTCGCGATGACGAACCTCCAGGAGCGCGGCGTCCTCTTCGTGGAGCCGGGCACCGAGGTGTACGAGGGCATGATCGTCGGCGAGAACTCCCGCGCCGACGACATGGACGTCAACATCACCAAGGAGAAGAAGCTCACCAACATGCGGTCCTCGACGGCCGACGTGGCCGAGTCGATCGTGCCGCCGCGCAAGCTGTCGCTGGAGCAGTCGCTGGAGTTCTGCCGCGACGACGAGTGCGTGGAGGTCACCCCGGAGGCGGTGCGCATCCGCAAGGTGAACCTGGACGCGCGGGAGCGCGCCCGCGCCGCGAGCCGCGCCAAGCACGGCTGATCACCGGCCCGACCCGACGACACCGGGCACCCCGCCAGGCGGGGTGCCCGGTGTCGTGTGTTGACGACAGGGCGCGGACACCGCTGCCGGTCGACGGTACGAGGGTAGGGAAAACCCTCTATTTGCCGCGGTGTGCCCCTCTGATGGCACCGTGCCCACTACCCTGCTTGCGAAAGCGGCCGTGACGGCCCGTCCGCGGGCCGGCGCAGGCCACCGCGCCGACGGCGGAACGGCCCCGTCGGAAGCGCGGGGAGAGCCCGTGAGCCCGCGGGGCACCTTGCACGCCGGCGCCGCACACCGCAATCGAATTTCCTCCCCCACGCGTCCGGAAACCGGACACCTGTTGCCGCTGGGCGTGTAACAAGTCCGTTTCGCAGGGATCTCTCACCAAACTGTTTGTCCGGATTTTGGAAGATGTTAGCGCGAGCTGTGATCGAACCGAGACCTCGTGGGTGTGGTTCGGCCTTGGCGCATGGCAGATAGTTAGGCGCGTAGAACTCGGACGAACGGGTCACACGCCGAGGCGGCGCCCGTTCACGAGCGCGGGGGCACCCGAGCAACTCCGGCACCGGCGACGGGCGGTGCGGTGCTGTGTCGCACGCTCCCCTTGTGGTGAAGCTATGGATGTATGAGGAGGAACCCATGCGCGGTGGCCACGAGCGCCCTACGGGTCGCGTCGTCCCCGAGGACAGGTGCAGGCCCCGCGGGTTCGCCCGGTCCCGTCACGGTGGTCGCGGCAGCGGCGCGCCGACGCGCACTTCCTCGACGACCTGTTCCGTCGGCCGGTAGGCGCCGGCCGCGAACCAGGGTTCTCCAGGGGGCTGGTGTCGCCCCTCCGTCGTTGTTCCCCTCGCGCGCTGCGCATGACGTACGCCGTGCGAAGGCCGTCGGGTCGCCGTGCACTCCCGACGACCTCCAACCTGTGAAATGGACGAATCATGACGAGTCCAATCGAGATTGAGGGTGCTGAAGCCTCTTCCGTCTTGGACGAAGCGAGCGTGCCCCCCGGTGGCGCCAAGGAGTCGAAGAAGCTCGAGGGGCGCAGTCCCGGGCAGTTGATGTGGGCGCGTTTCAAGCGTGACCGGACCGGTGTGGTCTCCGCCGTCGTCGTCCTGTTCTACTTCCTCATCGCGGCGGCGGCACCGCTGATCGCGAAGCTGTACGGCAAGGACCCGTACACCCTGTACGGGCAGGACAACCCCGAACTGCTGGACATGTTCACCATGCCGGCGAAGCCGGCCGGCGGCATCGACGGCGAGTTCTGGTTCGGCATCGAACCGGGTCTCGGCCGCGACGTCTTCACGCAGCTCCTGTACGGCATCCGGACCTCGCTGCTCACGGCGCTGGCCGCCACGGTGCTGATGACCGTGACGGGCGTGCTGATCGGCCTCGCCGGCGGCTACTTCGGCGGGAAGATCGACTACTGGCTCGGCCGGACGACCGACTTCTTCATGGCCCTGCCCAACCAGCTGTTCTTCGTCGCGGCGATGCCCGTCATCACCACGGTGTTCGTCGCCCCCGACGAGGAGACGCCCACCTATGTGCGCACCGCCGCGATCATCATCGTGCTGTCCTTCCTCGGGTGGATGAGCATGGCGCGCATCGTCCGCGCCGCCACGCTGTCCCTGCGCGACCGGGAGTTCATCGAGGCCGCGCGCATCTCCGGAGCCTCGTCCTGGCGCATCATCCGCAAGGAACTGCTGCCCAACATCGTCACTCCCACGCTGGTGCAGGCGACGCTCACCCTGCCGAGCACCATCCTCAGCATCGCGTTCCTGTCCTTCGTGGGTGTCGGATACGTCGAACCCACCCCGGACTGGGGGCGGATGTTCTCCATCGGCGCCAACATCGTGGAGCAGGACCCGTACTACATGCTCTTCCCCGGCGTGGCCATGGTGATCTTCGTCGTGGCCTTCAACCTCCTCGGTGACTCGGTGCGGGACGCCTTCGATCCCAAGACCGGACGCTGAACCCCGGCAGGTCCTCCCCCCACACTCTTCGCCTGGCCGGTCCGGGGCTCCACGGCCCGGAACCGGTCACGTACCAGCATGGCTCACTACTCACAGGCAGGTGGATTCGTCCCCATGAGCATCTTCCGCAACCGCACCGCCACGGCCGCGATAGTCGCGGTCGCCGCCGGCGCCCTGACCCTGACCGCTTGCGGCGGTGGCAGCGACAGCTCCGCCAAGGACAACAGCAAGAGCAAGGAGGATGCCAAGTCGCAGTCCAAGCCGGTGCAGATCGGTGACGCCAAGGCGTCGACCGGTCCGGCCCCCGCGGTGACCGGTGCCCAGACCGGCGGCACGGTGACCGTGTACCAGGAGGCGGACTTCTCCCACCTGGACCCGGGCCAGATCTACGTGTCGGACGGCAAGCTCCTCAGCCGCCTCGTCTTCCGCGGTCTGACCCAGTACGCCGAGGACGACAACGGCAACCTGACCGTCGTGGGCGACCTCGCCACCGACGCCGGTCAGGTCTCGGACGGCGGCAAGACCTGGACGTACACCCTGAAGGACAACCTGAAGGACGAGAACGGCAACCCGATCGACTCGGCGGACATCCGCCACACGGTCGAGCGCCTGTACGCCTCGTACATCACCGACGGTCCGACGTACCTCCAGCAGTGGCTGTCCGGCTCCGGCACCGCCTACCGCGACGCGTACGCGGGCCCGGACAAGGGCAAGCACCTGCCGGACAGCGTCCTGGAGACGCCGGACGCGAAGACGATCGTCTTCCACTTCAAGGACGCGCAGCCCGACCTCCCGCAGACGCTGACCATGCCGGGTTACAGCGTCGTCCCGGAGGAGACGGACACCAAGGAGAAGTACGACACCGACCCGGTCGCCACCGGGCCGTACAAGATCTCCGACTTCAAGCCGGGCAAGTCCATGACGCTGGTGAAGAACCCCCAGTGGGACGCGAAGTCCGACTCGGTGCGCCACCAGTACGTGGACGGCTTCGCCATCGAGATGAACCACGATGACGAGGACCAGACCAAGACCCTCCTGGCCGACCAGGGCACGGCCAAGAACGCGATGATGTTCACCGGCCAGGTCGCCACCACGCAGCTCCAGAACGTGGTGAGCGACAAGGCCGCCATGGCGCGCACCATCCAGGGCTACGCGCCCTACGTGTGGCAGCTCAACTTCAACCTGGACCGCGTCAAGGACAAGAAGCTCCGGGACGCCATCACCCTGGCGCTGCCCGCCACCTCGGTCTTCAAGGCCGACGGCGGTGCCTACGGCGGTGAGGTCGCCAACTCGCTGATCTCGCCCACCACGCCGGGCTACGACGAGTCCTTCGACCCGTTCGACCGCGCGTCCAAGCCCAACGGCGACATCGAGGCCGCCAAGAAGCTGATCAAGGAAGGCGGCTTCGAGGGCAAGAAGCTCGTCTACGCCTACGGCAACACCCCGGTCCGCCAGCAGCAGGCCGTGCTGATCGCCACCGCCCTGGAGAAGATCGGTCTCGACATCCAGAAGAAGGAGATCGACTCCGCCACCTGGTACGAGCAGGTCGGCAAGGTCAACAACGGCTACGACCTGTACATGACCGGCTGGGGCCAGGACTGGCCGTCCGCCTCCACGGTCATCCCGCCGCTCTACGACGGCACGCAGATCCAGGACGGTTCGTCGAACTACGCGCACATCAACGACGACCACGTCAACTCGGAGATCAAGCGCATCCAGAAGATCACCGACACGACGGAGGCCACCAAGGCCTGGGCCGAGCTGAGCGAGTACATCTCCAAGGAGATCAACCCGGCCGCCCCGATCTACTACACCAAGGTGTTCCAGATCTTCGGTTCGAACATCGGCGGCCTCCGCTACAGCTCCGACTCGAGCTACGTGGACGTCACCAGGATCTTCCTCAAGAAGTAACCGTCAGAACCGGGAACCCGGTGGGGGACGCGCGGCGGAGCGCCCCCACCGGGCCCCGGACTTCCCGCAGACCCCTCCCGATCGCCGCCGTCCTGAGAGCAGCTGCCTGCCATGCTTCAATTCCTCATTCGCCGGACGTTCGGCGCGGCGCTGATCTTGCTGTTGATCAGTGCTTTCACGTTCTTCATGTTCTTCGCCATCCCGCAGGACCCGGCCACGCTGGCCTGTGGCAAGAACTGCACTCCGGACGCGCTGGAGATCATTCACAAGAACCTCGGCCTCGACCAGCCGGTCACCACCCAGTACTGGGACTTCCTGGTCGGCATCTTCGCGGGCCGTGACTTCGCCGTCGGCCACTGCGACGCCCCCTGCTTCGGCGTCTCCTTCGCCAACAACCAGAACGTCTGGGACACCATCCTCGACCGCTTCCCGCTGACCGTCTGGCTCACCGTCGGCAGCCTGGTGGTCTTCCTCACCGTCGGCCTCGGCGCCGGCCTGCTGGCCGCCAAGTTCCGCGGCACCTGGCTGGACAAGGTGTTCAGCACCGGCTCGCTGGTCATCAGCTCCCTCCAGATCTACTTCCTCGGCCCGCTGCTCCTGCTCGCCTTCGTCTACAGCACCGGCTGGCTCGACAAGCCGAAGTACGTGCCGCTCACCGAGGATCCCGGCGGCTGGTTCATGGGCCTGCTGATCCCCTGGGTCGTGCTGGCGACCATCTTCACCGCCAACTACACCCGCATGAGCCGCTCCTCGATGGTCGAGCAGCTCCAGGAAGAGCATGTGAAGGCGGCCCGGGCCAAGGGCATGTCGGGCAACTACACCTTCTTCCGCTACGCCTGGCGCGGCTCCCTCATCCCGATCATCACCATCCTCGGCATCGACCTGTCCGCGCTGCTGGCGGGCGGTATGGCGACCGAGCTGACGTTCGGCCTGGCGGGGCTCGGCCGGCTCGCGCTGGACTCCGTCACCAACAAGGACCTGCCGATGCTGATGGGCGTCATGCTGATCAGCGCCGCGCTCATCATCGTCTTCAACCTGATCGTGGACGCCCTGTACGCCGTCATCGACCCGCGCGTGCGCCTGTCCTAGGAGAACCACCGTGACCACTCAGACCAAGCCCGACGAGGCCGCGGCCGCCGCCGCGGGGGACGCCTTTCTCTCGGTGCGCGACCTCAAGGTCCACTTCTCCACCGAGGACGGCATCGTCAAGGCGGTGGACGGGCTCTCCTTCGACCTCCAGCGCGGCAGGACCCTCGGGATCGTGGGCGAGTCCGGCTCCGGCAAGTCGGTGACCAACCTGGCCGTCCTCGGCCTGCACAACCGCAAGAACACCGCCGTCGACGGGTCGATCCGGCTGGACGGCCAGGAGCTGACCGACGCCAGTGAGAAGCAGCTGGAGACGCTGCGCGGCAAGAAGATGGCGATGATCTTCCAGGACGCGCTGACCGCGCTGTCGCCGTACTACACGGTCGGCCGGCAGATCGGCGAGCCGTTCATGAAGCACACCGGCGCCTCCAAGAAGGACGCCCGGGTACGCGCCATCGACCTGTTGGAGAAGGTCGGCATCCCGCACCCGCAGAAGCGGGTCGACGACTACCCGCACCAGTTCTCCGGCGGTATGCGGCAGCGCGCCATGATCGCCATGGCGCTCTCCTGCGACCCGGACCTGCTCATCGCCGACGAGCCCACCACGGCGCTGGACGTGACGGTCCAGGCGCAGATCCTGGACCTGCTCAAGGACCTCCAGCAGGAGTTCGGCTCCGCGATCATCATGATCACCCACGACCTCGGTGTGGTCGCCAACATGGCCGACGACATCCTGGTGATGTACGCCGGCCGCGCCGTGGAGCGCGGATCGGTGCGCGAGGTGCTCAAGGCGCCCGAGCACCCGTACACCTGGGGTCTGCTGGGCTCGATGCCGCGCCTGTCGTCCGACGTCGACGAGCCGCTGGTGCCGATCCCCGGATCGCCGCCCTCGCTGCTCAACCCGCCCACGGGATGCCCGTTCCACCCGCGGTGCGCGTTCACCGACCTGGTCTCCGGGGAGCGTTGCTCGGGTGAGCGCCCGTTGCTCGCCGCGGGACGTGCCGCGGCCTGTCATCTGACGAAGGCGCAGCGGCAGCAGGTCTTCATCGACACGATTCAGCCCCGGCTGGGCTGAGCGGAAACCGGCGACTGGGGCATCACCATGAGCGACAACAGCAAGACGACCACGGCGGTCGCCGACACCATCCCGCAGCAGCGGGACGAGGCCGCCGCACCGCTGGTGAAAGTCAGCGGTCTGACCAAACACTTCCCGATCAAGGGCGGTTTCCCGATCCGGCGCACCGTCGGCGCGGTGAAGGCCGTCGACGGCGTCGACTTCGAGGTGTTCCCGGGGGAGAGCCTCGGCCTCGTCGGCGAGTCCGGCTGCGGCAAGTCGACGACCGGCCGGCTGCTGACCCGGCTGTACGAGCCGACCTCGGGCACCATCGAGTACAAGGGCCGGGACATCAGCCGGGCCGGCCGCAAGGAGCTGGCGCCGGTCAGGTCCGAGATCCAGATGATCTTCCAGGACCCGTACGCCTCGCTGAACCCCCGGCAGACCGTGGGCACGATCATCTCGGGCCCGATGGAGATCAACGGGATCAACCCGCCGGGCGGCCGGGAGAAGCGCGTCCGTGAGCTCCTGGAGATCGTCGGTCTCAACCCGGAGCACTACAACCGCTTCCCGCACGAGTTCTCCGGCGGCCAGCGCCAGCGCATCGGCGTCGCGCGGGCCATCGCCCTCCAGCCCCAGCTGATCGTCGCCGACGAGCCGGTCTCGGCCCTCGACGTGTCGATCCAGGCGCAGGTCGTGAACCTGCTCCAGGAAGTGCAGCGGGAGATGGGCATCGCGTTCGTCTTCATCGCCCACGACCTGGCGATCGTGCGGCACTTCTCGCAGCGCGTCGCGGTGATGTACCTCGGGAAGATCGTCGAGATCGCGGACCGCGACTCGATCTACAACCGGCCCCGCCACCCCTACACGCACGCGCTGCTGTCCGCCGTGCCGGACGCCGACATCGACGCGGAGAAACGGGAGCGCATCCGCCTGGAGGGCGACGTCCCCTCGCCGATCGCCCCGCCGTCCGGCTGCCGCTTCCGCACCCGCTGCTGGAAGGCGCAGGACAAGTGCGCGACCGAGGAGCCCCCGCTGGTCCGCCTCGGCGGGAACAAGGAGGGCCACCTGACGGCCTGCCACTTCCCCGAGGCGCCCAGCACCAAGGCCCGCACCGAGGACGTGGTGATGGACCCGGGCCTGAAGGCCCTGGAGGAGCACGGCACCGCGGACGTCGACAAGAGCTGATCCGGCGGACCCCTCCGGCCGGGGCACCGGCCACGCCGAACCACCCGGGACCGGGGGCGGGAGCGAGCGCTCCCGCCCCCGGTCCCGTTGTCCGCCGGATGTTCCTCCGTACGCTCCTGTGGAGCAACCCCGTACCCATACGGACCGGACGAACGTGCGCCGCGCGGCACCTCCTCGGAAGCTGACCCAGCAAGGGATCGGCGGACGAGGAGGCACTCCATGCGCGGAGCGACGCACGCCAGATGGGCCGCGGGCGCGGCGGCGGCAGCCCTCGCGGCGGCGGGCTGCGGAGGCGGGGCGGACAGCGGCGGCGACACCGCCGCGGTGCTCAGCTCCTCCTGGGGGGACCCGCAGAACCCGCTGGAGCCCGCCAACACCAACGAGGTGCAGGGCGGCAAGGTCCTCGACATGATCTTCCGCAACCTGAAGCGGTACGACCCGGAGACCGGCAAGGCCGAGGACATGCTCGCTGAGAAGATCGAGACCTCCGACTCGCGGAACTTCACGATCACCGTCAAGGACGGCTGGACGTTCAGCAACGGGGAGAAGGTGACCGCGCGGTCCTTCGTGGACGCCTGGAACTACGGCGCGAGCCTGCGGAACAAGCAGCGGAACGCGTACTTCTTCGAGTACGTCGAGGGCTACGACCGGGTCCACCCGAACGACGGCGGCGAACAGAGCGCCGACACCCTCTCCGGCCTGGAGGTCGTCGACGACCGTACGTTCACGGTCCGGCTGACGCAGAAGTTCTCGACCTTCCCCGACACCCTCGGCTATCCCGCCTTCGCGCCGCTGCCGCGGGCCTTCTTCACCGACCACGCGGCCTGGCTGGCCAAGCCCGTCGGCAACGGCCCGTACGCGATCCAGTCCTACACCAAGGGCTCCCAGATGGAACTGCGCACCTGGGCGGGGTACCCGGGGCCGGACAAGGCGCGCAACGGCGGGGTCACCCTGAAGGTGTACACCGACAACAACACCGCCTACACCGACCTGATGGCCGGCAACCTCGACCTCGTCGACGACGTGCCCGCCGCCCAGCTCAGGAACGTGAAGAACGACCTGGGCGACCGCTACCTCAACACCCCCGCCGGCATCATCCAGACGCTCGCCTTCCCCTACTACGACCCCGACTGGAACAAGGCCGGCTCCGCCAAGGTCCGCACCGGCCTGTCCCGGGCGATCGACCGCGAGCAGATCACCCGGACGATCTTCCAGAACACCCGCACCCCCGCCACCGACTGGACCTCCCCGGTGCTCGGGGAGGACGGCGGCTACAAGAAGGGCCTGTGCGGGGACGCCTGCGCCTACGACCCCGAGGCGGCCAGGAAGCTCATCAAGGAGGGCGGCGGCCTCCCCGGCGGCCAGGTGAAGATCACGTACAACGCGGACAGCGGCTCCCACAAGCAGTGGGTCGACGCGGTCTGCAACTCCATCAACAACGCCCTGGGCAACGACCGGGCCTGCGTCGCCGACCCGGTCGGCACCTTCGCCGACTACCGCGGCCGGATCACCGAGAAGAAGCTGGCGGGCCCCTTCCGGGCCGGCTGGCAGATGGACTACCCCCTCATCCAGAACTTCCTCCAGCCGCTCTACTACACCAACGCCTCCTCCAACGACGGCAAGTGGTCCGACGCGCGGTTCGACCGGCTCGTCGACGAGGCCAACGCCGAGACCGACACCGCCGCGGCCGTGGCCAAGTTCCAGCAGGCCGAGGAGGTCGTCCGGGACAGCATGGCCGCCATCCCGCTCTGGTACCAGAACGGCAGCGCCGGCTACTCGCAGCGGCTGTCCGGCGTACGGCTCAACCCGTTCTCCGTCCCCGTCTACGACGAGATCAAGGTCAGCTGACCCGCCATGGGGCGGTATGTGATCCGGCGCCTGCTCCAGATGGTCCCGGTGTTCGTCGGCGCCACCCTGCTGATCTTCCTGATGGTGCACGTGATGGGCGACCCCGTCGCGGGACTCTGCGGCGACCGCGAGTGCGACCCGGCCACCGCCGCCCGGCTCCGGAAGGAGTTCGGCCTCGACCAGCCGGTGTGGCGGCAGTACCTGACCTACATGGGGAACGTCTTCACCGGCGACTTCGGCACGGCGTTCGACGGCCGGCCGGTCACCGAGCTGATGGCGACGGCGTTCCCGGTCACCGTCCGGCTGACGATCGTCGCGATCCTCTTCGAGCTCGTCGTCGGCATAACCCTGGGCGTCGTCACGGGCCTGCGCCGGGGCCGGCCCGTGGACACCGGCGTCCTCCTCGCCACCCTCGTCGTCATCTCCGTCCCCACCTTCGTCACCGGCCTGCTGCTGCAACTGCTGCTCGGCGTGGAGTGGGGGTGGATCGCACCGTCGGTGTCCCCGGCGGCCGGCTTCGACGAGCTGATCGTCCCGGGCCTGGTGCTGGCCTCGGTCTCCCTGGCCTACGTCACCCGCCTGACCCGCACCTCCATCGCGGAGAACCGGCGCTCCGACTACGTCCGCACCGCCGTCGCCAAGGGACTGCCCCGGCACCGGGTCGTCACCCGGCACCTGCTGCGCAACTCCCTGATCCCCGTGGTCACCTTCATCGGCACCGACATCGGTGCCCTGATGGGCGGCGCCATCGTCACCGAGCGCATCTTCAACATCCACGGCGTCGGCTTCCAGCTCTACCAGGGCATCCTCCGCCAGAGCACCCAGACCGTGGTCGGCTTCGTGACCGTCCTGGTGCTGGTCTTCCTGGTGGCCAACCTGCTGGTCGACCTCCTGTACGCCGTACTCGACCCGAGGATCCGCTATGTCTGAGCAGCCGTACGCGATGTCCGAGCGGCCGTACGCGATGCCGGAGCAGCCGTACGCGCCCGGCGGCGCCGTCGCCGGGACCGGCATGGGCGGCACGATGGACCTCGCGACGAGCGAGGGCGCGTCGCTGGAGGCGGCGCCGCGGGGCCCGGACGACACCGGGCCCGCCGCCAAACCGCGCTCCCTGTGGTCCGACGCCTGGCGCGACCTGCGCCGCAACCCGGTCTTCCTCCTCTCCTCCCTGGTCATCCTCTTCCTGGTGTTCGTCTCCGTGTGGCCCTCGGCGATCGCCTCCGGCTCCCCCCTGTCGTGCGACCTCGCCAAGGCCCAGGAGGGCTCCCAGCCGGGCGCTCCCTTCGGCTACGACGGACAGGGCTGCAACGTCTACACCAGGACCGTCCACGGCGCCCGTACGTCCGTCACGGTCGGTGTCCTGGCCACGCTGGGCGTCGCCGTCCTCGGCAGCGTGCTCGGCGGGCTCGCCGGGTTCTTCGGCGGGGCGGGGGACGCGGTCCTGTCCCGGATCACCGACATCTTCTTCGCGATCCCGGTCGTCCTCGGCGGTCTGGTCCTGCTGTCCGTGGTGACCGGCGACACGGTCTGGCCGGTCATCGGGTTCATGGTGCTGCTCGGCTGGCCGCAGATCTCCCGGATCGCCCGCGGCTCGGTCATCACCGCCCGGCAGCACGACTACGTCCAGGCCGCCCGCGCCCTGGGCGCCTCCCCCGCCCGGACGCTGCTGCGGCACATCGCGCCCAACGCCGTCGCCCCGGTGATCGTCGTGGCGACCATCGCGCTCGGCACGTACATCGCGCTGGAGGCGACCCTGTCCTACCTCGGCGTCGGCCTGAAGCCGCCGACCGTCTCCTGGGGCATCGACATCTCCGCCGCCTCCCCCTACATCCGCAACGCCCCGCACGCCCTGCTGTGGCCCTCCGGCGCGCTGGCGGTCACCGTCCTCGCGTTCATCATGCTGGGCGACGCGGTGCGCGACGCCCTCGACCCGAAGCTGAGGTGACGGCGTCATGCTGCTCGACGTACGCGACCTGCACATCGAGTTCCGCACCCGCGACGGCGTCGCGAAGGCCGTCAACGGCGTCTCCTACGGCGTCGACGCGGGCGAGACGCTCGCCGTGCTCGGCGAGTCCGGCTCCGGCAAGTCCGTCACCGCCCAGGCGGTCATGGGCATCCTCGACACCCCGCCCGGTCGGATCACCGGCGGCGAGATCCTCTTCCGGGGCCGGGACCTGCTGAAGCTGAAGGAGGAGGAGCGCCGCGCGGTCCGCGGCGCGCAACTGGCGATGATCTTCCAGGACGCGCTGTCGGCCCTCAACCCCGTGCTCACGGTGGGCGACCAGCTCGGCGAGATGTTCGTCGTCCACCGGGGCCTGTCGCGCAGGGACGCGCGGGCCCGCGCCGTCGAGCTGATGGACCGGGTGCGCATCCCGGCGGCGAGGGAGCGGGTCAGGGACTACCCGCACCAGTTCTCCGGCGGCATGCGCCAGCGCATCATGATCGCGATGGCGCTGGCCCTGGAACCGGCGCTCATCATCGCCGACGAGCCGACCACCGCCCTCGACGTCACCGTGCAGGCCCAGGTCATGGACCTGCTCGCCGAGTTGCGGCGCGAGTACCGCATGGGCCTGATCCTCATCACCCACGACCTGGGCGTGGTCGCCGACGTCGCCGACCGCATCGCCGTGATGTACGCGGGCCGGATCGTGGAGTCGGCCCCGGTGCACGGCCTCTACAAGGCGCCGGCCCACCCGTACACCCGGGGGCTGCTGGACTCCGTCCCGCGCCTGGACCGGAAGGGCCGGGAGCTCTACGCCGTCAAGGGCCTGCCGCCGAACCTCATGGACATCCCGCCCGGCTGCCCCTTCCACCCGCGTTGCCCGATGGCCCGGGACGTGTGCCGGACCGACGTGCCGCCGCTGTACGCGGTGGACGAGGACCGGGGCAGCGCCTGCCACTTCTGGAGGGAGTGCCTGCATGGTGCCGACGGCTGAGCCGATCCTGGAGGTGAGCGGGCTCGTCAAGCACTACCCGCTCACCCGCGGCGTCCTCTTCAAGAAGCAGGTCGGCGCGGTGAAGGCGGTCGACGGCGTCGACTTCGCGCTCGGCCGGGGCGAGACCCTGGGCATCGTGGGGGAGTCGGGCTGCGGCAAGTCCACGGTCGCCAGGATGCTGGTCCACCTGGAACGGCCGACGGCGGGCCGCATCCGGTACCGGGGCGAGGACATCACCCGGCTGTCGGGCCGGGCCCTCAAGGCCGTCCGCCGCAACATCCAGATGGTCTTCCAGGACCCCTACACCTCCCTCAACCCCCGGATGACGGTCGGGGACATCATCGGGGAGCCGTACGAGATCCACCCCGAGGCGGCCCCCAAGGGCGACCGGCGGAGGCGGGTGCGGGAACTGCTGGACGTCGTGGGTCTCAACCCCGAGTACGTCAACCGCTATCCGCACCAGTTCTCCGGCGGCCAGCGCCAGCGCATCGGCATCGCGCGCGGGCTCGCCCTGCGCCCCGAGGTGATCGTCGCCGACGAGCCGGTCTCCGCGCTGGACGTGTCGGTCCAGGCCCAGGTGGTCAACCTCCTCGACCGGCTCCAGAGCGAGTTCGAGCTGTCGTACCTCTTCATCGCGCACGACCTGTCCGTCGTGCGGCACATCTCGGACCGGGTCGCGGTGATGTACCTCGGGCGGATCGTGGAGACCGGCAGCGACACCGCGATCTACGACCACCCCACCCACCCGTACACCCAGGCCCTGCTGTCGGCGGTGCCGGTGCCCGACCCCGACGCGCGGGAGCGCCGGGAGCGGATCATCCTCTCGGGTGACGTGCCGTCGCCGACCAGCATCCCCTCCGGCTGCCGCTTCCGCACCCGCTGCTGGAAGGCGCGGGAGCGGTGCGCGGTGGAGGTGCCGGCGCTCGCGGTCCCGGCGTGGTTCCGCGCCGTGGGCGGCCCCGCGGCCCACGACTCGGCGTGCCACTTCGCGGAGGAGAAGAAGGTCGTCCCGCCGGAGCGGTCACGCGAAGATCGTGCCCAGGGAGACGCATAGCGGTACATGTGTGCAGTAATCGCGTTAACACGCAGGCAACTTGGCCGACCCGGTTCCGATATACGGACGCGTCAGGCTGAACAGCGTACGGCCGTGCGGGTGCCGTGAACGGGCCGGGAGCGCCATGTCTCCCGGCCCGTTGCCGTGTCTCAGCCGCCGGGGCGTCCGCCGGTGCCGCCCGTGAGGCCCAGGGACCGCTTGAGGAAGTCCACCTGGAGCAGCAGCAGGTTCTCCGCGACCTGTTCCTGCGGGGTGATGTGCGTGACCCCGGACAGCGGCAGCACCTCGTGCGGGCGGCCGGCGGCCAGCAGGGCGGAGGACAGGCGCAGGGCGTGGGCGACGACCACGTTGTCGTCGGCGAGACCGTGCACGATCATCAGCGGGCGGTGCGGGCCGGCCGGCGCGGAGAGCCCCTCGTCGGTGACGAGCGAGTTGTGCGCGTACGTCCCGGCGGCCGCGGCCGGGTCGCCGAGGTACCGCTCGGTGTAGTGGGTGTCGTAGAGCCGCCAGTCGGTCACCGGGGCGCCCGCGACGGCCGCGTGGAAGACGTCCGGGCGGCGCAGCACCGCCAGGGCCGCCAGGTAGCCGCCGAAGGACCAGCCGCGGATCGCCACCCGGGACAGGTCCAGGGGGTGGCTCCGGGCCAGGTCCCGGAGCGCCTCGATCTGGTCGTCGAGGGCGACCGTGAAGTCCCCGTGGATCGCCTTCTCCCAGCCGGGGGAGCGGCCGGGCGTGCCCCGGCCGTCCGCGACGACCACCGCGAAGCCCTGGTCGGCGAACCACTGGGAGGTCAGGTGCGCGTTGTGCGCGGCGAGCACCCGCGGCCCGTGCGGTCCGCCGTAGGGGTCGAGGAGCACCGGCAGTGAGGTGTCACCGGGGTAGTCCGTAGGCATAAGCACGGCGCACGGGATTCTCCGTGCGCCCCCCTCGGTGAAGCGCACGCGGGGGGACAGACCGGGATCTTCCGCATACGACCGGACAGTCGCCACGGTCTTCCCGTCCCGCTGGACCAGGGCCCGGCTCCCCGGCCGGCCGGGCACCGCCGATACCATCACGGTCACGCCCCCCGAGCGCACCGCCGAGTGCACCCCCGGCTCCTGCGAGAGGCGCTCGACGCCGAGTTCGCTGACGCGGTAGACATGCACCTCGCCGGTCTCCCGTGCCGCCGCGTCCTCCCCGGCCGACGCCGAGACCAGTACGTCGTCGGCCGTCACGTCCAGCACCGCCCGTACGTGCAGCTGGGCCCCCGTCAGCGGCCGTTCGCCGACCGCGAGGACCCGCGCACCGCCCTCGTCGGTGATTCGGACAAGTTGTCCCGACGGGCTCCAGCACGGCACTCCAGGGAAAAGATCAAGCCATTCTCGATCTTCGTCGGCGTGCACCATCCGGGTCGCCCCGGAGTCGGCGTCCACCGCCAGGTACACCTGAGTCCGCTGGTCGCGCGCTTGGACCAGCAACAGCGGCGCACCCCCCGCTGACCAGTGCACTCGCGCCAGATACGGGTAGCGCGCACGGTCCCAGACGACCTCCGTGCGCACCCCGTCGAGGCCGAACACGAACAGCCGGACCTCCGCGTTGGCCGTCCCGGCAGCTGGATACGGCACGTGTTTTGGGTCACGTTTCGGATGGGCCGGATCGGAAATCCACCACCGTTCCACCGGCGTGTCGTCCACCCGCGCCACGAGCAGCCGGTCGGACTCCGGGGACCACCAGAACCCCCGCGAACGCCCCATCTCCTCCGCCGCGATGAACTCGGCCAATCCATAGGAAACCGGCTCCGACTCCGGCGCGGCGACCACCCGGTCGCCCTCCCCCTCCGCGCCCACCACCCGCAGCGCACCCCGGGCGACGTACGCCACCAGCCGTCCGTCGGGGGAGGGGCGAGGGTCGACCACCGGCCCCGCGACGGGGAGTTCGCGCGCCGTGCCGGCCCGCAGCTCCGCCGTGAAAAGCCGCCCTGACAAGGCAAAAGACGCCAACTCGACGGTCTCGTCGGTGGCGTAGCCCACGATGCCGGCGCCGCCCTCACGGCTGCGCTCGCGGCGTGCCCGCTCCTCGGGCGGGAGGTCCTCCGGGGCGCCGCCCAGGAGGGCGCGCGGGTCCGCCGCCACGCGCTCCCGGCCGTCCGCCGGATCGAGCACCCACAGCGCGTTCGCCCGGTCCGTGCCGGAGGACGAGCGGAGGAACACGACACGGGAGCCGTCGGGGGCCACCGTGAACGAACGCGGCGCGCCGAGCGTGAAACGCTGGGTGCGGGCGAGCCGCCGGGGGAAGGAGTCCGACTCGGTCGTCATACCCCGACCATATTGGCCATGCGCCCCCTTGTGCGGCTGTGCGCCACTCGATGCGCACGCACTCATAGTTATGATCACTAGCGCTGTGTGGGTATGAACCTGCTGGCAGTTGTACGGTTTTACGCGTTCCCGCTCTGTACTTTCCCCCACGTTCCCGGGTTCTTGGAGGTGAGCCGCCGTGGCACTCTCGATTTCGGCGGTGGTGCTGCTGGCGATCATCGTCTTCTTGCTGATCAAGAAGTCAGGGCTGAAGGGCGGTCACGCGGTCGTCTGCATGCTGCTCGGCTTCTACCTCGCCTCCTCGACCATGGCGGGGACGATCAGCGATCTGACGACGAGCGTGGCAAGCATGATCGGCAGCATCAAGTTCTGACGCGTGCCGGCCCGTGGCTCCGGTGAGCGGTCGACCGGAGCCCGGCTCCGGTCGTCTATTTCCGCGCCTTCCCCGGATCGGGGTCCGTAAGCCACCCGGCTTCGGGCGTTCTCCCCTCGGTCCGGGGTGAGCGGACCGTCAGCCTTCGGACGCGTACGGCACGAAGGCGGCCCAGGCCCCCGGCGAGAGCCGGAGGCGTGGTCCTTCGGTGTGCTTGGAGTCGCGGACGTGGACGGTGTCGGGGGTGGTGGCGATCTCGACGCAGTCGCTCGGGTTGCTGCTGTCGCTGTAGCTGCTCTTGCACCACGCCAACGTGAACGCGTCTTCGGCAGAGTCCTTGCGGATCATGTCTCTCCCACCAGTTGCTCGACGAAGGCCAGTGACTCCCGTGTGGTCAGAGCCTCGGCCCGGATGATGCCATAGCGCAGTTCGAGGATCCGGAGCTGCTTCGGGTCGTGGACGGGACGGCCGTTGAACTCGTCGTCCATGCGCCCAACTGCCGTGCCGTCCAGGAACTTCAGCACCTGGATCCGCCCTCCCGTCCCAGGGTGGTCCCAGCGGTCTGTCGGCATCACCTGATTTCGACGTGCCGCAACAGCGAGACCTCCAGCAGGTGTTCGAGCTGTCGGCGCCACACCATCTTGCCTCCGACCGGGCGCCTCAGCGTCGTCTCTTCCAGGATGAAGCTGAGTTCAGGGGCTGGTGAGCGCTCGTAGATCGCCTTCCTGGCCATGCGCGCCGCCACAGCCTGCTCCAGTTGGTCTTCGGGGGTCACCGGCCGCCGCGTCTTCAGCAGCGCCCGTGCGTACTCTTCCGTCTGTAGCAGACCGTGCAGATTGTGGTTGCCGTACGAGAGCAGCTCCGCGGCCTTTGCCTCCATCTCCGCCAGCTGCCGGAGCTTCCTGGGGTGCCGGACCTTTTCCACGTCCTCCTTCATCGCCGCCAGCAGCCCGCCCGCCCCCAGCAGCTCGTCCGCCCGGTCCAGGAACTCCGGCCGGGGAATCCGCTTCCCGCCCTCGATCTTGTAGATCAGGTCCTCGCCGTATCCGAGGGCCTCCGCGAACTGGCCGGCGCGCATCCCCACGGCCTCGCGCCGCAGCCTGATCTGCCGCCCCACCGTGGCGACGACCGCGATGCCCCACTCGTCGTCGGGCTCCACCTCCCAGCCCGGCTCGTCCGCCTGGCCCTCGAGCTGCCTCGTGTCAGTGTCCACGCTCATTCCGCGCCCTCCCGTCGTACGACCTGGCAACGACGCCTTACCCGTGCACACCGCTCCGGCGGCCCGGACAACGCTGGACAGCCCACCACGCCGTCGCCCTGTGTGATCGGCTCGTCACTGTCACGGTAAGTGTGGGGTGCCACCTCGGGTGACGGCATCGAGGAAACCTCGTCCTCGCCGGAGCCCACCCGCCCGTGCTCCGGTGGAACGGGCGCGCCCGAGAGGTGCCTCACTCGCGAGAGTGAACATCACCAACTGGGCGGAAGTCGGACGCCGTTGCCTGCCCCACTCTCAACGTCGCGTCACGGACGAGCGCCGACCCCCGCCGGGTCCTGCAATCCCAAGGCGAGGACCTGACCACCGTCGGGTGTCGCCGCCCGGCCGACGCGGGACGTCGGCCCCGACCACTCACCACGACGACCCCAACCTCATGCGCCACTGGCCGATTCGTGCCGTCACCGCCGCATCCGCCGGAGAGATCTTCGGGGAGCCGGGCGACGCCGTCTGATCCCCTTGGGGAGCCGTCGCCCCATGACCAGGCGGGAGCCTCGTAGGGTTGGGCGCATGACGGAACTGCCCGCTCGACGTCTGCTGCTGGTGCACGCGCACCCGGACGACGAGTCGATCAACAACGGCGCGACCATGGCCGGGTACGCGGCCGGCGGAGCGCACGTGGCCCTGGTCACCTGCACCCTCGGTGAACGCGGCGAGGTCATCCCGCCGGAGCTGCGGCACCTCACGGGCGCCGCCCTCGGCGAGCACCGCCTGCGCGAGCTGCGGGCCGCCACCGCGGAGCTCGGCGTGCACGACGTCCGGCTGCTCGGCGGCGCCGGCCGCTTCGCCGACTCCGGGATGATGGGCATCCCCGACAACGACGACCCCGGCTGCTTCTGGCAGGCCGACGTCGACGGCGCCGCCGCCCTGCTCGCCGAGGTGATCCTGGAGCTGCGCCCCCAGGTGCTCGTCGCCTACGACGACGACGGCGGCTACGGCCACCCCGACCACATCCAGGCCCACCGCGTCGCCATGCGCGCCGTGGAGCGGGCCGCCGACGCCGGCTGGAGCGTCCCCAAGGTCTACTGGAACCGCGTCCCGCGCTCCGTCGCCGAGGCCGCCTTCGACCGGCTCCGGGACGAGCTGCCCGGCCTGCCCTTCACCGAGAGCGCGACGGTCGCGGACGTCCCCGGCGTCGTCGACGACGAGCTGATCACCACCGAGATCGACGGCACCGCCCACGCCGCCGCCAAGGCCGCCGCGATGCGCGCGCACGCCACCCAGATCGAGGTCGCCCCCGACGGGCGTTCCTTCGTGCTCTCCAACGAGCTCGCGCAACCCCTGTTCACCACGGAGTACTACCAACTGGTGCGCGGCGGTCCGGTGGCGGGCCCCGGCCGGGAGACCGACCTGTTCGCCGGCGTGGGGGAGGAGGCCTGATGTCCGGTCACGGCTCCCCGCTCGCCCAGCCGCTGCGTCCGCCCTCCGCCGGACGGGCCGCCGCCTACCTGGGCCTGCTGCTGCTCGGCGCGGTCACCGGCGCCGCCGGGGCGCTCGTCCAGTCCGGCTGGTTCCCGGGCGGACTGCTGCTCGCGCTCGCGGGCGCCGCCGGCCTCTTCCTCGGCGGGGCGCGTGCCCTCCGCGGGCGGGGCGGGGCCGTCGCCCCCGCCGCGGGCTGGATGATCGCCGTCGTCCTGCTCACCACGGCCCGCCCCGAAGGCGACTTCATGTTCGGCGCGGGAGGCGGCTCCTACCTCTTCCTGCTCGGCGGTATGGCGCTGGCTGTGATCTGCGCCACCCTTGCTCCGGGGCGGCAACCCGTCGGCGACGACGTCCGACTTGACAAGTGACGTACCGCTTCGCCGTACCGGAACCGTGCGGGTCCGGTGCGGGTTTCGACGGCGGTCGTGGGATAAGCGCCAGAAGTGGCCAGTATGGTGGTGCGCGCCGCCGGGCCGCCTCTGAGGTCGTGGCGGGCGGCGGAGCCAACCTGGAGAACCTGCCTTGAGTCGTGAAACTGACAGTCCGTCCTCCGGGCCCCACGGGCGCGGCGGAGCCGCATACCCCTCGGGCACCCCGCCCTACGGCACACCGGTGGTGTCCGACGGCGGTGCGGACGCGGGCCGTTCGGCCGCGCAGCCGGAGGAACGCAAGACCGAGACCACGCTGACGACCCGGATCCGGATCAACATCCCCGGGTCGCGGCCCATTCCGCCGGTCGTCGTGCGCAAGCCCGTGGCGGACGCCGAGGGCGCGGGCGACGGCGGTGCCGACGCCCGGACGCAGGGCTCCCCCGCGGAAGCGGGCGCCCCGGCGGCGTCCGCGGCCGCCGGGAACGGGAGTTCCGCGTCCGCCGCGAGCACCGCCGAACCGCCCGCCGCGCAGGCGCCGACGGCAGGGGAGAAGACCAGCGACTGGTTCGCGCCGCGCAAGTCCGCGCCGGCCAAGGCCGGTCAGGGCGGCGGCGCGGCCAACGGAGCCGCGGCCGCGGGCGGTTCCCCCACGGGCGCCAACGGCGTCGCGGGCGCCGGCGCCCCGCGTCCGGGCGGACCCGGTGCCGGCGCGCCCGGTGGCGCGCGTCCGGGCTCCGGGCGGCCCGGTGGCGCCGGCGGCCCGACGAGCGCGCCGGGCGCCCCCCGCTCCGGCGGTGCGAACGGCGCCGGGCTGCCCGGCGGCGCCACCGGCGGTCCGGTGGCGCCGGGGCACGGCGGCGGCACCGGCTCCTTCGACGTGACCGAGGCGCTCGCCGCGGGCCCGCTGGCGGGCGGCACGCGTCCGGGGCAGGGCGGCGGCACCGAGCCGCGCCGCGACGACCTGCCGTACGTCTCGGACGACGGCGGCGGCCGGAACGGCTACGCCCCGGCGAACGGCCGGGGCGGCGTCCCCGGCGCCCCGGGTGTTTCCGGTGCTCCGGGTGCGCCCGGTGGGCCGAACGGCTTCACCGGGGCGGACGCCCCCGGCGGGCCCAGGGACTTCAGCGCTCCGGACGGCGCCGGCCGCCGTGGCAGGAGCGGCCCGCAGGGTCCCGCCGGTCCGACCGGCGGCCCGGTCACCGGCGACGGCCCGCTGGTCCCGCCGATGAACGGCACGGCGTCCGGCGCCGCCACCGGCACGGTGGGCGCCCCCCGCGCTCCCCAGGCGCCCGGCGGCCCCGGCGCGCCCGGCGGCCCCGGCGCGCCCGGCGGCCCCGGCGCGCACGCCGGTCCCGGCGGTCCCGGTGGTCCCGGTGGTCCGGGTGCGCAGGGTGGTCCCGGCACCGGGCCGCACTTCCCCGGTGGTGGTCTCAGCGACGACACCGCGATCCTCACCCCGCAGCAGCCGGCCCCCGAGCCGGGCCCGGGCGGCGGCTACGGCCGTCATGACAACGTCTCCGGGCAGACCGTCACCAGCGGCATCCCGGTCGTGTCCCCGGGCGGCCAGGGCGCCGGTCCCGGCGGGCCGTTCGCGCCCGGCGCGCACCCCGATGGGCCGCTGCCGCACACCCCGCCGCAGCAGACCGAGCCGGCCGCGCAGAGCACGCCCGCCGCCGACTCGAAGAAGAAAAAGAAGAAGGGCCGCAGCAAGCTGGTCCTGCTCGGCGGCCTGGTCGTGGTCGGCGCCGCCGGCGTCTACGGGGCCGGCCTGCTGATGAACCACTCCGACGTGCCCAAGGGCACCACCGTGCTCGGCGTGGACATCGGCGGCGGCACCCGTGACGACGCCGTCAAGAAGCTGGACAGCGCCTTCGACAGCCGGGTGAACCAGGCGCTGAAGCTGTCCGTGGACGGCGGCACCGTCACCCTGAAGCCGGACCAGGCGGGCCTCCAGTTCGACATGCAGGCCACGGTCGACGAGGCGGCCCACAGCGACTACAACCCCGTCTCGGTGATCGGTTCGCTGTTCGGGCAGCAGCGCGTGGTCGAGCCGGTCATGCCGGTCGACGAGGAGAAGCTCCAGGCCGCCCTGGAGAGCGCCGCGGGCGGCTCCGGCTCGGCCACCGACGGCTCGATCACCTTCAAGGCGGGCAAGGCCGTCGCCGTCTACGGCAAGGCCGGCAAGGGCATCGACGCGACCCAGGCCGAGACGGCCGTCGTGACCGCCTACCGGGCCCTGGTGGAGAACGGCACCACCACACCGGTGAAGGTCCCGACGACCACCAAGCAGCCCACGGTCTCCGATGCCGAGGTCGACCGGATGATGAAGGAGTTCGCCGAACCGGCGATGTCCGGCACCGTCACGGTGCAGACCGACGCGGCGCACAGCGTCGCCTTCAGCCCCGAGAACTCCCTCTGGAAGTTCCTCAAGGTCAAGGCCGTCGACGGCAAGCTCGTCGACAGCTACGACGAGGCGGCCCTGAAGGAGCTGTACGGCGGCACCTTCGACGGCGTCAAGATCACCCGCGCCACCGGCCAGAAGACCGACGTCACCGTCCAGGACGTCATCGGAGCCCTGCGCCTGGCGCTGAAGAGCACCACCGACCGGGTCGGGGTCATCGAGACCGACCCGAGCTGACGCACCCCATCCGCGAGGGGCACCCGGCACCAGCACCACCACCGGGTGCCCCTCGCGCGTCCCGGCCGGGTACGGCCCGGTACGGCCTGGTACGGCCCGGTACGGCCCCGCCGGGGACCCCGGCCAGGGCCGCGCACGAGACCTGCGCGAAGACACCCGCATGACATCTGCCATACGGCACTCCGGACGGCCGACACTGCCGCCCGCCCGGCCCCCGGCGCGACGATCGACCCATGACGACGACACCACCGGTGGTCGAGTTCGACCAGGTCGGCAAGGGCTTCGGGGACGTACGGGCGGTGGACGGCCTCAGCCTCACCCTGCACCCGGGGCAGACCGTGGCCCTGCTCGGGCCCAACGGAGCCGGCAAGTCCACCCCCCCTCGACCTCCTCCTCGGCGGTGAGGGCGGGCCGGCCATGACGCCGGACCGGCCGTGAGGCGACCGGCCATGACGGCGGTCCGGCCGGGCGGGGCGATCCGGCGGTGCCGGGTCAGTTCATCAGGGCCCGCGCGGCCTGGGCCTCCTGCCGTACGCGCGCGGCGGCGGCCTCGTCCACCACCTCCACCAGCCCCGCGTACTCCTCCAGCTCCGCCGCCCCGCCGAGGAAGTCCCCGCGCCGCACCAGCACCTGCCCCCGCTCGTAGCGCAGCCGCGCCGGATGGGACGGCACCAGCAGCGACAGTTCCACCGCCCACAGCGCCACGTCGGACCGCTCGGGCCGGGCCGCCGCCCACGACCGGATGTTGTTCAGGATGCGCATCACCACCTCCAGCGGCTCGGCCGGCGTCAGCATCGACGGCTCCAGCCGGGCCCCCGTCGCCCCGCTCACCAGCCGGTCCGCGTCACCGGCCGTGAGCACCCGGCCCCCGTCGAAGGGATCGACGAGCACCTGCCGCTCCAGGTCGCCGGGCGGCCCGAACCCCACCGCGAAGTGCCCGGGCAGGGCCACCCCGTACACCGGTGCCCCCGCCCTGCGCGCCACCTCCAGCCACACCACCGACAGCAGGATCGGCAGCCCGCGCCGGCGCCGCAGCACCTCGTGCAGCAGCGAGGACTCCAGCCGCCGGTAGTCCGCCGGGGAGCCGCGGAACCCGTACCGCTCACCCAGCAGCTCCCGCAGCGCCTCCGCCCATGCCCGCGGACCGCCCGGCCGGAACGGCACCTGCCCGGCCAGCGCGTCCAGCTCGACCTGCGCGGCGTCCAGGCCGGCCTCGTCCAGCGCGGGGTCCGCCTCCGCCCCCATCAGCAGGCACAGCACGGACAGGTCGGGCCGCTCGGCCCGCGCCTCCTCGCCGAACCGCCGCCGCGCATCCCCGGGCTCCCACGCGTTCACGGCGCACCAGCCCCCGGCTCCCGGTAGTGGTGGTACGCGTGGTGGGGCGCGAAGCCCAGCGCCTCGTACAGGGCGCGCGCCCCCACGTTGTCGGTCTCCACCTGGAGCCAGGCGGCCGAGGCCCCCTCCTGAAGCGCCCGCCCGGCCAGCGCGGCCATCACCACGGTGGCCAGCCCCCGCCGACGCTGCTCCGGATCCACCTCGACGGCGGCGAAGCCGGCCCACCGCCCGTCCACGACACACCGCCCGACGGCGGCCGGCGCCGCCCCCTCGTCGCCCGGCACGGACGCGAACCACACCGACGGTCCGGACCCCAGTACCTTCAGGGCCACCTCGCTCACCCCTTTGCGCTGGTACCGGGCGAGCCACGCCTCGTCGGCCTCACGGGCGAGCGCCACGCCCGCCACGTCCTCGGCCGACACCCGGTCGGCGACCGGCGCCAGGGCCCCGATCCACAGCTCGGCGGTCACCTCCCGCACCCAGCCGCGCCGCTCCAGCTCCGCGCCCAGCAGTTCCTGGGTTCCCTCGGCGCCGGTCGCGGTCTGCACGTAGGCGGGCAGGCCCCGCTCGCCGTACCAGCGGCGCACGGCGTCCAGCGCCGCGTCGAGCGGCAGGCCCGGGTCGCCGAGCGGCAGCACCGAGTTGGCGCGGCGGGTGAACCCGGAGGCGGCCCGCAGCTCCCACTGCCCGAGCCGCTCGCTCTCCACCGGCCGCCAGGCCCGGGAGGAGACCCGGGCGAGCTCCTCGTACGAGGCGGCCGGCCCCCGGCGCCGCGCCGGAGCGGCCGGCACGACCTTCCCGGCGACCAGAGAGGTCTCGTCAATGCGGACGCTCTCCCCGCTCTTCCGTGTGATCACCAGCACACCGGCGTCCCATGATGTGAGAACACCCACCGTGTCAGTGAATTTCCCCTCCGTCACACCGGGCTCGCTCAAACGCCGCACAGAGACGCGTTTCCCCACGTCAGCGGCGGTAATGCGGACCTCGAGGCGTCCGGCGGCCGAGAATTCCACAGGTCGGTCCACCCCTCCTGTTCGGATCATGCCCAAGAACGGAGATACTAGGGGCGGGCATCGACGACGCCGCGCTCCCGCGCGCCAGGCGGCGGAGCCTGTGGGAGGCCCGCCAGCGCCCTATCGAGGAGGAACGACAGCGTGACCTACGTCATCGCGCAGCCTTGTGTCGACGTCAAGGACAAGGCGTGCATCGAGGAGTGCCCGGTCGACTGCATCTACGAGGGCTCCCGGTCCTTGTACATCCACCCGGACGAATGCGTCGACTGTGGTGCCTGTGAGCCGGTCTGCCCGGTCGAGGCGATCTTCTACGAGGACGACGTCCCGGACGAGTGGAAGGACTACTACAAGGCGAACGTCGAGTTCTTCGACGAGCTCGGTTCGCCCGGCGGCGCCAGCAAGCTGGGTCTGATCGAACGCGACCACCCCTTCGTCGCCGCGCTGCCGCCGCAGGCCGAGTAATACGCGAGCGGCCCGCACACCGTGCCGCCTCGGTCCCGTACGGCCCGATCGTCCGCGATCGCCGTACGGGGCCGAGGCGTTTGCCGTGACCGCGCCGTGCGGGTCGCACCGAGGAAAGTGAGCCAGTAACCGTGTCCGCAGTATCCGACCGCCTTCCGGTCTTCCCCTGGGACAAGCTGGAGCCGTACAAGAAGACGGCCGCCGCCCATCCGGACGGCATCGTCGACCTCTCCGTCGGCACCCCGGTCGACCCGGTCCCCGAGCTGATCCAGAAAGCACTGATCGACGCGGCGGACTCCCCGGGCTACCCGACGGTCTGGGGCACCCCGGCCCTGCGCGACGCGATCACCGGCTGGCTGGAGCGCCGGCTGGGCGCCCGCGAGGTCACCCACCGCCACGTCCTGCCGATCGTCGGCTCCAAGGAACTGGTCGCCTGGCTCCCCACCCAGCTGGGCCTCGGCCCCGGCGACCGGGTCGCGTACCCGCGTCTGGCCTACCCCACGTACGAGGTGGGCGCCCGTCTCGCCCGCGCGGAGTACGAGGTCTACGACGACCCGACGGAGCTGGACCCGGCCGGCCTGAGGCTGCTCTGGCTGAACTCGCCGTCCAACCCCACGGGCAAGGTCCTGCCGAAGGACGAGCTGACCCGGATCGTGTCCTGGGCCCGTGACCACGGCGTCCTGGTCGTCTCCGACGAGTGCTACCTGGAGCTGGGCTGGGAGGCCGACCCGGTCTCGGTCCTCCACCCGGACGTCAACGGCGGCTCGTACGAGGGCGTCGTCGCGGTCCACTCCCTGTCCAAGCGGTCGAACCTGGCCGGCTATCGCGCGGCCTTCCTGGCGGGCGACCCGGCCGTCCTCGGCCCCCTGCTGGAGATCCGCAAGCACGGCGGCATGATGACGTCGGCGCCCACCCAGGCGGCGGTGGTGGCGGCCCTCGGCGACGACGAGCACGTCCGCGTCCAGCGCGAGCGCTACGCCTCCCGCCGCGCCCTCCTGCGTGACGCCCTCCTCGGCCACGGCTTCCGCATCGAGCACAGCGAGGCCAGCCTCTACCTGTGGGCCACCCGGGGCGAGTCCTGCTGGGCCACGGTCGCCCACCTGGCCGACCTCGGCATCCTCGTGGCGCCGGGCGACTTCTACGGCCCCGCGGGCGGCACGTTCGTACGGGTGGCGCTGACGGCGACGGACGAGCGGGTGCGGGCCGCGGTGGACCGCCTGGCGTGACCCGGCGTCGTACCGCCGCGGCCGCGCCGACGCGACGGCGCACACCGCACACCGCACGGTGAAGGGGTCCGGGGAAGTTCCCCGGACCCCTTCACGTCACCGGTCGATCCGCGGCCTCAGCCGACGGGCAGGTCCTTCACCGGCAGCGTCTCCGCGCCCGGAAGACCGCCCTGGGCCAGGGACTCCGTCGGCAGGCCGCCCTTGGTGGCCGTCGACGCGGTGTCCCCGAGGAGGCCCCCGGCCGAGCCGGCCGCCTCGCCGGCCGCCTTCTGGGCCGCCGGCGTCGCCTTCTTCACGGCCTTGCCGCCGGTCTTGCCCGCGGCCGGAACCGCCTGCTTGACCGCCTTGCCGCCGGTCTCGCCCGCGGACTTGGTGACGCTCTGCGCCGCGCCGTCGACCGTGTTGCCGACGTTCGCCCCGTCCAGGGCGGTCAGGCCGCCGAGGTTCGGGGTGGCGGGCAGTCCGGGGGCCGCGCTGGCGGAGCCGGCCGCACCGACCCCGGCAGCCGCTCCGGCAGCGACGAGCAGCGCGGCACGGGCGATCCTGCGGGTCAGGGGGAGGGACATGATGCTCCTTCGACGGAGGAAACGAGAAACGGTGATGACGGCTGAAGGTCCGCCCCGGCCCGGCGGACGGCCGACTGGGTGACGGCCGCCGTCCGGGCTCGGGCGCAGTGACTACCGCTCGAGGCCCGCGAAGGTTGCGGACGGCCGACGTAAAGAGTTGGCAATGCGTCGCATTATCGGCTGCGGATGAAAACGGGCAAAAAGTGCCCGGTGTGAAAGTCCGCCGAACCCCTGGAGCCCTTTGTCCTCAAGGGCTTTCGGGCGTGCGGGAGTGAGGGCGCGAAAACCTGACCACCCGGCGTCCGCGACCGCCGCACACAACCCGTGCGGGTGAGGGGCCGTACTACTGCGCGGTGACGATCCGCACGGCGCCGGTGCCGGCCCCGGCCGCCGAGCCCGCGGCGCCGGCCGCCTCCGTCCCGCCGCTCCGGGCGGCCCGCCACCGGGTGTCGGTGGTCCCGGCGGTCCACTCCCGGCCGGCGTACGTGACGCGCTCGATGTGCAGGGCCGAGGCGTTGGCCACCGCCCAGTGCGCGAGCTGCCAGCCGCGCTCGGAGACCCCGCGGCCGGCGGCGTCGGTGACGGGCAGCGTGACGGTCCGCCCGCTGGTCCGGGCCGCGGGCACGTCCACCGTCTCCGCGGCGGCGGACACCTCCTCCGTGCTGCCCTCGGAGTCGTCCTGCGCGTCGTCCTGCGCGTCGTCCTCCGCGTCCGCCTCCCGCAGCGCGTCCGTCCCGAAGTCCCGCAGCAGCGCCGCGCGCACCGCCGCCGGCCCGGTGGCCGTCGCCGTCTGCGGGCTGCCCTCGCAGGTCAGCGTGGCCGCGGAGGCGCCGGTGAGCGCGGCGGCGAGCGCCGTGGCGTCCGCCTCGTGCTTGGCGTACGCCTCCGGGTAGCCGCTGCGCTGCACGCGCTGCGCGGCGACGGTCAGCGCCAGCTCGGTGTAGTCGGGCACCTCGGCGAGGTGCTCGTAGAAGACGGCGGCCGCGTACGAGGGGTCGGTGACCTGCGCCGCGGTCCCCCAGCCCTGCGAGGGCCGCTGCTGGAACAGGCCGAGCGAGTCCCGGTCCCCGTGAGCCAGGTTGCGCAGCGCCGACTCCTGGAGCGCGGTCGCGAGCGCGATGGTCACGGCCCGCTCCGGCATGCCCCGGCTGGTCCCGACGGCCGCGATCGTGGCCGCGTTCACCGCCTGCTCCGGCGTGAACTCGTACGTCGTCCCGGCATCCTCCGCGGAAACGACTCTGCACCCCGGGTCCCCCGCGCCACCGGTGACGTACTGGACCACGACGTAGCCCGCGACGGCGGACAGGACCACACAGGCCGCCCCGAACCGGAGGAGGCGGCCGCGGCGCTTGGGGGAAGGCGACGGCTCTGGCACGCGTACAAGGTACTGGAGAGTACGGAAACGGGGGAGACGTGCGGGACGGCCGGGGTCGGCGGGACGCGCACCCGGCGCGTTAGGGTCGACGCCATGGCCGAGACCCCGCTTGACCTCACCCTGGACGCCGCGCTGCTCACCGCGCAGCTCGTCGACTTCCCGTCGGAGAGCGGCACCGAGAAGCCGCTCGCGGACGCGATCGAGACCGCCCTGCGCGCGCTGCCCCACCTGACCGTGGACCGCTACGGCAACAACGTGGTCGCCCGCACCGACCTGGGCCGCCCGGAACGGGTGATCCTCGCCGGCCACATCGACACGGTCCCGATCGCCGGCAACGTCCCGTCCCGGCTGGACGCGGACGGCGTGCTCTGGGGCTGCGGGACCTGCGACATGAAGGCGGGCGTCGCGGTCCAGCTGCGCATCGCGGCGACGGTCCCGTCCCCCAACCGCGACCTGACCTTCGTCTTCTACGACAACGAGGAGGTCGCCGCCGACCTGAACGGCCTCAAGCACGTCGCCGAGGCCCGGCCGGAGTGGCTGCGGGGCGACTTCGCGGTGCTGCTGGAGCCGTCCGACGGCCAGGTCGAGGGCGGCTGCCAGGGCACCCTGCGGGTCCTGCTCAGGACCAAGGGCGAGCGGGCCCACTCGGCGCGCGGCTGGATGGGCTCGAACGCGATCCACGCGGCGGCCCCGATCCTCGCCCGCCTGGCCGCGTACGAGCCGCGCCGGCCGGTCATCGACGGCCTGGAGTACCGCGAGGGCCTCAACGCGGTCGGCATCGGCGGCGGAGTGGCCGGCAACGTCATCCCCGACGAGTGCGTCGTCACCGTCAACTTCCGCTACGCGCCCGACCGCACCCCGGAGGAGGCCGTCGCCCACGTCCGCGAGGTGTTCGCCGACTGCGGGGTGGAGGAGTTCGTCGTCGACGACCACAGCGGCGCCGCCCTGCCCGGCCTCTCCCACCCGGCCGCCGCGGCGTTCATCGAGGCGGTGGGCGGCACCCCCCAGCCCAAGTTCGGCTGGACGGACGTCTCCCGCTTCTCGGCGCTGGGCGTCCCCGCGGTCAACTACGGCCCCGGCAACCCGCACCTGGCGCACAAGCGGGACGAGCGCGTGGAGACGGCGAAGGTCCTGGCGGGCGAGGAACGGCTGCGCGCCTGGCTCACCGCCTGACCCACGGGACACCCGTGTGACCCCGGCCGTGGTTTGCGGCGCTCCACGGCGGACATGCTGAGGTCCCCCGTACGTAACCCGCGTAGATCTACGCTGAGGTGGAACCACTGCAAGCGGAGGGAGCTCTTATGGCCACTGGCAACCCGGAGGGCAAGAAGCAGCCACCGGAGGAACAGCGCCTGGGACCGGTCCTCCGGCGGCGGGACCAGGTCCAGGCGAGCACCACGGACCAGCGGCTGCTGGACGAGCGCGCCCCCTCCGACTGGGTGCACACCGACCCCTGGCGGGTCCTGCGCATCCAGTCGGAGTTCATCGAGGGCTTCGGCACCCTCGCCGAGCTCCCGCCCGCCATCAGCGTCTTCGGCTCCGCCCGGACCCCGGTGGACTCGCCCGAGTACGAGTCGGGCGTACGGCTGGGACGCGCCCTGGTCAACGCCGGCTGGGCGGTCATCACCGGCGGCGGACCCGGCGCCATGGAGGCGGCCAACAAGGGCGCCTGCGAGGCGGGCGGCACCTCGGTCGGCCTCGGCATCGAACTGCCCTTCGAGCAGGGCCTGAACCCCTACGTCGACATCGGCCTCAACTTCCGGTACTTCTTCGTCCGCAAGATGATGTTCGTGAAGTACGCACAGGGCTTCGTCGTCCTGCCCGGCGGCCTCGGCACCCTCGACGAACTCTTCGAGGCCCTCACCCTGGTCCAGACCCAGAAGGTCACCCGCTTCCCCATCGTCCTCTTCGGCACGGAGTACTGGGGCGGCCTGGTCGACTGGCTGGAGAACACCCTGGTCGCCCAGGGCAAGGCCTCCGCCAAGGACCTGCTGCTCTTCCACGTCACGGACGACGTGGAGGAAGCGGTGGCACTGGTGTCGAAGGAAGCGGGCCGGTAGTACTTTTCAGCCTGTCCGGCGCTTGAGGACGAGGCCCGTCCAGGGCCGAAACGGGGGTCCGGGGGCGGAGTCCCCGGGGACGGGACGGGAAGGGGCGGCGGGGGCGAAACACCCCGCCGGCCCCGCCCTCGTCGGGCGCGCCACCGCCGGAGGCCTACGCCAGCCCCCTCCGCGCCACCGCCGGCGCCCGGTGCCCCGCGATCGACGCCACCATGTCCAGCACCTGCCGCGTCTCGGCGACCTCGTGCACCCGGTACACCTGGGCACCGAGCCACGCCGACACCGCCGTCGTCGCCAGCGTGCCCAGCACCCGCTCCTTCACCGGCCGGTCCAGGGTCTCCCCGACGAAGTCCTTGTTGGACAGGGAGACCAGCACCGGCCACCCCGTCTCCACCATCTCGCCGAGCCGCCGCGTCGCCTCCAGGCTGTGCCGCGTGTTCTTGCCGAAGTCGTGCCCCGGATCGATCATGATCGACTCCCTCGGCACGCCCAGCCCGGCCGCCCGCTCCGCCAGCCCCACGGTCACCCGCAGGATGTCGGCCATGACGTCGTCGTACGTCACCCGGTGCGGACGGGTCCGGGGTTCCGCGCCCCCGGCGTGCGTGCACACCAGCCCCGCCCCGTACCGCGCCGCGACCTCCGCCAGCCGCGGGTCGACGCCGCCCCACGCGTCGTTCAGCAGGTCCGCGCCCGCCTCGCAGACGGCCTCGCCGACCTCGGCCCGCCAGGTGTCGACGCTGATGACGACGTCCGGGAAACGCCGCCGCACCTCGGCCACGAAGCCGACCGTGCGCCGCGCCTCCTCCTCGGCGGTCACCTCCTCGCCGGGCCCGGCCTTCACCCCGCCGATGTCGATGATCGCGGCGCCCTCCGCGACCGCCTGCTCGACCCGGGCCAGCGCCGGTTCGTCCCGGAACGTCGCCCCCTGGTCGTAGAAGGAGTCCGGGGTCCGGTTGACGATCGCCATGATCACCGGCTCGTGCGCGCCGAACTCACGCCTGCCCAGCCTGAGCATCCCCTGTGACCTCTCCCAGTACCTCGTGGACATCCGCCGCCTGCGACCCTAACCGTCCCGCCCGCATGGCACGATCGGAGCCTGACACATCCGACACCGAGCACTGCGAGCGTGGGGACCCACCGATGGTTATGTTCTTCTTCCTGGTCGTCGCGCTCGCCGTCGTGGTCGCCGCGGTGACACTCGCCGTGGTGGGCGGCGGCGAGGGCACGGGCCCCCTCCCGGAGGCCGTTCCGCAGCGGCTGCACGACCCGCTGCCCCCGGACCGCCCGCTCGACCGGTCCGACGTCGACCGCGTCCGCTTCCCGCTCGCCGCCCGCGGCTACCGCATGGCCGACGTCGACGACGCGCTCAACCGCCTCGGCGCCGAACTCGCCGAACGGGACGCCCGTATCGCCGAACTGGAGTCCGCCCTGGCCGGTGCCCGGCGGCCCGAGCCGCACGTCTCCATGGAGAAGCCCGAGCAGGAGGAGCAGCGGTGAGCGACGGCACCGCCCTCGTCGGCCCGGACGGCGCCCCGCGCTGCCCCTGGGCCCTGTCCACGCCGGACTACGTGACCTACCACGACGAGGAGTGGGGCCGCCCGGTCCACGGCGACGACGCCCTCTACGAACGCCTCAGCCTGGAGGCCTTCCAGTCCGGACTGTCCTGGATCACGATCCTGCGCCGCCGGGCCGGCTTCCGCACCGCCTTCGCCGGCTTCCGGATCGCCTCGGTGGCGGCCTTCACCGACGAGGACCGCGCGCGCCTCCTCGCCGATCCCGGCATCATCCGCAACCGCGCCAAGATCGACGCCACGCTCGCCAACGCGCGCGTGCTCGCCGACTGGGCGCCGGGTGACCTGGACGAACTGATCTGGTCGCACGCCCCCGACCCGGCCGCCCGCCAGGTCCCGAAGACCCTCGCCGACGTCCCCGCGGTCACCACGGAGTCGACGGCCCTGTCCAAGGCGCTGAAGCGGCGGGGCCTGCGGTTCGTCGGGCCGACGACGGCGTACGCGCTGATGCAGGCGTGCGGACTGGTCGACGACCACCTGGAGACATGCGTGGCCAGGCGGGGCTGAGCCCCGCCCGCCGGGCTCACCGCCCCAGGTACTTCGGCCTCTCCTTGTCGACGAACGCCTGCACCGCGATCGCGTGGTCCTCCGACTGCCCTGCCCGCGTCTGGAGCTCGTCCTCCTTCTCCAGGGTCTGCGCCAGCGAGTGGGAGGACCCGTACGCCACCGCCTCCTTCAGTGCCGCGTACGCCACCGTCGGCCCCTCGGCGAGCGCCCGCGCCACGCCCTCGGCCTCCGCGCGCAGCGCGTCCGCCGGCACGACCCGGTTGGCGATGCCCAGCTCGTACGCCTCCTGGGCCTTGATGCTGCGCGGGAAGAGCAGCAGGTCCGTGGCCCGGCCCGGGCCCACCACGCGCGGCAGCGTCCAGGAGACGCCGGAGTCGGCGGTCAGCGCCACCCCGGCGAACGAGGTGTTGAAGGCCGCCGTGTCCGCCACGATCCGGTAGTCCGCCGCGAGGGCGAACCCGAAGCCCGCCCCGGCCGCCACCCCGTTCACGGCGGCGACCACCGGCTTCGGCGCCTCCGTCAGCGCCCGCACGATCGGGTTGTAGTGCTCCTTGACCGTGCTCATGGTCCGGGTCGAGCCGGTCTCCCGGTCCTCCACCAGCAGCCCGATGTGCTCCTTGAGGTCCTGGCCGACGCAGAAGGCCCGGTCACCGGCGGCGGTCAGCAGCACCGCGCGGACGGCCGAGTCCTCCGCGGCCGTGCGCACGGCCTCCCGCAGGGCGACCTTCGCCGCGGTGTTCAGCGCGTTCATCGCCTCCGGACGGTTCAGTGTGATCGTCGCGAGCCCGTCGCTCACCTCGTACAGCACGGTGTCGGCCATGGATCCCCTCCGGTGTCACGGCTGCGGCGTACCCACCGGTACGCCCCTCTCGAAGGACAGCATGCGGGAAAGGCTCCGCGCGGTACGTGTGACCTGCGTCAAAGAAAACGGCACGATGTCCGGCCGGGGGACGTCCGTGCGGATGCGCAGTATCGCAGGCACATCGCCGAATTGAGTGGTTTTGCTCGCGCGCGTTGCCCAAGCGATGCCGACCGATGTTGGTCATCGGGTCCTGAGATGCGGGATAATGGCTTGGAAGCAATGTGTTCGATGCCGGTGTCGCGTGTCCCACGCTGGAATGCGCGTGCCCTTCACGGGCCGTCGGCTTTGACGGTGAGCTGGTTTGAGGAAGGGGAACGAGCATGGCGGCCATGAAGCCGCGGACGGGCGATGGCCCGCTCGAGGTGACCAAGGAGGGGCGGGGCATCGTCATGCGCGTTCCGCTCGAAGGCGGCGGTCGGCTCGTCGTCGAGCTGACCCCTGACGAGGCCGACGCGCTCGGCGACGCCCTCAAGAAGGTCGTCGGCTGACGCGGAAGCGACCATACCCTTTCAGCTGCCCCGGCATCCTCATGGGTGCCGGGGCGGCTCGTTTCCCGGGACGTCCCCGGTTCCGTTTCCCCGCGTCAGCGTCTGACGGCGCACAGCAGCCCGTCCCCGACGGGCAGCAGGGACGGCACCAGCTCCTGGCTCTCGCGTACGGTGCGCAGCAGCTCGCGGATCTTTATGACCTCCGTGGGCTGCGGACCGGAGTCGATCGTGCGTCCGTTGGCGAAGCAGCCCTCGAACACCACCAGGCCCCCGGGGCGCAGCAGACGCAACGATTCGGCGAGGTAGTCCATGACCTCGAGGCGGTCGCCGTCGCAGAACACGAGGTCGTAGCCGGAGTCCGCGAGGCGGGGCAGCACGTCGAGCGCGCGGCCGGGGATGAAGCGGGCCCGGTTGCTGGCGAAGCCGCAGGCGCGGAAGGCCTGCCGGGCGAACTGCTGGTGCTCCGGCTCCGGGTCGACGGTGGTCAGCACGCCGTCCGGGCGCATCCCGTGCAGCAGGTGGATCCCGGAGACACCGGTGCCGGTACCGATCTCCGCGACCGCCTTCGCGTCCACGGTGGCGGCGAGCAACCGCAGCGCGGCGCCCGCGCTGGGCGACACCGAGCGCAGCCCCGCCTCGCGGGCCCGGTCGCGGGCCCAGAGCAGCGCTTCGTCCTCGGCGACATAGGCGTCGGCGAACGCCCAGCTCGTCTGCCGGTTGCCGGTAATGACCCTCTCCCTACCCCATGGTTGCCTCGGCGTGACTGTATCCGTTGCCGCCGGGAACCCGCAGATGGGACCGGGCGTTTGAAGGGGTGGGAAGGACGACCGGGGGACACAGTTGGATCACGACGAGGGACGAGACGCCGAGCAAGTGCTGACGCAGGCGTATGAGCCGTATCAGCACAGATCAAATTCTCGTAAAACCGCTTATCCGGAGCTAACGGGCGAGGTGGCTATGGTAGGGGCTCCACTGGACACCACCAGAGCCGACAGGGGAGGTGCGGCTGCGCCTGTGGATCGTGGAGGAGTGCTGCGGCGCTTCCTCGGATCGGCAGGCAGGCCGAAATCCGTGAACGACACCGCTGCTGACCACAGCCACGCCGCCGGCCTCGCCGTCGGCCCCGCCCAGACCGCGACCTTCTCCACCGACGCGGACGGGCAGGCGTGGACTCCGCCCACGTGGGAGGAGATCGTCAGCATGCACAGCGGCCGGGTCTACCGGCTCGCCTACCGCCTCACCGGCAACCAGCACGACGCCGAGGACCTCACCCAGGAGGTCTTCGTCCGTGTCTTCCGCTCGCTGTCGACGTACACGCCGGGCACCTTCGAGGGCTGGCTGCACCGCATCACCACCAACCTCTTCCTGGACATGGTCCGCCGCAAGCAGCGCATCCGCTTCGACGCGCTCGGCGAGGACGCCGCCGAGCGGCTGGCCAGCAAGGAGCCCACCCCGCAGCAGGTCTTCAACGACGCCCACTTCGACGCGGACGTCCAGCAGGCCCTCGACACCCTCGCCCCGGAGTTCCGGGCCGCGGTCGTCCTGTGCGACATCGAAGGACTGTCCTACGAGGAGATCGCCGCGACTCTCGGCGTCAAGCTCGGCACGGTCCGTTCGCGGATCCACCGCGGCCGTTCGCAGCTGCGCAAGGCGCTCGCGCACCGCTCGCCCCAGGCGCGCGCGGAGCGACGCACCTTCATGGCCCGCGTGCCCGCTCTGGGGGGAGGGGGCGCGACCGCGTGAGTGGCACCCGTCCTACCCCTGCCGAGCAGCACCTCGGTGACCGGCTCTCCGCCCTCGTGGACGGCGAGCTCGGACATGACACCCGGGAGCGTGTCCTGGCGCACGTCGCCACCTGCCCCAAGTGCAAGGCGGAGGTCGACGCGCAGCGCCGGCTGAAGAACGTCTTCGCGGAAGTGGCCCCGCCCGCCCCCTCCGAGAGCTTCCTGGCCCGTCTCCAGGGGCTCCCCGGGGGAGGTGACACGGACGGCGGCGGCATGCCGCTCGGGGGAGGATTCGGCGACCGCTTCGGCTCCCGCCCCGCGGCGGCCGGCGTCTTCGGAGTGACGGCGGCGGACGAGCCGTTCGGCTTCGGCTACGTGCCCGCCCGTGACCACGGCGCCGTGCTCACACCCGCCTCGGAGCGCGGCTTCCGGATCCATCCGGTCGGCCGTGGCGACACCGAGCGCTCCCGCAGCATGCGGTTCGCCTTCGTCGCCGCCGGAGCGGTGTCGCTGGCCGCGATCGCCCTGGGCGGCGTGAACACCGGCGTCCCGCCGGCCGACACGGAGGCCCGTGGCGGCTCCGGCAGCAACGTCACACCGGCCCGCACCCCCGGCACCGGCTCCACGACGGCCCCCGACGGCCAGCGCCGCCGCGGCACCGGACCGCTGCTCGCGCAGGGCGGCCAGTTGCTCGCCGGGAACCCGGTCGCTCCCACCCAGATCTCGGCTCCGCTGCTGCCCGGAGTTCCGGCCCAGGCCCCGGTCCCCGCCGAGCAGGCCTTCCGGCACGGGCTCACCACCCCCGTGATGGCCGGCGCCGCCGCCATGTCCCCCCTGATACGTCCGCTCGGCGCCACCCCGCCGATCACCCTGACCGCATGGACCACCGCGCCCGAGGTCACGGCGCCCGGCCTGCTCTCCGCGCCCGTCCCCGACGCCACCCCCAGCACCTCCCCCTCCGCGCAGAACGCCCGCTGACCCGGCTCCGGCGCCGGTGCGCCGCGAACCTGGTTGAATCCTCGAAGGACCGCGCACGTGCCCGGCGGCGGGCACGCAGGCGGCGTTCGACGTGCGGGGAGAGCATGAACGAGGGGAAGTCCCCGAAGGGGAAGTGGTGGAACCGGCCCCGACCGCAGAGCCCTGACGGGCAGGAGAGCGGCCGTGAGAACACCGAGGGCGACTTCGAACTGGCGCGACCCGCGGGGGCGGCGGACACGCCGGCGACCTCCGCGTCACCGGCCCGCCGGGCCGACGGCGGTCCGTCCGGCGGTGGCTCGTCCGACGGTGGCTCACCTGTCGGTGGAACTTCCGGCGGTGGCTCGCCTGTCGGTGGCCCGGCCGATGTGGCTCCGTACGGCGGTGGCCCGGCCGATGTGGCTCCGTACGACGGTGGCTCGCCCGACGGCGGTTCACATGACGGTGCCTCGTCCGACGGCGGTCCACACGGCGGTGCCGCGCCCGACGGGGGCCCGGCCGTTGTCGCTCCGCACGACGGTCACTCGGCCGAGGGTGGCGCGGCCGACGTCGGTCCGCACGACGGTGCCCCGGACGACGGCGACTACGAACTGAGCCGGCCGTTGGGCGCGGACGCACCTCGCGCCTCGGAGCACGACGACTCGGACCGGCCCGTCAATGACGACCGGCCCGAGGAGCGGGGCGGTGACTCGTCCGGTGAGCGGCTCGGTGAGCGGCCCGAGCACGGGCCCGGCGACTCGTTCGGTGACCGGCCCGGCGAGCAGGACGCACAGGTCGGGGCCGTTGTCCCGCCGTCGGGCACGAGCGACCGCCCCAAGCCCTTGCACGACCCGGACCCCTACAGCACCCCGCCCTACGGCGAGCCGGGCCCCTGGGCCCCCGCACCGCCCGTGCAGCACCCGGCGCTGGCCATGCCCGCCCAGGGCGCGATGCCGGCCGGCCCGCCTCCCGGCATGCCCGGCGCCGTTCACGACGTGGTCACGCCAGGCTCGCCCCCGCCCGGCGTGACGCCCGCGACGCCCCTCCCGCCCGCGCCTTCCCGTCCCTCGGACGCCCCCGGCGCGATGGCCCCTGCTGTCCCAGCGGCCCCCACGCCCGTGACGGCCCCCACGCCCGTGACGGCCCCCACGCCCGTGACGGCCTCCGTCCCCGCGACGGCGCCCACACCCGCGACGGCGCCTGCTGTCCCGTCAGGCCCCTCGCCGACAACGGACTCTGCCATTCCGTCAGGCCCCCCGCCCACGACCGCCCCTGTCGACCCGTCGGCCTCCGCGACCCCGACCCCCACGGGCCCCACGACCCCCACGGGCCCCACGACCCCCACGGGCCCCACGACCCCCACGACCCCTGCGGCCCCCACGTCCCAGACGGCGCCCGCCGCCCCCTGGCGCCGCTACGACCCCTGGTCCGCGACCCCGCTCCGGTCGGTTTCCGGCGGGTCGTTCCAGCAGACCGGAGCCGTCGTGCTCACGGAGCCGCAGCGGCGCAAGCGGGCGCGGCGGGCGCTCGTCGGCGGGGCGCTGGCGCTCGCGCTGGTGTCCGGGCTGGTCGGAGGTGTCGTGGGCGCGTACCTGGAGCGCAACGGCGGACTCGACGGGGTGCAGCTGCCGCAGGCCTCCGCCGAGCCCACCGGGCGCGCCGCGGACAGCGTGGCGGGGATCGCCGCGCGTGCCCTGCCCAGCGTCGTCACGCTGCACGTCAGCGGCAGCGAGACGTCCGGCACCGGCACCGGCTTCGTGCTCGACACGCTGGGTCACATCCTCACCAACAACCACGTCGTCGAGCCCGCCGGTTCCGACGGCCGGATAACCGTCGTCTTCAACGGCGGCCAGACGGCCGAGGCCGAGGTCGTCGGCGGGGACAGCGGCTACGACCTCGCCGTCGTGAAGGTGACCGGCGTGGAGGGCCTGAAGCCCCTGTACCTCGGCAACTCCGACAACGTCCGGGTGGGCGACCCGGTCGTCGCCATCGGCGCCCCCTTCGACCTGGAGGGCACCGTCACCTCCGGCATCATCAGCGCCAAGGAGCGGCCGATCACGGCCGGCGGGGAGAGCGGCGACGGCAGCGACGTGTCGTACGTCGACGCGTTGCAGACGGACGCTCCCATCAACCCCGGCAACTCCGGGGGCCCGCTCCTCGACGCTCAGGGGCATGTCATCGGCATCAACTCGGCCATCCGTTCGGCCGCCGACGGCACCGGCTCCGACAGCGGCCAGGCCGGTTCCATCGGGCTGGGCTTCGCCATCCCCGTCAACCAGGGCAAGCGCGTCGCCGAGGAGCTGATCAACACCGGCCGGGCGACCCACCCGGTCATCGGCGTCACCCTCGACATGGACTACACCGGCGACGGCGCCCGCGTCGGCGGCCAGGGCACCGACGGCGGCTCGCCGGTCACCCCCGGCGGCCCCGGTGACCGGGCCGGCATCCGGGCCGGCGACGTCATCACCGAGATCGACGGCCAGCCCGTCCACTCGGGTGAGGAGCTGATCGTCAAGACTCGCGCCCACCGCCCCGGCGACCGCCTGGACCTCACCGTCGAACGCGACGGGAAGGAGCGCACCCTCACCCTGGTGCTCGGCTCCTCGGATTGACAGGAACCTCACAGACGGAACCCCGGAACGCCGTCCCACAAGGCAAACAACGCCCAAAAGAGGTCGCCCGTACGCACTCGGACACCTCGCGACGGTACCGGCCGGACAGGTCCGACAGGTACCGTGGTCCCGGCCCGGACCACGGAAGACCCGAACTGACCACCGAGGGCCGAGGACCGCGGACATCGCAAGGAGCTTCAGGTGTTCAATGACATAGGTGCGCTCGAGCTGGTGACGATCGTCGTCCTGGCCGTGCTCGTCTTCGGTCCGGACAAGCTCCCGAAGGTCATCCAGGACGTGATGCGCACGGTCCGGAAGATCCGTGAGTTCTCGGAGAGCGCCAAGCACGACATCCGTCAGGAGCTCGGCCCGGAGTTCAAGGACTTCGAGTTCGAGGACCTCAACCCCAAGACGTTCATCCGCAAGCAGCTGGACAACGAGGACCTGGGGCTGAAGGAGATCCGCAACGGCTTCGACCTGAAGAAGGAGATGGCCGAGGTCACGGACGCGGTCCACGGGCGCGACAGCGACTCCTCGTCGTCGTCGGCTTCGTCGTCGTCGGCCTCCTCGCCGGGTTCGTCCGGCGGCCGCGTCGACATGGTGAAGAAGCCCGAGGAACCGGCCAAGGACGACCGCCCGCCCTTCGACGCGGACGCCACCTGAGCCCCACGCGCCCCCCGGTGTGAGGGGGCGCACGCCTCACGCACCGGGCGGCTTCCCGACAGTCGGCAGCGGGGTGGCTATGCTGCCTGGTTGTTGTGCGGACCGGACCCCCCAGGGGGAAACGCCGCCCGAAGGGGGGCGGGCCGGGTCGGTCCGCCGAGATCGAGGAGGCGTCCGGGCACATGGAGACGACGAGTCGGGCAGTCGCTGAGGCGCCGGCCGCGGAGGATGGACAGCAGGTCCGCTCCGCCCGGCGCACGGTCGACGGCTACCTGGAGGCGCCCTTCCCGTGGTACGGCCTCGACGAGGCCTTCACGGGACCGCGCTGGCTCATGCAGGTCGGCACGGCCGCCGACGGGACCGTCGAGCACGGTTCCACCGGGCACGGTGACGAGCCCTCCGTACGGCACGAGACGGCGGGCGAGGACCGCGGGAAGTTCGCGGTCGTGGTGACCGTCGCCGCGAGCCCGTCGCGCCGGAGCGCCGACGGCACGGGGCTGCTGGAGGCCACGTCGGTGTCCTCCGCGGCCTGGCTCGCCGGGGTGGGGCTGCTGTCCTTCACCTGGCCCGGCCAGATGGACCACAGCCTGCGCGACGACTGGCTGGAGCAGCAGACCGAGACCGCGTGGGTCCTGGCCGACGACCTCTCCGGCCCGGACTGGTCCACGCTGTCCCTCCCGGTCGACGGAGTACCGACCCCGTTCCACTACCGCGAGTCCGAGTTCGGCTGGGTCCTGGCCGGCTCGACGCAGGAAGGGGTGCACGTGGGGGCGTACGGGAGAGGGATGAGCGCATACGGGCTCGGCTTCGCCGTCATCAAGGACATCACCACCTACGCCTGACCAGCGCACGAGACCGGGGCATTCTCCGCGCACGAGGCCGGGTCCCTCTCCCGCGCACGAGGCGGGGCGCCGTCCGCTCACGAGACCGGGGCGCCGTCCGGGCACGACGACGGGGCGCCGTCCGGGCACGACGACGGGGCGCCGTCCGCGCAGGACGGCGCCCCGATGTCGTAGGGGTCCTAGAACTTGTTCCTCGGGGTTATCCCCAGGGACAGCCCCGACAGTCCGCGCTGCCGTCCCCCCAGCTTCCCCGCGATCGCCCGCAGGGCCGAGCCCGCCGGGGAGCCCGGGTCGGTCAGCACGACCGGCCTGCCCTCGTCGCCGCCCTCGCGGAGGCGGACGTCGATGGGGATGCTGCCGAGGACGGGGACGGAGGCGCCCGTCGTGCGGGTCAGGCCGTCGGCGACGAGCTGGCCGCCGCCCGTGCCGAACACGTCGACCATCTCGCCGCAGTGCGGGCAGGGCAGGCCGGACATGTTCTCGACCACGCCGACGATCTTCTGGTGGGTCTGTACGGCGATGGAACCGGCCCGCTCGGCCACCTCGGCGGCGGCCTGCTGAGGCGTCGTCACGACCAGGATCTCGGCGTTCGGGACCAGCTGGGCCACCGAGATGGCGATGTCGCCGGTGCCCGGCGGCAGGTCCAGCAGGAGGACGTCCAGGTCACCCCAGTACACGTCGGCCAGGAACTGCTGGAGCGCCCGGTGGAGCATCGGACCGCGCCACACCACGGGGGCGTTGCCCGGGGTGAACATGCCGATGGAGATGACCTTCACGCCGTTCGCGGACGGCGGCATGATCATGTTCTCGACCTGGGTGGGACGGCCGTCGGCGCCCAGCATGCGCGGCACGCTGTGGCCGTAGATGTCGGCGTCGACCACACCGACCTTCAGGCCGTCGGCCGCCATCGCCGCCGCCAGGTTCACCGTCACCGACGACTTGCCGACACCGCCCTTGCCGGAGGCGACCGCGTACACGCGCGTCAGCGAGCCGGGCTTGGCGAAGGGGACCTCGCGCTCGGTCTGGCCGCCGCGCAGGGCGGTGGCGAGCTCCTTGCGCTGCTCGTCGCTCATCACGTCGAGCGTGACGTCGACCCGGGTGACGCCCTCGACCCGGGAGACCGCCTCGGTGACGCGCTGCGTGATCGTGTCGCGCATCGGGCAGCCGGAGACCGTCAGGTACACGGTGACCGCGACCGCTCCGTCCGCGCCGATCTCCACCGACTTGACCATCCCCAGTTCGGTGATGGGGCGGTTGATCTCGGGGTCGTTCACCGTCGCCAGTGCTTCGCGCACCGCGTCTTCCGTAGCCATAGAGACGATGGTACGGCGCGCCGCGGGCGCCCCGGGATGCCCGTCAGCGGTCGTCTACGTCACGTCCGCGCGACCGTTCTGCCGCGACTGCCGGGAATACGCCGTGGCCGTCCCGGCGGTCCTCCAGCTCCTTGAGCACGTCCTGGAGCTCGGAGCGGATCCAGTCCCGGGTGGCGACCTCGCCGAGGCCGATGCGCAGGGCGGCGATCTCCCGGGTGAGGTACTCGGTGTCCGCGATCGACCGCTCGTTCTGTTTGCGGTCCTGCTCCAGGTTGACCCGGTCGCGGTCGTCCTGCCGGTTCTGCGCGAGCAGGATCAGCGGGGCCGCGTAGGACGCCTGGAGGGACAGCATCAGGGTCAGGAAGATGAACGGGTACTCGTCGAAGCGCAGGTCGCGCGGGGCCGAGACGTTCCACACCACCCACAGGATGATGACGATCGTCATCCAGACGATGAACCGTCCGGTGCCCAGGAACCGGGCGATGCGCTCCGACAGCCGCCCGAAGGCCTCCGGGTCCCACTCGGGCACGATGCGCCGCCGGGGCGGGCGCGGCTGGTCCAGCCGGGCCCGGGGGCGGCCGGCCGCGGTGGCGCCGGCCGCCCCCGGCCGGCCCGTGGCGGTGGTACCGGCCGGGGTGCGCTCGACGCGGCCGCCCTCACGGTCGGGAAGCATCGGTCGCCTCCCCGTCGCCCAGGTGGAACTCCGTCTCCCGCCAGTCCTCCGGCAGCAGGTGGTCCAGCACGTCGTCCACGGTCACCGCGCCCAGCAGCGACCCCGCCTCGTCCACGACGGGCGCCGCGACCATGTCGTACGTCGCGAAGAACCCGGCGACCACGGGCAGCGCCGCGTCCGGCTCCAGCGGCTGGAGGTCGTCGTCGAGGAGGGAGCTGACCAGGGTGTAGGGCGGGTCGCGCAGCAGGCGCTGGAAGTGGACCGTGCCGAGGTACTTGCCGGTGGGGGTCTCGTCGGGCGGGCGGCAGACGTAGACCTGGGCGGCGAGGGCGGGGGAGAGGTCGCGGTTGCGGACCCTCGCGAGGGCGTCGGCGACGGTGGCGTCGGGCCGCAGCACGATCGGCTCGGTCGTCATCAGACCGCCCGCCGTGTGCTCCTCGTACGACATCAGGCGCCGCATGTCGGCCGCGTCGTCGGGCTTCATCAGGCTCAGCAGCCGCTCCTTGTCCGCCTCCGGCAGCTCGGCGAGCAGGTCGGCGGCGTCGTCGGGGTCCATGGCCTCCAGGACGTCCGCCGCCCGCTCCTCCTGGAGCTTGCCGAGGATCTCGATCTGGTCGTCCTCCGGGAGTTCCTCCAGGACGTCGGCGAGACGGTCGTCGTCGAGGGCGGCGGCGACCTCGGCGCGGCGCTTGGCGGAGAGGTGGTGCAGCACGTTGGCGAGGTCGGCGGGGCGCAGCTGCTCGAAGGTGGCGAGGAGGCTCTCCGCGCCCTGCCCGTGCTCCTCCAGGGAGAAACCGGAGACCGCCGACCACTCCACGGTCAGCTTCTCGCCCCTGCCGCGCCGGAAGGCGCCCGACCTCTTCCCCTTCTGCACGAAGACCCGGTCGATCTCCCAGTCCCGGCGGGCGGGCAGCTGCTGCACGGACAGGTCGAGGACGGTGACCTCCTCGCCGGTCTCGGCCAGCGTCACGCGCCGGTCGAGCAGCTCCCCGAAGACGAGGCGCTCGGTGGGCCGCTGCTCGAAGCGGCGGACGTTGAGCACGCCGGTGGTGATGACCTGGCCGGACTCGATGCTGGTCACCCGGGTCATGGGCAGGAAGATGCGGCGGCGGGTGGGCAGTTCGACGACCAGTCCGAGCAGTCGCGGCGGCCGGCGCCGGACGCGCAGCATCACGACCAGGTCGCGTACGCGGCCGACCTGGTCGCCGTTGGGGTCGAAGACGGCGACACCGGAGAGGTGCGAGACGAAGATCCGGGGGACGCCCGCGGCCATGGCAGCACCTCCTTCGTCACCCGTGATTGTCAGTGGTTGTCACCCGTGGTGCTCTTTTCGCAAATGCCCGCTCGTGCGGGCTTCAGGCTAGCCCGTCCCGATCGGGTACGCCCTGGTGAGCGGTCCGGACGGACTGGCTCCGCTGCCGCCCGACGGCCCCGGTACGCTGCGGTACGCCGCTCAGGACTCCCCCGCAGAAAGGCTGTTGTCTCTGTGACTGCGATGCCCCAGGGCCGTACCCGCCGCCGGACACTGGTGAGCGCGATGTGCGCGCTGGTCGTGACGGGCCTGGGCGTGACGGGGTGCAGCGAGGACCCGGACGCGGGCACGAACGGCGTCGGCAAGCTGTCGGCGGACCGCATCCAGAAGAAGACGAAGGCGGCCGCGACCGCGGTCGACACGGTGCGGCTGTCCGGGACCGTGGTCGCCGGCGGGAAGTCGTACAAGCTCGACATGCGTCTGAAGTCGGACGGCGGCACGGGCTCGGTCACCGCCGCGGGGGCCTCCTTCCACCTGCTGCGGATCGGCGAGCAGCTGTACCTGAAGGCGGACGCGGCGTTCTGGAAGAACGAGGACGGCGAGGCAGGCAGCGACTCCGACACGGCGGCCGCGGACAAGCTCGACGGCAAGTACGTGAAGGTGCCGTCCGGGGACCCCTCGTACAAGAAGTTCAGCGGCTTCACGGACAAGGACCTGCTCCTCGGCGACCTGCTGACCCTGCACGGCTCGCTGGGCAAGGACGGATACCACGAGCAGTCCGGCAAGCGCACGGTCCGCATCACCGGGGGCGGCGGCTCCGGCGGCACGCTGGACGTCTCCCTGGAGGGCAAGCCGTACCCGCTGCGCCTGGTGCGCGCGGGTGACGCCGGCACGCTGAGCTTCTCCGCGTGGGGCGAGGACTTCACTCTCAAGGAGCCGGCGAAGGACGAGACGGTGGACTACGGCAAGGAACTGCCCACGTCGTGACCGGCGTGGCCGACCGGGCGGACGGACGGACGGGCGGCGCGGCTGCCCGCGTGGGCGGGTCCCGCTACCGACCGGCTACCGCGCGGGCGGCCTGGTCCGGCTGGTCCGGTCCGGTCCAGCCCGGGCTGGCCTGGTTCGGCGCGGGCTGGTTCGGCTCGGCCTGATCCGATCCAGCCATGTCCGGCCTGGTCCGGCTTGGTCCGCCGCGACGGTCGCGGGCCGCTCTCGGGCTGCCGTGAGGGGCTGCCGCGGCGGGCTGGGGCCTCCGAGGGTGCCGGGCCGGGGCGGCTGTCACGGCGGGGTCCCCTCGGGGCGCTGGGCCGGGGCGTCGGTGAGGCGGGGCGGGGGCGATCCGCGCCGTGCCGGGCGGGCACCCGGCCGCCGGGTGCCCGGCTGAACGGCGGCTACTTCCTCTTGCGCTTCTTCTTCAGCAGCAGCCGCGGCAGGCCGGCGGGGATCTCCCGCCGGGTCGTGGCCGGCGACGGCCGCGGGGCCTCGGCCAGGGAGCCGTCGGGCAGCGGCACCGTCCCCCCGGTCGGCTCCAGACGGACCACCCTGCACTCGGCCGCCCACCGCTCGGTCATCGCCTCCCCGTCGGGCGCGTTCAGCCGCTTGCCCTTGAGGTCGGCGACGGCCGCCGCGTACGCCTCGGTGCCGGGGGCGAGCTGGACGACCCGGGCGGCCCACGAGACCAGCCGGCCGCCCTTGTCCTTGCTGCGCACGGTCACCTCGGCCGACGCGCCGTCGGCCAGGCCGGGCAGCGGCTGCTCGCCCGGCCCGTCACCGACCAGGCAGGCCGCGCCCTCGTGCCAGACGTGCCACAACGCCCGTGCGGCCGGCTCACCGGCCGCCTTGACCCAGATGAGGCCGGACTTCTTGGTGGCCTCCTCGACGAGGGCCTGGTCGAGCAGCTCGCGTGTCATGGCCTCACCCTATCCAGGCGCGGTCACAGCCAGCCGTTGCGCTTCAGCGTGCGGTGGATGCCCAGGCAGAGGACGACCGTGACCGACATGATCACGGGGTAGCCGTACTTCCAGTGGGTCTCCGGCATGTAGTCGAAGTTCATGCCGTACACCCCGCAGACCATGGTCGGTACGGCGATGATGGCCGCCCAGGAGGTGATCTTGCGCATGTCCTCGTTCTGGGCGACGGACGCCTGCGCGAGGTTGGCCTGGAGGATGGAGTTGAGCAGCTCGTCGAAGCCGACGACCTGCTCCTGGACGCGGGCGAGGTGGTCGGCGACGTCCCGGAAGTACTTCTGGATGTCGGGGTCGACCAGCCGCATGGGCCGCTCGCTCAGCAGCTGCATCGGCCGCAGCAGCGGCGAGACCGCGCGCTTGAACTCCAGCACCTCGCGCTTGAGTTGGTAGATCCGTCCGGCGTCGGTGCCGCGCGGCGCGCCCTTGCGGCCCGGCGAGAAGACCTCGGTCTCGACCTCGTCGATGTCGTCCTGGACGGCGTCGGCGACCGCGATGTAGCCGTCGACGACATGGTCGGCGATGGCGTGCAGCACGGCCGAGGGGCCCTTGGCGAGCAGCTCGGGGTCGTCCTGGAGGCGGCGGCGCAGTCCGCGCAGCGACCCCTGGCCGCCGTGCCGGACGGTGATGAAGAAGTCCTTGCCGGTGAAGCACATGACCTCGCCGGTCTCGACGACCTCGCTGTTGGCGTCGAGCTGGTCGTGCTCGACGTAGTGGATGGTCTTGAAGACCGTGAACAGGGAGTCGTCGTACCGCTCCAGCTTGGGCCGCTGGTGGGCCTGGACGGCGTCCTCCACGGCCAGCGGGTGCAGCCCGAACTCGCCGGCGATCCCCGCGAACTCGGCCTCGGTGGGCTCGTGGAGCCCGATCCACACGAATCCGCCGTCGCGCCGCACCTGGCGCATCGCCTCCTGCGGGGTGAGCGGCGCCGGGGTGTGGACCCGGGCACCGTCGCGGTAGACGGCGCAGTCGACGACGGCCGAGGGCGTGGCGGGGTCGCGGGTGGTGTCGTAGGCGTGGCCGTCCTTGCGCGGGGAGGGACGGGACGGGCGGACCACGGCACGCAGGTCGCGGATCATCGACATGGCGGGCTCCTTCGCGACGGGCAACGAAAGGCGCCGACGACGGGTGGAACTACCCGGAATGGGGACGTCCTGACTCCAGATGTTTGGCACGTCCACAAAGCGGGGAGCACCGCACCGTCGCGGTGGCGGGTTTCGCTACTGATTCAGCTACTGCTTCAGATCAGAAGGACCGGCCCGATCGGACCCCGAGGGCCGGTCGGACGGATCCGGTACAACGAAACGAAGTGCTCTTCCGTGTGAAGACGCGAGCGCGAGAGGCGGCGATCGGCCGGAGCCACAGAGCTACATCAGCGGCGGGAAGAGCGAGTGGTACTGCACGGTCGACTTCGATCCATGACAGCCCCACCTCCTCCAGCCGGTCCCCCGTGGGGGAGTACCTTCGGCGTCGGGGCTTGATCGCGACGCTTCTGCGTGCTGCCCCGAACCACCGGGCAAGAGTATCAGCCGACGGAAGTGTCAAGGCGCTGCTTTGCCCGGTACCGACGAGTTCTATTCTCGCGGCATGACGGATGTTCTCCCTTTGGTCGAGGCCCGGTTGCGTACCGCGCTGGGTGAGCCGGACGCCCGCGCCGCGGTCACCTTCCTCGGTACGGACCGCGTCGAGGTGCTGCGCTTCCAGGAGGGTGACATCGTGCGCTACGCCACACTCGGCATGTCCGCCCAGCCGATGGGCGACCCCACCGCGATGGTCGCCGACCCGGTCCGGGGGCCGCGCGCCGAGTTGGTCCTGTCCGTGCGTGGCGGTCTCGCCGACACCGACAAGGTGCTCCGCCCGCTCGCCGTGCTCGCCGCGTCCCCGCAGGTCGAGGGTGTGGTCGTGGCCCCCGGCGCCTCCCTCGACGTCGGTGAACCCCTGTGGCCCGGCGCGCCGTTCACCTCCGTGCTGGTCGCCGAGCCGGGCGGTCTGGTCGAGGACCTGGACCTCGACGAGCCCCTCGACCCGGTCCGCTTCCTGCCGCTGCTGCCGATGACGCCGAACGAGGCCGCCTGGAAGCGCGTGCACGGCGCCCAGGCACTCCAGGAACGCTGGCTCACGCACGGGACGGACCTGCGCGATCCGTCCCGCCGGCCCGTCCCCCTGGACTGACGACACGTGAGCAAGGTCACCAACCGGCTCGGGTCGAGCGCGGGTTGACCGAGCGCCGGTCGACCAGCGCCGGTCGACCGGACGCCGGCTCGGTCGGTGAAAGCGGTGACACCCTGCTCCTGCTCGGTCGGCGTAACCGGTGGCGCCCGCTCCTGCTCGGTCGGCGTAGCCGGTACGCCCTGCTCCGGCTCAGTCGGCGAAGACGGTGACGCCGTCCTCCGTGGCGTGCCGCGGCGCCAGTTCTTCCGCGTCGTGCCGCAGTGCCCCGCGCCGTACGACGACCACCAGTGCACCGGCGGCCGCGGTGAGCGCCGCCACGACGAACGGGACGTGGACGTCGGTCCACTCCTCGATCTTGGGCGCGAAGTAGGGAGCGGCCGCCGCCGCGAACCACCGCACGAAGTTGTAGCCCGCGCTCGCCACCGGCCGCGGTGCGTCCGACACGCCCAGGGCGAGCTCCGTGTACACGGTGTTGTTCACGCCGATGAAGGCGCCGGACAGGATCGTGCAGACGACGGCCGCGGTGTGGCCGCCGTAGCCGAGGACCAGCACGTCGGCGGCGAGCAGCACCAGGGAGCCGCCGAGCACCTTCAGCGAGCCGAACCGCTTCTGGAGGCGCGGTGCCACGACGACCGAGAAGACGGCGAGCAGCACACCCCAGGCGAAGAACACCGCCCCCGACCTGTACGGCGTCATGTTCAGCACGAACGGGGTGAAGGCCAGCACGGTGAAGAACGTGTAGTTGTAGAAGAACGCCGACACGGCCGCCGAGGCGAGGCCGCCGTGGCCGAGGGCCCGGATCGGGTCCAGGAGGGAGGTCCTGCGGGCCGGCCGCGGCTGCTCCTTCAGGAACGCCGTGATGCACAGGAAGCCGATCGCCATCAGGACCGCGGTGCCGAAGAAGGGGTAGCGCCAGCTCGCGTCGCCGAGCAGCGCGCCCAGCAGCGGCCCGCACGCCATGCCGAGGCCCAGGGCGGACTCGTACAGCAGGATCGCCGCCGCGCTGCCGCCCGCCGCCGCGCCGACGATGACGGCGAGGGCCGTCGAGACGAACAGGGCGTTGCCCAGGCCCCAGCCGGCGCGGTAGCCGACGAGCTGGCCGACCGTGTCCGAGGTGCCGGACAGGCCCGCGAAGACCACGACGAGGGCGAGGCCCAGCAGCAGGGTCTTGCGGCCGCCGATGCGGCTGGAGACGAAGCCGGTCAGCAGCATCGCGAAGGCGGTGATGAGGAAGTAGGACGTGAAGAGGAGGGAGACCTGGCCGGCCGTGGCGTCCAGGCCCTGGGCGATGGACGGCAGGATCGGGTCGACCAGCCCGATGCCCATGAAGGCGACGACGGACGCGCCGGCGGTCGCCCACACCGCCTTGGGCTGCCGCAGTATGCCGCCGGCTCCGGTGCCGGCGGCGGAGCCCGTGTCGAAGGGGTCCATGCCTGCTCCAATCCCGGTAGATGGTTGGTGTATGCACATAGTAAGTTAGCTAGTCTAATTAATGCAAGTTACATCTATCTCTCGCGGTGGGGGTGCCGCCACCCGTGTCCCGGCTTCCGTCCGGACGGGTGATCGTCCTTGACGTGGAGGGAACGGGGTAGGACCGTGGGGCTCTATGAGGGGCGAACCCAGTTGCCCGAAGTGTGGTGGCCGGGTCAGGGCTCCCGGTCTCTTCGCCGATTCCTGGCAGTGCGATGTGCACGGGACGGTGCATCCGCTGCAGCCCGTGATCCCGCCCAGCGTCGAGGCCCTCAGTGTCGTCGTCCACCGCACCCAGGTGCCGGTGTGGATGCCGTGGCCGCTGCCGGTCGGCTGGCTGTTCACGGGCGTGGCGTACGCCGGTGACGACCGCAGCGGCGGCCGGGCCTCCGCCGTGGCCTGCTCCGGTCCCGGCCCGCTCGGAGGGGTGGGTGAGCTGATCCTCGTCGCCGAGGAGCTGGGTGTCGGTCTCGGCGCGCGGTACGCCGGCATCGACGGGCCGGACCCCGGCCCCTATCTGGACGTCGAGAAGCCGCCCCAGGCCAAGGTGCTCGCCGCCGGCCGCCCGACCCCGCTCTGGCACGTCTCCGGCTCCCCCGACGACCGGGCCGTCTTCGCGGGCGAGGCGCGCGGGCTGTGGCTGTGGGCGGTGGCGTGGCCCGAGCAGTCCGGGCTCCTCATGTACGACGAGCTGGTGCTGACGGACCTGCGGGACGCGGGCCCGGAGATAGAGCTGGTGCCGTGCGGCGCGCTGTCGCCGCGGCTGTTGAAACCCTAGGGGCTGGCTGTAGGGGGTGCCTCCGGGATGCGGGTGTGACAGGGGTCGGCGAGGTGCGGTTATGCTGGAGCGTCCCCTCCCGCCCCGTCACCGCCTGGAGCCCGCGTCGTGCGTATCGACCTGCACTGCCACTCCACGGCCTCCGACGGCACGGACACCCCGGCCGAGCTGGTGCGCAACGCCGCCGCGGCCGGCCTGGACGTCGTCGCCCTCACCGACCACGACACCACGCGCGGGTACGCCGAGGCGGTCGCCGCGCTGCCGGAGGGGCTCACCCTCGTCACCGGCGCCGAACTGTCCTGCCGTGTCGACGGCGTCAGCATGCACATGCTGGCCTACCTGTTCGACCCGGAGGAGCCCGGGCTGCTCGCCGAGCGGGAGCTCGTGCGCGACGACCGGGTGCCGCGCGCCCGGGGCATGATCGCCAAGCTGAACGAGCTGGGCGTGCCCGTCACCTGGGAGCAGGTCGCGCGCATCGCCGGGGACGGCTCCGTCGGGCGGCCGCACGTCGCCACGGCGCTGGTGGAGCTCGGTGTCGTCCCGACCGTGGGCGACGCGTTCACGCAGGACTGGCTGGCCGACGGCGGCCGGGCCTTCGTCGAGAAGCACGAGACCGACCCCTTCGAGGCGATCCGCCTGGTCAAGGCGGCGGGCGGGGTGACGGTCTTCGCTCACCCGGGCGCGAGCAAGCGAGGCCGTACGGTGCCGGAGTCCGCGATCGCCGACATGGCCGCCGCCGGCCTCGACGGCATCGAGGTCGACCACATGGACCACGACGCGGACACCCGCGCGCGGCTGCGGGGGCTCGCCGGCGAACTGGGTCTGCTGGTGACCGGGTCCAGTGACTACCACGGCAGCCGCAAGACCTGTGTGCTCGGTGAGTACACGACCGACCCCGAGGTCTACGGAGAGATCACCCGGCGCGCCACGGGTGCGTTCCCGGTGCCGGGGACCGGCGGGGCCTGAGGCCCAGGCCCGGCCCCGTCCCGCCGGGGGACCGTCGTTCCGGGTTCGCTGCGCCCTCCTGCGTTCTCGCCGTCCACCGTCCTGCGTTCGCTGTCCCGCGTGCGCCGTCCACCGTCCCGCGTCCGTCGTCCCGCCTCCTCGCACCGTCCTGGTCGTTCACGCCGTCCTGGACTTGCTCGGTCCGTCCGGACTCGCTCACACTCCACGGTCCCGTGACCGTCCCTGCGCCGTCCTCCCGGCGCTCCCACCCCTGTTCCGTACTTACGCGCGTGTGCGCGTCGTTTCCGCAAGGCCTCGTACCGATGTTCGACCTCGCCGTCTTCGGCTCCCTCTTCCTCACCCTGTTCGTCATCATGGATCCCCCCGGGATCACCCCCGTCTTCCTCGCGCTGACCGCCGGGCGCCCGGCCGCCGTTCAGAAGCGGATGGCCTTCCAGGCCGTCTGCGTGGCCGGCGGGGTGATCGCCGTGTTCGGTCTCCTCGGGCACCGGATCCTCGACTACCTGCATGTGTCCGTGCCCGCGCTGATGATCGCGGGCGGGCTGCTGCTCCTGCTGATCGCACTGGACCTGCTGACCGGCAAGACCGACGAGCCGAAGCAGACCAAGGACGTCAACGTCGCGCTCGTCCCGCTGGGGATGCCGCTGCTCGCCGGTCCGGGCGCGATCGTGTCGGTGATCCTGGCCGTGCAGAAGGCCGACAGTGCCGCCACACAGCTGTCGGTGTGGACGGCGATCCTCGCCATCCACGGGGTGCTGTGGCTGGTGATGCGCTATTCGCTGCTGATCATCCGGGTCATCAAGGACGGCGGTGTGGTGCTGGTGACACGGCTCGCGGGCATGATGCTCTCCGCGATCGCCGTGCAGCAGATCATCAACGGGGTCACGCAGGTGATCCGGGCGAACTGAGCGGAACCGGCCCGGCCCGGCCCGGCCCGGCGCGGGAAGACGTACGGAGCCCCGTACGGCATTCGAGTGACTGCCGGACGGGGCTCCGAAGTGCGTGAAGAGGGATCCGCGGGTTACGAGGCCGAGGTCTCGGCCGGGCGGATCCACAGCCGCTGCCCTATGGCGGCGGCCTGCTGAACGATCCGGTTGACGGAGGCGGCGTCCACGACGGTGCTGTCCACGGGCGTGCCGTCGACGTCGTCGAGTCGCATGATTTCGAAGCGCATGGCTTCTCCCTTCGTCTGGTCATCCTCCTGAGGAGAACTACTGGTGAGTGACCCCTGGGACGACAGTGCCCCCTGGTCCGTTCGTATTCAACGCGGTGCGTGTTACAAACATTCCCTACGCTAAAGAAATTTTTCGAACGACTAATTACTAACGAGTAAGAGAGCGTCATGGACCGAACGGGACCGGTTGTGTTCGCAGCGTGACCGCCGGGAGAATGGAGGTGATGAACGACGACCTCGCGGCCCTCGCCGCCCGCATCGACCGCACGAACGAGCTGCTGAACCGCATGCTCGCCGAGGTGGCGAAGACACCCTCGACCCATGCCATCTTCGTCGACGCGGGGTACCTGTACGCGGCCGCGGGCCGGCTCATCGCGGGCACCGAGGACCGCCGGGCCTTCGACCTGGACGCCGAGGGCCTGATCGAGGCGCTCATCGACCGGGCGCGGACCATCTTCGCGGACAGCCGGCTGCTGAGGGTCTACTGGTACGACGGCGCCCGGCGCCGCATCCACACCGCCGAACAGCAGTCCATCGCCGAACTCCCGGACGTCAAGGTCCGCCTCGGCAACCTCAACGCCAACAATCAGCAGAAGGGCGTCGACTCCCTGATCCGCAGCGACCTGGAGTCCCTCGCCCGGCACCGCGCCATCAGTGACGCGGCCCTCCTCGGCGGCGACGAGGACCTGGTGTCGGCGGTGGAGGCGGCCCAGGGTTACGGCGCCCGCGTCCACCTCTGGGGCATCGAGGCCCCGGAGGGCCGCAACCAGGCGGAGCCCCTGCTCTGGGAGGTCGACAGCCAGCGCACCCTCGACCTCGACTTCTTCAAGCCGTACGTCTCACGGCGCACCACCCCCGCCTACGAGCCGGCCGGCGCGGCCCGGCCCACCCGCGAGGACGTCCGCTTCGTCGGCGCGCAGATCGCCGCGAAGTGGCTGGCGGCGCGGGGCAGGGAGTCCCTCGGGGAACTGCTGCCCGGCCACCCCTACCTGCCCGGTTCCGTCGACCAGGACCTCCTGGTCGAGGCGGAGGGGCTCCTGCAGTACTCCCTGCGCGGCCAGGCGGACCTGCGGCGCGCGCTGCGGGACGGCTTCTGGGAGCACCTTCAGACGCAGTACTAGCGGGACCCGGGTGTACCGGCGGGGCGGGGCGCGGCGTGCTGGCGGGACCGGTGGTACCGGTGGTACCGGTGGTGCAGGGGGTGCAGGGGGTGCTGGGGGTGCAGGCGGTGCAGGCGGTGCAGGCGGTGCGGGCGGTGCAGGCGGGACTGTCTGCTATAGGCCGTACCGGTCCTGCTGGACCTTGTCCCAGAAATCCGCGAGGCCGTGGGCCGTCGGCAGGGGCTGGTCCATGTTCGGCGAGTGCTCCGCGTCCGGGACGACCGTCCGGTGCGCCCCCAGCCGTACGGCCATGTCGTCGAGGACCGTCACCGGCCAGGTGTCGTCGTGGACCCCCGACAGGACGTGGAACGGCAGCGGGACGGCGGCGAGTTCGTCGACGCGGTCCGGCTCGACGGTCAACTGACGTCCGGTGGCCAGGAGTTGCGCGGGCTTGTGGTTCAGCCAGCGCTGCCGCCGAAGGGCGAGGCCCCCGAGGCCGCGGGCCGGTCCGCCGACCTCCTCCGGCGGACCCATCGCCAGGATGGCTTCCCACACCTCGGACATCGTCAGCACCGCGAGCGCCTCGTGCAGCAGCCGCACGCGTTGCTGCTGGGCCGGGGAGATCCTGGCCGGGCCCGAGGAGAGCAGGGTGAACGAGACGAAGGGGGAGTGGTCCAGGAGGACGGCGGCCCGGGCGATCTGTCCGCCCAGGGAGTGTCCGACGAGGTGGACGGGTGTGTCGAGGGCGGCCGCCTGGGCGAGCACGTCCCGCGCCAACTCCTGCTGTGCGTAGGGTGCTTCGTCGTGCGCGGGACCGTCCGACTCGTTCTGTCCGCGCCCGTCGACGGCGACGGTGCGGTACCCGCGCGCCGCGAGGGGTTCGTGCAGGAGGTGGAAGTCCTCCTTGCTGCCGGTGAACCCGGGCACCAGCAGCGCGACCCCCCGGGGCTCGACCCCGGCGGCCACGGGCGCGTCGACGACGGCGAACTCACCGCGCTCGGTGCGCAGGCGGTGGGCGCGGGCGCCGGGAGGGGGCGTGAAGCTGATCGGCGTGGTCACGGAGCGAGGTTATCGGGCGGGTGGGCCGGGGCGGTGCCGGGTGTCCGGTGCCCGGTGTCGTGCGGAACGCCGACGGCCCGGCGCCTCCGTGCGGGAGGAACCGGGCCGTCGGGCCGTTCTGCCTTGCCTTGCCTTGCCGGGCCGTTCCGGCCGGGCGATCAGCCGTCCGCGGGCTCCGCGGGGACCGTCGCCTTGCGGGTGGTGCGGCGTGCCCTCGGCTTCGCTTCGGCCGTGTCGGCCGTGCCCGAGGTGGTGTCGACCGTCGTGGTGGCGGCGGTCTTGCGGGTGCGGCGGGGCTTGGGCTCCGGTTCCGCGGTGGCCTGGGCCGGGATGCCGGCGGTGGTGGCCGGTTCCGGCTGGGTGGCCTTGCGGGTGGTGCGGCGGCGGGGCTTGGCCTCGGTGCCTTCGGCGGTGTCGACGGCCGCGACGGCGTCGGCGGTCCCGGCGGGTGCCTCGGTCGGGGCGGCGGCCGCGGTCTTGCGGGTGCGGCGCGGCTTGGCCTCGGGGGCCGCCTCCACGGCGTCAGCCGGGCTCTCGGCCTTCGCCGCCGTCTTCCGCGTGCGGCGCGGCTTGGCCTCGACGGTCTCGGCCGTGTCGGCCGTGGTCTCGGCCTTCGCCGCCGTCTTCCGCGTGCGGCGCGGCTTGGCCTCGGTGGCTTCGGCCGTGTCGACCGCCGCTTCGGCCGCTTCGGCCGCTTCGGCCGTGTCGGTCGCAGCGGCCGCCTTACGCGTACGACGCGGCTTGGCCTCGGCCGCGTCCGGGGCGACCTCCGGAGCTTCGGTGCTCGCGGCGGCCTTCCGGGTGCGGCGCGGCTTGGCCACCGTAGCCTCGGCCGTGTCGACAGCCTCGGCCGTGTCGACGGCGGCTTCCGCCGTCGCCGTCGCCTTGCGCGTGCGGCGGGGCTTCGCCACCGCGGGCTCCGCCGTCGCCGGCGTCTCCTCGGCGGTCGTCGCGCTGTCCGTCGTCGTCGTGGTGGCGGCGGCGGTCTTGCGGGTGCGGCGGGGCTTGGGCTCCGGTTCCGCGGTGGCCTGGGCCGGGATGCCGGCGGTGGTGGCCGGTTCCGGCTGGGTGGCCTTGCGGGTGGTGCGGCGGCGGGGCTTGGCCTCGGTGCCTTCGGCGGTGTCGACGGCCGCGACGGCGTCGGCGGTCCCGGCGGGTGCCTCGGTCGGGGCGGTCGCCGCGGTCTTGCGGGTGCGGCGCGGCTTGGCCTCGGGGGCCGCCTCCGCGGCCTCGGCCGTGTCGACCGTCGCGACGGCGGCCTCGGCCGGGGCCGCGGCAGCGGTCTTGCGGGTGCGGCGGCGCGGCTTGGCCTCCACGGCCTCCACAGCCTGCACGGCCTGCACAGCCTGCACGGCCTCTAGAGGCTGCACGGTCTCCACGGCCTGCGCCGAGTCGACGGCGGCCTCGGCGGCCGTGGCCACCGCAGCCTGCGCGACCGTCTCCGCCGTGGGCTCGACGACCGTCTCCGCCGGTGTCTCGACGGCCGTTCCGGCCGGGGCGTCCGCCCCGCGACGGGTGCGGCGGCGCCTCGGCTTCGTCGGCGTCTCCGGAGTGCCCAGGGCCGGGCTCTCCGCCGTCGTGACGGCCGCTTCCGCGGCCTCGGGTGCGGGGGCGGTGACGGTCACGGCCGGTGCGGTGTTGACGGCCTCCTGCGCGGCACCGCCGCGCATACGGCGGCGACGGCGCGGAGTGCGCGAGGGAGCCGCGTCCTCCGCCACCGGGGTCTGCTCGACGGCGGGAGCGGGAGCGGCAGTCGGCGTCGCGTCGAGCGAGGACCCGCCCCGGGTACGGCGTCGGCGGCGCGGCGTCCGCGCGGGGCGCTCGTGGTCGGCGGAGCGGGACTCGTCCCGGCCGCCGCCGCGGCGGTCACCGCGACCGCGTCCACCACGGCCACCCGGCTCGCCCAGGTCCTCCAGCTCCTCCGCGTCGAGCCCGGCGCGGGTGCGCTCCGAACGGGGCAGGACACCCTTGGTGCCGGCGGGGATGCCCAGGTCCTCGAAGAGGTGCGGGGACGTGGAGTACGTCTCCGGCGGGTCGGCGAAGTCGAGCTCCAGCGCCTTGTTGATCAGCTGCCAGCGCGGGATGTCGTCCCAGTCGACGAGCGTGATCGCCGTGCCCTTCGCACCCGCGCGGCCCGTACGGCCGACGCGGTGCAGGTACGTCTTCTCGTCCTCGGGGGACTGGTAGTTGACGACGTGGGTGACGCCCTCGACGTCGATGCCGCGGGCGGCGACGTCGGTGCAGACGAGCACGTCGACCTTGCCGTTGCGGAAAGCGCGCAGCGCCTGTTCGCGGGCGCCCTGGCCGAGGTCGCCGTGGACCGCGCCGGAGGCGAAGCCGCGGCGCTGGAGCTGCTCGGCGATGTCGGCGGCCGTCCGCTTCGTGCGGCAGAAGATCATCGCGAGTCCGCGGCCGTCGGCCTGCAGCATGCGGGCGACCATCTCCGGCTTGTCCATGGAGTGCGCGCGGTAGACGAACTGCTTGATGTTGGCGACCGTCGCGCCCTCGTCGTCCGGCGCGGTGGCGCGGATGTGCGTGGGCTGCGACATGTAGCGGCGCGCGAGGCCGATGACCGCGCCCGGCATGGTCGCCGAGAACAGCATGGTCTGCCGCTTCGCCGGCAGCATGTCGATGATCTTCTCGACGTCGGGCAGGAAGCCCAGGTCCAGCATCTCGTCGGCCTCGTCGAGGACGAGGGACTTGATGTGCTTCAGGTTCAGCTTCTTCTGGCCCGCGAGGTCCAGCAGGCGGCCGGGGGTGCCGACGACCACGTCGACGCCCTTCTTCAGGGCCTCGACCTGCGGCTCGTACGCACGGCCGCCGTAGATCGCGAGGACGCGCACGTTGCGCACCTTGCCCGCGGTCAGCAGGTCGTTGGTGACCTGGGTGCACAGCTCGCGCGTGGGGACGACGACGAGCGCCTGCGGGGCGTCGGTGAGGTCCTCGGGACGGGCGCGGCCCGCCTCGACGTCCGCGGGGACGGTGACCCGCTCGAGGAGGGGGAGGCCGAAGCCGAGCGTCTTGCCGGTGCCGGTCTTGGCCTGGCCGATGACGTCCGTGCCCGACAGGGCCACGGGGAGCGTCATCTCCTGGATGGGGAAGGGGGTGATGATGCCGACGGCCTCGAGGGCTTCGGCGGTCTCGGGGAGGATTCCGAGCTGTCGGAACGTCGTAGTCAGGGTGCTGCCTCTTCTGTGTGCGCGGTGCGAGGCGAGCGCGGGGGGTCTTTGACGGACCGTGCCGGGGACGTCGGCTGCCTTACGGGCATACCGCTGGGGCAAGCCGTATGGCACGGGACCACTGCCGACGCTCTAGCGCTCGTACCGCTGAGGGGTTCCCTCCGGTCGCCGTACGCGATGTGCCGTACGAGCCGGTAGGGCTGTCGGGTCGGAGCCGATCGGGCCACCGACCGGGCATCCTCATACGTGCGGCCCGTCGAGATACGTCAACGTACTCAGCAGGCGCATTACCACCATACCCCGGATTCGCGCACATGCGATGGCCGATTCGGTCACGTTGTGGTTGTCACACCGACGGGCCCGGTCCTCGGAGCGTCGTGGCGGCACTGTCCGACCAGGGCCTTCCCGTACGCGACGGGCGAGCTATTGTGCGCTTCATGACGACCTCTGACAAGCCCGAGAACGCCGCCACCGGTATCGCAGCCCAGGACTGGGCGAGCGCCTCCGCGGATCCCCAGTACCGCGCCGCGGTCGTGGACCTGCTCGGCGCGCTCGCGTACGGCGAGCTGGCGGCGTTCGAACGGCTCGCCGAGGACGCCAAGCTGGCGCCCTCGCTGGAGGACAAGGCGGAGCTGGCGAAGATGGCGTCGGCCGAGTTCCACCACTTCGAGCGGCTGCGCGACCGGCTCGCGGAGATCGGCCAGGAGCCGACGAGCGCGATGGAGCCGTTCGTCGCCGCGCTCGACGGCTTCCACCGGCAGACGGCCCCCTCGGACTGGCTCGAGGGCCTCGTCAAGGCCTACGTCGGCGACTCGATCGCCAGCGACTTCTACCGGGAGGTCGCCGCGCGCCTGGACTCCGACACCCGCGCGCTGGTGCTGGCCGTGCTCGACGACACCGGGCACGCGGGATTCGCCGTGGACCGGGTGCGTGCGGCGATCGACGCCGACCCGCGCGTGGGCGGACGTCTCGCCCTGTGGGCGCGGCGGCTGATGGGCGAGGCCCTGTCGCAGTCCCAGCGGGTGGTCGCGGACCGCGACGCGCTGTCGACGATGCTGGTGGGCGGTGTCGCGGACGGCTTCGACCTCGCGGAGGTCGGCAGGATGTTCTCCCGGATCACCGAGGCGCACACCAAGCGGATGGCCGCTCTGGGCCTCGCGGCCTAGCCGGCGTTCGCTCGCCGCCGCTTCCGCTCCGCCGACGCTTGGCCCTAGGCCGTCGCTGATCGTCGGCGGAGCCGGCGGCCCGCGGGACGCAGCAGCAGGGAGAGCGAGGCGGCGGAGACGACCGCCGCGCCGATGAGGCTCACCGGCGCGGAGCCGGGGCCCAGCGCGCTGTGGGTGACGAAGTCGCCGAAGAGCGCTCCGGCGACGCCCGTCGCGAAGACCAGGGTGGGCGCCGGCAGCCGGTGGGACAGGCGGTGGACCGCCGCCCACGCGAGCACCAGACCGAGCACAGCGGAGCTGAGCGCTTCCAGAATCATGCGGGTCCCTCCGAGACGGCCTGGCTGTGCATCGAGGTCGTAGCCGGTCTTACCCGTGACCTGCGGAATGCAATCCTCCCCTGTGGCCGAGATGTGCTCCATCTGTGGAGGGCCGGACGGGTGTACGGAGGAAGCGGCCGGGCCCGGCGGGCGGGTGCCGGTGACGGGCCGGAGAGGGGCGAAGAGGAGCGCGGGGCGGAGCGGCGCGCTCAGGAGCGGAGACGAGAAGGGGCCCGGCGACCGCATGGTCGCCGGGCCCCTTCTCGCGTATGTGCCTACAGCGCGCCGAAACCCACCTTGCGCGGGGCCGGCTCGCCCAGCTCGACGTAGGCCAGGCGGTCCGCCGGGACCAGGACCTTGCGGCCGTGCTGGTCCACGAGGCTGAGCAGCTGCGACTTTCCGGCCAGGGCCTCGGCCACTACCCGCTCGACCTCCTCGGGAGTCTGACCGCTCTCCAGAACGATCTCGCGGGGCGCGTGCTGCACGCCGATCTTGACCTCCACGGCTATGTCCCTCCGACGGTCAGTGGTGCGCGGGCGTCCGCGCCGTACGCTGCACACATTAGCCCGGTGAGGGGACGGACACGGCATGGCCGTCCACGCCACGAGCGAACAGCGGGCGGGAACAAACGGCCGACACGCGGGAACGGCTCAGTGCTGATCGGTGCCGTGCAGCGGGAAACCGGCGATGCCGCGCCAGGCCAGCGAGGCCAGCAGCTGCACCGCCTGGTCACGCGGGACGCTGCGGTCGCTGTGCAGCCAGGAGCGGGCCACCACCTGGGCGAGCCCGCCGAGACCCGAGGCCAGCAGCATCGACTCCGCGCGCGAGAGACCGGTGTCCTCGGCGATCACGTCGCAGATCGCCTCGGCGCACTCGTTGGTGACCTTGTCGACGCGTTCGCGCACCGCGGGCTCGTTCGTCAGGTCCGACTCGAAGACCAGCCGGAAGGCTCCTCCGTCGTCCTCGACGTACGCGAAGTAGGCGTCCATCGTCGCGCGGACGCGCTGCTTGTTGTCCGTGGTCGACGCCAGCGCGCTGCGGACCGCCTGGATGAGCGACTCGCAGTGCTGGTCCAGCAGGGCGAGGTAGAGATCGAGCTTGCCCGGGAAGTGCTGGTAGAGCACCGGCTTGCTGACACCGGCGCGCTCGGCGATGTCGTCCATCGCGGCCGCGTGGTAGCCCTGTGCGACAAAGACTTCCTGGGCGGCGCCCAGCAGCTGGTTCCGTCGGGCACGGCGCGGCAGGCGCGTGCCTCGCGGGCGCGCCGCCTCAGTTTGCTCGATGGCTGTCACGCCGCCTCCCAAAGTCGTCCTCTTGCGGTGTGCCGCCGCGCCGCCATCGTACTTTTCGGTAACCGTGCTGTGCGCGGTGCGAGCGCAGAATTTCACGGACCGGACGGTGACAAAAGCCGTACGCAAGGTTTCAAAGCGGGGCGTTATGGGCATAATGCGGCCCCGTCCCAGGTCGGCGCAGGCCGACGCGGCCGTGGGTGGCCGTCGGTCCCCGGCTCCGCCTCCCTGTCACTCGGTCCCCTGCCCCAGGTCACCGTCCCGTCAGCGGTAGTCGTCCTCGTCGAGCGAGACGACCCGGGCCTGTTCGACGAGGTCGGCCTCGTTCGCCCGGCCGGGGTCCACGCCCTCCAAGGGGTCGTCGCGCTCCGGTGCGAGGTCCGTGTGCTGCTGGGCGGCGTCGTTCTCCGGGGCCTCGACGTCGAACTCCGCCGCGTCGTCCTCCGTGAACGTCTCGGGATCGGTGGGGTCGATGGGGTCGATGGCCATGGCGGGCTCCCTTCCTACGAACGTCCCTGAAGATGCAGGGGCCACACGCGGGTGCCCTCTGTACGAGCCTAGGAGACACCCTTTTCGGACGCTATGCGATGTGCCCGCGATCCGTGCGGCCATCCGGACCGGCCCCGCAGCTGTGACGCCGAACACACGGGTCCCGACGTGATCACCTCGTAACATTGCCGCATGTCTTCGACCGAGCTGCCGTCCGTGCCGCCCACCGACGTGCTGCCGGAGGCCGCGTCCGTCCGGATCGCCGAAGGTGAGCGGCTCCGGTCGGTCGGACTGCCGGGCGTCACCCTGAAGATCCGCAGCAGGCCGCCCGCGCGCGAGGGGCTCGAACCGGCGCTGTACGTGCACGGGTTGGGCGGTTCCTCGCAGAACTGGTCCGCGCTGATGGCGCTGCTCGACGGGGTCGTCGACAGCGAGGCCGTCGACCTGCCCGGCTTCGGCGACTCGCCGCCGCCGGACGACGGCGACTACTCCGTCACGGCACACGCGCGTGCCGTCATCCGCTACCTCGACGCGTCCGAGCGCGGGCCCGTGCACCTCTTCGGCAACTCCCTCGGCGGCGCGGTCTCCACACGCGTCGCCGCGGTCCGCCCCGACCTCGTCCGCACGCTCACGCTCGTCTCGCCCGCCCTGCCGGAGCTGCGTGTGCAGCGCACCGCGGTGCCGACGGGACTGCTCGGCCTGCCCGGGGTGGCCGCGCTCTTCAACCGGTTCACCCGCGCGTGGACGGCCGAGCAGCGTGTCCGTGGCGTCACCGCCCTGTGCTACGGCGACCCCGGGCGGGTCTCGCCGGAGGCGTTCCGCCACGCCGTGGAGGAGATGGAGCGGCGCCTGCGGCTGCCGTACTTCTGGGACGCGATGACACGTTCCGCGCGCGGGCTGGTCAGCGCCTACACCCTGGGCGGTCAGCACGGACTGTGGCGCCAGGCCGAACGCGTCCTGGCCCCCACCCTCCTCGTCTACGGCGGGCGCGACCAACTCGTCGGCTTCCGCATGGCCCAGCGGGCCGCACGGGCGTTCCGCGACTCCCGTCTGCTCACGCTGCCGGACGCCGGGCACGTGGCGATGATGGAGTACCCGGAGACGGTGGCGACGGCGTTCAAGGAACTGCTGGCGGAGAGCGGCCCGAAGGTCCGTCCGGGAACCGGCCGGGACCGTGAAGCGTTGTCCGAGCGGACCGGCCGGTCCGCGGACGCGGGGAGCTGAGGGGGGTCGTGGGACGCCACAGCCGACGGGGGCCCGCGCCCAAGAGCGCGTCGCAGAGCGGTTCGGGGGGAGCCTCATCTCCGCCGGCACCGGCACCGGGAGCCCGGACCGGGGACGCGGCGCGGGACGGTCGGGGTGATCAGGGCGATCGGGAGGGTCGGGAGGGTCAGGACGGTCGTGGTCCGGGAACTGCGGGCCGGTCCGTCGACGGCACGCCGGTACAGGGCAGGCCGCGGATTCCCGACGGCACGCCGGCGTACGGCACGCCGCGGTTTCCGGACGGCATGCCCGCCGGTGGTGTGCCCCGGGTCGCTCAGGGCACTCCGGCCGGTGGTGTGCCCCGGGTCCCCGGCGGGCCGCCGGCCCGGGGTGCGTCGAGGCTCCCCGACGGGACGCCGGCCCACGGCACCCCCGGCCTCGCCGACGGCACGCCCGCTCGTGGCACGCCGAGGCTTTCCGATGGCACGCCCGCCCGTGGCATGCCGAGGTTTCCCGACGGCACGCCCGCCGGTGGCGTGCCGAGCCTGTCCGATGGCACGCCCGCTCGTGGCACGCCGAGATTTTCCGATGGCACGCCCGCCGGTGGCGTGCCGAGGGTCCGTGGCGGTCACCCGCAGCAGCGTGAGACCGGCGGAGGCCGGGGCGAGTCGGGTGGGCGTACGGCCGGTGGTGCCGGGCCCGTGATCCCCCGTCAGCGGCCGGCGGCCTCGGGCGGGCCGCGCCAGGAGTACCTCGACGCCTTCGCCGAGGACGAGGACGTCTTCGCACGTCGCAAGCCCGTGTCCGTCGCCGCGTCCGCGCGCGTCAGGGACCCGTACGACACCGCCGGCCCCCTCGATCCGGACGGCCGTCAGGGCCAGGACGGACGCCGGGATCCCCGCGGCTCACTGGACCCGGACGACCCCCGGGGCCGCCTCGGCGTGTCCGCCTCCGTCGCGGGCCCGGACGCGGTCCGCCGCCCGCCCGGCGCCGCCGACGGAGCGCCGCCCACCGGTGAGCCCGAGCCCGCCGCGAAGGGCGGCAGGGGGCGGGCGTTCACCGGGGTCGCGGCCGCCGCCGTCACCACCGTGCTGGCCGTCGTGGTGGCCGGGCAGGTCGCCGACTCGCGCGGGGGCGGGGACGGGGACTCCGTCCAGTCGCAGTCCGCGGCCGACCAGGCCGGCCGCGACGTCAGCGACTCCTCCGGGCGTGCGGACGACCGGCCGAGCCCCTCCGCGTCGGCCGCGGCGGCACCGCTGACGTACGAGCAGAAGATGGCCCGGAAGTACGAGATCAGCGCCACGCTCGAAGGGCCGGGGACGTTCGAGGCGGTGCCGGGTGTCGACAAGGCGCCCGGCACGGGGCAGAAGTACACCTACCGCGTGGACGTCGAGGAGGGACTGGGGCTCGACGCCGAACTCTTCGCGCAGGCCGTGCAGACGACGCTGAACGACGACCGCAGCTGGGCGCACAACGGCGCGCGCACCTTCGAGCGGATCTACTCGGGCGACCCCGACTTCGTCATCACGCTCGCCAGCCCCGGCACCACCGCCGACTGGTGCGCCAGATCGGGCCTGGACACCACCGTGGACAACGTGTCCTGCGACTCGGCCGCCACCCAGCGAGTGATGATCAACGCCTACCGCTGGGCGCAGGGGTCCGAGACCTACGGCGACGCCATGCACTCCTACCGGCAGATGCTCATCAACCACGAGGTCGGCCACCGGCTCGGCTACGGCCATGTCACCTGCGACAAGGACGGGGACCTCGCGCCGGTCATGCAGCAGCAGACGAAATTCCTCGAGCACGACGGGATCCGCTGTCTGCCGAACGCCTGGCCCTACCCCGAGAGCTGACGCACGGGCCGCCCGCCGTCCCGGTCGGCGTCCGCCCGGCCGGACCGGTGGTGTCACGTTGTGCATGCGCGTGATCTCTTAGCGCGACGAAACGCGGCCCGTCCGGGAAAGTTACGACCGTTCACCCCTTTTGGTGGTGCGACGGACAACCGTCCGTCGTACCACCGCCTTGTCCGCATACGTTCTTCCCGCTGCGAGCCGCCGGGTCAACGGCGGCTCACCAAACGGGAGATCGGGGGTGCACACGTGCGCATCGGACTGCTGACGGAGGGCGGCTATCCGTATGTGAGCGGTGACGCCGGACTCTGGTGCGACCGGCTCGTACGCGGGCTCCGGCAGCACGAGTTCGACCTCTACGCGCTCAGCCGCAGCGAGCGCCAGGAGGCCACCGGCCGGGTCGGACTGCCGCCGAACGTCGGCCGGGTGCACACCGCGCCACTGTGGAGGGCGCGGAACGACGGAGCGGCGCACGGCCGCCGCGCGCGCCGGCGCTTCACCGAGTGCTACGGCGAACTGGTGACCGTCCTGTGCGAGGGAAGCCCCGTCGACGCCTCGAACGGCACAAGCGTCACACGGGTCACGCATGCCACACCGGTCACAGGCGCCATGGGGACCACAGGGGTCACGGACGCCTCGGAGGAGCGTCTCGCTTCTCAGGCGGACCGTTTCGGCAGTGCCCTGTACGGACTCGCCGATCTCGCCCGCGACGAGGGCGGACTGGTCGGCGCCCTCCGCTCGGAAGGCGCCGTACGGACGCTGGAACGCGCCTGCCGTGCGCCCGGCGCGCTGCGCACGGCGCGCGAGGCGCGCGTACCCGATCTGCTCGCCTTCGCCGCACACCTGGAACGCCTCCTGCGCCCCCTCTCGCTCGACTGGTACGAGGACCACGGCGCCGACGGTCTCGGCTCCGTGGACCTGTGCCATGCGACGTCGGGCGGCGCCGCGGCCCTGCCGGGGCTCGTCGCACGGCACTTCTTCGGAATCCCCCTGGTGGTCACGGAGTACGGCGTGCGGTTACGGACCCACTACCTCGGATCCGGTACCGGATCGCACGCCACGGGCTCCGCGGCGGCCTCGTCGCCGGCCGGCCCGTCCGCCGAGCCGACCCCCGCCGTCCGCGCGCTGCTCGCCGCCCTCCACGGCCGGCTCGCCGCCGAGGTGTACCGGCAGGCGGCCTGTGTGACCTCAGGCAACGCGCACGCCCGGCGCTGGCAGGAGCGGTGCGGGGCCGACCGGACCGCGCTGCGCACCGTCTACCCCGGCATGGAGGCCGCCCGCTTCGCCGAGGCCGGCGACTTCCCGGACGGCGCCGACCCGCGCACCCTCGTCTGGGTCGGCCGTGTGGAACCGGCCAAGGACCTGGTGTCCCTGCTGCACGCCTTCGCGCAGGTCCACAAGGAGGAGCCCGGGACCAGACTCCGGATCATCGGAGCGCCGGCCGGGCCCGAGGGGCCCGCGTACCTCGGCCACTGCCGGATGCTGGCCGCGCAGCTCTTCCCCGACGAGGCGGACGGACCGCACGCCGTCGGGGACAACCCCGTCTCCTTCGAGGAGATCGGCGGCCCGGAGGCGCCCGGCCTCGCGGAGGCGTACGCGGCGAGTGCCGTCGTCGTTCTCTCCAGCGTCGTCGAGGGCTTCCCGGTCGGCCTGGTCGAGGCGATGTTCTGTGGCCGCGCGACGGTGTCCACCGACGTCGGAGCGGTCGTCGAGGTCATCGGCGGTACGGGGCTGGTCGTCCCGCCGCGCAATCCGCGGGCGCTGGCGGACGCGTGTGTGGCGCTGTTGCGCGACCCCGAGCGCCGTGCGCGCCTGGGCGCGGCCGCCCGCGCACGCGCCCTCGAACTCTTCACCGTCGAGCAGAATCTCGCGGCGTTCCACGGCATCTATCTGGAGACCGTCGCCCGCAGCCCGGTCCGTCGGATCGTCCTCGACGAGGCCGGCGAGCCCCGGCCCTTCGCCGTCCCGGCGGAGGCATGGGTGCCGGGCCACTGGACCGGACCCCGCGCGCGGAACCACGCCGGGTGCGGGGCCGGGCGCCTGGCGGAAGCACGGGGAGGGGACGCGCCGCCGGCGCGGGCCGCCTCCACGGTGTCCGGCCACTCTCCGGCCCGGGCCGCGTCGCCGATGTCCGGTGCGTCGGGTGCGCCCGCGGTGACGCCGGTGCCGTCCGTCGCGTCGGGCGGTACGAGGGAGGGAGCGCGATGAGCGGCCTCGATGAACTCTTCGGTGCACTGGACCGGCCCGGCACACCGGGCAGTCCAGGAGCCTGGGACGAGCGGTCGGAGGGATGGCTCTCGGGGGAGAGCGGCGAAGCGGGGGAGCGCCGTCGGCCGGTGGGACGCGAGCAGGCGGGCGGTGACACCCACCCCGGTGAGGGCCACGGCGCGCGGCACGGCGAGCGGCACGGTGAGGGCCGCCGTGAGTGGCACGGTGAGGGCCGCCGTGAGTGGCACGGTGAGGGCCGCCGCCGTCAGGGGGAGGAGCGGGGGAGTGCCCGGGCCGGGAGCCGGGGCTGGGGCGCCGACGCGCCTTCTCCCCCTCGCCCCGAAGCTGCGGCCCCCCGTGGACCGAGCGCAGCCCGTCGAGGTGCCGCGGACCCCGTGAAGGTCCTGATGCACCGCCACCGCGCACTGTGCGAACGGGCCGTCGACCCCTTGGAGATCGCGGCCGCCCTGGAGGCCCACGGCATCACCGACCGGACCGCCGCCCGCTTCCGGCACCGGGACGTCTTCTCCCTCGCGGAGGAGATGTACGCCCGCGTGCCCCGCGACGGCGACATGCCACCGCAGCCGGCAGCGCCCGAGGCGGTGCCGAGGGCGCGTGCCGACTGGGCGCTCCTCACCCTGCTGCCGGGCGCCCTGTGCGCGGCGACGGTCGCGGGCGCACGCCTCACGCAGGGCCAGACGCGTGCGTTCGTCGTGGCCGCGGGTGTTCTGGCGGTGGCGCTCGCCCTGGGCGCGGCCCTCCGCCGGGGCCCGCTGAGCCCGCCGGACCGTCCGGACCCCGGCCCGCACCGGGCCGGCGGCTGGACCTGCTGGCTCCTCGCTTACGCGGCCCTCGGCGACGGCCTCCTGCGTGCCGCCGCCCACGGCGGCCCCGACGGCCTCCCCACCGGTGCCGCAGACGGGCCGTGGCCCCTCACCGTCGCACCCCTGATCGCCCTCACCCTGGCCTGTGCCCCCGCCGCCTGGAGCGCCCACCTCCTCGCCGTAGGCGCCCGGCGCCGGCTGAACGCCAGTCGCGGCCTGGAGGAGTTCGCCGCCTCCGTACAGCCGTTGGTGCTGGGCACGTTCGCGCTGTTCCTGTGTGCGCTGGCGGCGCTCGCCGGCCTCTGCGCGGCCGCCCTCGGCGAGCCCGCCGGTCTTGCGCAGGTCCTCCCCCTGGGTGCGCTCCTGTTCCTGGCGCGCCTCCTCACCGCGCACGGCTTCCCGCACGCCCCGGCGCTCGCCCTCGGGGCCGCCGGCGCCGCCGAGGGGACCGCTCTGGCCTCCGTCTTCGCGGCCCGGCTGCCCGGCTGCGGATTCCTGGCCACCCCCGTCGACGGCCTTCTGGCCGCCTGGGGCCCGGCCGCTGTTCCCGCCCTGTGCTGCGGAGCGGCCGCCCTGGCCCTGCTGGTCCAGGCGACCCGCATGCTCACCCGGGCCTCCGCCCACGCCCACGCCCGTGCGGAGCGGCCGTGCTGACGCGCGGCCACCCGGCCGCACCGCGGCAGCCGTCCGGGACACGACCGCGCGCAGTGCCGCCCCCACCGTGCACGGACCGCACGCGGCACGCGCTCCCTCGCCCACGCAACACCCCCGAAGGAGAAACGAGATGACCACCTCCCGATCCGGAGCGACCGGAGCGACCGGAGCCACCGGGGCACCCGCGGTCGCGGGAGCCCTCGCGGTCACCGGAGCAGCCGGAGCGGTCGCGGCCCCGGAAGCCGCAGCCTCCGCAGCGGCCGCAGTGACCGGAGCACTCGACGTGACCGGGGCGGCCGGAGCGGCCGGAGTACGCACCCCGGGAGCCGCACGATGAGGGCCCTGCTGATCGGAGCCAACGGTTACCTCGGCCGCTTCGTCGCCGACCGTCTGCTCGCCGACCCGGCCGTCCAGCTCACCGCGCTCGGCCGCGGTGACGACGCCGACGTCCGCTTCGACCTCGCGACCGGCAGCCCCGGCGCGCTCACCCGCTTCCTCGACGCGGTGCACCCCCAGGTCGTCGTCAACTGCGCGGGCGCCACCCGCGGCGGTGCCCGTGAACTCACCCGGCACAACACCGTCGCCGTCGCCACCGTCTGCGAGGCCCTGCGCCGCAGTGGCTGCGGCGCCCGTCTCGTCCAGATCGGCTGCGGCGCCGAGTACGGCCCGAGCCAGCCCGGCTCCTCCACCGCCGAGGACGCCGTGCCGCGCCCCGGCGGCCCGTACGGGGTCAGCAAGCTCGCCGCGACGGAACTGGTCCTGGGCTCGGGCCTGGACGCCGTCGTCCTCCGCGTCTTCTCCCCGGCCGGGCCCGGCACCCCCGCCGGCTCCCCCCTCGGCCGGCTCGCCGAGGCGATGCGCCGCGCCATGCAGTCCGGCGACGGCGAACTCAAACTCGGCGGCCTGGGCGCCCAGCGCGACTTCATCGACGTCCGCGACGTCGCCCGCGCCGTGCACGCCGCCTCGCTCTCCGCCGCGCAGGGCGTCATCAACATCGGTTCCGGCCGTGCCGTCCGCCTGCGCGACGCCGCCGGGATCCTCGCCCGCGTCGCGGGATACGGCGGCGCCCTCCATGAACTCGACGGTCCGCCCGGCGCCCACCTGCGGCCGGCCATCGGCCACCCCCGCGCCGACTCCGACCACGCGGCCCCCGTCGCGTACCCGTATCCGGACGGCTGCGGCAGCTGGCAGCAGGCCGACGTGCGCACCGCACGCGACCGGCTCGGCTGGCGGCCCCGGATCAACCTGGAGGAGTCCCTCGCCGACATCTGGATGGAGGCGGCGTGTCGTATCTGACGGGCACCCCGGCGGGTACCGCGGACGCCGGGACCGACGTCCGCGCCGGCATCGGCGTCCCCGGCATCGCCCATCCCCTCCTCGCGCCGGCCGAGTGGGGCGAACTCGCCCGTCCCGGCCGGCCCCTGCACTGGGTCGTCCTCGACGTGGCCTACGGACCCGGCACCCGTCCCGACCCGCACTGCCTGGAGGCCGCCGGCCGACTCCGCGCCGCGGGCGTCCGCGTCCTCGGCCGCCTCGACCTCGCCCACGGTGCCCGTGCCGTCCCCGAGGTGATCTCCGAGGCCCAGCGGTTCCTCGACTGGTACCACACCGACGGCTTCCTCCTGGACCGTTGTCCGGCGGACCGCGCGGACCTCCCCGGGGTGCGCCGCATCACCGGCACGCTGCGCACGCTCCACCGGGCGTCCCACCTCGTCCTCGGCCACGGCACCCACCCGTACCCCGGCTACGCCGAGAACGCCGACCAGCTCGTCACCTTCTCCGGCTCCTGGAGCGACTACCGGTGGTCGCAGGTGGCCGAGTGGACCGCGGCCCATCCGCCGGAGCGCTTCTGCCACCTCGTGCACGGCGTCCCCCGCGGCCATCTGGAGGAGGCGCTGCGCATCGCCCGCTGGCAGGGCGCGGCGACGATCTGGTTCACCGACCGCACCGACCGCGGCGGCCTGCACGACCCCTGGGAGACGATGCCCGGCTACTGGGACGAAATCGTCTCGCGCATCGGAATGGGTGTCTCGGAATGAAGATGGCCATGGCAGTGTTACGGGGAGAACAACCGTAGTGATTGACCGACCAACGGAGTCCCCGTGTCGTTGCCACCCCTGGTCGAGCCCGCCTCCGAGCTCACCGTAGACGAGGTCCGCAGGTACTCCCGCCACCTGATCATCCCCGACGTCGGGATGGACGGGCAGAAGCGGCTGAAGAACGCCAAGGTGCTGTGTGTCGGCGCCGGCGGCCTGGGCTCGCCGGCGCTGATGTACCTGGCCGCGGCGGGCGTGGGCACACTGGGCATCGTGGAGTTCGACGAGGTCGACGAGTCGAACCTGCAGCGCCAGATCATCCACAGCCAGGCCGACATCGGCCGCTCCAAGGCCGAGTCCGCCCGCGACAGCGTCAAGGGCATCAACCCGTACGTCGACGTGGTCCTGCACGAAGAGCGGCTCGAGGCCGACAACGTGATGGACATCTTCAGTCAGTACGACCTGATCGTCGACGGCACGGACAACTTCGCGACCCGCTACCTGGTCAACGACGCGTGCGTGCTGCTGAACAAGCCGTACGTGTGGGGTTCGATCTACCGCTTCGACGGTCAGGCCTCCGTCTTCTGGTCGGAACACGGCCCCTGCTACCGCTGCCTCTACCCGGAGCCCCCGCCCCCCGGCATGGTCCCCTCCTGCGCCGAGGGCGGCGTCCTGGGCGTGCTGTGCGCTTCCATCGGCTCCATCCAGGTCAACGAGGCCATCAAGCTCCTCGCCGGTATCGGCGAGCCGCTGGTCGGCCGTCTGATGATCTACGACGCCCTGGAGATGCAGTACCGCCAGGTCAAGATCCGCAAGGACCCGAACTGCGCGGTCTGCGGTGAGAACCCGACCGTCACCGAGCTCATCGACTACGAGGCCTTCTGCGGCGTCGTCTCCGAGGAGGCCCAGGAGGCGGCCGCCGGCGCGACGATCACTCCCAAGCAGCTCAAGGAGTGGATCGACGACGGCGAGAACATCGAGATCATCGACGTCCGCGAGCCGAACGAGTACGAGATCGTCTCCATCCCGGGCGCCAAGCTGATCCCGAAGAACGAGTTCCTCATGGGCACCGCCCTGGAGGGCCTGCCCCAGGACAAGAAGATCGTCTTGCATTGCAAGACGGGCGTCCGCAGTGCGGAAGTCCTCGCGGTGCTGAAGTCCGCGGGCTTCGCGGACGCGGTCCACGTCGGCGGCGGTGTGATCGGCTGGGTCAACCAGATCGAGCCGAGCAAGCCCGTCTACTGATCCGACCTGTCTGCCCGGACGGCGGGGGTCTCGCGCACCACGGGTGCCCGGGGCCCCCGCCGCCGTCATGAGCAGACCGTGCCGTCCTTCGGCACCGTGCCGTTCAGCAGGTAGCCGTCCACCGCCGTGTCGACACAGTCGCTGCCGCTCCCGTACGCCCCGTGCCCCTGGCCCTTCCAGGTGAGCAGCACACCCACGTCCTTGCCGAGTTCGTCCGCCATCTTCCGCGCGCCCTCGTAGGGCGTCGCCGGGTCCCCGGTGTTGCCGACCAGCACGATCGGCGCCGCGCCCGGTGCGCTCACCTCCGGGGTGTCGAACTGCCCGGCCACCGGCCAGTCGTGGCACCAGCCCGCCGTGTCCCAGCCCAGGAAGGTGCCGAACACCGGCGAGATCTCCTCGAACTCCGCCAGCAGCTTCTTCGTCTGCTCCAGCGTCGGCCGCTGCTTGTCGTCCAGGCACGATATGACCCGCTGCGAGTGGGTCATGGTGCCGTAGTGCCCCTCGGTGTCCCGTTCGTTGTAAGCGTCGGCGAGCGTCAGCAGCTCGGAGCCGTCGCCCTGTTCCGCCGATTCCAGGGCGCTGGTCAGGCTCGGCCAGCCCTGCTTGCTGTACAGCGGCAGGACGATGCCGGTCACCGCGAGGGTCTGGGTCAGCTCGCGCCCGGACGACGTCGGCAGGGGCTTGGTGTCGATCCGCTTCAGCAGGGCCGCGATCTTCGCGCTGCCCTGCTCGGGGTCCTGGCCGGTCGACTCCAGGTAGTTGTCGAGTGCGAGCTGGAAGCCCTTCGTCTGGTTCTTTGCGTGGCCCACCGTGTCGGCGGTCGGGTCGACGACCGCGTCGAGGATGAGCCGGCCCACGTTCTTCGGGAACAGGTGGGCGTACACGCCGCCCAGTTCGGTGCCGTAGGAGATGCCGAAGTAGTGGAGCTTGTCGTCGCCGAGGACCTGGCGCATGAGGTCCAGGTCGCGGGCGGTGTCGGTGGTCGAGACATGCGCCAGCAACGGGCCGGCCGCCTTCTCGCAGCCCTCGCCGAAGTCGGTGGCGTCCTCGAGGTAGGCCTGCTCCTCGGCCGAGGTGTCCGGGGTGGAGTCGACGGACTCGGCCGCCTGGATCTCCTTGTCGCTGCGGCAGCGGACGCCCTCGCTGGCGCCCACCCCGCGTGGATCCCAGCTGACCAGGTCGTAGCGCTCGCGCAGTGAGGAGACCGTGGAGCCGTAGGACGGCAGGGTGGAGATGCCCGAGCCGCCCGGGCCGCCGAAGTTGAACAGCAGTGAGCCGATGCGCCGGTTCTCCGAGCCGCTCGTCCGCGCACGGATCATCGCCAGGTCGATCGTCTCGCCGCCCGGCTTCGACCAGTCCAGCGGCACCTTCAGCGTCGCGCACTGCCATTCGCCGCCCGGCGCGGGCGTGTCGGCGCTGTCCTCGCACTGCCCCCAGGCGAGTTTCTGCCCGGTCAGCGAGGCGGGCAGTGCCGCTGTCGTGCCCGCCGTGCCGGAGGAGTCGGCCGACGCCTGCGCGTCCGTCGTACTCCCTTTGCCGTCGCCCCCGTCCGAGGTGCCGCCGCTGCACCCCGCCACCAGCAGCACGGCGGCGGCGCCGAGTGCCGTCCACTGTACGAATCGCGCCATGTGCACTCCCCCCTAGCGGACCGTCCGCATCGGGCGGCGGACGGCTGTCAGGCCATGGTAGGCGGATCGGGCGGCGACTGCCGAAGCCTGTGGATAACCCTCTGACCTGGCTATTTGTCATGCTCCGGATATGGTCGAAGGGTCGCCGGAAGCCCCGCGGGCCGGTGGGCCTCAGGAACAGACCGTCCCGGCGGCCGGCACCTTCCCGTCCAGCAGATAGCCGTTCACCGCCGCCTGCACGCACTTGTTCTTGCTGTCGTAGGCGCCGTGCCCCTGACCCCGGTACGTCAGCTCGACCCCGACGCCCTCGCCCAGCGCGGCCGCCATCTTGCGCGCGCCCTCGTACGGGGTGGCCGGGTCGCCGGTGTTGCCGATCACGAGGATCGGCGCCGCACCGGGCGCGGACACGTCGGGATGGTCGGCGGCTCCCGGCACCGCCCAGTCGGTGCAGCTGAGCATGGACCAGGCCAGGAAGTCCCCGAACACGCCGGACGCGGCCCGGAACCGGGGCAGCTCGCGCCGCACGTCGGCGACGGAGTACCGGGGTTTGTCGTCCGAGCAGTTGATGGAGACGTTGGCCGCGGTGATGTTGCTGTACTCGCCGTTCTCGCTGCGGCCGTTCATCGCGTCGGACAGCAGCATCAGGATCCTGCCGTTGCCGGCGTACGCCTCCTCCAGTCCCTCGGTGAGGTACTGCCAGAAGTCCTGCGAGTACAGCGACTGCGCGATGCCGTTGGTCGCGGCGGTCTGGGTCAGTTCACGCGGGAAGATGCCCGGGATCGGCTTGCGGTCGAGCTCGTCGAGCAGCTCGGCGATCCGGTCCTTCACCTCCTGTGCCGTGTCCCCGACGGGGCAGTCCTCGACCTTCGACGTGCAGTCCTCGGCGAAGTTGTCCAGCGCCCGCTGGAAGCCCCCCGCCTGTCCGAGCGAGCCCTGCTCGGGCGTCTGCGTGGGGTCGACGACCGCGTCGAAGACGGCACGCCCCACGTTCTTCGGGAACAGATGGGCGTACACGCCGCCCAGTTCGGTGCCGTAGGAGATGCCGAAGTAGTGGAGCTCGCCGTCGCCGAGGACCTGGCGCATGAGGTCCAGGTCGCGGGCCGCGTCGGTGGTGCGCACGTGCGGCAGGATCTCCTCGGAGTTCTTCTCGCAGGCGTCGTTGAACCTCTTGGTGCTGTCCACGAGCGCCGTGCGCTCGGCGCTGTCGTCCGGTGTCATGTCCTGCTGGAAGTAGGCGTCGAGCTGCTGGTCGTTCTCGCAGCGGACGGGTGCGCTGCGGCCGACCCCGCGCGGGTCGAAGCTCACCAGGTCGTACCGGGTGCGCAGGGCCGCGTAGTCCTCGCCGAACGCGGGCAGCGTGGTGACACCGGAGCCGCCCGGCCCTCCGAAGTTGAAGATCAGCGATCCGATCCGCCGGCTCTTGTCGCCGTCGGCCCCGGCCCGGATCAGTGCGATGCCGATGGTGTCTCCGTCGGGTTCGTCCCAGTCCCGGGGCGCTTTCATGGTGGCGCACTGCCACGGGTCGCCGTCCGGCAGGGGGGAGGGCGCGCTGCCGCCGCCCTCGGCCTGGGACGGGGCGGGGCAGTCCGTCCATTCCAGCTTCTGCGCCGTCAGGTCCCCGTCCCGGGCGTCGTCGCCACAACCGGCCGCCAGGGAGCACAGCAGGACGGCCGCGGCGGTCAGGGCGAGGGCGCGCGGGCGGGAAGGTTTCGGCATGGTCCCATCCTGGGGTCGTGCCCGCCCACGCGCGCGGGGCGCGGTGCGTACGAGGTACGGCCGTCGCGGCCGGCCCGGCACTCCCAGCCTTCGGCCGGGGCCCCGGAGCACGCACCTGACGCCGCAGGGCCGCCCTCCGGGCGACGACGGGAATGCGACGACAGGACCTAGAGGGCGCCCTTGCGCGTCAGGTGGTTGAAGGCCAGCCAGCCCGGCAGGACCGGCAGCCACAGCGTGAGCAGCCGGTACAGCAGTACGGCGGGAGCGGCGACCTCCTTGGGGAGGCCGACGGCGATCAGACCGACGGTGAGGGTCGCCTCCACCGCGCCGACACCGCCGGGCGTGGGGGCGGCGGAGCCGAGCGCGTTGCCGGCGAGGAAGACGACGGCGACGCCGGCGATGCTGATCGACGTGGTCTCGTCGCCGAACGCGCGGATCGACGCGTCCAGGCACATCACGAAGCAGGCGGTCAGCAGCAGCATGCCGCCGATGCCGGTGACCAGCTTCTGCGGCCGTTGGAGCACGTCCAGCATGCGCGGCACGACGCCCGCGAAGAGCGACCTCACGCGCGTGACGACGAACTTGCGCAGGAACGGCACCGACGTCACCACGAGCACGAGCACGGCGACCGTCAGCAGACCCGCGATGACCGTGCGGGACGGCGACAGCGACGGCGTCTTCTCGGTGCCGGTCAGATAGCCGAAGGACAGCAGCATCAGGATGTGACAGCCGAGCCCGAACAGCTGCGAGGCGCCGACGCTCGCCACCGCGAGCCCCGGCCGGACCCCCGAGCGCTGGAGGAAGCGCGTGTTGAGCGCGACCCCGCCGACCGCGGCGGGCGCCACGATCTTCACGAACGACCCGGCGACCTGCGCCGCAACGGTCCGCGGGAAGGGCACCCGCTCGGGGACGAACCCCAGCAGGCTCATGGCCGCGGCGACGTAGCTGAGGGCGGAGAACAGCACGGCCGCGGCGACCCAGCCCCACTCGGCGTTGGCGATGAGCGGACCGAACTCGATGTGCGTGAGCTGGGTCAGCAGGAAGTACGCGCCGATGGCGCCGGCGATGAAGCTGATGAGGGTGCGTGGCCGCACCCGCTCCAGCCGGGCCGGCTCGACCGGCGCCTGCGGCCTGATCCGCAGCACCGCGTGCCGGATCTGCGTCAGCAGGTCCTCCTCGCGGGCCTCCTCCAGCGCCTCGTCTATGGCCCGCTTCTCGGCCCGTGCCTCGGCGCGCTCGGCCTTCTTGCCGGGCTTGTCGAGGGCCGGCTCCGCATCCGTCCCGGCGGCCTCCTGGCGGGCCTGCTTGGCCTGCCGGGACGCCTCCAGCACCGCCTCACGCTCGCGCTCCGCGCGCTCGCGGCCCAGTCTGCGCAGCGTCGCGCGCGTGGAGCGGCTGAGCGCGATGGGCTGGAGCATCGGCAGGCAGTCCGCCACCGCGTCGGGCCCGAGCACGCTCACCGCCGAGGCGACCGCGCGCTCGGCGCCCACCCGAAGCCCCAGCGTCACGAGCAACTGGGAGGTGTCCATGCGCAGCAGCAGGTCACCGGCCGCGATCTCGCCGACGCGCAGGTCGGTGAGGACCACCGTGCCGGAACGATCCACCAGGATCGCGTCGCCCACCAGCCTGCGGTGCGCGATGCGCCGGGACTGAAGGGCGCGCACCTGGTGCCAGGTGTCGTGCAGCAGCTCGTCGGTGATCTCCTCGTCCGGCAGCGAGTCCAGGGTGCGGCCGCCGGTGTGCTCGTAGACCAGCATCACGGCGTCGGGGCCGAGCTCGGAGGTCGCGATCAGCTTGGGCGCGTTCGCGCCGGCGGCGATGGCCGCGTAGGCCAGCAGCGCCTCCTGCTCCAGTGCCTGGCGCAGCGACTGCAGGCTGCTGCGGGTGGCGAAGCCGCGCAGGGTGAGGTTGCGCCACGCACGGTAGAAAAAGCCCTGTGCCTGCTGCTCGCGGTCGACCACCGTGACGTCCAGCGGAGGGCCGTCCTCCAGGGTGACGAAGTAGCGCCGGCCCCGGTCGCCGGTCTCCGCGGTGTCCGCGACCTCCTGGCGCGCGGCGCTCACCGGGTGGAAGCCGACGTGCCGCAGGCCCGCCATCAGCGTCCGTCCGGTGGGGCGGACGTTGGGCGAGCCGACCGCGTACAGCGTCCCGTAGGCCACCGTCCAGCCGATCAGCACCGTCAGGATGATCGAGAACGGGGTGGTGTAGCCGGTGACGAGCATGGAGAACGCGTCGAGGAGCAGCACGATCCACAGCACCGCGCGCCAGCGCGGTCTGCGCGACATGCCCACGGCCGTCATGTACGCGATGACCGGGGCGAGGTAGCCGTGCACCGGGTCGGTGAGGGCGTGGATGTCACCGGGGGAGGGCTGGGTGAGCGCCTCCTGGATCGAGTCCGGGGCCGCTTTGGCCACCCAGAGGTCGGTGGCGAGGGTCACCCCGTGCGCCAGGACCGCCGCGAGGACGCCGTCGGCGATGCGCAGCCCGTCCCGCTTGATCAGCCGCTCGATCGCGAAGGCCACCGGCACCAGCAGGATCGCGATGCTGGACGCCAGCCCCGCGATCTTGATGAGCAGGTCGGGCGCCTGTCCGGTGCCCTTGTTGATGTCCTGTTCCAGGCCCGACGTCGTCCCGTGCGCGAAGGCGGCGACGGCCAGCAGCACGACGACGCCGAGCACGCCCACGAGCAGGCGCATCAGGTCGGACGGACGGTGCACGCGCGCGGGGAGCAGCGGTTCGTCGCCCTCGACCTCGTCGATGGTCGTCACCTCGACGAGTTCCGGGTCCCGCTCCGCCGCGTCGGCGGGATCCGGGCGCGACGCAGCGTCAGAGGTGCCCTCCGCGTCCTCGGGATGCACACCCTGCTGCTTCATCGTCTCTTCTTGATCTCGTATCACCGGTCACCGCCCGCACGATGGTGGCATGCCCCACCGACACACAGGGGCATCAGGGTGCAAACGCGGGGGCGGACAGTCTGCCCGAAGCACCGCCCGGGGGCGAGGCTCACGCACCGCCGCGGGCCCGTCGCATTGTCGGTGGGATGGGGCAGGATGGGGCGGATGAGCGAGCAGAGCCTTCCGGACGGCGCCCGCCCGGAGCGCACCGCCGGGCCGCCGGAGGACGCGGGGACCCGGCGCGGGCGCGAGGAGACACGGAGCGGGTACGCGGACGCGCCCCCCGAGCCCGCGGACACGCTGCCCGAGCCTACGGACGCGCTGCCGGAGTACGCGGAGCGGGTCCTCGACGTCGCCGAGCTGATCCCGCCCGGGCGGGTCATGACGTACGGGGACGTCGCCGAGTGGCTCGCGGAGGGCGGCCCCCGGCAGGTCGGCCGGGTGATGGCCCTCTACGGGGGAGCCGTCCCGTGGTGGCGCGTGGTCCGCGCCGACGGGGTACTGCTGCCGGGCCACGAACTGCGGGCCCTCGACCACTACCGCACCGAGGGCACGCCGCTCAGGGAGGCGGGCAGGGCCGCCGAGGGCCATCTGCCGCGCCTGGACATGAGACGCGCGCGATGGGACGGCGGCGAACGAGCGGAGGGTCACACCTGACAGCTTCCGCCATCGGACCCGTCCAGCGGGACCCCGTGGCCCGTACGGGGGAAACGGGGCACGTCCGGGACATGGCGTACGTTCGAAGGGCGAGGGACACGCGGGGCTCACGGGCCGCACGTGCCTCGCGGGTCGTGAGGGAAGAAGCGGAAGCGGCCCTTCCGGGCAGCCCGTCGGCGTAGCGTCGCCGGCACGCCTCCCCCTCACCCCTCGACCACCGCTCTGCCCGAGCGGCCGTCCGCCCACCAGCACACCCACCAGGACCGGCGAACCACGTGAGCTCCTCTTCCTCCACCAGGCGCCTGCCGCCCCCGCGCGGGCGGCAGGGGAGCCGTGGCGCTTACCGGCTGGTACGTACCCCGCCGGAGCGGGTGGATCCCCCTCGTCTGGACGCCGCGCAGCGCTCCGTGGTTGACCACGCCACCGGCCCGCTGCTCGTCCTCGCGGGTCCGGGCACCGGGAAGACCACCACCCTCGTCGAGTCGGTGGCCGCCCGCGTCGCCCGCGGCGCAGACCCCGCGCGCATCCTGGTGCTGACCTTCAGCCGCAAGGCCGCCGTGGAACTGCGCGACCGGATGGCGCTGCGCATGGGAGCCGCCCGCGCGCCCCGGGCGACCACCTTCCACTCGTACTGCTACGCCCTGGTCCGCGCCCAGCAGGACAGCGACCTGTTCGTCGAACCGCTGCGGCTGCTCTCCGGACCCGAACAGGACGTGGCCGTCCGCGAGCTGCTCGCCGGCCAGCTCGACCTGCAACGACTCGGCCTCGCGCACGTGCGCTGGCCGGACGACCTGCGCGCCTGCCTCACCACGCGCGGCTTCGCCGACGAGGTGCGCGCGGTGCTCGCCCGCAGCCGCGAACTCGGCCTCGACCCGGACGCCCTGGACGCCTTCGCCCGCCGCATCGGCCGGCCGGACTGGCGTGCCGCGGCCTCCTTCCTCGCCGAGTACCTCGACGTCCTCGACCTGCACGGTGTGATCGACTACGCGGAACTCGTCCACCGCGCGGTCCTCCTCGCCCGACGCCCCGAGACCGCCGAGCGGCTCGCCGCGCAGTACGACGCCGTCTACGTCGACGAGTACCAGGACACCGACCCGGCCCAGGTGCGGCTGCTGCACGCGCTCGCCGGCGGCGGCCGCACCCTGGTCGCCTTCGGCGACCCCGACCAGTCCATCTACGCCTTCCGGGGCGCCGACGTGAACGGCATCCTGGAGTTCCCGCGCGCCTTCCCGCGCCCCGACGGCCGCCCCGCCCCCGTCGAGGTCCTGCGCACCTCCCGCCGCTCCGGCGCCGTCCTGCTGGACGCCACCCGGCTGCTCACCCGGCGCATGCCCCTGACCCGGCTCCCGGCGGAGAAGGTCCGCGCCCACCGCGACCTCGCCGCGGCGCGGGACGGCGGCCGCGTCGAGGTGTTCACGTACCCGACGCCCGGCACCGAGCTGGACAACATCGCCGACGTGCTCCGCCGGGCACACCTGGAGGAGGGTGTGCCCTGGCGCGAGATGGCCGTCCTGGTCCGCGCCGGCGCGCGCACCATCCCGGCGGTCCGCCGTGCCCTCACGGCCGCCGGCGTGCCCCTCGACATCGACGGCGACGACCTGCCACTGCGCCACGAACCGGCGGTGGCACCCCTGCTGGCGGCGCTGCGGGCGGTGGCCACGGCGGAGGCTGCCGCGGCGGGGACGGTGATCACGGCGGAGGCTGCCGCGGCGGGGGCGGTGATCACGGCGGAGGCTGCCGGGGTGGGGGTGATGTCCGCTGCGGAGGCGACGGTCACGGGGGAGGCTGCCGCGGAGGCGACGGTCACGACGGAGGCTGCCGCGGAGGCGGTGGCTACAGAGGAGACAGAAGGGGCGGTAGCGGCAAAAGACGCAGAAGCCGCGAATCCCTGCTGGCTCGACACCGAGACCGCCCTCGCCCTCCTCGCCTCCCCTCTCGCCGGCATGGACGCCGCGGACCTGCGCCGCCTCGGGCGCGCCCTGCGCGAGGAGGAACGGGCCGCGGGCAACCCGCTCCCGCCCCCCTCCGACGAACTGCTCGCGCGGGCACTGGCCGAACCGGAGCGGCTGGTCACCCACGACCCCGCGTACGCGCGCGGTGCCCAGCGGCTCGGCGGGCTGCTGCGCAAGGCGCGTGAGCGCCTCGCGGGCGGCGGCACGGCCGAGGAGGCGCTGTGGGACCTCTGGGATGGCACGCCATGGCCGGGGCGCCTGGAGCGGGCCGCCCGGCGCGGCGGCGCCGCCGGCCGCAACGCCGACCGGGACCTCGACGCCGTGTGCGCGCTGTTCGCCACCGCCGCGCGCGCGGAGGAGCGCACCGGAGGCCGGGGCGCCCTGAACTTCCTGGCCGAGATCGAGGCGGAGGACATCGCCGCCGACACCCTCGCCCGGCGTGCCGTGCGCCCCGACGCCGTGCGCCTGATGACCGCGCACCGCGCCAAGGGCCTGGAGTGGAGCCTGGTCGTCGTGGCCGGCGTCCAGGAGGGGCTGTGGCCCGACCTGCGCCGCCGGGGCTCCCTCCTGGAGGCGGACCGCATCGGCCGCGACGGACTCGCCGAGCCGCTCACGCCGGGCGCCCTGCTCGCCGAGGAACGGCGCCTGTTCTACGTGGCCGCCACGCGCGCGCGTGACCGCCTCGTCGTGACGGCGGTGAAGGCGCCCGCCGAGGACGGCGACCAGCCCTCCCGGTTCCTCACCGAACTCGGCGTCGAACCCAGGGACGTCACGGGCCGCCCGCGCCGCCCCCTGTCGGTCGCGGCACTCGTCGCGGAACTGCGCGCCACGACCGTCGACCCGGAGGCGTCCGCGCCCCTCAGGGAGGCCGCCGCACGCCGTCTCGCCCGCCTGGCCGCCCTCACCGACGAGGACGGCCGGCCACTGGTGCCGTCGGCGCATCCGTACCGCTGGTGGGGGATGTTCGAGCCGACCGAGAGCAAGGTGCCGCTGCGCCACCGCGACCAGCCCGTCGTGCTCTCCGGCAGCGCCCTCGACCAGCTCGCCAACACCTGCGCCCTCCAGTGGTTCCTGGGCCGCGAGGTGAAGGCCGACGAGCCCGCCACCGCCGCCCAGGGATTCGGCAACGTCGTGCACGTCCTCGCCGACGAGGTCGCCTCCGGGCACACCCCGGCCGACCTCGACGTCCTCATGGAGCGGCTGGACTCCGTGTGGAACGCGCTCGCCTTCGACGCGCCCTGGAAGTCGGCGCAGGAGAAGGACAACGCGCGCGTGGCCCTCGAACGCTTCCTGAAGTGGCACGTGATGGACCGCACGGGCCGCACGCCGGTGGCCAGCGAGCACGACTTCGACGTCACCCTCGAAGCGGGCGACTACGAGGTGCGCATCCGCGGCCAGATGGACCGGGTCGAGGCGGACGCCGACGGCCGCGCCTACGTCGTGGACTTCAAGACCGGCAAACAGGCCCCCACCGCGCGCGAGGTGGAGCGCCACCCCCAGCTCGCCGTCTACCAGCTCGCGGTCCGCGAGGGCGCCGTCGACGAGGCCTTCGACGGCGTACGCCCGGAGCCCGGCGGTGCCGAACTCGTCCAGCTCCGCCAGGGCGCCGCCAAGCGGGACGGCGGCGAGAGCCTGCCCAAGGTGCAGGCCCAGGAAGCCCTGGAGGGGGCGTCGGGGGAGTGGATCGGCGACCTGCTCGCCACGGCGGCCGGCAAGGTCCTCGACGAGCGGTTCACCCCGACCTCCGGTCAGCACTGCACGCACTGCGCCTTCCGCGCCTCGTGCAGCGCCCGGCCCGAAGGACGGCACGTGGTCGAGTGACAGGGCGGACGCCGTACGCGGACCCGCGGCACCTACGGTGTGACGGACCGCACCCCACGCGCTGACCTGCGCATCCTCCATCCCGCCGGGGTGATTTGTCACCGACTGTCAGTGCCCGCCGCTAGCCTCTCCGTCATGCCCGCCCGTATCAGCGATCCCGAGCAGCTCAAGGAGCTCCTCGGGATCCCGTTCACCCCGGAGCAGACGGCCTGCATCATCGCGCCGCCCGCCCCGCAGGTGATCGTGGCCGGAGCGGGATCGGGCAAGACGACCGTGATGGCCGCGCGCGTGGTGTGGCTGGTCGGCACCGGCCAGGTCGCGCCCGAGCAGGTCCTCGGCCTGACCTTCACCAACAAGGCCGCCGGCGAGCTCGCCGAGCGCGTCCGCAAGGCCCTGGTCAGGGCGGGCGTCACCGACCCCGACGTCATCGACCCGGACAACCCGCCCGGGGAGCCGGTGATCTCCACGTACCACGCCTTCGCGGGCCGTCTGCTGACCGACCACGGCCTGCGCATCGGCCTGGAACCGACGTCCCGCCTGCTCGCCGACGCCACCCGCTACCAGCTCGCCGCGCGCGTGCTGCGCGAGGCGCCCGGCCCCTACCCGGCGCTCACCCGGTCCTTCGCCGACCTCGTCAGCGACCTCCTCGCCCTCGACTCCGAACTCGCCGAGCACCTCGTCGACCCCGACGACCTGCGCGCCTGGGACGCCGCGCTGCTGCACACCCTGGAGGGCGCCAAGCTCACCAACGCCGACCTGCGCAAGGTGCCCGAGGCCGCCGCCGCCCGCCGGGAACTCGCCGACCTGGTGCTGCGCTACCGGGCCGCCAAGCGCGCACGCGACCTGCTCGACTTCGGCGACCAGATCGCCCTCTCGGCGCGCCTCGCACGGATCGCCGAGGTCGGCCGTCTCCTGCGCGACGAGTTCCGCGTGGTCCTGCTGGACGAGTACCAGGACACCTCCGTGGCCCAGCGCGTCCTGCTCGCCGGTCTCTTCGGCGACGGCACCGGCCACCCGGTGACCGCCGTCGGCGACCCCTGCCAGGCCATCTACGGCTGGCGGGGCGCCTCCGTCGCCAACCTCGACGACTTCCCCGAACACTTCGCCCACGCCGACGGCCGCCGCGCCACCCGACAGGCGCTCAGCGAGAACCGCCGCAGCGGAGGCCGCCTCCTCGACCTCGCCAACGGCCTGGCCGAGCCGCTGCGCGCCATGCACGCGGGCGTGGAGGCCCTCCGCCCCGCCCCCGGCGCCGAACGCGACGGCGTGGTCCGCTGCGCCCTGCTGACCACCCACGCCGAGGAGATCGACTGGATCGCCGACTCCATCGCCCACCTGGTGGACACCGGCACGGCACCCGGCGAGATCGCCGTCCTGTGCCGTACGGCCGGCGACTTCGCGGAGATCCAGGGCGCGCTGGTGGCCCGGGACGTCCCCGTCGAGGTGGTCGGCCTCTCCGGGCTGCTGCACCTGCCCGAGGTCGCCGACCTCGTCGCCGTCTGCGAGGTGCTCCAGGATCCCGGCGCCAACGCCTCCCTGGTCCGCCTGCTCACCGGCCCGCGCTGGCGCATCGGGCCACGCGACCTCGCCCTCCTGGGACGGCGGGCGCGGCTGCTGGTGTCCCACGCGCGCGGGGACGCCGCCGACGACCCGGACCGGCGGCTCGCCGAGGCCGTCGAGGGGACCGACCCGTCCGAGGTGATATCGCTCGCGGACGCCCTGGACACCTTCCTCGAGTCCCCCCTGTACGGCGACGACGGCGCCGGTGACGACGACGGGCTGCCCTTCTCCCCGGACGCACGCGTGCGCTTCGCCCGGCTCGCCGCCGAACTGCGCGACCTGCGCCGCTCCCTCGCCGACCCGCTGATGGACGTCCTGCACCGCGTGCTGGCCGTCACCGGCCTCGAGGTCGAGCTGTCGGCGTCCCCGCACGCCCTGGCCGCCCGCCGCCGCGAGACCCTGTCGAACTTCCTCGACATCGCCGCCTCCTTCGCCGCCGCCGAGAGCGAGACGAGCCTGCTGGCCTTCCTCGGCTTCCTGCGCACCGCCGCCCAGTACGAGAAGGGTCTCGACAACGCCCTGCCCGGCGGCGAGAACACCGTCAAGGTGCTCACCGCGCACAAGTCCAAGGGCCTGGAGTGGGACGTCGTCGCCGTACCGGGCCTGGTCACCGGGACCTTCCCCAGCGCCCAGGGCCGCGAGAAGTGGACGGCCCAGGCCCGGGTGCTGCCGCACGGGCTGCGCGGCGACGCCGACACGCTCCCGGAGATCGAGACCTGGGACTCACGGGGCATGAAGGCCTTCCACGAGTCCATGAAGGACCACCAGCACACCGAGGAGCTCCGCCTCGGCTACGTCACCTTCACCCGCCCCCGCTCCCTGCTCCTCGGCTCCGGCCACTGGTGGGGCCCCACCCAGAAGAAGCCCCGCGGCCCCTCCGCCTTCCTCCAGGCGCTCCACGACCACTGCGCGGCCGGCCACGGCGAGATCGAGGTCTGGGCGGACGAACCGGAGGAGGGCGCGGAGAACCCGGCCCTGCACCGGGCCACCGCCGACCAGGTCTGGCCGCTGCCCCTGGACGACGCGGCCATGGCCCGCCGCCGCGCCGCCGCCGACACCGTCCTCGCCCACCTGGACGCCCTCGCCGCCGCCGAGGACGGCCACCCCGCCGCCCCCCACGACCACGACCCCGGCACCTACGACGACCCGGACTGGCCCACACCCGCCGCGGAGGACGAGCCCGCCCACGACGGGCCCCCGTCCCTGGAAATTCCGTACGACGACCCGTTCCCGGACGACCCCTTCGCGGACGATCGCTTCCCGGACCACCCGTTCCCCGAGGGCCCGTTCCCCGAGGACCCGGCCGCCGACGAACCGCCGTACGACGACGCCCCCCATGAGCCGTCCCTCGAGCCGCCCCACGATCCGCTCGACGACAGGCCGCCGTACGACAGGCCGCCGTACGACAGGCCGCGCCACGACAGGCCGCGCCACGACACCCCGCCGTACGACGAGCCGCCCCACGACGAGCCCGCCCCCTTCGACGACGGCCGGCCCGCGGTCGCCGCCTCCTCCCCGGAGGATCCCTCCCCCGGCCGGGAGCACGCCTGGGTCCCCGCCCGTCCGACCGTCCCGCACCAGGCCACGGCACCGGAACCGCCCGTCGGACGCCCCCACCCGCCCGAGCCCCGGCACGCCCCGGGCGCCTCCCTCACCCCCGAGGAAGCGCGTGCCGTCGCCTCCTGGGACCGGGACCTCGACGCGCTCACCGGGGAACTCCTGCGCACCCGGCAGAGCGTCACCGAGGTACCCCTGCCCACGACGCTGACCGCGTCGCAGCTGCTGCGTCTCGCCGCCGACCCCGACGGGTTCGCGCAGGAGCTCGCGCGCCCCATGCCGCGCCCCCCGCAACCCGCCGCCCGCCGGGGCACACGCTTCCACGCGTGGGTGGAAGCCCGCTTCGAGGAGTTGACGCTCCCCCTCCTGGAGCCGGAGGAACTGCCCGGCCAGGACGCGGAGATCGCCGACGAACGCGACCTGGAGGCCCTCAAGGAGGCCTTCGAACGCACCGAGTACGCCCGCCGCACCCCCCACCGCGTCGAGGCGCCCTTCCAGCTCGCCCTCGCCGGGCGCGTCGTACGGGGACGGATCGACGCCGTCTACAAGGACGGCGACGGCGCGACGGCGACGTACGAGATCGTCGACTGGAAGACCGGCCGGATCCATGCCGCCGACCCCCTCCAGCTCGCGCTGTACCGTCTCGCGTGGGCCGAGCAGGCGGGAGTGCCCGTGGAATCCGTCACAGCGGTGTTCCTCCACGTGCGCACCGGCGAGACCGAACGACCCGAGCACCTGCCCGATCGGGCCGCTCTGGAGCGCCTGTTGACGGGGGAAGAGGCGTCCGCGGACGCCTCCGGGGCTCCCGGCGTGCAACAAAACCCTGCGGAAGGGCCCGGCGAGGATGCCGGCCCGGGCCGATAGGCTCGTGACCATGAGCCATCCCGTTGACAGTGTGGTCAGCGCCGTCCGCACCTACATCGAGCGCCACCGTGCCGCCTTCCTCGACGACCTCGCCGAGTGGCTGCGCATCCCGTCGGTGTCGGCCCAGCCCGACCACGCGCCCGACGTACGCCGCAGTGCCGACTGGCTCGCCGGCAGGCTCAAGGAGACCGGCTTCCCGACCGCCGAGGTCTGGCAGACCCCCGGCGCGCCCGCCGTCTACGCCGAGTGGCCGTCCGAGGACCCCGGGGCACCCACCGTCCTGGTCTACGGCCACCACGACGTGCAGCCCGCCGCCCGCGAGGACGGCTGGGACGGCGACCCCTTCGAGCCCGTCGTCCGCGACAACCGCCTCTACGCGCGCGGGGCGGCCGACGACAAGGGCCAGGTGTTCTTCCACACCCTCGGCGTCCGCGCCCACCTCGCCGCCACCGGCCGCACCACCCCCGCCGTCACCCTCAAGCTGCTGATCGAGGGCGAGGAGGAGTCCGGCTCCCCGCACTTCCGCGCCCTCGTCGAGGAGCACGCCGAGCGGCTGGCCGCCGACGCCGTGATCGTCTCCGACACCGGCATGTGGTCCGAGGACACCCCCACGGTGTGCACCGGCATGCGCGGCCTCGCCGAGTGCGAGATCCGGCTGTCGGGCCCCGACCAGGACATCCACTCCGGCTCCTTCGGCGGCGCCGTGCCCAACCCGGCCACCGCGGCCGCCCGCCTCGTCGCCGCCCTCCACGACGAGCACGCGCGCGTGGCCGTCCCCGGCTTCTACGACGGCGTCCTCGACCTCACCGACCGCGAGCGCGCGCTCTTCGCCGAGCTGCCCTTCGACGAGCGGCAGTGGCTGCGCACCGCCAGGTCGCACGCCGCCCACGGCGAAGCCGGGTACACCACCCTGGAGCGCGTCTGGGCCCGTCCCACCGCCGAGGTCAACGGCATCGGCGGCGGCTACCAGGGCCCCGGCAGCAAGACGATCATCCCGTCGTCGGCCTTCGTGAAGCTCTCCTTCCGGCTGGTCGCCGGGCAGGACCCCGACCGGATCGAGAAGGCCGTCCGGGCCTGGGCCGACGAGCAGGTGCCCGCCGGGATCCGGCACGAGATCACCTTCCTGCCGGCCACCCGCCCCTGCCTGACACCGCTCGACCACCCGGCCCTTCAGTCCGTGGCCCGCGCCATGGGCCGGGCCTTCGAACGCCCCGTCCGCTTCACCCGCGAGGGCGGCTCGGGCCCGGCCGCCGACCTCCAGGAGGTGCTCGGCGTCCCCGTGCTCTTCCTGGGCATCTCCGTCCCCTCGGACGGCTGGCACGCCCCGAACGAAAAGGTCGAGCTGGACCTGCTGCTCAAAGGCGCCGAGACCGCCGCCCACCTCTGGGGCGACCTCGCGGAGACCTGGCGCCATGCGCCCTGACGTCCCCGCTCCCTGCGGAGCGACCCACCGCGCGCGGCACACTGGAGTGACCGCCCCGCCCCACGGCACCGCACCCGACCCGGTCGCCCTCCGCCGCCCGTCCCGCTGAACCGCCCGCCGAAAACAACCGTTCCACCGGGGGAGTTGGAAGCAACCCGTGACCACCTGGACCGACCAGAACGCCGACCGACCCATCTCGCTCACCGCCCCGAGCGGCGTCGACCGGGCCGCCCACCACCGGCTCGACGAGGCCTGGCTCGCCGCGGCGTGGAGCCACCCCACGACCCGCTGCTTCGTGGTCTCCGGCGGCCAGGTCCTCATCGACGAGACGGCCGACGGCCGGACCGAACTCGTCATGACGCCCTCCTTCGAGGCCCCCCTGACCGAGGCGCACCGCTACTTCCTCGGCATCGACGAGGACGGCGTCAGCTACTTCGCCCTGCAGAAGGACGGCCTGCCCGGACGCATCGACCAGTCCGCCCGCCCGGCGGGCCTGCGCGAGGCGGGCCTGCTGCTGTCGCCGCGCGACGCCGGACTGATGGCGCACGCCGTCGGGCTGGAGAACTGGCAGCGCACCCACCGCTTCTGCTCCCGCTGCGGCGAGCGCACCGTCATTGCGGCGGCCGGCCACATCCGCCGCTGCCCCGCCTGCGGCGCCGAGCACTACCCGCGCACCGACCCGGCCGTGATCATGGCCGTCACCGACGAGGACGACCGGATCCTGCTGGGCCGCCAGGTCCACTGGCCGGAAGGCCGCTTCTCGACGCTCGCCGGCTTCGTCGAGCCCGGCGAGTCCATCGAGCAGTCGGTGCGCCGCGAGGTCTTCGAGGAGGCCGGCATCACCATTGGCCAGGTCGAGTACGTCGCCAGCCAGCCCTGGCCCTTCCCGTCCAGCCTGATGCTGGGCTTCATGGCCCGCGCCACCTCCGTGGACATCGACGTCGACGGCGACGAGATCCACGAGGCCCGCTGGTTCTCCCGGGACGAACTGAGCGCCGCCTTCGAGTCCGGCGAGGTCCTGCCGCCCTACGGCATCTCGATCGCGGCCCGCCTGATCGAGCTGTGGTACGGCAAGCCCCTGCCCACCCGCAGCTTCGTCTGACCACGGCGAAGGGGGCCGCCCCATCGCGACGGCCCCCTCCGCGGCTGTGCCGCCGACGGCCTACCGGTCGCCGCTCACACGCCGACCTTCTGCTTCACCTGCGCCAGCGACGGGTTCGTCAGCGTCGAGCCGTCGGCGAAGAGCACCGTCGGGACCGTCTGGTTCCCGCCGTTCGCCTTCTCGACGAACGCGGCCGACTCGGGGTCCTGCTCGATGTTGATCTCGGTGTACGCGATGCCCTCACGGTCCAGCTGGCTCTTCAGCCGACGGCAGTAGCCGCACCACGTGGTGCTGTACATCGTCACAGTGCCCTGCATCTCGCTCGCGCTCCTCTGGCAGCTCGGGAAGGTCGTCCGAGGGAGGAACGCACGAGGCCGGGCCGCCATTCCCGCCCGGGGCACACGCCCGACGTGACACCCGCCGCACCTGCCGCTTCGGCCCTCCGCGACGCCGGCCGCCTCGGCCCCGCGTGACGCCTGCCGCACCGGCCTCCCGTGACGCCTGCCGCATTAGTACGACGAAAGGTGCCCGCCTGTGGACAACCGGCTCGTCCGTCACGGGCGACCTGGCAGCATGGCTGTGTGACAGCAGCAACGCACTCCACCCTCTTCCCGCAGGTACCGGACTCGGCCGACGCGGTGCTCGAAGGGCTCGACCCCGAGCAGCGCGAGGTGGCCACCGCCCTGCACGGCCCGGTGTGCGTGTTGGCCGGGGCCGGCACCGGCAAGACCCGGGCCATCACCCACCGCATCGCCTACGGGGTGCGCGCGGGCATCCTGCACCCCTCCAGCGTGCTCGCGGTCACCTTCACCAACCGCGCCGCCGGCGAGATGCGCGGCCGGCTGCGCCAGCTCGGTGCCCAGGGCGTCCAGGCCCGTACCTTCCACTCGGCGGCGCTGCGGCAGCTGCAGTACTTCTGGCCGAAAGCGATCGGTGGCTCGCTGCCCCGGCTCGTGGACCGCAAGATCCAGCTCGTCGCCGACGCGGCGGCCGTCTGCCGCCTGCGGCTCGACCGCGGTGAGCTGCGGGACGCCGCGGCTGAGATCGAGTGGTCCAAGGTCACCCAGACCGTCCCCGCGGACTACCCCTCGGCCGCGGCCGAGGCGGGCCGCGAGGCCCCCCGCGACCCCGCCGAGATCACCCAGCTCTACGCCGCCTACGAGGACCTCAAGCGCGAGCGCGCCGTCATCGACTTCGAGGACGTCCTGCTGCTGACCGTCGCCGTCCTCCAGGACCGCCGCGACATCGCCGAGCAGGTCCGCGCCCAGTACCAGCACTTCGTCGTCGACGAGTACCAGGACGTCAGCCCCCTCCAGCAGCGGCTGCTGGAACTGTGGCTCGGCGAGCGGGACAGCCTGTGCGTGGTCGGCGACGCGAGTCAGACGATCTACTCCTTCACCGGAGCCACCCCCGACCACCTCCTCGACTTCCGCACCCGCCACCCCGGCGCCACCGTCGTCAAGCTGGTCCGCGACTACCGCTCCACCCCCCAGGTCGTCCACCTCGCCAACGGCCTGCTCGCCCAGGCCCGCGGCCGTGCCGCCGACCACCGCCTGGAACTGATCTCCCAGCGCGCCCCCGGTCCCGAGCCCGTGTACGCCGAGTACACCGACGAACCCGCCGAGGCCGAGGGCGCCGCCCGCCGCATCCGGGAACTGCTCGACGCCGGCGTCCCGGCCGCCGAGATCGCCGTCCTGTTCCGCACCAACGCCCAGTCCGAGACCTACGAGCAGGCGCTGGCCGACGCCGGCATCCCGTACCAGTTGCGGGGGGCCGAGCGCTTCTTCGACCGGCCCGAGGTGCGCAGGGCGATCACCGCGCTGCGCGCTTCCGCCCGCTTCGGCCGCAACGACACCCTCCTGGAGGACACCGTCGACCTGCCCTCCCAGGTCCGCGCCGTCCTCTCCGGCGAGGGCTGGACCTCGCAGCCGCCGGCCGGCTCCGGCGCCGTCAGGGAGCGCTGGGAGTCGCTGGCGGCCCTGGCCGACCTCGCCCAGGACTTCGCCGCCGCCCGCCCCGGCGTCACCCTCGCCGACCTGGTCACCGAGCTGGACGAGCGGGCGAACGCCCAGCACGCCCCGACCGTCCAGGGCGTCACCCTCGCCTCGCTGCACTCGGCCAAGGGCCTGGAGTGGGACGTCGTGTTCCTGGTCGGCGTCGCGGAGGGCATGATGCCGATCACCTACGCCAGGACCGACGAGCAGATCGAGGAGGAACGCCGCCTCCTCTACGTCGGGGTCACCCGGGCCCGCGAACGCCTCCACATCTCCTGGGCCCTCTCCCGCGCGCCCGGCGGCCGTCCCAGCCGCCGTCCCAGCCGCTTCCTCGACGGGCTGCGCCCCGGCTCGGGCCCCGCCGCCGGCCGGACCGGAACCGCCGTCGGCGGAGGCGTCGAGCACGGCCACCGCACTGCCAGGACGAGCGCCCCCGCCGTACCGCGCCGGACCCACCGCGTGCCGGCCCGCTGCCGGGTCTGCGGACGCACCCTGACCGACGCCGGCGAGATGAAACTGATGCGCTGCGAGGACTGCCCGTCCGACATGGACGAGGGACTGTACGAACGGCTGCGGTCCTGGCGCGCCCTCCAGGCGCGACGCAACGGTCAGCCGGCCTTCTGCGTCTTCACCGACAAGACACTGATGGCGATCGCGGAGGCGGTTCCCGAGGAGGCGGGCGAACTCGCGCGGATCGCGGGCGTCGGCATGCGCAAGTTCAACCGCTACGGAGCCGATGTGCTGGCCATCTGTGCAGGCCAGGACCCGGAAGGGGGCGCCGGGGACGATTGATCCGAACTCGTCGAAAAAATAGTTTGCGCATGCCCCAGCGATCCCCATAGGTTCTTAGGCACGAGACCGGAGGCCTTCTCGAAGGCCCTGATCCCGTGCTGTACTTACATATCCGTCGGACTGGGCTCACCCCGGTCCCCCGAGACGCCGAGAGGAGGCGATTCCAGTGATCATCAACAACGCCGGTTCCATCAGCACCGCCAAACTGACCGATCCCTCGATCGTCTCCCTGTGCATGCTCGGCGGCTCCGACCTGGGCACCGGTCTGTCCGGCATTCGTGCCGACCGGCTGGCCTCCTCCTCCGTTGCCCCCGCGGGCCTTCCCGTCCGCGAGCGCAGCGAGCGACCGACCAAGGCACTGGAAGCGGCAGTAGCGGCACAGGCGAAGGCCTATGCCTTTACGGCGACCGGTGCCGGATACCGGAAGCAGACGACGCAGCACCACCTGATGTGGGCCTTCCGTGGGCCACAACCCTGGAGTGATCCAGCCTGATTCTCAGGCCGGCGCCTTCAGGGCCGCGGAACCCCATCCGGGATCCGCGGCCCTTCTGTTTGTCCTCCGACGGGACGACGGAGCGAAGGGGCCTCGGGACAAGAAAAGAACCCGGTACTCAGCCGCCACCCGGCCCAACAGGGCCGGAACGACCAGACGAGGAAGACGAACCGTGCAACTCGAAGCGCACGCCCCGTCCGTACCGCCTTCCGAGACGATCCCCCCGCCCGGCCCCACGGAGGACTCCACCTTGACCCCGCTCACCGCGCTGACCGCGCTCGACGACGCCATCGAGAACCTCGGCGTACCCGTCCCCTGCCGCTCCTACGACCCGGAGGTCTTCTTCGCCGAGTCCCCGGCCGACGTCGAGTACGCCAAGTCCCTGTGCCGCACCTGCCCGCTGATCGAGGCCTGCCTCGCCGGCGCCAAGGAGCGCCGCGAGCCCTGGGGCGTCTGGGGCGGCGAGCTGTTCGTCCAGGGCGTCGTCGTCGCCCGGAAGCGGCCGCGCGGCCGCCCGCGCAAGAACCCGGTCACGGCATGAACACCGCAGGAACGATCGATCGCCCCCTCACGCACGACCCCAAGAAGCAGGCCCCGATGAAGCCGTCCACCAACGAGCCCGCAGGCTCCGCGACCGAAGACGTCACCACCACCGGCGCGATCGACTCGCGTCAGAACAGGACCCGAGAGATGCAACTCATCCCAGAAGCCTTGGCGCGTGCGCATATGCACGAGCGCCTGCGCGAGGCCGAGCAGGAACGCCGGGCCCTGCGTCTGGCGACCGCCCGCCGGATGCAGCGCCGGGCCGAGCGCGCCTCGCTGCGTGCCCGCCGGGCGCTCGCCATGGCCGTGATGCAGTAACCCCTCCCACCTGAAGCGGTGACCTCCCGGCAGGGAGGTGGAGCTCTCCTCGCGGGGGCCGGTCCGTCCGAACGGACCGGCCCCCGCCGCGCGTTGCCCCGGCGATGCACCGGCCGCGGCGCCGCCGTCCGAGGGACGCCCGCGCCCTCGGACGGTTCACGCCTCCGCCACCAGTTCCTCCGCCACCGTGCCCTCCTCAGGGACGAACCCCGGAAGCCACTCCTCCAGCTCCTCGCGCAGCCGCACCGTCGCACCGAGCTGGCACAGCACCCCGATGGTGCTCAGGGTCACCCGGTGGATCAGGAGATACGCCGGGGGCAGGTTCAGCTGCTTGCCCAACTGATGGGCGGGGGACCGCGGATCGGCGATCCTGGCCGCCTGACTGCGCATCCAGTCACGGGTGAACGTGAACTCCTCGGCCCGCGCCGGCTCGATGATCGGCAGCAGGTAGTCGAGGACCGCGTCCGGATCCAGCTCGATGGACTCCTTGACGAAGCCCTCTGCACACAGAAGGGCGTACACCGCGTCCGCCTCGCCGTCGAGCGTCATCCGCAGGGACTCGCCGATCGGCTGCGGCAGGCCACCCGAGAGCCGGTCGACCGTACCGAAGTCGAGCACGCCCAGACGCCAGTCGTCCTCGCCCCCCGGACCGCCGGGCAGCAGCCGGAAGTTGCCGGGGTGGGGATCGGCGTGCAGCAGACCGGTGCGCGCCGGGCCGGAGAAGAGGAAACGCGACAGCAGCTGACCGGCCCGGTCCCGCTGCTCCCGCGTGCCGCCGGAGATCACCTCGGACAGGGGCACCCCGTCGATCCACTCGGTGACCAGGACCTGGTCGCACTGGTGGACCACCGCGGGCACCACGACGTCGGGGTCGTCGGCGAACTCCTCCGCGTGCTCCCGCTGGGCCCGCGCCTCCAGGCCGTAGTCCAGTTCCTCGGAGACGCGGTCCCGCAGCTCGGTGATCAGCGGCTTGACATCCATGCCGGGAACCAGCGGGCCCAACAGCCGTGCGAACCTGCTGAGTTGGGTGAGGTCGGAGAGGAGGGCCTCGCCCGCCCCGGGGTACTGGACCTTGACCGCGACCTCGCGCCCGTCGTGCCACACCGCCCGGTGCACCTGGCCGATCGAGGCGGCCGCGGCCGGTTTGTCGTCGAACTCCAGGAACAGCTCGGGCCAGTCCTCGCCGAGGCGTTCGGCGAGCACCGAGCGCACCGTGCGGGTCGGCATCGGCGGGGCCGCTTCCTGGAGTTTGGTGAGGGCCGCCCGGTAGGGGCCGGCGATCTCCTCGGGCAGGGCGGACTCGAAGACGGACAGGGCCTGCCCGAACTTCATCGCACCGCCCTTCAACTCGCCCAGCACCTTGAACAGCTGTTCCGCCGTGCGCTGTTGCAGCTCACGGCCGACGATCTCCGCGGACTCGCCCACGATCCGTTTGCCCAGCCCCCAGGTGGCCCGGCCGGCGAAGCCGAGCGGGAGCGCGGCGAGCTTGGCGGTCCGGGTGACCGCCTTCCGGGGAAGATCAGACATGCGCCCTCCAAGTCCCAGCCGGCCGCGCCGCGTCCGTCGTACGGCCCGAATCCTTCGAATGCCGTTGCCCCGCCATTGTCGCGCGCGATCCCCCGTCCTCGGAGGGGTGTTCCGCGCTGCCCTTCCCCGCGGCCCCGCAGGGGCACGCGGAGTGGCCCGGCACCGGCCGCGCGTGCCACTGGAGAGCGGGTGGCGAGACCTCCCAGCGGGCCCCGGCGCTCGACGGGAGCCGGCCGTCGAGGAAGGTCAGCGCGTGGGCGGCCGCCAGTCCGGCGACCGTCGTGGCCAGCGCCAGGTCGCAGGCCCGGGCCGGGCGGCGCCTCCCGGAGTGCCACTGCGCGACCAGCCGCGGCCAGGTCGGGTCGCGGTCGGCGCGCGCCCGGTGCAGACAGCCGGCGCATCCCGTCTCACCGGGCAGGACGAGCGGGCCGACCACGCCGGTCGCCTCCACCACGCCCGCGTGGAGATGGGGTGTCCCCGAGGCGACCAGGGACTCCGAGGCCGACGGCGGGGGCGCGTGCACGGACACGTCGTCCCTCGGGGCGAGCACCACCAGGGAGAAGCCCGGGGCGTGCGTCCCGGCCGGTGACCGCGCGCCGGCACGGGGCGGGCGGCCCGGAGCGGCCCGGCGCGCCGCGCGGCGGGCGGCCTCGCCCCGGCGTTCACCGACCGCCTCGGCCGGCAGGCCGCCCGGGGCGACGTCCCCCGGCTCCACCCGGCCCTCGTCCCGTACGTCCACCTCACCGACGCCGGCCCCCGCCAGGAGGGAGGCCAGCACCGCGCCCACCCGCCCCGCGCCCCGGACCTGCACCCGCAGCCGGCGCCGGGCGGCGAGCCGCCCGTACGCCTCCCCCGGGTCCGACGTCGTCAGCGACAGCGAGGCGAGGTCCGGGCGCAGCCGGTCCAGGACGTCCCGGCTCTCCCTCAGCGCGTCGGCGTCCGGCCCGCCGCCGCGCGCGTCGTCCAGCAGACCCGCCTGCGCCAGCCGCTCCACCAGCCGGTCGACCCGGCCGTCGGGCAGATTCCTGCGACGCCCCTCCTCCCGCAGGAGCGAGAGCCCCCGGGTGCCGTCCAGCTGGTCCAGGAAACCGGCCGTCGCCGCATCCAGCGGGCCGAGCGTCATCGCGTGCGCCGGTGCCATGCCGAACTGCACGGTGTTCAGGTCACGCCAGCCGCGCCGCAGCGCGGGCTTCACCATCGGATGCATCGAAGACCCCCGTCCGCCTGGAACTTCCCCGTACGCCGGCGGAGCGGGGACGTGGAGGCGACCTCGCTCCGCCGACGAGTGCCAGCATGCCGGGCCCCGCCGGCAGGCGCCGAAAGTTGTCCACAGGCAGACGGATTCGTCGTACAAATCAGTCGTTTGCGGTGGACACCGGGACGGGCGGCTGCGTGGCCGGGGCGGAGCGACGGAACCGAACCATCCCGGGGGCGGGACTTCCGCCGTGTGCAGCGGGTAACGTCTTGGCGTGCCCGCCGACCCACCGCACCGCGCCGGAACGCCACAGCGCAGCACGACGAGCCAGCCGCCGAGCGGCCACGGGGCGAGCGCGATCGAGGTCCGCCGGAGCGCCCGCCGACGCCGCACGGTCTCCGCGTACCGCGAGGGCGATCGCACCATCGTGCTCATCCCTGCCCGCATGTCCGAGGCCGAGGAACAGCGCTGGGTGAGCGTCATGCTCGACAAACTCGCCGCCCAGGAGAGCCGGCGCGTGCCCGGCGACGCGGAGCTGGCCGAGCGCGCCGGACGGCTGTCGGCCCAGTACTTCGGCGGCCGGGCCCGCCCCGCGTCGGTCCGCTGGGTCACCAACCAGAACACGCGCTGGGGCTCGTGCACGCCCGCGGAGGGAAGCATCCGCCTGTCGCACCGGCTGAAGGGCATGCCCGAGTACGTCATCGACTACGTACTCCTCCACGAGCTCGCGCATCTGCTCGTGCCCGGCCACGGCCCCGACTTCTGGCGGCTGCTGGAGGCCTACCCGCGCACCGAGCGGGCCCGCGGCTACCTCGAGGGCGTGGCCGCCGCCGCGCGTCTGCCGCATCCGCCCGGCGCCCGCGACGAGTGAGGCGGCCGCGAGGACCGTCCGGCACCCACGCGCGCGGGTTGTGTACCGGGTCTGTACCGACCTCGTCCGATGTCCGAGTTAGCCGTTAGCCTGGCGCGACGCACTCGCCATCGGGATGGGGGACGGTCGTTACGCATGCCCAGGGAATTCCAACGCGGCCACAAGGCCAGGATCAGTGACCTCACGGCGGGCACCGATCTGTACGTAGGCGTGCAGATCTCCGCCCCCGGCCTGACCTTCGACATCAGCTGCTTCGGCCTCGACGCCGACGAACGGCTCTCGGACGACCGGTACTTCGTCTTCTTCAACCAGCCGAAGTCCCCCGAGGAGTCCATCCAGCTGCTGGGCGCCCAGGCCGGTGACACGGAGTCCTTCCGCGTCACCCTGGACCGGATCCCGCCGCAGATCCAGAAGCTGTCCTTCACCGCGACCATCGACGGCGCCGGGCAGATGTCGCAGATCGACCCCGGGTACATCCGGATCGTCGCGGGCGGCGAGGAGGTGGCCCGCTACGCGTTCGACGGCGCGGAGTTCTCCACCGAACGGGCCGTGATGCTGGGCGACTTCTACCTGAAGGACGTGTGGCGCTTCGCGGCCGTCGGGCAGGGTTTCGACGGCGGTCTGGAGGCGCTGCTGAGGAACTTCGGCGGAGAGGTGCTGGAGGAGGAGGCGCCCGCCGCCCCGCAGCAGCCGCAGGCCGGTGCCGCCCCGGGCTTCGCCCCGCCGTCCCAGGCCGCCGCCCCGCCCCCCTTCGGCGCCCCCTCCGCTCCGACGCCCCCGCCCGCCCCGGCTCCCGCGCCGCAGCAGCCGCAGCCCGCGGCGCAGGGCTTCGCCCCGCCGGCCGCGCCGCCCGCGGCCGCGCCCCCGCCGCCGGCCCAGCCCGTGCACACCGCGCCGACCATCGTCGCGCCCATGACCCCGCCCGGCGGCGCCCAGGTCCCGCCGCCGGGCCCCGCTCCCGCGCCCTACGGCCAGCCCGGCCAGCAGCCGCCGCACGGCCGGCCGCCCCAGCAGCAGCCCTACGGCCAGGCCGCCGCACCGACCGCCCCGCCACCGCCCGGCTACGCCCAGCCCCAGGCCCCCCAGGCGCCCCAGGCCCCGCCCGGCTACGGCCAGCAGCCCCCCTTCGGACAGCCGCCGGGCCAGCAGCCCTACGGTGTGCCCCCGCAGGGCACGCCCCAGGGCGGCGCCGGGGTGACCGCCGCGCTCGAGCAGTTCAAGGAGACGCCCACCGGGCAGCGCTGGACGCAGCAGAACCGGAAGATGGTCCGCGTCGACCTCGGCATCGGTGGCCAGCCCGTGCTCGCCCGCCAGGGCAGCATGGTGCTCTACCAGGGCAAGGTCGATTTCAGCTACAAGGGCGCCGGGTTCGCCGGCCGGATCGTGGGCAACGCGACCGGCCAGGAGATGCAGCTGATGCGCTGTACCGGCCAGGGCCAGGTGTTCCTCGCCGAGGACTCCACCATGCTGCACCCCATCGAGCTCCAGGGCGACGGCATCTGCGTCTCCGCGGAGAACGTCCTCGCCTTCGACGAGAGCCTCCAGTACGAGGTCCGCCGCATCGAGGGGCACGGGATCCCCGGCGGAGCGCTCTTCACCATGCAGTTCACCGGTACCGGCACGATCGTCGTGAAGACGCACGGCGCGCCCGTCGTCCTGCCGGTCACCCCCACCACCTTCGCCGACTGCAACGCCGTCGTCGCCTGGTCGGCGGCCTCCCAGGTCGTCGTCTCCAGCCAGGTGCGGATGCGCCGCAACGCCTACCCGGGCGACACCGGCGAGAGCGTCAACCTCCAGTTCCGGGGCGCGCCCGGCAACTTCATCGTCGTCCAGCCGTACGAGGTCTGAGGGAGCCCGTCATGAACCAGCCGCTCGCGGGCTACGCCCCGGCACCCGTCACCGCCCGGATGGAGAACCACGGCAACCACATGCTGAAGGTCGCCCTCCAGACCGGAAACGACCTCTTCGCGCGCGTGGGCTCGATGGTCGCCTACGAGGGCTTCATCCAGTACGAGCCCAACCCGCCGGCCGTGCGCCAGATCGCGCGCGACTGGATGACCGGCGAGGGCGCACCGCTGATGAAGTGCTCCGGCGACGGCCTGCTCTACCTCGCCGACTACGGCGCCGACGTCGTGGTGATCAACCTCAACGGCGACGGCATCTCGGTCAACGCCACCAACCTGCTCGCCTTCGACGCGCACCTCACCTGGGGCGTGGAACGGGTCAAGGGACTGGCCAAGTTCGCCGGACAGGGCCTGTGGAACACCAAGATCTCCGGACAGGGCTGGGTCGCGCTGACCTCCCGGGGCAAGCCGATCGTCGTCGACTGCGGCGGCGGCGAGAACGAGACGTACGTCGACCCCGACGCGCTCGTCGCCTGGTCCCCGAACCTCAAGGTGAAGGGCAAGCGCAGTTTCAAGGCGCAGTCGCTCCTCGGCCGGGGCAGCGGCGAGGCCTTCCAGATGGCCTTCTCCGGCGAGGGCATCGTCGTCGTCCAGCCCAGCGAGGACAGCACCGACCGCCTCCGGGTCCGGGGCTGAGGGGGAGCCAGTCACCATGCAGAGCCCGCTTTTCGCCTACAACGACCAGCAGACCCAGGAGCGCTGGAGTCTGCAGAACAAGCAGATGCTCCGTGTCGTCCTGGAGGGCCACGACGACATCCTCGCCCGCAAGGGCACCATGGTCGCCTACCAGGGCCTCGTCGAGTTCGACGCCGAGTTCCGGAGCAACAGCCAGTCACGCGCGCGTGCGCGCACCGGTGAGGGCCTGGACCTGATGCGGTGCCACGGCCAGGGCACCGTCTTCCTCGCCAACCTGGCCCAGCACGTCCACCTGGTGGACGTGGACCAGGACGGCCTGACCGTCGACAGCAGTTACGTGCTGGCGATGGACTCCTCGCTGCACCACGAGGTCATCGCCGTCGACAGCCTCTACGGCATCTCCGGTTCGGGGAAGTACCAGCTCAACATCACCGGCCGGGGCCGGGTCGCCCTGATGACCTCGGGCGCCCCGCTGATGATGCAGGTCACACCCGACAAGTACGTCAACTGCGACGCCGATGCGATCGTCGCCTGGTCCACCGGGCTGCGGGTGCAGATGCAGGCCCAGACGCACTCCTCCGGGGTGTGGCGGCGCCGCGGCAACACCGGTGAGGGCTGGGAGCTCAGCTTCATGGGCACCGGCTTCGCCCTCGTCCAGCCCAGTGAACTGCTCCCGCCGCAGAACGCCCAGATCGGCTCGGGCCTCGCCGCCCAGTACGGCATGGGGCAGCAGGGGGCGCGCGGGCAGAACCAGGGCAACGTCTGGAGCTGACCGCCCGCGGAGCACGCGCGTAAGGGGCGACCGTCCAGGAGGTCGCCCCTTACTCACGCGTCGGACCGAAGACGCGCGCGGGTGGCTCGCAGCAGTCGTACGACGGAGTCGTCCGCCACGTCGGCGACCTCCGTGTACGCGAACCAGCGCAGGTCGAGGGACTCGTCACTGATGGCCTCCACGGCCCCGGCCGGGGCCAGCGCGGCGTACTGGACGTCCAGATGCCAGGCGCAGGGCGTGTGATGCCGGTCCAGTCGCACCGGGCCGCCCGGCAGCAGCGTCAGCCCCGGGATGCCGGACTCCTCGGTCGCCTCCCGCAGGGCGGCGGCCGCCAGCGTGTCGTCGGCCGGCTCGCAGTGGCCGCCCATCTGCAACCACATGCGCATCTTCTTGTGGAGGGTCAGCAGGACGCGTCCCCGCTCCGGGTCGATCACCAGGGCGCTCGCCGTGATGTGCCCGTCCCCGCAGGCCTTCCACATGCCGTCCGGGTGGCTCTCGAGGTGCTCCAGGTAGGTCTGGCGCAGCTCCTGCTGGTCCTCGTAGCCCTTCAGCACGAGGACCGCGTCGTCATGGAGGCTCACTCGGTGCCGTCGCCCTCGTCCTGCTCGTCCTTCTTCCTCAGGTCCGGCTTCTCGCCGGTCCCGCCGCTCGCCGCCTCGCCGAGCATCTTGTCCCACTCGGAGAAATCCATCTGCTCGCGGTGCACGAAACCGTCGGGGTCGTCCAGGTCACCGGCCGTCGGCAGCATGTCCGGGTGGGCCCACAGGGCGTCACGGCCGTCGACGCCGCGCGCGTCCGTCAGCGAGGCCCACAGGCGCGAGGCGTCGCGCAGACGGCGCGGGCGCAGCTCGAGACCGATCAGCGTGGCGAACGTCTGCTCCGCCGGGCCGCCCGAGGCGCGGCGGCGGCGCAGGGTCTCACGCAGCGCGTCCGCGGACGACAGACGGGGCTTCGCGGCCGCGTGCACCACGGCGTCCACCCAGCCCTCGACCAGCGCCAGCGCCGTCTCCAGACGGGCCAGCGCGGCCTTCTGCTCGGGGGTGTCCTCCGGCTGGAACATGCCCTGCTGGAGCGCGTCCTGCAACTGCTCGGGGTTCTGCGGGTCGAACTGGCCGACCACGTCCTCCAGCTTCGCGGTGTCGACCTTGATCCCGCGCGCATAGCCGTCGACCGCGCCGAACAGGTGCGAGCGCAGCCACGGCACGTGCGCGAAGAGACGCTGGTGGGCGGCCTCCCGCAGGGCGAGGTACAGCCGCACCTCGTCCTTGGGCACGCCCAGGTCCCTGCCGAACCCGTCGATGTTCACCGGGAGCAGCGCGGCCTTGCCGGCCGGGCCCAGCGGCAGGCCGATGTCGGTCGAACCGACGACCTCGCCCGCGAGCACGCCGACGGCCTGCCCGATCTGCGAGCCGAACATGGCGCCGCCCATCGAGCGCATCATGCCGATCAGCGGGCCGGCCATGGCCTGCATCTCCTCCGGCAGCACGTCGCCCATCGCCGTGCCGACGCGCTCGGCGACCGGGTCCACCAGCTCCTTCCACGCGGGCAGCGTCGCCTCGACCCACTCCGCGCGCGACCAGGCGACGGCCGAGCCGGCGCCGGACGGCAGGGACGTCACGTCGTCCAGCCACAGGTCGGCCAGGCGGACGGCCTCCTGCACGGCGGTGCGCTCGGCCGGGCCGATGCTGGAGTCCTTGACGCCGTCGGAGGTGCCCTGCGACACCGTCTGGCGGGCGATCTGCTTGGCCATGTCCCAGTTCACCGGGCCGCCCTCGTAGGAGAGCATCTGGCCCAGCTGCTGGAACGCGGCGCCCAGGTCGGTGGGGTTCAGCGAGCCGAACACGGCAGCGAGCGGGTTGTCGGCTCCCGGACCGCCCGGGCCGCCGAAGCCTCCGGGCTGCCCGAAACCGAACGGGTTGGCCGGTCCCTGACCACCGCCGCTCTGCGGGTCCTTCTTCTTGCCCTCGTCGCCGTCCTCCGGCTCCTCCGGCGGAAGGCCGAATCCGAATGGGGTGTCACTCACGGGGTTCCTCGGCTGGTAAGGCCACCGGCTCTCGTCCGGCGGCGCGGCTGCCCTGCAACACCACCCAGCGTAGACACCCCGGCTCGATCGGGCCTCGGTGCTTCGCCGACTCTCGGCCTGCGGCAGGATGGATGCCACCTGGTACGCACGCGTCATCGCGCTCGTATGGAAAACAACCGCTGGAGACACCTGGTGAGTTCCCCAGATCCGCAGGTTCGCGCAGCGCGAAACCACTCGACCCCGGTCGGCGGGCGAGGGCCCGTCGTGGCCGTCACCGGCGCCGCGACCGGGGTGGGCGCGCTGCTCGCCGAGCGCCTCGCCGCCTCGGACGAGATCAAGCAGGTCGTCGCCATCGACGAGCGACGGGGGGAGTGCGACGCGGCGCAGTGGCACATCCTCGACGTCCGCGACCCGGCGATCGCCGACAAGCTGCGGGGCGCGGACGTGGTGGTCCACCTCGCGCTCGACCTCGACCTGGGGAGTGACAGCGCCGCCCGGACGGCCTACAACGTGCGGGGAACGCAGACGGTGCTGACCGCCGCCGCGGCCGCCGGGGTGCACCGGGTGGTGCTGTGCACCTCCGCGATGGTCTACGGGGCGCTGCCCGACAACGAGCTGCCGCTGTCGGAGGACGCGGAGCTGAAGGCGACGGCCGAGGCGACCGGGGTCGGCGACCTGCTGGAGATCGAACGGCTGGCGCGCCGCGCACCGCGGGCGCATCCGGGGCTCAACGTCACCGTGGTCCGGCCGGCGGTGCTGGTGGGCGGCACGGACACCGCCCTGACCCGGTACTTCGAGTCGCCCCGGCTGCTCGTCGTCGCCGGCTCGCGCCCGGCCTGGCAGTTCTGCCACGTCGAGGACCTGTGCGGCGCGCTGGAGTACGCCGTCCTGGAGAAGGTCGACGGGGAACTGGCCGTCGGGTGCGACGGGTGGCTGGAGCAGGAGGAGGTCGAGGAGCTCAGCGGGATCCGGCGGATGGAACTGCCGTCGGCGGTCGCGCTGGGCGCCGCCGCCCGGCTGCACCGGATCGGGCTCACGCCGTCCCCGGCGGGGGACCTGGCCTACACGATGTACCCGTGGGTGGTCAGCGGCAGCCGGCTGCACGACGCCGGGTGGCGGCCGCGGTGGACCAACGAGGAGGTGCTCGCGGAACTGCTGGAGGAGGTGTCCGGCCGGCACACCGTGGCCGGGCGGCGGCTGGGGCGCAAGGACGCCACCGCCGCCGGCGCGGCGGGGGCGACCGTGGCACTCCTGGGCGCCGCGGCCGTGGTGCGGAGGGCCCGCAAGGCCCGGCGGAGGTGAGGCAGGGGCGCGGGTGCGCCCCGGGAACCCGCCGCCGGCCCCCGGCGCCTCGGCCATCCTGGTCCGCTTCCCCTCTGTCGTCCGGTTCCCCCTCGTCCCCGGCGTGCGGCACGATGAGGGCATGGCACCGAGCAATGATCATCCCGGCGAGCAGCCGGCGCAGGACCCCGTCAAGCTGATCGCGATCCGTGAGACGGCGCTCTCCGTGGACGAGGTGTTCACGGCCGTCGGGGACGCCGCGGCCGGTGGGACGGCGCTGTTCGTGGGGACCGTGCGCAACCACGACGGGGGTGCCGACGTCGACGCGCTCGGGTACTCCTGCCACCCCAGTGCCGAGGCGGAGATGCGGCGGATCGCGGAGAAGGTGGCCGCCGAGTACCCGGTGCGGGCGCTCGCCGCCGTGCACCGGGTGGGGGACCTGGCGGTCGGCGACCTCGCCGTCGTCGTCGCCGTGTCGTGTCCGCACCGGGGAGAGGCCTTCGAGGCCTGCCGCAGGCTGATCGACGACCTCAAGCACGAAGTGCCCATCTGGAAGCACCAGACGTTCTCCGACGGGACGGAGGAATGGGTGGGCGCCTGCTGAGAAACGGGCCCCCTGCCCAGCGACGGCCTCCGGTTGCGTAACCGCCCCCCTGGCACGAGCGTTGTCCGTACGGATGGTTAATCTGCTGATCAGTCAGTTGCGGTCGCTCGATTGGGGTTGGGAGGTCGGCATGGCGGTGCTCGCCTGGTTGCTGATTCCGCTGATGGCTGCGGTCGGTGCCGGTCTGTGGGGCAGTTGGGCCCACCGGACCCGCAAGGTCCGTGGCGACGGTCCCGAACTGGACGGGTACGCCAGGTTCCGCGCGGCGATGGAGAAGCCCTCGTCCCGCACGTGACCCGGGCGGGGCCCCTGACGGTGCGCTGACAGAGGCGTCCCGTACTGTCGAGGCATGCCACGCCGCACCGCGACGATGCTCGCCTCCACCCTGATGCTGATCGCACTCCTGTGCGTGGGAGTGCTCATCAAGGCGCCGTACTCGGAGATGTCCCCGGGGCCGACGGTGAACACGCTGGGCGAGCACGACGGCGAGCCGGTGCTGCAGATCTCCGGCCGGAAGACCTATGCGACGACCGGCCACCTGAACATGACCACGGTGCGGGTCACCGGCGCCGACTACCGGATGAACCTCGTCGAGGCGGTCTACGGCTGGCTCGCCCACGACAGCAAGGTCGTGCCGCACGACACGCTGTACCCGGACGGCAAGACCGAGGAGGAGTCCACCCAGGAGAACGCCGAGGAGTTCAGCCAGTCCCAGGAGAGCGCCAAGGTCGCCGCCCTGGAGGAGCTGGGCGTCCCGGTGCAGTCCTGGGTGATCGTCTCCACGGTCGTCAAGGGCTCGCCCGCCGAGGGCGAGCTGCACGCCGGTGACGTCATCAAGACCGTCGACGGTACGGACGTCAAGGCGCCCGAGGACGTCGCGAAGCTGGTCACGAAGCACAAGCCGGGCGAGAAGGTCGTCTTCGGGATCGTGCCGGCCGCGGCCCAGGCCGCCGCCGAGAAGGCGAACAAGACGGCGACCGAAGTCGAGTCCGTCACGATCACCACGGCCGAGTCCGACGACGAGGGGGAGGACCGGGCGATCGTCGGGATCTCCGCCGGGACCGACCACACCTTCCCCTTCACCATCGACATCAAGCTCGCCGACGTCGGCGGGCCGAGCGCCGGCCTGATGTTCGCGCTCGGCATCTACGACAAGCTCACCCCGGGCAGTCTGACCGGCGGGAAGTTCGTCGCCGGCACCGGGACGATCGACGACGACGGCACGGTCGGCCCGATCGGAGGCATCGAGATGAAGACCGTCGGCGCCCGCGACCAGGGCGCCCGGTACTTCCTCACGCCCGCCGACAACTGCGCGGCCGCCGCCAAGGACACCCCGAGCGGGCTCACCCTCGTCAAGGTCGGCACCATCGACGACGCCCTCGGCGCCCTGAAGGACATCCGCAGCGGCGACACCGCCGACCTGCCGAAGTGCACGACGAAGTAGCCGCCCGGCCGCACGCCCGCCCGACGGGGCGGGCCGCGCGTGTCCTCCGCCCTACTCCTCGAAGGTCGCCGACAGGGCCTCCGCCAGGCCCGGGACCAGCCCGGCGCCGGTGAGGACCTCCGTCGAGGCGTCCTTCTCGCGCAGGCGCAGCGCCGACTCACGGCTGCCGTCCCGCAGGACCGCGACCGTCATCCGGACCTCCTGGCGCTCGGGGTGGTCCGCGACCCACCGGGCCAGCTTGGCCTCGCTCAGGCCCTGGGGGACCTGCGCCTCGGCGGACGGGGGCAGCATCAGGCGCTCCACGGTCAGGGCGCAGCCCGTCACCGCGTCCGGCCAGGCGATCGTGGCCAGGAACTCGTCGAGCGGCTTGTCCGTTGGCACTTCATCCTGCTCGATCGGGGTGAGACCGGTGGTCTCGGACTCTTCCAGACCGAGCTGGGCGGCGAGCGAGGGTTCCTGCACCCGCAGCCGTGCGGTGTCTACGAGGGCGAAGAGGCGGGCGGGCTGGTCCCAGCCGAGGCCGGAGGCGTACTCGTCGATCTCGAGCACGGCCCGGGTGAGCGGGTTCGCTGCCATGGGAGTGTTGGACATGGTCACAATCCTGCCTCGTTCCCGGCCGGAATCGGGAACCGAGTAAACGGTGAGTAAGTTGCATAGGTGTGGGCCCACGATCACGGGGGGCCACCCACGGTCCACGAACACGCGGGCCTGACGGACTCAACAGCGACTTTCGAGGTGCGCACCTTGGCTTTCCAGATGCCGGACCGCGGCGGAGGCCCGACAGGGCCGCGGATGAGAGTGGGCCGCCCGTCCCGGCGCGTCCGGACCCTGCTCATGACACTGGGCGTCCTTGCCGTGCTCGGCATGGCGTTCACCATGTTCGCCGGGTTCTGGACGGACTGGCTCTGGTACCGGTCGGTGGACTACTCGTCCGTGTTCACGACGACCCTGTGGACCAAGATCGGGCTGTTCTTCGTCTTCGGTCTGCTGATGGCCCTCGCGGTCGGGTTCAACATCTGGCTGGCCCACCGGCTGCGCCCGCCGCTGAGCGCCATGTCGATGGAGCAGCAGAGCCTCGACCGCTACCGGATGGGCATCGCGCCGTACAAGAAGTGGCTGCTGCTCGCGATCACCGCCCTGGTGGGCCTCATCGCCGGCGCCTCGGCGTCCGGCCAGTGGCGGACCTGGCTGATGTGGGTCAACGGCGTGTCCTTCGGCCAGAAGGACCCGCAGTTCCACCTCGACGTGAGCTTCTACGCCTTCGACCTGCCGTGGTACCGGTTCCTGCTCGGCTTCGGCTTCGCCGCCGCGATCCTCTCCCTGATCGCCGCCGCGCTCACCCACTACCTGTACGGCGGGCTGCGCGTCACCAGCCCCGGCGCGCGCGCCACGGCCGCGGCCACCGGGCACCTGTCGGTGCTGCTGGGCATCTTCGTCGCCCTGAAGGCGGTGGCGTACTGGCTCGACCGGTACGGCCTGGCGGTGAAGTCCAGCGACTTCAAGGCCACCGACAACTGGACCGGCCTGCGGTACGTCGACGCCAACGCCTATCTGCCGGCCAAGACCATCCTGTTCTGCATCGCCGTCATCTGCGCCCTCCTCTTCTTCGCCACCCTGTGGCGGCGCACCTGGCAGCTCCCGGTGATCGGCTTCGGTCTGATGGTGCTCTCCGCGATCCTGATCGGCGGCCTCTACCCGGCGATCGTCCAGAAGTTCCAGGTCCAGCCGAACGAGCAGGCCAAGGAAGCGCCGTACGTCGAGAAGAACCTCGAGGCGACGCGTGAGGCGTACGGCATCGACGGCGCCGAGGTCACCGAGTACACGGGGACGAGCAAGACCGAGGACAAGACCCAGCTGCGCGACGACGTCGACGCCACGGCGAGCATCCGCATCATGGACCCGAACATCGTGTCGCCGACGTTCCAGCAGCTCCAGCAGATGCGTAAGTACTACGCCTTCCCGGACAACCTGGACGTCGACCGCTACAGCGTGAACGGCACCGACCAGGACACCGTCATCGGTCTGCGCGAGCTCAACCTCGCGGGCGTGGACAAGCAGAACTGGATCAACAACCACTTCCGCTACACGCACGGCTACGGCGTGGTCGCCGCCAAGGGGACCACGGCGGACTCCGAGGGCCGGCCGGCCTTCACCGAGTCGAACCTCCCCTCGGAGGGTGTCCTCGGGGAGTACGAGCAGCGGATCTACTACGGCGAGAAGACGACCACGTATTCGATCGTCGGCGGTCCCCAGAAGGAGATCGACTACTCCGACGACCAGGGCGAGAAGACCACCAGCTACACCGGCAAGAGCGGGGTCAACCTCTCCAACCCGGTCAACCGCGCCGCGTACGCGGTCGCCTTCGGTGAGCCGCAGATCCTGTACTCGGGAGCGATCGGCGACGGTTCGCGGATCCTGTACAACCGCACGCCTAAGGAGCGCGTGGAGGCGGTGGCCCCCTGGCTCACCATCGACGGCGACGCCTACCCGGCGGTCGTGGACGGCAAGATCCAGTGGATCGTCGACGCGTACACGACCACCAACGGATACCCGTACGCCTCCCGTACGACCCTCGGTGACACGACGGCCGACTCGCTGACCGCCACCAACACCAACCGCGCGGTCGTGGCCCAGCAGAACCAGGTCAACTACATCCGCAACTCGGTCAAGGCGACGGTCGACGCCTACACCGGTGAGGTCAAGCTCTACCAGTGGGACACCGAGGACCCGGTCCTGAAGACCTGGATGAAGGCTTTCCCCGGCACGGTCGAGAAGAAGTCCGCGATCTCCGACTCGCTGATGGCCCATCTCCGCTACCCGCAGGACCTGTTCAAGGTCCAGCGCGAGCTGCTCACCCGCTACCACGTCAAGGACGCGACGACGTTCCTCAGCGGCAGCGAGGTGTGGCAGGTGCCGGACGACCCGACCAACAAGTCGGGCGACGCGGTGCCCCCGTACTACCTGAGCATGAAGATGCCCGGCCAGGAGGCGCAGGCGTTCTCGCTGACGACGACGTTCACGCCCAACGGCCGGGACAACCTCAGCGCGTTCATGGCGGTCGACTCCGAGGCGGGCACGCCCGACTACGGCAAGATCAGAGTGCTGAAACTGCCGACCAGCACCACCGTCGACGGCCCCAAGCAGGTCCAGAGCCAGTTCAACTCCGAACAGGACATCGCCGAGTCGATCAGGCTGCTGAGAGGCGGCGACTCCGAGGTCGAGTACGGCAACCTGCTCACGGTGCCGCTCGACGGAGGACTGCTCTACGTCGAGCCGGTCTACGTGCGCGGTGGTGGGCTCAAGTACCCGCTGCTGCGGAAGGTGTTGGTGACCTACGGAGGCAACACCGCCTTCGAGGACACCCTCGACGAGGCCCTCGACAAGGTCTTCGGCACCGAGGGCACGACAACGACGCCGCCGGCGGACGACGGTGACACCACGACCCAGCCGCCGACGTCCGGCGACGCGACGGTCCAGGAGGCGCTGAAGGACGCCCAGGAGGCCTTCGCGGCCGGCCAGGAAGCCCTGAAGAAGCCCGACTGGGAGGCGTACGCCAAGGCGCAGAAGGAGCTCGAGGCCGCACTCAAGCGGGCCGAGGAGGCGCAGGCCGAGGTGGACCGGAGCAGCAGCAGCGGCGGCAGCAGTGGCAGCAGCGGCGACAAGGCCACCAGCAGTCCCGGTCCGAGCGCGAGCGCCGGCGCGAGCGGGAGCGGCGGAACCGGCAGCAGTGCCAGTCCGAGCACCAGCCCAAGCCCTGTCAGCAGTTCCAGCGGCTGACCGAAACGGCTGGTCGTAAAGGCCCACCCCGCGTCGTGGTACGGTTGTGGAACACGACGCGGGGTGGAGCAGCTCGGTAGCTCGCTGGGCTCATAACCCAGAGGTCGCAGGTTCAAATCCTGTCCCCGCTACTGAAACCGAAGGCCCGGATCCTGAAAAGGATCCGGGCCTTCGTGGTGTGTGCGAACGCATGTGCTCGCCCCGGGGATCGTCGCGCCGCCTCGGGGAGTTGGGCGATCTGTGTTTGACTTGTCTCTCTGTGGGCATGTCGACAAAACGCTGAAGTGACCTCACGGGCTGCGGCATACGAGGTGTACCCGGGGTGCAGGTGGTGCGACGATGGACGTTATGGGGGACAAGGCAACTCTGTTCGAGACAGGGCGGTTTGTGCAGCCTTCCACTCAGGAAGCGACCCCGGGCGAGGCTCCGGACGACAGCCGGGACGAGACGGGGGAGGCCGTAGAGGAGGCCCGCCGACGGATGGCCGCCGAGGCCGGCGACGTCGAGGCGATGAGCGTCCTCGGGGCCATGCTGCTGCGCCGCGGCGATCTCGACGGTGCCGAGCCCCATCTGCGTGCCGCCACCGCGGGCGGCGACCGGGCCGCCGCCAACAACCTGGGCGTCCTCCTCCACCAGCGCGGCTACGCCGACGACGCCGCCGGATGGTGGCGGGTCGCCGCCGTCGCCGGCTCCGCGGCCGCCGCGCACGCGCTGGGCCGACACCACCGTGAGCGCGGGGACGAGCCCGCGGCCGAGTACTGGCTGCGCCAGTCCGCCGAACAGGGGCACGTGCTCGGCGCGTACGCCCTCGCCGATCTGCTGGAGCACCGCGGGGACCGGGGAGCCGAGCGGTGGATGCGGGCCGCGGCGGAGCGGGGGCACCGGGAGGCGGCGTACCGGCTGGCCCGCGCCCTCGACCGGCGGGGGGCCCAGGACTCCGGCGGCGACCCCGGCGTCTCCGCGGCGGCGGAGGCGGAACAGTGGTACCGGCAGGCCGCCGCGCGCGGCCACCGGCGGGCCGCCCTGCACCTCGGGGCGATCCTGGAGCAGCGGGGCGACATCCAGGAGGCCGGGCGCTGGTACCTGACGTCCGCCAAGGACGGCGAGCCGCGGGCGGCCTGCGCGCTCGGGTTCCTGCTGCGTGACGCCGGCGACACCGAGAACGCCGCCGTGTGGTGGCTGCGGGCCGCGCAGGACGGTGACGGCAACGCGGCGAACGCGCTGGGCGCGCTGTACGCCGAGCGGGGCCAGACCCAGACCGCCGAGCGCTGGTACCGGGCCGCCATGGACGCCGGGGACGACAACGGCGCCTACAACCTCGGCCTGCTCTGCGCCGAGCAGGGCCGTACCGCACAGGCCGAGCAGTGGTACCGGCGCGCCGCCTACGCCGGGCACCGGGAGGCCTCCAACGCGCTCGCCGTCCTGCTGCTCCAGGGCGGGGACACGGCCGGAGCCGAGCCCTGGTTCTCCAAGGCCGCCGAGGCCGGCAGCGTCGACGCCGCCTTCAACCTGGGCATCCTGTTCGCGGGACGGGGCGAGGACGCCCTGGCGCTGCGCTGGTACGAGCGGGCGGCGGCGGCCGGGCACACCGAGGCCGCGCTGCAGGTCGGGATCGCCCGGCTGCGGGTCGGCGACGAATCCGACGCCGAACGGCACCTGCGATGCGCGGCCGGCGGCGGCAGCGCGGAGGGGGCGTACCGGCTCGCGACCGTGCTCGACGCGCGCCGTCCGCCGACGCCCGCGCACGAGCTCGGTGAGTCCGTGCACGAGAAGACCGAGTGCGAGGAGTGGTACGAGCGGGCGGCCTGCCAGGGGCACCGGCGGGCGCAGGTGCGGGTGGGCATGCTGGCCGCCGCGCGGGGCGACGTGCCGGAGGCGGCGCGCTGGTACCGGGCGGCCGCCGAGGCCGGGTCGCGCAACGGCGCCTTCAACCTGGGCCTGCTGCTGGCGCGGGAGGGCAGCGAACCGGAGGCGGCGGTGTGGTGGGCGCGGGCCGCCGACGCCGGCCACGGTCGGGCGGCGTTGCGCCTCGCCCTGGTCTACGCGCGTCGTGGAGAGCTCGCGGAGGGGCAGCGGTGGGCGGACCGGGCGGTGTCGCTGGGGCCCCGGGAGGTGGCCGAACGCGCCGCACGGCTGCGGGACGCGCTGCGCGAGGAACTGTCGGCCTAGGGCCTGTTGTGAAAGTCCCGCCTGCCTGGCGACGCCATGCACGCTCCCCCAGCCTCCGGCCGGGGGGGACCCCCACTCGCCGCACCGGCCCCTGACCCAAGTACATCCAGTACGAGGGCCAGGGGCCGGCACTCCCCCAGCCTTCGGCCGGGGGACCCCCAGAGCACGCACCTGACGCCGCCAGGCCCGCCCTCCGGGCGGACGACGGGACTTTCACAACAGGCCCTAGAGCGGGGGCGTAGAGGTCCCCGGAGGAGTCTCGCCGGGGAGGCCTCCTCCTGTGTGACCGAGGTCGCGTGGCGGGTCCCCCGGTACTCATTTGCTTCTTGCCGCCGTGTTGACGTAACGTTGCATTCATCGACGCGGGGTGGAGCAGCTCGGTAGCTCGCTGGGCTCATAACCCAGAGGTCGCAGGTTCAAATCCTGTCCCCGCTACTGAAGGCCGAGGGCCGGAATCCGAAAGGGTTCCGGCCCTCGGTGCATAGTCGCTGCCTGGTCGGCGCGTGGTCGTGCGCGAGCCTCACCGCCGCCCGCCTGCCGCACCCGGCACTCCCCCCCCCCGCCTGCCGCACCCGGCGGAAGCCGCAGCCGTCCTCGGACAGACGGAAGCCCCGGCCCCCGTGGTGGGGTGCCGGGGCTTGCGGGAGTCCTGGCCGCTGCTGTGCCGGCCGTCCTGCGCCCTCGCGCGAAGCGGCCGTCCTACGCCCCCGCGCAGTTCGGGCATATGCCGCGGTAGGTCACTTCGACGTCCGAGACGGTGAAGCCGAAGCGCTCGGAGTCGGGGAGGTCCGCCAGCGGGTTGCCGCTCGGGTGCACGTCCCGGATCGCGCCGCACTGCGCGCACACCAGGTGGTGGTGCGGGCGGTGGGCGTTCGGGTCGTACCGCTTGGCGCGCTTGTCGGTGGCGACCTCGAGCACCTCGCCGAGCGTCACCAGCTCACCCAGCGTGTTGTAGACGGTCGCCCGCGAGATCTCGGGCAGCTTGGCCACGGCCCGTGCGTGCACCTCGTCGGCCGTCAGGTGGACGTGTTCGCCGTCGAGGACCTCGGCCACGACGCGCCGCTGCGCGGTCATCCGCCATCCGCGGCCGCGCAGCCGTTCCAGAAGGTCACTCATACGTTTCAGCCTAACAGCAGGGGGACCAGGTCCCGAATGGGTGTGACTTTGGAGCGTTGCTTGACTTAGACATTGTCCATTGTAGGATCGACCTCGGCTTCGGCCAAGCGACAGGAAGCGGCAGAAGCCAGGACCAGGCAGAAGTGACGTAGGTGCCCAGAGCGAAGCTCCGGGGCGCAGGTGCGCGCCCCGGCCCGTTCCACCGCCGCAGTTCCTGAGTTCCGTGATCCGCCCAGCCCTCTAAAGGATTACCCCCATGACCGAGAACCATGACGCGATCGTCACTGATGACAAGCCGGCGGAAGCAGGGAAGTGCCCGGTCGCGCACGGGCGCGCCGCGCACCCCACTCAGGGCGGCGGCAACCGCCAGTGGTGGCCGGAGCGCCTCAACCTGAAGATCCTCGCCAAGAACCCGGCCGTCGCCAACCCGCTGGGTGAGGAGTTCGACTACGCCGAGGCCTTCAAGGCCCTGGACCTCCCGGCCGTGAAGCAGGACATCGCGGAGGTTCTGACCACCTCCCAGGACTGGTGGCCGGCCGACTTCGGCAACTACGGCCCGCTGATCGTCCGTATGGCCTGGCACAGCGCGGGCACCTACCGCATCAGCGACGGCCGCGGCGGCGCCGGCGCCGGTCAGCAGCGCTTCGCGCCGCTGAACAGCTGGCCGGACAACGCCAACCTCGACAAGGCCCGCCGTCTGCTGTGGCCGGTCAAGAAGAAGTACGGCCAGAACCTCTCCTGGGCCGACCTCCTGATCCTCGCCGGCAACGTCGCCCTGGAGACGATGGGCTTCGAGACCTTCGGCTTCGCCGGTGGCCGCGCGGACGTGTGGGAGGCCGACGAGGACGTGTACTGGGGTCCCGAGACGGTCTGGCTCGACGACCAGCGCTACACGGGCGACCGTGAGCTGGAGGAGCCCCTCGGCGCCGTCCAGATGGGTCTGATCTACGTCAACCCCGAGGGCCCCAACGGCAACCCGGACCCGATCGCCGCGGCCCGCGACATCCGCGAGACGTTCCGCCGGATGGCGATGAACGACGAGGAGACGGTCGCCCTGATCGCGGGTGGCCACACCTTCGGCAAGACCCACGGCGCGGGCCCGGCCGACCACGTCGGCAACGACCCCGAGGCCGCCTCCATCGAGGACCAGGGTCTGGGCTGGAAGAGCACCTTCGGCACCGGCAAGGGCGGCGACACCATCACCAGTGGCCTCGAGGTCACCTGGACCAGCACGCCGACCCAGTGGGGCCACGGCTTCTTCAAGAACCTCTTCGGTTACGAGTGGGAGCTGACCAAGAGCCCGGCCGGCGCCCACCAGTGGGTCGCCAAGGACGGGGCCGGCGCGGGCACCATCCCCGACGCCCACGACCCGTCGAAGAGCCACGCCCCGACGATGCTCACGACCGACCTGTCGCTCCGGTTCGACCCGGCGTACGAGCAGATCTCGCGGCGCTTCCTGGAGAACCCGGACGAGTTCGCGGACGCCTTCGCGCGGGCCTGGTTCAAGCTGACCCACCGTGACATGGGCCCGGTCGTGCGCTACCTCGGCCCGGAGGTCCCCTCCGAGACGCTGATCTGGCAGGACCCGCTGCCGGAGCGCACGGGCGAGCTGATCGACGCCGGTGACATCGCCGCCCTCAAGGCCAAGATCGCCGAGTCGGGCCTCACGGTGTCCGAGCTGGTGTCCACCGCCTGGGCGTCGGCCTCCTCCTTCCGCGGCAGCGACAAGCGCGGCGGTGCCAACGGCGCCCGCATCCGCCTCGAGCCGCAGATCGGCTGGGAGGTCAACGAGCCCGACCGCCTGCGGTCGGTGCTGCGCACCCTGGAAGGCGTCCAGGAGTCCTTCAACGCCGCCGCCCAGAGCGCCGGCAAGCAGGTCTCGCTGGCCGACCTGATCGTGCTCGCCGGTGCGGTGGGTGTCGAGAAGGCCGCCAAGGACGCCGGCTTCGACATCGAGGTGCCGTTCACGCCGGGCCGGGTGGACGCCACGCAGGAGCAGACGGACGTCGAGTCGTTCGCCGCGCTCGAGCCGAAGGCCGACGGGTTCCGCAACTACGTCGGCAAGGGCCAGCGCCTGCCGGCCGAGTACCTGCTGGTCGACAAGGCCAACCTGCTGAACCTCAGCGCTCCCGAGATGACGGTCCTCGTCGGCGGTCTGCGCGTCCTGGGCGCGAACTACCAGCAGACGAAGCACGGCGTCTTCACCGAGACGCCGGGCGTCCTGACGAACGACTTCTTCGTCAACCTGCTCGACCTGGGCACGAGCTGGACGTCGACGACCGACGACCAGACCGTGTTCGTCGGCAGCGACTCCGCCACCGGCGAGGTCAAGTGGACCGGCACCCGTGCCGACCTGGTCTTCGGCTCGAACTCCGAGCTGCGCGCGCTCGCCGAGGTCTACGCGAGCGACGACGCGAAGGAGAAGTTCGTGAAGGACTTCGTCTCCGCGTGGGTCAAGGTCACGAACGCGGACCGGTTCGACCTGGTCTGAGCCGGGGGCCCCGCCTGAGCGTGGGGCTCGTCCGGGCGTGAGGTGAGCGACGGGCCGGATTCCCTTCGGGGGTCCGGCCCGTTCCCGTGTGCGTGCGCGCCCGTCCTCAGGCCGGTACCTGCTGCCGTGCCGGCAGCCAGCAGCGGATGATGTCGCGGACCGAGACGATGCCGGCCGGCTCGCCGCGGTCGAGGACGACGAGGTGCCGGAAGCCGCCGTGCGTCATGGCGCGGGCCGCCTCCTCCAGGGTCCAGACCGGGGTGGCGAAGACGACGGCGGTGGTGGTGTGGGCGTGGGCGGGCTCGGTGTCCGGGTCCTGCCCCAGGCCGACGGAGTTGAGGATGTCGCGTTCGGTGAGGATGCCGATGCCGCCGGCGTCCGGGTCGTGGACCACGGCCGCGCCGACGCGGCGGGCGGACATCAGGGCGGCGGCCTGGCGGAGGGTGTGGGCGGGGCCGATGGTGAGGACCAGTGTGCTCATGGCGTCGCGGACGAGCATGGGTTCCGGGTCACCTCCTGGAAGCGCTGCGACCACCGGGACGGTGCAGCGATTCACAAGTTCACAATGCGGGGGTGGCCTCAGCGTCTCAGGTAAAGCGCGGGTCAACAAGAGGGCGTGCGCGGCCAATTGAGGGCGCACACGCTCATCTGTGAGGTTTTAGGCGCGCCGGCCGAGATACCCCAGCAGCTCGTCGTGGAGCAGGCCGTTGGACGCGGCCGCGTCGCCGCCGTGCGGCCCCGGACGGCCGTCGAGGCCGGTGAAGGTGCCGCCGGCCTCCGTGACGACGATCGCGTTGGCGGCCATGTCCCAGAGGGAGAGCTCCGGTTCGGCGCAGATGTCCACGGCGCCCTCGGCGACCATCATGTACGGCCAGAAGTCGCCGTACGCGCGCGTGCGCCACACCGCGCGGGTGAGGTCCAGGAAGCCGTCGAGCCGGCCCTGCTCCTCCCAGCCGCTCAGCGAGGAGTACGCGAAGGAGGCGTCCGGCAGCTCCGCGACGCGTGAGACGTGCAGCCGCGTGGCGGAGGAGAGGCTGCGGCCGGTGTACGCGCCGTGTCCCTTCGCGGCCCACCAGCGGCGGCCCAGGGCGGGGGCGGAGACGACGCCGACGACGGGCTCGTAGCCGCCCTCCGCCGCCTCCATCAGGGAGATCAGGGTGGCCCAGACGGGGACGCCGCGGACGTAGTTCTTGGTGCCGTCGATCGGGTCGATCACCCAGCGGCGGGGGCCGGTGCCCTCCACGCCGTACTCCTCGCCGAGGATCGCGTCGCGGGGGCGGGCGCGCTGGAGGTGGCCGCGGACGACCTCCTCGGCGGCCTTGTCCGCCTCGCTCACCGGCGTCATGTCCGGTTTCGTCTCGACCTTGAGGTCGAGGGCCTTGAAGCGGGCCATGGTCGCGGCGTCGGCGGCGTCCGCGAGGACGTGCGCGAGGCGGAGGTCGTCGAGGTAGTCCGGCATGGGGAAACGGTATCCGCCGGGGTGGGGGCGGGGCCACGGGGGGTTGGACCGGCGCGGCCCGACGCACCGGACGGGTCCGGCTGACCGCATCGGACCCGGCCGGCCCGGATCGGACCTGGCCGCCCCGGATGGGACCCGGCTGGTCCGCAGGGGATCCGGCCGGCCCGGATCGGACCCGGCCGACTGCGTCGGACCCTGCCGGGCCGCACCGGCCCCAGGCGGGCTGTACCGGTCCCAGCTTGCCCGCACCCCACCCGTCCGATCCGCACCGGCCCCAGCCGATCGCACGCACCGGCCCCAGCCGATCGCACGCACCGGCCCCAGCCGATCGCACGCACCGGCCCCAGCCGATCGCACGCACCGGACCCAGCCGATCGCACGCACCGACCCGGCCGGCCGCCGTCGGACCCCTGCCCCTCCGCGAACCCTTGACAGTGCGCACAGGCCCGTCAAATCTGGGCGCAGAGTCGCTCGCCCCAGGGAGGCGATGATGCCGGCAGCCCGGGAATCCCTGCTCGACGCCGCCTTCACGGCCGTCACGCGCCGGCCGTGGGCCGCCGTGCGGATGGTCGACGTCGCCGCCGCGGCCGGGGTGTCGCGGCAGACGCTGTACAACGAGTTCGGGAGCAAGGACGGGCTGGCCAGGGCGCTGGTCAGGCGGGAGGCCGACGGGTACCTCGCCGGGGTCGAGCGGGCGCTGGCCGGTCACGGGGACACCCGGGACCGGCTGACCGCGGCCGCCGAGTGGACGGCGTCGGCCGCCCGGGGCAACGCGCTCGTGCGGGCCATGCTCACCGGTTGCTGGAGCGAGCGTCTGCCGTCACCGACGCTCTCGGCCGTGCCGTCCTCCACCTCCGTACCGGCGCAGCGGCGGGCGGACGGGCCGCTGCCCTCGCCCGGCGAGCTCGTGACGACCGTCCGCGACCGGGCCGTGGCCGTGCTCGCCGGCGGCCCCGGAGCGACGCCGGACACCACGGAAGTCGCCCGCTCCTGCGAGCTGGCCCTGCGCCTCGCGCTGTCCTGCGTGGCCGCGCCCCCCGGCGAGGGCGGGGTCGCCGACCTGGTCCGCGGCGCCCTGCACCGCCGGCCCACCGGCTAGCTGTATCGACCACGAGCGGCCCACCGGCCACCACCCGCCCACCCGCGACCACCGCCCCCGGCCACCACCGCCCCCGACCCCATTTCCTAGTGCGCCGACCCCGACAGCTGGAGTCCGATCACCCCGATGATCACCAGGCTGATCGAGACGATCTTCAGGACCGACACCAGGTCGCCCAGGAAGATCATCCCGTAGATCGCGGTGCCGGCCGCGCCGATGCCGGTCCAGACGGCGTACGCGGGGCCCACGTCGAGTTTCTTGAGGGAGAGGGTCAGCAGGCCGAAGCTGCCGAGGGCGAAGACGCAGAAGGCGATCGTCGGCCACAGCCGGGTGAAACCGTGCGACAGCTTCAGGCAGACGGCGAAGCCGGTCTCGAGCAGTCCCGCGACGATGACCAGCAGCCACGCCATGTGGTGTCCTCCCGTATGTGCGGCTCGGTGCGATTATGCACTTACCGGACTCACGCACCGACAAACAACGTGGAGGTCAGTCGCCTTCCGTGCGCTCCCGCGTGGACAGCAGCCGGCGCAGCGAGTACAGCCGCGCCGGGTCGGCGTGCCCCTCGGCCACCCAGGCGTCCAGCGCGCAGTCCGGTTCGTCGTGACTGCACGCGCGCGGGCAGCCCGCCGTGCCCGGCTCCAGGTCGGGGAAGGCGTGGATCACCCGGGACGGGTCGATGTGGGCGAGACCGAAGGAGCGCACGCCCGGGGTGTCGATCACCCAGTCGTCCGTGCCCGCCAGGGGGAGGGCCAGGGCCGAGGTCGTGGTGTGCCGGCCGCGGCCGGTCACCGCGTTCACATGGCCGGTCAGCCGACGCCGTTCCTCCGGGACCAGCGCGTTGACCAGGGTCGTCTTGCCGACGCCGGAGTGGCCGACGAACGCCGTGATCCGCCCGGTGAGGTGCTCGCGCACCCGGTCCGCCGCGTCGCCGTTCTCCAGTTCCCCGCGGCTGGTGACGACGTAGGGGATGTCGAGGTCGCCGTACAGCTCCAGCAGCTTGTCCGGCGGGGCCAGGTCCGACTTCGTCATGACCAGCAAGGGTTCCAGGCCGCCGTCGTAGGCCGCCACCAGGCAGCGGTCGATCAGCCGGGGCCGGGGCTCGGGGTCGGCCAGGGCCGTGACGATCGCCAGCTGGTCGGCGTTGGCGACCACCACCCGCTCGTAGGGGTCGTCGTCGTCCGCGGTGCGGCGCAGCACCGAGGTGCGCTCCGTGATGCGGACGATGCGCGCGAGGGTGTCCTTCGTCCCGGAGAGGTCGCCGACGAGGGCGACGCGGTCGCCCACGATCGCCGCCTTGCGGCCGAGCTCGCGGGCCTTCATGGCCATCACGATCCGGCCGTCCACCAGGCAGGTCAGACGGCCGCGGTCGACGGTGAGGACCATGCCCTCGGCCGCGTCCTCGTGCTTGGGCCGGATGTGCGTGCGCGGCCGGTTGCCCTTGCGGTTGGGGCGGCTGCGGATGTCGTCCTCGTCGGTGTGCTTCCCGTAGCGGCGCATGGCGAAAGTCCCTAGGCCCCGAGCATCCCGGTCCACAGCTCCGGGAAGTCCGGCAAGGTCTTCGCCGTCGTCGCCACGTTCTCGATCCGCACGCCCTCGACCGCCAGCCCGATCACCGCGCCGGCCGTGGCCATGCGGTGGTCGTCGTAGGTGTGGAAGACCCCGCCGTGCAGGGGGCGCGGGCGGATGTGCAGTCCGTCGGCCGTCTCCGTCACGTCCCCGCCGAGCTCGTTGATCTCCTTGGTGAGCGCGGCCAGCCGGTCCGTCTCGTGCAGCCGCAGGTGGGCCACGCCCCGCAGGGTGGAGGGGGAGTCCGCGAGGGCGGCGACCGCGGCGATGCCCGGGGTCAGTTCCCCGACGTCGCCGAGGTCGACGTCGACGCCGTGCACCGCGCCCGAACCGGTGAACACCAGGCCGTACTCGGTCAGCTCGCAGGAACCGCCCATCTCGGTGAAGATCTCACGCAGCCGGTCGCCCGGCTGGGTGGTGCGCGCGGGCCAGTCGGGGATGACGACCCTGCCGCCGGTGATCAGCGCCGCCGCGAGGAACGGCTGCGCGTTGGACAGGTCCGGCTCGATCGTCAGGTCCCGGCCGAGCAGCGCGCCCGGCGTGACCCGCCAGACGTTCGGCTCGCCGCCCGACTCCGGGGTGTCCACCTGGGCGCCGACCGCGCGCAGCATGTCCACCGTCATCCGGATGTGCGGCAGGGAGGGGAGCGTCGAGCCGGTGTGGCGGACCTCGACGCCCTGGTTGAAGCGCGGGCCGGACAGCAGCAGGGCGGAGACGAACTGCGACGACGAGGACGCGTCGATCTCCACCGGACCGCCGTCCAGCGCGCCCCCGCCGTGCACCGTCAGCGGCAGCGTGCCCCGGCCGTCGTCGTCGATCCGGGCGCCGAGCACCCGCAGCGCGTCGATGACGCCGTTCAGGGGACGTTCGTACGACCGGGGGTCGCCGTCGAAGCGGACCGGGCCGTCGGCGAGCGCGGCCACCGGCGGCAGGAACCGCATCACCGTGCCGGCGTTGCCGACGTCGACCGTGGCCGGGCCGCGCAGCCCCGCGGGCAGCACCCGCCACGCCTCACCGCCGCTCTCGGGACCGCCCGCCACGGTGGAGCTCGACGACACCGTCTCCTCGATGCCCACGCCCATCGCCCGCAGCGCGTCCGCCATCAGCAGGGTGTCGCGGGAGCGGAGGGGACGGCGCAGCCAGCACGGCTCGGAAGCGAGGGCGGCGAGGACGAGAGCGCGGTTGGTGACCGACTTGGACCCCGGCACGTGGACCGTCGCGTCGACGGCTCCGCTCGCGTGCGGGGCGGGCCAGAGGGCGGTGTGGGCGGGGTTTTCCGGCATGCGACCACTCTATAAGCAGGGCGGGATCCGGGTGCGGCGCCGTTGTGGCCGGTGCCGCCCCGCGGCGGGGACGCCGGTCGCACCCCGCGGCCCCGTGCCCCCGCGCCCGCGCGGACGCCCCGTTGACCGGCGCTCCTGGCCACGGCCCCTGCACGGCCTGGCGCCCCCCGCGCATCCGGGGCGGGCGCGTGTCACCACCGCCCCGGCGCCCCCGCGGGGACGCCTCCGGAAGCCTGCCCCCGTCGGGCGGCTCCCCGGAGCTCCCTCACCACCCCAACAGCCACCGCCCGCCCCCCATCAGGGAGCACAGGCTCACCGCGTGGAAGAGGAACAGCCACAGCCCCGCCGGTACGTGCGTCAGGCGCGCGAGCTGGTCCGCGTCCGAGTCGCCCGCCCCGCCCCGCGACCGCTTCGCCTGGAGTTCGAACGCCGGGCGCACCCCGCCCAGCAGCAGGAACCACACCACCGCGTACGCGAACGCCGCCTGCACCTGGGGGCCGGTCAGCCAGGAGACCAGCAGGAAGGCGCCGCCCGTGAGGATCACCGTCAGGGCGCCGTACGCGTTGCGGATCATGACCAGCATGGCGATCAGCAGCGCGGTCGCCAGCCACAGCAGCAGCGTGATGCGACCGGCGCCGAGCAGGGCCGCGCCGCCCAGTCCGAGCAGGGGAGGGGCGGTGTAGCCGGCGGCCGCGGTGAGGATCATGCCGAGGCCGTGCGGCTTGCCCCGGCTGACGGTCAGGCCGCTGGTGTCGGAGTGCAGCCGGATGCCGGTGAGCGTGCGGCCGGTGAGCAGGGCGACCAGGCCGTGGCCGCCCTCGTGGGCGATGGTGATCGCGTTGCGCGATATGCGCCACAAGGTGTGCGGCACCACTACGGCGAGGGCCGCCACCACGGTGGCCAGCACCACCCACAGGTCGGGGTCGGGCTGGGTTCCCGTGAGACGGTCCCAGAGGTCGGGCAGCGCGGTGGCGGCGGAGCTGTCCATGTGTCCCGGTGGCTCCCTCTCGTCTTGTGCCGGCCCCGTCCTGTGTCGACGGGGGCCGGCGGTGTCGGTGTCGGTGTCGGTGGGTCTCGGCGCTGTCGGCGCTGTCGGCGGTGTCGGGTGTCTGGGGTCGGTGGTCCGGTGCGCCGACGGGTCCCAGCGCCCGGCGTCCGGTGCCCCGGCACCCGGGCTCCCGGCGCCCCGGCGCCCCGCTCCCGGCCCGGGGGCGGTGGCCGGGGGGCGGGTGAGCCTGGCAGTGTGGCACGTATGTGCGGACGGTATGCAGCGAGTCGCAGGCCCGAGGATCTCGCAGGAATCTTTGAAATCGAGAAGTGGGAGCCCGAGGAGTCCCTGGCCCCCGACTACAACGTGGCGCCCACCAAGGAGGTCCACGCCGTCCTGGACCGTCCCTTGAAGGACGCCGGCGACCGGCGGCCGGTTCGCCAGCTGCGCAAGCTGAAGTGGGGGCTCGTGCCCTCCTGGGCCACGTCGCCCGAGGGCGGCGCCCGGATGATCAACGCCCGTGCGGAGACCGTCCACGAGAAGCCGTCGTACCGCCGTGCCTTCGCCGCCCGGCGCTGCATCCTGCCCGCCGACGGCTATTACGAGTGGGTCACCGGCCGGCAGGAGCGGGAGCTGGAGGTCGAGGGCAAGAAGAAGCGGCCCCGCAAGCAGCCGTACTTCGTGCTCCCGGCCGACGGCTCGGTGTTCGCGATGGCCGGGCTGTACGAGTTCTGGCGCGACCGCACCCTGCCCGACGACCACCCCCGGGCCTGGTGGGTGACCTGCTCGGTGATCACCACCGAGGCGGAGACGGCCCCGCTCGCCGTGGCCCCGGCCGACGGCCCGCACGCGCTCGCCGACATCCACCCCCGGATGCCCCTGATGCTCACCCCCGACCGCTGGGACGCCTGGCTGGACCCGGCGCGCACCGACGTCGAGGACCTGCGCCCCCTGCTGGAGCCGCCGCCGGCGGGTCTGATGCGCGCCTACCCGGTGTCCACGGCCGTCAGCAACGTCCGCAACAACGGCGCGGAGCTGCTGAAGGAGCTGGAGGGGCCCGAGGAGGGCACACTCTTCTGACCCGAGGAGGGCACCACTCCTGTGACCCGAGGAGGGCACACTCTTGTGATGTGACTGTGACGACCGAGACCATCCCCACCGACGCGGGGGACGCGCGCATCACCTGGCACCGGGCCGGGAAGGCGCGGCTGCTGCTGGCGGTGAGCCACGGCGCCGGCGGCGGCATCGAGGCCCGTGACCTCCGGGCGCTCGCCGCCGCCCTCCCCGCGCACGGCGTGACCGTGGCCCTCGTCGAGCAGCCCTGGCGGGTGGCCGGCAAGAAGGTGGCGCCCGCGCCGAAGACGCTCGACGTCGGCTGGCGAGGGATCTGGCCGGCCGTCGCGAAGGCAGGGCTGCCGGTGATCTCCGGCGGACGGTCGGCGGGCGCGCGCGTGGCCTGCCGGACCGCCGCCGAACTCGGCGCCCACGCCGTGCTCGCGCTCGGCTTCCCGCTGCACCCGCCGGGCCGGCCGGAGAGGTCCCGCGCCGCCGAACTCCTCGGCGCCGGGGTGCCCACCCTGGTGGTCCAGGGCGGCAACGACCCGTTCGGCAGGCCCGAGGAGTTCCCCGAGGGGCCGTACGAACTCGTCGAGGTGCCCCACGGCGATCACGGCCTGGCGGTGCCCAAACGGGCGGGGATCAGCCAGGAGCAGGCTCTGGAAACCGTCACCTCCGCCGTCGTCCGGTGGGCCGCGAGCCTGGGGTGACGGGCCGGGAATGCGGGGGGCCGGGACGCTGTTGACGCGGACAGAAGTGCTGAACACGCAGCACCGACGTCGTGGGAGAGGAAGTCCGCCGCATGGGTTCGACCATCTGCCCGCCCGCCGCCCACCACCACCCGGTGGACGGGCTGCGCCCGGGACAGCCCGATTCGAGCCGCAGCAGCCGCCCGGATCTGGACTGGACGGTGCTGCACGCGGCCAAGACCACTCCTTTCGGAGCGGCGGCAGGCACCGGTCGTCGTCTATCCTCCGAATCGAGTGGGGCCGGTGTCGGTCCCGCCCGCGATCTTGAGGAGGTGGGTCCGGTCACCGGTACCGACGCAGGGACCGACAACGGCCAGGCGGAGCTGCCCGAGGGCCAGGGCACAGGCGTGGAACCGGGCACGGAGTCGACCGCGGAGCGCAGCGCGCGCTTCGAGCGGGACGCGCTCGAGTTCCTCGACCAGATGTATTCGGCCGCGCTGCGCATGACGCGCAACCCGGCCGACGCCGAGGACCTGGTGCAGGAGACGTACGCCAAGGCGTACGCGTCCTTCCACCAGTTCCGCGAGGGCACCAACCTCAAGGCCTGGTTGTACCGGATCCTCACCAACACGTTCATCAACTCGTACCGCAAGAAGCAGCGTGAACCCCAGCGCAGCGCGGCCGAGGAGATCGAGGACTGGCAGCTGGCGCGCGCCGAGTCGCACATGTCGACCGGTCTGCGCTCGGCCGAGTCGCAGGCGCTGGACCACCTGCCCGACTCGGACGTGAAGGCGGCGCTCCAGGCCATTCCCGAGGAATTCCGCATCGCCGTGTACCTCGCCGATGTCGAGGGCTTTGCGTACAAGGAGATCGCGGACATCATGGGGACACCCATCGGTACGGTGATGTCCCGGCTGCACCGGGGCCGCCGGCAGCTGCGCGGCATGCTCGAGGACTACGCCCGAGAGCGCGGGCTGGTGCCGGCCGGCGCCGGCAAGTCGGACGAAGCGAAAGGCTCGGGCTCATGAGCTGCGGAGAGCCGCACGAGACGGACTGCAGTGAGGTCCTCGACCATCTCTACGAGTTCCTCGACAGTGAGATGCCGGACGTCGATCGCGACAAGTTCAAGCAGCACTTCAGCGAGTGCTCGCCGTGCCTGGAGAAGTACGGGCTCGAAGAGGCGGTGAAGAAGCTCGTCAAGCGCTGCTGCGGCCATGACGACGTGCCCTCCGACCTGCGCTCCAAGGTCATGGGCCGGCTGGACCTGCTCCGTAGGGGACAGGCCGTGCCCGAGCACGACGTGACGGCCACCCCGCAGGAATCCTGACGGCCACCCCGCAGGGCTCCTGACGGCGAACCCGCAGGAAACCTGACGGCGACCCCGCAGGGCCGTCACCCGAATGTGCTAATCCGCGGGTGATACGCCCGCAGAGCCACCCCCCGCCACCCTAGGCTCCGGAACCTGAACCGGAGCCTGTGGGAGGCGTGGCCGGGGGGAGGGTGGCATGGGAGAGATCCCGGCGCGGGCGCGGGTGTACGTCGTCTCCGTCACCCTCGGCGCGCTGCCCTGTCTGCTGCCGCTGCCGTCGGTGCGCGCCCCCTGGTGGGCGGTCCCGCTGCTCGCCGCCCTGTACGCGGGCGGTGAGCGGATCGCCCGCCGCCGCTTCGCCGGCACCTTCTACCCCGTGCTGCTCGCCGGGGCCTTCCTGCTGCCGCCGTACGCCGCCGCGCTCGTGCCGCTGCCCGGCGCGCTGCTCTCCGCCGTCGAGCAGCGGCCCCGCCTGCCGCGGCGGATCTGCCGTGCCGCCCACCTGGCGATCGCCGTGTGGGCGGCCGCCCATGTGCACGGCGCGCTGGACGCGCGGCACGCCGTCGAGACCTCCGACGTCCCCCAGGTGTTCCTGCCGGCCGGGGCCGCCGTCCTGGTGTTCTGCGGGGTGCTCGCCGCGCTCGACGGAACGATCCTGGCGCTGGCCGAGGGGCTGCCGCCGACCCGGGTGTGGCGCGGACTGTTCCTGGGGTCGCTCGGCCCCGTCGCGGTGCACGGGCTGGCCGGGCTGATGATGGCCGTCCTCTGGCACAGCCCCTACGGGCCGGTCGCCGCACTGCTCGTGCTCTTCCCGATGGCCGTCTCCTGGTGGATGTTCGCCCAGTACCACCGGGAACGGGCCGCCCATCAGGCCACGATCCGGGCGCTGGTGCAGGCCGTCGACATCAAGGACGGGTACACCCGCGGTCACAGCGAGCGGGTCGGACAGGCCTCCATGATGATCGCGCGCGAGCTGGGCATGGACGAGGGGCGGGTCGAGGTGCTCCGCTTCGCCGGCATCCTGCACGACGTCGGCAAGCTCGGCGTCCCCACCCGGCTGCTGCGCAAGGACGGGCCGCTGACACCCGAGGAACGGCGGGTGATCGAACTGCACCCGGAGTACGGGCACGAGATCACCCGGGGCATCTCCTTCCTCGGCGAGGCCCGCTCGGCGATCCTCCACCACCACGAGCGGGTCGACGGCAGCGGCTACCCCTACGGGCTGGTGGGCAGCCAGATCCCGGAGTGCGCCCGGGTGGTGGCGGTCGCCGACGCCTTCGACGCGATGACCTCCACCCGGTCCTACAGCAGGGCGCGTCCGGTGGCGGTGGCCCTGGAGGAGCTCCAGCGGTGCTCGGGCTCCCAGTTCGACCCCCGGATGGTGACCGCGCTGGCCCGGGTGATCGGCCGGGAGGGATGGCGGCCCGTGGTCACGGCCGACGAGCCCCGGCCCACGGCGCCGCCCCCCGCCCCCGTCCACGGCGGGTCCGGAGCGCGCCGATGACCTCCCGCCGCCCCCTGGTCGCCCTGCACGGCAGCGCCGCCGTCCTCGTCGCCGGCTCCCTCCTGGTCACCCTCCGCTCGGGCGTCGAGGAGCGGCCCGTCGCGCTCGCCTTCGGGGTCCTCGTCGCCGTCGGCGAGCTGACCCTCCCACCCGCCCGGCTCCTCCCGTCCCCGGGCGGGGCGGCCCCGAGGGGCGGGCCCGCGCCGCGCGAGGCCGCGCCCCTCGGGGCCGCCGGGGCGCTGTCGTACGCGCTGCTCGGCGAGTACGCCGGGCAGGCCTCGCACCACGGGGTCGCGCAGGTCGTCTCCGTCGTGTTCGCCGCCTCCCTGCTCGGCAGCGTGCCGCACCTCGCGCGCGGGGACGGGCCCGTCCTGGACCATCTGGCGCGCCGCGTCCTGGCCGTCGGCTTCACCGCCGTGTGCTTCCAGCCCCTTTACCACCACGGCGTGTTCGACCCCTGGAGCGGCCCGGCGTACGCCCTGCTGCTGCTCGCGCTGCTCGTCCTGACCGTGCTGTGCGACGCGGTGGTCGCGGCCGCGCTCGCGCACTCCCGCACCCGCTGGCCGTTCGCCCCGCTGCTCCGCGACGAGCTGCGGTCGGTGCCCGGGATCGGGTCGGCCGTGTGCGCGACGGGCGCGGTGATGGCGCTCGCGGTGGCCGTGGTCGGACTGTGGGCGCTGCCCGTGTTCTCGGTGCCGCTGCTGCTCACCCAGCACTCCCTGCGCCGGTACGCCGCCGTCCGCGCCACCTACCGGCAGACCATCGCCTCCCTCGCCCGCGCCACCGAGATCGCCGGGTACACCCCCGCCGGGCACGCCCGCCGGGTCGCCGCCCTCAGCCAGGCCGTGGGCCGGGACCTGGGGCTGACGGAGCCCGAGCTCACGGTGCTGGAGTACGCCGCGCTGATGCACGACATCGGCCAGCTCAGCCTGGTCGACCCGGTCCCGGCGGGGGCCACGGCCGGGCTGCCGGCCGCGGAGCAGCGGCGGATCGCGCTGCTGGGCGGGGCCGTCGTCCGGCAGACCGGGGCGGACGGGCAGGTCGCGGCGGTCGTGGAGCGGCAGGCCGACCCCTACCCCGAGCAGCCGGTCGCCGCCCGGATCGTGCGGGTGGTGAACGCCTACGAGGAGAAGGTGCGCGACGCCGGCCCCGGCGGACCGCTCACCGCGCTGGAGGAGCTGCGGCTGGGGACGGGGACGCACTACGCTCCGGAGGTGGTGGAGGCGCTCGCCCGGGTACTGGGCGATCAGGGGCGCGGCGGGTGAACGCCTCGGCCGGCAGGGCCCGCGGGCGCCGGCCGGGACGGTCTGACCTCCCCGCCGGTGGGTAACCCATGGGTAATGAGCGACCTTCCAGCCACACGTGGTTGGATGCGAGGGAGAGGGTGTCCGGGGGCACCGGCCAGCCCACACCACGGCACTGGCAGGCGGGAATCGTGAGGATCTTCGGCAAGGGACGGCACCGGCCCTCCGCCTCCTGGCGGCAGGCCACCGACCGCGCGTTCACCCTGATCGGCGACGGCCGGTACGAGGACGCGGGGGCGCTGCTGACACGTGCCGCCGATCTGGAGCCCTGGCTGTCCGAGTCCTGGTTCAACCTGGCCCTGCTGCACAAGTTCCGGCACGACTGGGAGCAGGCCCGCACCGCCGGACTGCGCGCGGTCGCCCTCCTCGACCGGGAGAGCGGCGCCCCCGACTGGTGGAACGTCGGCATCGCGGCGACCGCCCTCCAGGACTGGCCGCTGGCCCGCCGCGCCTGGCAGGCCTACGGGCTGAACGTGCCGGGTGGTGCCACCGTCGTCGGCGAGCCCCTCGGCATGGACCTGGGCAGCGCCGCCGTACGGCTGTCCCCGGAGGGGGAGGCCGAGGTGGTGTGGGGGCGGCGGCTGGACCCGGCCCGGATGGAGGTGCTGTCGATCCCGCTGCCGTCGTCCGGGCGGCGCTGGGGCGAGGTCGTCCTGCACGACGGGGTGCCGCACGGCGAGCGGACCACGTCCGCCGGGCACGCCTACCCCGTCTTCGACGAGATCGAGCTGTGGGCGCCGTCCCCGGTGCCGACCTGGGTGGTCCTGCTGGAGGCCGCCACCGAGTCCGACCGGGACGCGCTGGAACAGCTCGCCGGCGACGCGGGGTTCGCCGCCGAGGACTGGTCGTCGTCGGTGCGGCTGCTGTGCCGGATGTGCTCGGAGTCGCGGATGCCCTCCGACGAGGGCGACGGCGAGCACCTGGACCCGCACGACCACAGCGAACCGGGGCATCCCGGGCCGCTCGGGCACCGTACCGACGGGCAGTTGTGGGTGCCGGAGCGGGAGTGCGGGGTGGCCGCGCCGGCGTCTCTGGTGCGGGGCCTGCTGGACGGGTGGGTCGCCGACAGCCCGGACTCCAGGGATTGGCGTGATCTCGAAGAGGTCTGCTGAGGCCGGCTCCCGGCGGCCGGCCCGTCACCGCCGGTCGCGCCCGCGCGGCGGAACCGCACGCCGGACACGGCCGCGCGCCCCTTCCGGGCGCGTCCCCGTACCCTGTATCCGCAACTTCACCCCCCGTTTTGAGGAAGGCATCGTCGGTCATGGCGCAGCAGGACACCGATCAGCAGCACGCGGGCGTGCTCCCCGTGGACGACGAGGGCTTCGTCATCGACACCCAGGACACCGAGGAGCGGGAGCGGGCGTACCGTGAGCGCGGCACCTCGCGGCCGATCACCGTCGTCGGCAACCCCGTCCTGCACAAGGAGTGCAAGGACGTCACCGAGTTCGACGACGAGCTGTCGAAGCTGGTGGACGACATGTTCGCCAGCCAGCGCACCGCCGAGGGCGTGGGCCTGGCCGCCAACCAGATCGGCGTCGACCTCAAGGTCTTCGTCTACGACTGCCCCGACGACGAGGGCGTGCGGCACGTCGGTGTGGTGTGCAACCCCAAGCTCGTCGAACTGCCCGCCGACCGGCGCCGGCTGGACGACAGCAACGAGGGCTGCCTGTCGGTGCCGACCGCGTACGCGCCGCTCGCGCGGCCGGACTACGCCGAGGTGACCGGGCAGGACGAGAAGGGCAACCCGATCAGGGTGCGCGGCACCGGATACTTCGCACGGTGTTTGCAGCACGAGACCGACCACCTCTACGGGTACCTGTACATCGACCGCCTCTCCAAGCGCGAACGCAAGGACGCGCTGCGGCAGATGGCCGAGAACGAGCCTCGCTACCCCGTGGTCGCCAACGACTGAGCCGCGCTCCACGCTTCCGCACCCCAGACGCCTGGCCGGGATTCCCCCCGGCCAGGCGTCGTTCGTGTGTCCGACGCACGTTCGATCGCTGCTGCACATCTACTGATCCGCAATCGGTCATGCGGCGGGGGATTCTCGTCAGGTTGAGGGAGTGAATGCAGCAAATCCGTTCCCAGAGCGGTCAGTCGTAGGGCTGAATGGGATGAGCGGGGATACGCAACGGCGCACGCCCGGCATGGCGGGAGAGGTGTGCGCACCGGCGGCTGAGAGGGGTTGTTCGTGCCAGCTTTCCCATACAGCACCACATACAGCACCATATGCAGCACCACGGCGACGGTGACCGCGGTCGCGGTCCCGCCCACGCTCTCCCTCCCGGTCATCGAGGCGGTGTTTCCCCGGCAACTGCACCCGTATTGGCCCCGGTTGCAGGAGAAGACGCGCTCCTGGCTGCGGGAAAAGCGGCTCATGCCGGCCGACAAGGTCGCGGAATATGCCGACGGCCTGTGCTACACCGACCTGATGGCGGGGTACTACCTCGGCGCCTCCGAGGAGGCGCTCCAGGCCATCGCCGACTACAGCGCGTGGTTCTTCGTCTGGGACGACCGGCACGACCGCGACGTCGTGCACGGCCGGGCCGGCGACTGGCGGAGGCTGAGGGCGCGCCTGCACGCGGCGCTGGACGCGCCGGACGACCACCTGCGCCATGAGGATCCGCTGGTCGCCGGGCTGGCGGACAGCGTGGGCCGGCTGTTCTCCTTCCTCCCCGGCACCTGGAACGCCCGGTTCGCCCGGCACTTCCACGCCGTCATCGAGGCCTACGACCGGGAATTCCGCAACCGCGTCGAAGGACGGGTCCCGGCCGTCGAGGAGTATCTCGCGCTGCGCCGGCTCACCTTCGCCCACTGGGTCTGGACGGATCTGCTGGAACTGAGCGCGGGACACGAAATACCGGAACCGATACGAAAACACCCGGCCTATCGGCGGGCGGCCCTGCTGAGCCAGGAATTCGCCGCCTGGTACAACGACCTCTGCTCGCTCCCCAAGGAAATAGCGGGCGATGAGGTGCACAATCTCGGAATCAGTCTCGTCACCCATGAGGGAATGAGCCTGGAAGAAGCCGTGGAGGAAGTGCGGCGGCGCATCGAGCGATGCATATCGGAGTTCCTGGCCGTGGAGCAGGACGTACTGCGGCTGGCCGACCGGATCGACGACGGGACGGTCCACGGAAAGCAGTTGAGCACCGCCGTCGGTGCCTGTCTCGCGAACATGCGCAACTGGTTCAGCTCCGTCTACTGGTTCCACCACGAGTCGGGCCGCTACCGGGTCGACAGCTGGGACGACCGGTCCACCCCTCCGTACGTCAGCAACGAACCGGCAGGTGAGAAATGACCGTCGAGTCGGTGAAACCCGCGACGCCCGGCGCCCCGGAACTGCGAGAGCCGCCCCTGGCCGGCGGCGGGATTCCGCTTCTCGGCCACGGCTGGCGGCTCGCCAGGGGTCCGCTGGCCTTCATGACCCGGCTGAGCGACCACGGCGACGTCGTCCGCATCAAGCTCGGCCCCAAGACGGTCTACGCCGTCACCGACCCCGGCCTCACCGGGGAACTGGCCCTCGACCCCGACTACATCATCGCCGGACCCCTGTGGGAGTCCCTGGAGGGCCTGCTCGGCAAGGAGGGCGTGGCCACCGCCAACGGGCCGCTGCACCGGCGCCAGCGACGCACCATCCAGCCCGCGTTCCGGCTCGACGCCATCCCGGCCTACGGGCCGATCATGGAGGAGGAGACGCACGCGCTCGCCGAGCGCTGGAAGGACGGCCGGACGATCGACTGCACCTCGGAGGCGTTCCGCATCGCGGTCCGCGTCGCCGCCCGCTGCCTGCTGCGCGGCCGGTTCATCGACGAACGCGCGGAGCGGCTGTGCACCGCCCTCGCCAGCGTGTTCCAAGGGATGTACCAGCGCATGGTGGTACCGCTCGGGCCGCTGTACAAACTACCGCTTCCGGCCAACCGCGAATTCAACCGGGCCCTGGCCGATTTGCACCTCCTGGTCGACGAGATCATCACCGAACGCCGGGCATCCGGTCAAAGGCCGGACGATTTGCTGACCGCATTGCTGGAAGCGAAGGACGACAATGGCGACCCCATCGGGGAACAGGAGATCCACGATCAGGTCGTCGCGATACTCACCCCCGGCAGCGAAACCGTCGCGGCCACGATCATGTCTCTGCTGCTGGTCCTCGCCGACCACCCGGAACACGCCGACAAAGTGCGGGACGAGGTCGAGGCCGTAACCGGGGGGCGGCCCGTCGCATTCGAGGACGTGCGCAAGCTGGCGCACACCAACAACGTCGTCGTGGAAGCCATGCGCATGCGCCCCGCCGTATGGATTCTGATGCGGCGGGCGGTCACCGACACCGAACTCGGCGGGTATCGCATTCCGGCCGGTGCCGACATCGTGTACAGCCCGTACGCGCTCCAGCGCGACCCTCGTTCCTTCCCGCGGCACCTGGACTTCGACCCCGACCGCTGGCTCCCCGAGCGGTCGGGCGAGGTGCCGAAGTACGCCATGCGCCCCTTCGGGGTGGGCAAGCGCCAGTGCCCCGGCGACCACTTCTCCATGGCCCTGCTCACCCTGGTCACGGCGGTGCTCGCGGGCACGTTCCGCTTCGAGCAGGTCGCCGGCTCCGACGCCGCGACCCGGGTGGGCATCACCCTGCGCCCGAAGCGGCTGCTGCTGACGCCGGTACCCCGCTGACCGGTGCGCCTCCGGCGTACGGTCAGGCGGCCGAAGGCCCGCGGAACGTGCGCCGGTAGGCGTTCGGGGTGGTGTCCAGCGCCCGCACGAACTGGTGCCGCAGCGCCGCCGCCGTCCCGAAACCGGCGCGCCCGGCGATCGCGTCGACCGTCTCGTCCGTCGTCTCCAGCAGGTGCTGGGCGAGCAGGACGCGCTGGCGCAGGAGCCAGCGGTAGGGGGTGGTGCCGGTCTCCTGCTGGAAGCGGCGGGCGAAGGTGCGCGGCGCCATGTGCGCCCGGGCCGCGAGCTGCTCGACGGTGACCTCCCGGTCCAGGTGCCGCTCCATCCAGGCGAGCACCTCGCCCACCGTGTCGCACCGCGACCGGGGCAGCGGCCGCTCGACGTACTGGGCCTGGCCGCCGTCCCGGTGCGGCGGTACGACCATCCGCCGGGCGATCCGGTTGGCGACCTCGGGCCCCTGCTCCTTGCGCACCAGGTGCAGACAGGCGTCGATCCCGGCGGCCGTGCCGGCCGACGTGATCACGGGGTCGTCGTCGACGTAGAGGACGTCCGGCTCGACGCTCGTCCGCGGGTACCGCCGGGCGAGCTGCTCCGCGTGCCGCCAGTGCGCCGCGCAGCGCCGCCCGTCCAGCAGCCCCGCCGCGCCCAGCACGAACACCCCGGAACAGACGCTCAGCACCCGCGTCCCGCGGTCCACGGCCCGCCGCAGCGCGTCGAGCAGCTCGGGCGGGTAGTCGCGTGTCAGGTACGCCTCCCCGGCCGGCACGGCGATCAGGTCGGCGCTCTCCAGGCGTTCCAGGCCGTGCTCCGTGCGCACCCCGAAGCCCGCGGGGGTGGTCAGCACGGACCCCTCCCCGGAGGCGACCGCGAAGTCGTACACCGGCAGCCCCTCGTCACTGCGGTCGAGGCCGAACACCTCGCACACCACACCGAGTTCGAAGGGGTGCACACCGTCGAGGACGACCGCGACCACGTTCTCCAGCATGCCGCCAGTGTGCCGTGCGAGTGGCAGGATTTTGAAGGTGTACGGCAGTCCTGCCACTGCCATGAGCGTCACGGGCGCACGATGCTTACCCCCATGAACGCACTCGGCTCCTACCTCACGGTCCTGGTTCTCTTCCTCCTCCTCGCGGGTCCGGCGCTCGTGGGACTGGCCCGCGAACGCCGGATCGACCGTCAACTGAGGGCGGCCAGGACTCAGAAGTCCTCGTCCAGGTCGACCGTGCCCTCCACGGCCACCTGGTACGCCGACACCCGGCGCTCGAAGAAGTTGGTCAGCTCCTGAACGCCCTGCAACTCCATGAAGGAGAACGGGTTCTCCGAGCCGTACACCGGGGCGAAGCCGAGGCGCGTCAGGCGCTGGTCGGCGACGCACTCCAGGTACTGCCGCATCGAGTCGGTGTTCATGCCGGGGAGGCCGTCACCGCACAGGTCGCGCGCGAACTGGAGCTCGGCCTCGACGGCCTCCCGCAGCATGTCGGTGACCTGCTGCTGGAGCCGGTCGTCGAAGAGGTCCGGCTCCTCCTTGCGGACGGTGTCGACGACGTCGAACGCGAAGGACATGTGCATGGTCTCGTCCCGGAACACCCAGTTGGTGCCGGTGGCGAGGCCGTGCAGCAGGCCCCGGCTGCGGAACCAGTAGACGTACGCGAAGGCGCCGTAGAAGAACAGGCCCTCGATGCACGCGGCGAAGCAGATGAGGTTGAGCAGGAAGCGGCGCCGGTCGGCCTGGGACTCCAGGCGGTCCAGCTTCTCCACCGAGTCCATCCAGCGGAAGCAGAACTCGGCCTTCTCGCGGATGGAGGGGATGTTCTCGACGGCGGCGAAGGCGGCCGCGCGGTCGTCCGGATCGGGGAGGTAGGTGTCCAGGAGGGTCAGGTAGAACTGGACGTGGACCGCTTCCTCGAAGAGCTGCCGGCTCAGGTAGAGCCGCGCCTCGGGGGAGTTGATGTGCTTGTACAGCGTCAGCACCAGGTTGTTCGCGACGATCGAGTCGCCCGTCGCGAAGAAGGCGACCAGACGGCCGATCAGGTGCTGCTCGGCCGGCGTGAGCTTCGCGAGGTCGGCCACGTCCGAGTGGAGGTCGACCTCCTCCACGGTCCAGGTGTTCTTGATGGCGTCCCGGTAGCGCTCGTAGAAGTCCGGGTAGCGCATGGGGCGCAGAGTCAGCTCGAAGCCGGGGTCGAGAAGGTTCTTCGCGGTGGAGCTCATTACTGGCAGGCCTCGCAGGACTCGGGGTTTTCCAGGGAACAGGCGACGGCGTCCTCGGGCGCCGGCTGCTGGACGGGAACGGTGGCCTGCGCGGCGCGGGCGATGCGGGTCGCCGGGCGCGAGCGCAGGTAGTACGTCGTCTTCAGGCCCGACTTCCAGGCGTACGCGTACATCGAGGAGAGCTTGCCGATGGTCGGCGTCTCCAGGAACAGGTTCAGGGACTGCGCCTGGTCCAGGTACGGGGTGCGGGCGGCGGCCATGTCGATCAGGCCGCGCTGCGGGATCTCCCAGGCGGTGCGGTAGAGGGCGCGGACGTCGGCCGGGATCCAGGTGAAGTCCTGCACCGAGCCGCCCGAGTCGCGCAGCGCCTCGCGGGTGCGCGCGTCCCAGACGCCGAGCTCCTTGAGGTCCCGCACCAGGTAGGAGTTGACCTGGAGGAACTCGCCGGACAGCGTCTCGCGCTTGAACAGGTTGGACACCTGCGGCTCGATGCACTCGTAGACGCCCGCGATGGACGCGATGGTGGCGGTCGGCGCGATGGCGAGGAGCAGCGAGTTGCGCAGACCGGTGGCGGCGATGCGCTCGCGCAGGGCCGCCCAGCGGTCCGGCCAGCAGAACTCGACGCCGTAGTGGTCCGGGTGCAGGACGCCCCGGGCGGTGCGGGTCTTCTCCCAGGCCGGAAGCGGGCCGTTGCGCTCGGCGAGGTCGGCGGAGGCCTCGTACGCGGCGAGCATGACGCGCTCGGCGATCCGGGTGGAGAGGGCCTTGGCCTCGGGGGAGTCGAAGGGCAGGCGCAGCTTGAAGAAGACGTCCTGGAGGCCCATCGCGCCGAGGCCGACCGGGCGCCACCGGGCGTTGGAGCGGCCCGCCTGCTCGGTCGGGTAGAAGTTGATGTCGACGACGCGGTCGAGGAAGGTGACGGCGGTGCGGACGGTGTCGTCCAGCCGCTGCCAGTCGATGCCGTCGCCGTCGACGAAGGCGCCCAGGTTCACCGATCCCAGGTTGCAGACCGCCGTCTCCCCGTCGTCGGTGACCTCCAGGATCTCCGTGCAGAGGTTGGAGGAGTGCACGACGTGGCCCGGCGTCGCGGTCTGGTTGGCGGTGCGGTTGGCGGCGTCCTTGAAGGTCATCCAGCCGTTGCCGGTCTGCGCGAGGGTGCGCATCATCCGGCCGTACAGCTCGCGCGCCGGGATCGTCCTCCGCGCCAGGCCCGCCGCCTCGGCCCCGCGGTAGGCCGCGTCGAACTCCTCGCCCCACAGGTCGACCAGCTCGGGCACGTCGGAGGGGGAGAAGAGGGACCACTGCGCGTCGGCGTTCACCCGGCGCATGAACTCGTCGGGGATCCAGTGCGCGAGGTTCAGGTTGTGCGTACGGCGGGCGTCCTCACCGGTGTTGTCGCGCAGCTCCAGGAACTCCTCGATGTCCGCGTGCCAGGTCTCCAGGTAGACCGCGGCCGCGCCCTTGCGCCGGCCGCCCTGGTTCACGGCGGCGACGGAGGCGTCGAGGGTCTTCAGGAACGGGACGATGCCGTTGGAGTGCCCGTTGGTGCCGCGGATGAGGGAGCCGCGGGAGCGGATCCGGGAGTACGACAGCCCGATGCCGCCGGCGTGCTTGGAGAGGCGGGCGACCTGGTGGTAGCGGTCGTAGAGCGAGTCCAGCTCGTCCTTGGGGGAGTCGAGGAGGTAGCACGACGACATCTGGGGGTGCCGGGTGCCGGAGTTGAAGAGCGTGGGGGAGGAGGGGAGGTAGTCGAGGCGGCTCATGAGCCCGTAGAGCGCGGCGACTTCGTCCACGGCCCGCGTGGTGTCGTCCTCGGCGAGTCCGGCGGCGACGCGCAGCAGGAAGTGCTGGGGCGTCTCGACGACCTTGCGGGTGATCGGGTGGCGCAGGAGGTAGCGGCTGTGCAGGGTGCGCAGGCCGAAGTACCCGAAGCGGTCGTCGGCGTGCGGGTCGACCAGCGCGTCGAGCCGCGCGCCGTGCAGCGTGACGAACGCGGCCGTCCGGTCGGAGATCAGCCCCTCCCGGTGTCCCACGGCGACGGACCCGGTGAAGGAGGTCACGCCCTGGGAGGCGGCCTCGGCGCGGATGCCGAGGGTGAGCAGACGGGCGGCCAGCCGGGAGTAGGCGGGGTCCTCGGAGATGAGCCCGGCGGCCGCCTCCGTGGCCAGCTCGCGCAGTTCCGTCTCGTCCGCCCGCGCGGAGCGGCCCCGCAGGGCGGCGGCGGCGACCCGGCCCGGGTCGGCGTCGGGCAGGTCGGCGGTCAGCTCGGTCAGGGTCCGCAGCAGTGCGGTACCGGGGCCGTCGGTGTCCTGCGGGCCGGCTGAAGCCGGATCGGCTGGCGCGATGGTCACGTGGGGCTCTCCCTCGCTCGGCAAGGGGCCTGGCGGAGGGCAGGGGGCAGCACACGAGCGCGCACGGCGTCGCGTCCACCGGCCCACTCCACGAGGCCCGGACGTCAAGGCACCCGAGCCGGACGGCCGGGCGCACTGTCGGCAGGTCCTCGGACTGGACGGGTGGGCGCACATGGGTAGGGGCGCACACGAGTACACCGTTGCGGGACAGTTCCGGATTCGCACCGGATTCCCCTGCGGCGACAGCGAGCACGAGCATACATCTTGTGCTCGCCCGTCACGCCACCCCCAGATGTTGTGTTGCCGGTGATCTCAGAGCGTCAACCGGTAGGTCAGCAGAGTGAGGTCGTCCAGGTGCGGCACGGGATTCCAGTCCCGCTCGGGTGTGCGGACGAAGCCCAGCCGCTCGTAGAGCCGGTGGGCGGTGCGCATGGCCCGCTGGCTCGACAGCACGACGGCCGTGCAGCCCCGCGTGGTCCGCGCACGCTCCACACAGGCCCGCACGAGGGCCTCGCCGGCGCCCCGGCCGCGCTGCTCACGGGCGACCGCCAGCGCGCGGATCTCGGCCTCGCCGGGGCGGGCGATGTCGGCGACGGGCCCGGGGCCCGGTACGAAGGTGACCCCGCCCAGGAGCAGGTCGCCCGCCACGGCCACGAGGACGGTGGCGGCGGCCGCCCGCGCGGCCACGTCCTTCAGCACGGGCAGGTACGCGTCGCCCTCGCCGTGGTCGAGGAGTCCGTCGTCGAGATAGGCGCGGGCGGTCAGGTCGCCGAGGCCGGCGTGCTCGGAGGGTTCCGCTTCCCGGATCCGTAGGTCCATGGCGCGCAGTGTGCCCCACGCACACGACGGTGGGCCGCCGGATTTCTCCGCCGGCCCACCGAGAGCTCCGCCGCGTGCGACGTTCCGGCTAGTGGGACGTTCCGGCGGTCGCCGGCGGCAGCTCCACCTGGACGCCCGGGTCGCCGGCGTCCGCCGTGTAGTCCTCCGGGCTCGTCTCGTCGACGCCCTCCGGGGCCTTCAGCGCCTTCAGCACGAAGGTCAGGACCACCGTCACCACCACGTTCAGCACGAACGCCGTCAGACCGATGTACCCGATCTCGCCGATGCCGGGGATCTCCTTCGCCGACCCGCCGAAGTGCTTCTGGGTGGGGGAGGCCACGCCGTACGCGGCGAGCGTGCCGTAGAGCATGCCGGCGGCCCAGCCCGCGAGCAGCGCCCAGCGGTGGAACCAGCGGGTGAACAGGCCGCCGACCAGGGCCGGGAAGGTCTGGAGGATCCAGATGCCGCCGAGGAGCTGGAAGTTGATGGCGACCGTCTTGTCCATCGTCAGGACGAACGCCAGGGCGCCCACCTTCACCAGCAGCGAGACCAGCTTGGAGACGCGGGTCTCCTCCTTGGGCGTCGCGTCCGGCTTGATGAAGTCCTTGTAGATGTTGCGGGTGAACAGGTTCGCGGCCGCGATGGACATGATCGCCGCCGGGACCAGCGCGCCGATGCCGATCGCGGCGAAGGCCACGCCCGCGAACCAGGCCGGGAACATGTCCTCGAACAGCTGCGGGATGGCCAGCTGCCCGTTGGTGACCTTGATCCCGGCCGCGATCGCCATGAAGCCCAGCAGGGCCAGCAGGCCGAGCATCAGGGAGTACAGCGGCAGGATCGTGGTGTTGCGGCGGATCACCTCACGGCTCTTGGAGGACAGCGTCGCGGTGATCGAGTGCGGGTACATGAAGAGCGCCAGCGCGGAGCCCAGGGCCAGCGTGGCGTACGTCCACTGACCCGCCTCGGCCGGCGCCAGCGCGCCCCGCGGCTTGCCCGTCGCCGGGTTGGTCTGCGCGAACGCGTCACCCGCCTTGGCGAAGACGTCGTCGAACCCGCCCAGCTTGATCGGGATGTAGATGATCGCCACCGCGATCACGATGTAGATCAGCGTGTCCTTCACGAACGCGATCAGGGCGGGGGCGCGCAGCCCCGACGAGTAGGTGTACGCGGCCAGCACGCCGAAGGCGAGCAGCAGCGGCAGGTCCTTGACGAACCAGTTGGTGTTCTCGCCGCCGCCGACTCCCATCACGTCCAGCACGGCCTGGATGCCGACGAGCTGGAGCGCGATGTACGGCATGGTCGCGAGGATGCCGGTGACGGCCACGGCCAGCGACAGGCCCTTGGAGCCGAACCGGCCGCGCACGAAGTCCGAGGTGGTGACGTACCCGTGCTTGTGCGAGACCGACCACAGGCGCGGCAGGAAGGTGAAGATCAGCGGGTAGATGAGGATCGTGTAGGGGACCGCGAAGAAGCCGGACGCGCCGGCCGCGTAGATCGCCGCCGGGACCGCCACGAACGTGTAGGCCGTGTACAGGTCGCCGCCCAGCAGGAACCAGGTGATCCAGGTGCCGAACGACCGGCCGCCCAGCCCCCATTCGTCGAGGCTGTGCTCGTTCTCGGCCCGGCGCCAGCGGGCCGCGAGGAAGCCCATGACGGTCACGGCCAGGAAGAAGAAGACGAAGACGGCGAGTGCGACGCCGTTCACCTCGTTGTTCACCGGGACGCACCCCCGTCCGCGGCCTTGCGGGCGCGCTGGTCACGCCGCCACAGCTGGTACGCGATCATCGTGAGCACGGTGGAGATCAGCACCCAGGCCATCTGGTACCAGTAGAAGAAGGGGATGCCGATCAGGGTCGGCTCCACCTTCGCGTACGAGCCGACCCAGAGCATCGCCACGAAGGGCGCGAGCAGGCAGAGGGCGATGACGACGCGTACGGGCGTCACCACCGGACCTCTTGAGACGTGTGGTGCTTCCGGCATCGGGTGGCTCCATCCCCTCGTTGATCGCGCGTGCAACGCACGCGAAATGTAGGGGACGGATAAAGGTCAGCGGAAGACCTCGTCCGGATATCGGGACCTCCGCACCCGCCTACTCCTGCGGGCGCTTCAGCCGGGCCACGAACTTGTAGCGGTCCCCCCGGTAGACGGACCGCACCCATTCCACCGGCTTGCCCTCCTTGTCCAGGGAGTGCCGGGACAGCATCAGCATCGGCAGGCCCACGTCGGTGCCGAGCAGGCCCGCCTCGCGCGGGGTGGCCAGGGAGGTCTCGATGGTCTCCTCGGCCTCCGCGAGGTGGACGCCGTAGACCTCGGCGAGGGCGGTGTAGAGGGACGTGTACTTGACCAGCGACCTGCGCAGGGCGGGGAAGCGCTTGGCCGACAGGTGCGTCGTCTCGATCGCCATGGGCTCGCCGTTGGCCATGCGCAGCCGTTCGATGCGCAGCACGCGTCCGCCGGCGGTGATGTCGAGGAGCCCGGCCAGCCGGTCGTCGGCCGTGATGTAGCCGATGTCCAGGAGCTGGGAGGTGGGTTCGAGGCCCTGGGCGCGCATGTCCTCGGTGTACGAGGTCAGTTGCAGCGCCTGGGAGACCTTCGGCTTGGCGACGAACGTCCCCTTGCCCTGGATGCGCTCCAGCCGGCCTTCGACCACCAGCTCCTGGAGGGCCTGGCGCACGGTCGTGCGCGAGGTGTCGAACTCGGCCGCGAGGGTCCGCTCGGGCGGCACGGGGGTGCCGGGGGACTGGGTCTCCGTCATGTCGAGCAGGTGCTTCTTCAGGCGGTAGTACTTGGGCACGCGCGCGGTACGGACGGTAGCCCCACCCTCGTTCTCCGCACTGCTGACGTCGGTGCTCATGGCCTGCCTTCCCGGCTCCGGATGCCGAACGGCCGACATCCCCATCGGCCGCGGCTCACATCGTGGCACGGGTTCGTGGGCGGGGTGACCGGCGCGGGTGACCTCGCACGCTCCGTGATCCCCTCTGTATACCCGCGGGACCCGTCTTGGTCTAGTCCAGCACGCCGCTGGAGGGTGGTGGTCCGTTCCGCGCGGGGGCCTTCGGCGGGCGCCCCGGAAATTGAAAAGTCCCTGCATATCGCGGTCGCGTAACGGACGACTCGGCGCCTGTGAAGCACCCTTGACAGCCCTATTGGTCTGAGCCAAGCTCCCCGTACTGGTCTACACCATTGGTCCAGGTCCTGGCCCCACGGACGGTACGCGTTGACGCTCGACCGCGGCGGGGAGGCAGGGGGGTTTGTGGCATCCCTGAGGAGGATGGCGTGAAGCGCAAGCTGACAGCCGCGATCGGTATCGCGGGCATGATGGTCTCCATCGCGGCGTGCGGGGACAGCGACAACGGGGGCTCGGACAAGGGCGCCGAGGCCAAGGAGCTGACGGTCTGGCTCACCGTCGACGCCCAGAACAACTGGCCCGAGCTGGTGAAGGCCGCCGACGCGGCGGTGCAGAAGAAGCACCCCGGCCTCAAGATCGACCACGAGTACTACGGCTGGCCGGACAAGAACGCCAAGCTCGACGCGGTCCTCGCCACCGACAAGGCCCCCGACGTCGTCGAGATGGGCAACACCGAGATGCTCGGCTACATGGTCAAGGGCGCCTTCGCCCCCCTCGACGCCTCGCAGTTCGACAACTCCTCCGCCTGGCTGGACGGCCTCAAGGCCTCGGTGACCTACGAGGACAAGACCTACGGCGTCCCCTACTACGCGGGCGGCCGCGTCGGCAACTGGCGCAAGGACCTCTTCGCCGCCGCGGGCGTGAAGACCGCCCCGACCACCTACGCCGAGCTGACCGCCGCCCTGGACAAGGTCCAGAAGAAGGAGGGCGACACCTTCAGCGCCTGGTACCAGCCCACCCGCGACTGGTACGCGGCCATGTCCTTCGTCTACGACGCCGGCGGCTCCATCGCGACCGAGTCGGGCGGCGAGTGGAAGGCCAACCTCTCCTCGCCGGAGTCCCTCAAGGGCCTCAACGAGTTCAAGAAGATCGTCGACACCTACATGCACGGCGACAAGACCAAGGACGAGTCCGACCGCTACATCGTCTACGGCCAGGGCAAGTCCGGCATGATCTTCGCCCCCGCCTGGGAGGGCGCCACCGCCGCGGCCCCGGAGAACGACAAGACGGGCAAGCTCAAGGACAACGTCGAGAACTTCGTGCTGCCCGGCCCGTCCGGCAAGAACCTCCCGGTCTTCCTGGGCGGCTCCGACCTGGCCGTGCCGGTGAAGTCGGACGCGCAGGACCTCGCCGCCGAGTGGATCAACGCCTTCACCGGCCCCTCCGGTCAGAAGGGCCTGATGGCCAAGGGCAACCTGCCCAACAACAAGACCGACCTCGCGACCTTGAAGAACGACCCGGCGACGGCCGTCCCGGCCACCGCCGCCGAGTCCAACTGGTTCGTCCCGATGGCCCCCGGCTGGGGCCAGGTCGAGAAGGCCCAGGTGCTCCAGACCATGCTCCAGAACATCGGCACCGGCAAGAAGACGGTCGAGGAGGCCGCGAAGGAGGCGGACGCCGCGATCGACAAGGTCATCAACACCAAGTGACCTGAGCGCAGGGCCCCGGCCCCGACCCCCGGGGCCGGGGCCCTGCTTCCCGGACGACCGAGGGACCGCTGAGGAGCGCGCGGATGAGTGCCGCAGACACGACCACCCCTGCCAAGGTGCCGCCGACGCGGCCGTCACCCCCACCACGGGCCGACGCGGGAAAGCCACCGGGACGGCGGGGCGCGGCCGGCGCCGGCACCCCCTGGCTGCTGCTCGCGCCCTGTCTGCTGGTCCTGGCGCTGGTGATGGGCTATCCGCTGGTCCGCCTGGTCACCCTGTCCTTCCAGAAGTTCGGCCAGTCCCAGCTCTGGGGCTTCCAGCCCGCCGAGTCCGTCGGCTTCGACAACTTCTCGGGCGTGCTGGGCGACGGCGAGTTCTGGCAGGTCGTCCTGCGCACGATCGTCTTCGCCGCCGGCTGCGTGATCCTCACGATGGTCCTCGGCATGCTGATCGCGCTGCTCCTCCAGCGGGTCTCCGGCTGGGTGAAGACCCTGGTCAACATCGCCCTGGTGGCCAGTTGGGGAATGCCGGTCATCGTCGCCACCACCGTCTTCAAATGGCTGTTCGACTCCGACTACGGCATCCTCAACGCGGTCCTGAGCAGGCTCCCCGGGGTCGAGCTGATCGGCCACAACTGGTTCGCGAGCGGACCGCAGGGCCTCGCCGTCATCATGCTGCTGGTGATCTGGGGCGCGGTGCCCTTCGTGGTGATCACCCTCAGCGCCGGCCTCACCCAAGTCCCGGCCGAGCTGGAGGAGGCCGCCCGCCTCGACGGCGCCGGCGCCTGGGGCGTCTTCCGGTACGTCACCCTGCCCATCCTCAAGCCGGTCGTCGTGATGCTCACGACCCTGTCGGTCATCTGGGACATGGGCGTCTTCCCGCAGGTCTTCGTGATGCGGGGCGGCCACCCGGAGCCCGAGTTCCAGCTGCTGACGACGTACTCCTACGACCGTGCCTTCGTCGTCAACGACTACGGGCAGGGCTCGGCGATCGCCCTGATCACCGTGCTGCTCCTGCTCGGGGTGGTCGCCGTCTACATGCGCCAGATGCTGAAGATCGGAGAGGTCGAATGAGTACGGTGTCCGCTCCGAGGCGGTCGAAGGCCGGCTGGAACCTCCTCGGTCTCCTGGTCTTCGCCGTCGCCGGCTTCCCCGTCTACTGGATGCTCACCACGGCGTTCAAACCGGCGAAGGACGCCATCGACCCGGAGCCGAGCCTGCTGCCGACCGGCGTGACCTTCTCCAACTTCGGCCGCGCGCTGGACATCGCCGACTTCTGGGGCCCGGTCGGGCGCAGCCTGGCCGTCTCCCTGACGGTCGTCGCGATCGGCGTCGCCGTCGGCATGCTGGCCGCCCTCGCCATCTCCCGGTTCGCCTTCCGGGGCCGCAGGATCGTGATCGTGGGCATCCTGGCCGTGCAGATGGTCCCGCTGGTCGCCATGATCATCCCGGTCTTCCTGCTCCTGAACGACCTGAACCAGTACGACAAGCTGTCCGGCCTGATCATCACCTATCTGACCTTCATCCTCCCGTTCACGGTGTGGACCCTGCGCGGCTTCATCGTCAACATCCCCAAGGAGCTGGAGGAGGCCGCGATGGTCGACGGCTGCACCCGCACCGGCGCCTTCGTCCGCGTCGTCTTCCCGCTCCTGGCCCCCGGCATGGTCGCCACCTCGGTCTACGCCTTCATCCAGGCCTGGAACGAGTACCTCTACGCCCTGATGCTGCTCAGCCAGAAGAACCAGACCGCGACCGTCTGGCTCGGCAACTTCACCACCAAGCACGGCACCGAGTACGCCCCGATGATGGCCGGCGCCACCATGATGGCCGTTCCGATCGTCGCCCTGTTCCTCCTCGTCCAGCGCAAGATGGCCGCGGGTCTCACCGCGGGCGCGGTGAAGGGATGACGCCCCGATGACGACCATCGCCAGCGGCACCGACACGCTCACCCGGGACGCCCTGACCGTCCTCCAGCCCGGCTTCCCCGGCACCACCGCCCCCGACTGGCTGCTGCGCCGCCTCGGCGAGGGCCTGGCCTCGGTCGGCCTGTTCGGCCGCAACATCGACTCCCCGGACCAACTCGCCGCCCTCACCGCACAGTTGCGCGCCGAACGGGACGACGTCCTGGTCGCGATCGACGAGGAGGGCGGAGACGTCACCCGCCTGGAGGTGCGCACCGGCTCCTCCTTCCCCGGCAACCACGCGCTGGGCGCGGTGGACGACGTGGACCTGACCCGCCGGGTCGCCCACGAGCTCGGCCGCCGGCTCGCGGAGTGCGGGGTGAACCTCAACTGGGCCCCGTCGGCGGACGTGAACTCCGACCCGGCGAACCCGGTGATCGGGGTCCGTTCCTTCGGCGCGGACCCCGGCCTGGTCGCCCGGCACACCGCCGCCTATGTCACCGGCCTCCAGTCCGCCGGCGTGGCGGCCTGCACCAAGCACTTCCCCGGCCACGGCGACACGGCCGTCGACTCCCACCACGCGCTGCCGCGCGTCGACGTGCCCGCGGCCGTCCTCCCGGACCGCGAGCTGATCCCGTTCCGGGCGGCCATCGGCGCCGGCACCCGGGCGGTCATGAGCGCCCACATCCTGGTCCCGGCCCTGGACCCGGTCCGCCCCGCGACGCTGTCCCGCCGCATCCTCACCGGCCTCCTCCGCGAGGAACTCGGCTACGACGGTCTGATCGTCACCGACGGCATGGAGATGCGGGCCGTCGCCGGCACCTACGGCATCGAGCGCGGCAGCGTCCTCGCGATCGCCGCGGGCGCCGACGCCATCTGCGTGGGCGGCGGCCTCGCCGACGACGAGACGGTACGCCGTCTGCGCGACGCCCTGACCACCGCGGTGCGCACCGGCGAACTCCCCGAGGAGCGCCTGGCCGACGCGGCACGGCGGGTACGGGCCCTGGCCCGCTGGACGGCCTCGGCACCCACCGCGGACGCCGAGGCGGACCGGGACATCGGCCTGACCGCCGCCCGCCGCGCCCTGCGCGTCACCCGCGCCGACGGCTTCACCCCGCTCACCGGGGCCCCTTACGTCGCCGCCCTCACCCCGGTCGCCAACATCGCCGTCGGCGACGAGACGCCGTGGGGCGTGGCCGCCGAGCTCGCCCGTCTGCTGCCCGGCACCGGGACGGGCAGCTTCGCCGGCGAGCACGCGGGGCGCGCGGCGCTGGCCGCGGCGGGGGAGCGGCGCATCGTGGCCGTGGTCCGCGACGAACACCGCCACCCGTGGATGGCGGCGGCCCTGGACACGCTGCTCGCCGCCCGCCCCGACACGCTCGTCGTCGAGATGGGCGTCCCCCAGGCCGCTCCCCGCGGCGCCCTCCACCTCGCCACCCACGGCGCGGCCCGCGTCTGCGGCCGGGCGGCGGCGGAGGTCATCGCGGGCGCCCGGTGACCCACCGGTCCGCCGCACGCCGAAGGCGCCGGCCCCCTCCCGGGGCCGGCGCCTTCGGTCGCGCGCCGGGCAGGTGCCGGGCGCGCGGGCAGATGCCAGGTGTGCGGGCAGCTGCTAGATCCCCTGCCACTCCGGCTTGTTCGCGTACGTGTGCCGGAAGTACTCGGCGAGCTTGAGCTTGGCCGCGGCGGCCTCGTCGACGACGACCGTGGCGTGCGGGTGCAGCTGGAGCGCGGAGGCCGGGCAGACCGCGGCCACCGGCCCTTCGACGGTCGCCGCGACCGCGTCCGCCTTGCCCTCGCCCGTCGCGAGCAGCACCAGGTGCCGCGCCTCCAGGATGGTGCCGATGCCCTGCGTGATGACGTGGTGCGGGACCTGCTCGATGTCACCGTCGAAGAACCGGGCGTTGTCGACTCGGGTCTGCTCGGTCAGCGTTTTGATCCGCGTCCGCGAGGCCAGCGAGGAGCACGGTTCGTTGAAGCCGATGTGCCCGTCGGTGCCGATGCCGAGCAGTTGCAGATCGACCCCGCCGGCCTCGGCCAGCGTCCGGTCGTACGCCGCGCACGCCGCCGGGACGTCCTCGGCCGTGCCGTCGGGGCCGAGGAACGCGTCCATGCCGATGCCGAGCGGCTCCAGCACCTCCCGCCGCAGCACGGAGCGGTAGGACTCCGGATGGTCGGCGGGCAGTCCCACGTACTCGTCGAGCTGGGCGATCCGCGCCCGTGAGGTGTCCACGGCACCGGAGCGCACCCTGGCCGCGAGCGCCCGGTAGACCGGCAGCGGGGTGGAGCCGGTGGCCACGCCGAGCAGGGCGTCGGGCTTGCGCCGCAGGAGGTGGGCCATGGCCTCGGCGATGAGCTCGCCGCCCGACCTGGCATCCGGAACGATGACAACTTCCACGCTGGGCCTGCCGTTCTGGAAAGAGAGCTGAAGGGCTGGAAGGAGGAGCCGGAGGGGCTCGACACGGGCGACCGTGCGGCTATGTGGTTTAGACCAATTTTAGCAGAGAGGGGTCCCGCGGGCACGGCGCACGACGGCGGCCGGCCGGGGTGCGCGGCACCGTCCGGCGCACGCGGGCGGAGGCGCGACGGCGCGAGCGTGAGGAACTCGACGCGTTCGCGGAAATTGCCCCGCCCAACCGCCCCGCAGAGCAAGCCGCACAGGCTAGGCTGCGCTGTGGATACTAGGGCGTCCGACTAGTCCCCCGATTCGGGCCGCGGGCACGCTGACCGATTCCGGCGCATCACCTCCGGCGCATGGACACGGACAAGTGGTCCAGTCCACAATCGAGTGGACGTCGTGCGAAGGAGCACCACCGCACTTCCGCCTTCCCCGCACAGGAGGGCGGACCGAGGATCCGGAGCTCTCTGCCCTGACTGCCCCGGTTCCTCACCTTTCGGCCGACCGGGACCGCACACCCCACGGCCGGGATTGCTCCGGGCTGCGGTGCCGGGAGGGCTGAGGGTCCCTCTCAGGCGCCGCGGCCCGCGGGTGTTTTTCGGCCGGGTCCGGCGCACGGGTACGCTCGCAGACGTGCCCTCCATGAACGAACTCGTACGCCAGCACACCGCACTCGGCGACTCCGACCTCGAGTGGCTCCACCTGCTGGTCTCGGAGTGGCAGCTGCTCTCCGACCTCTCCTTCGCCGACCTGGTCCTGTGGGTGCCCACCCGCGACGGCACCCGCTACGTCTCCGTCGCCCAGATGCGCCCCAACACCGGCCCCACCTCCTACCAGGACGACATGGTCGGTCACCTCGTGCCCCGCGGCCGCCGCCCGCTGCTGGACGCCGCCCTCGACGAGGGCCGGATCGTGCGCGAGGGCGACCCTGAGTGGCGCGAGGAGGTCCCCGTCCGGGTCGAGTCCATCCCCGTCCGGCGGGAGGGCCGTGTCCTCGGCGTCATCGCCCGCAACACCAACCTGCTCACCGTGCGCACCCCGAGCCGCCTGGAGCTGACCTACCTCCAGAGCGCTTCCGACCTCGCGCAGATGATCGCGGCCGGTTCCTTCCCGTTCCCCGACCAGCAGATGGACATGGACGCGGCCCCCCGGGTCGGTGACGGCCTGATCCGCCTCGACGCGGACGGCATCGTCCAGTACGCCTCCCCGAACGCGCTGTCCGCCTACCACCGCATGGGCCTCGCCTCCGACCTGGTCGGGCAGCACCTCGGCCAGATCACCGCCGAACTCGCCCCCACCCGCGGCCCGGTGGACGAGGCGCTCGCCAAGGTCGCCAGCGGCTGGGCGCCCCGCGAGTTCGAGATCGAGGCCCACGACGGGGTCATCCAGTTCCGCGCGATCCCGCTCAAGCCCAAGGGCGCCCGCATCGGCTCCCTGGTCCTCCTCCGGGACGTCACGGAACTGCGACGCCGCGAGCGGGAGTTGATCACCAAGGACGCCACCATCCGGGAGATCCACCACCGGGTGAAGAACAACCTCCAGACGGTGGCGGCCCTGCTGCGCCTCCAGGCCCGGCGCATCGAGTCCGAGCGCGGCCGGGAGGCCCTGGAGGAGGCCGTGCGCCGGGTCGGCTCGATCGCCATCGTCCATGAGACGCTGTCCCAGAACCTGGACGAGCGGGTGGAGTTCGACGAGATCGCCGACCGCGTCCTCGCCATGGTGGCGGAGATCTCCCCGGGCAAGGTCACCGGCCGCCGCAGCGGACGCTTCGGCATCCTGGACGCGGAGGTCGCCACCCCGCTCTCCATGGTCCTCACCGAGATCCTCCAGAACGCGCTGGAGCACGGGTTCCGCGAGGGCGACACCGGCACCGTCGAGGTCTCCGCCGTCCGGGGCGGCTCCACCAAGGAGGCCCGGCTGCTGGTCACCGTCCAGGACGACGGCGTCGGCCTGCCCGCCGGCTTCGACCCGCACACCTCCGGCAACCTCGGCCTTCAGATCGTACGGACGCTGGTCGAAGGGGAGTTGGGCGGCACCTTCGACATGGTCCCGGCGCCGGAGCGAGGTACGCAGGTGATCCTTGACATCCCGGTGCGGGCCCAGAAGTAGCGCCGGAGAAGCAGGGCCGGAGAAGCAGGGCCGCAGAAGCAGGGCCGGGGCTCGAAGGCGGGACCGGGTACCGAAGGCGGGACCGGGCCCCGAAACAGGGGGGGCCGGAAAGCGGGGCCGCCCCCAGGTACACAGCACGAAGCCCCGGACCGTTCCAGGTCCGGGGCTCGAATGCTCGTTGCCAGCGATTGCTGCGCATCGGGGGTACTGCGCGCTGCGGCTCGGGGGCGGGAGTTGCGTACTCGCTGTACGCGCCGCCAAGCTCAGGCTGTGTGCGGGGCGGGTGTTGTCAGGCGGAGGCCTGACGGGCCCGGTTGCGGGCGGCGCGGCGCTTCATCGCGCGGCGCTCGTCCTCGCTGAGACCACCCCAGACGCCGGAGTCCTGGCCGGACTCGAGCGCCCACTGCAGACACTGCTCGATAACGGGGCAGCGACGGCAGACGGCCTTGGCTTCCTCGATCTGCAGCAGCGCAGGACCGGTGTTGCCGATGGGGAAGAAGAGCTCGGGGTCTTCCTCGCGGCAAACGGCGTTGTGACGCCAGTCCATGGCTGCTACCTCTCCTTGGTAATACGTGCAAGTTGCTTGTGAATGTGAACGCTTTCACGAATCCCTCAACAAGTGAAGGGCCACCAGCCAGGTTTCCTGGCGTGGTCCTGTGGATTGAAGAGGGGTTCTGGTGATCAGTGGAGGCTGGTGTTGCGGGCCGTCCCGATCGCCACGTAGAGACTCGCAAACCTCAGCGGCGGATACAACCCCTTCCGGAAAGTTTTTTTTGATTCCTCGGTGTCGACTAGGTCACAGCCGTACTTCCATGGGGTGGATCCTGGCCTAAACGTTCGAGTGAAAGGACTTCAGCCCTTTCTGCTCACACAATCACACGCAGTGCACGGCGTACGCCTGTGAACGTCACGCTGGTACGCAGCCCAAGGTGGTCACCGTCCATCTGGAGAGGGAGCGGCACCTTCGAATGCAAGGTGAACTGGTCCAGATCGTGCAGTGAGACGGCGTGCTTGCCGTAGGGGCCCCGCTGGGGGGACGAAGTGAGCAACTGCGTCCCATACCGGACAACCGCGGCGGTGGACAGGCGGCTGAGACCGAATACGTCGAGCCCGGTATCGAACGAAGCCTTAGGTGACGCGTACACCGGGCGATTGCCCAGATAGGTCCACGGAGCCGTGTTGCAGACGATGGACAGCACCAAATCGGTCACCGGCTCGGCGCCCGGACGCTCCAGGGTGATCGAGCCGTGCCGGCGCTGCGGTTCGCCCAGGAGCTGGCGCACGGCCTGGCGGACGTAGAGAGCGTGTGTGGATTTCCTGCCGCGTTCGCGGTGCTGCTCGACCCGGCCCACCACACCCGCGTCGAAGCCGAGCCCGGCGTTGAAGGTGAACCAGCGGGCCGGCACCGCCTCGTCCTCCGTGCCGGGCGTGCCCGAGGTCAGCCCCAGCCCGACCGTGCGCTCCCGGCCCTCGCGCAGCGCGTCCAGCAGGGCGCCGGTCGCCTCCACGGGATCGTTGGGCAGACCGAGGGCGCGGGCGAAGACATTGGTGGAGCCGCCGGGGACCACGGCGAGACCGGGCAGGCGCTCGGGGTCGGGCCCGTCGTGCAGCAGGCCGTTGACCACCTCGTTGATCGTGCCGTCGCCGCCCAGGGCGACGACCATGTCTATGTCCTCGCTCTGCGCGGCCTGCCGGCCCAGATCGCGCGCGTGCCCGCGGTACTCGGTGGTGACCGCCTCGAGCTTCATCTCGCTCGCGAGCGCGTGGATGAGGACGTCACGCGTCCGTGCACTCGTAGTGGTTGCTGCCGGGTTGACCACGAGAAGTGCACGCATGGAGGGCAGCGTACCTACTGGGTGGTACCCGGGCCCAGGCCGTTCGGAGATCGGGTGGGGGAGCCCGCCGTGAGCCTCGACACGGACGGGTCCCGGCCCCGCACGGGTACCCGCGGGCGTGCCCGCACGTGCGGGCTACCCTTCAGGGGTGAGCCGTGAGCAGACCCCCGCCGCCCCCGAAACCGCAGGCCCCCGCCCGCGCCGTCTGACGTACGCCGCCGGGCTCACCGCCCTGGAGGGGCTGGCGCTGCTGGTCGGCGGTGTGTGGGTGCTCGTCCTCGGGATCACCGGGGATCCGGACGACCGGCAGCAGGCCGTCACCGGCGGGGTGACGCTGATGGTGCTCGCGCTGCTGCCGCTGCTCGCCGCCCGCGGACTGCTGGGCCGTCGCGGCTGGAGCCGGGGTCCGGCCGTCATCACACAGATCATCGCGCTGCCCGTCGCCTACAACCTGCTCCAGGCCGACAGCATGGCGATCCCGGCCGGGATCGCGCTGGCGGTCGTGGCGGTCGCGGCACTGGTGCTGCTCGTCAACGGCGAGACGACCCGGGCCCTCGGGATCCGGGGGCCCGGCAGCGCGCGGATCCCGGAGCACGCGGAGAACCCGGAGAACGCGCGGGACAAGGGCGACGGCTCGAAGCCGGAGAACGCCCGGAAGCGGAAGTAGGGCCCGGGCCTACTCCTCCACGAGCAGCTTCTCCCGCAGCTGCGCCAGCGTCCGCGCCAGCAGGCGTGAGACGTGCATCTGGGAGATGCCGACCTCCTGCGCGATCTGCGACTGGGTCATGTTGCCGAAGAAACGCAGCAGCAGGATCCGCTTCTCCCGGGGCGGCAGGTCCTCCAGCAGCGGCTTGAGCGACTCGCGGTACTCGACGCCCTCCAGCGCCTCGTCCTCCGCGCCCAGCGTGTCCGCCACGGCCGGGGACTCGTCGTCGGTGTCGGGGACGTCGAGGGACAGCGTGGAGTACGCGTTGGCGGACTCCAGGCCCTCCAGGACCTCCTCCTCCGAGATCGCCAGTTTCTCGGCGAGCTCGTGGACGGTGGGGGAGCGGCCGTGCAGCTGGGACAGCTCGGCCGTCGCCGTGGTCAGCGAGAGCCGCAGCTCCTGGAGTCTGCGCGGCACCCGCACCGCCCAGCCCTTGTCGCGGAAGTGCCGCTTGATCTCGCCGACGACCGTCGGGGTCGCGTACGTGGAGAACTCCACTCCGCGGTCCGGGTCGAAGCGGTCGACCGACTTGATCAGCCCGATGGTGGCGACCTGCGTGAGGTCGTCCAGCGGCTCACCGCGGTTGCGGAAGCGGCGCGCGAGGTGCTCGACGAGCGGCAGGTGCATGCGGACCAGCTGGTTGCGCAGCTCCGCGTACTCCGGGCTGCCCTCCCTCAGGGAGCGCAGCTCGAGGAACATCGCCCGCGCCCCGCTGCGGTCCTGCGGGGCACGGTCCTGAGGCACGCGAACCTGGGGTGCGCGGTCCTGGGTCGCGTGCCGTGTCCCCGGCACGCCCTGGTCGTCGTCTCGCTCGTGCTCGCTCATCGTCCCGCCCGTCGCCCTCTGTCGAGCCCTCGCCTCCGCCCGGCCGGGGGTCGCCCCGATCCGCCTCTCCCGAGGTGAGCCCTGAACGGCACTGTCCGGGGAGCCGGCCGGCGTGGAGGACACGTCGTCCTCCGGGTGCGGCCGGGCCTGCTCGGGAATGCCGTCGACACCGTCCGTCATGCGTCGGGAACCGCCCGGCGAGACCGGATCCCCGGCGCTCCCGGCCGGCAGCCCCCGTGTGCCGCGCTCTTCGTCCCGCACCGGACCGTCCCCGTTCCTCACGCCGGCCCGGGTCCCGCGCCGCGCTGTTTGTAGAGGCTGATCGAAACGGTTTTGTCCTCGTCCACGGCGGAGGAGACCTTGCCGGCCAGGGCGGACAGCACGGTCCAGGCGAAGGTGTCGCGCGAGGGCGCGTGGCCGTCGGTGGTCGGCGCCGAGACGGTGACCTCCAGCGAGTCGTCGACCAGGCGGAAGACGCAACTGAGCACCGAGCCGGGCACGGCCTGCTGGAGCAGGATCGCGCATGCCTCGTCCACCGCGATGCGCAGGTCCTCGATCTCGTCCAGGGTGAAGTCCAAACGGGCCGCGAGGCCGGCCGTGGCCGTCCGCAGCACCGACAGGTAGGCACCCGCAGCCGGCAGCCGGACTTCCACGAAGTCCTGGGTCGCGGGCTCGCCTGCGATCTGGGACACCCTCACCTCCAAGGTGGTACAAGTCTTCGGGGGCCGAGGGTCGCCCCCCGGGGTAACGCGTGTGTGGTGCAGCGGTGACGCTACCGCGCCCTCAAGTGTCCTGTCCCGGGACCCCAACCCCCTGGCGTCACTCACAGTAAAGCTGTGAACACGCTCCGTGTCTAGGGGGTCTGCGGACCCAAAAGGGAAGACGGTGCGCCGGGTTGACGTACCCAGGCGTCTGATGCCCGAACCGTACCCGCCGGACGGCCGGACCGTCCCGGGCGCCCCTCAGACGAGGACGTGGTCGACGAAACACCAGCGCCAGTCCTCGCCGGGTTCGAAGGTCCGCATGACCGGATGGCCGGAGTCCTTGTGGTGCCCCGTGGCGTGGCGGCCCGGCGAGGAGTCGCAGCAGCCCACGTGGCCGCACGTCAGACACAGCCGCAACTGCACCGGGTGGGTGCCGTCCCGCAGGCACTCCGTACAGGTCTCGCTGAGCGGAACCGGATCGGGGTGCGGCAGCGCGTCGGCGTGCGTGCACTGTTTCATGATTGCCAGATTACGACGGGCGTGCGGACGCCCGCGCGGAAAAACGAGGGTGGGCGGGACATGGACGTGATGCCACTGCTGTTGCTGGTGGCGGGCAGTACGGCGATCGCCGCGGCGGCCCGGCGCACCCCGGTGCCGGCCCCGCTGCTGCTGGTCGGCGCCGGCCTGGCCGTGTCGTACGTGCCGGGAGTGCCCGACTACGCCCTCGACCCCGAGATCGTCCTCCCCCTCCTGCTGCCGCCGCTGCTCCACACCTCGGCGACCGACAGCTCCTACCTCGACCTGCGCGCGCAGGCCCGGCCCGTGGCGCTGCTGTCGGTCGGGTACGTCCTCTTCGCGACGGTCGTCGTCGGCTGGGCCGCCCACCTGCTCGTGCCCGGGCTGCCGCTGACCGCGGCGCTGGTGCTGGGCGCGGTGGTGGCGCCGCCGGACGCGGTCGCGGCCACGGCGGTGGCGCGCCGGCTGGGCCTGCCGTCCAGGATCACCACCATCCTCCAGGGCGAGTCCCTGCTGAACGACGCCACCGCGATCACCGCCTACAAGGTGGCCCTCGCCGTCGTCGTCGGCGAGGGCGTGTCCTGGGCCGGCGGCATCGAGGAGTTCCTGGTGGCGGCGGTCGGCGGCACCGCCGTCGGCCTGATCCTGATGGCCCCGCTGCACTGGCTGCGCACCCACCTGAAGGAACCGCTCCTGCAGAACACCCTGTCCCTCCTCATCCCGTTCGTCGCCTACGCGGCCGCCGAGCAGTTCCACGCCTCCGGGGTCATCGCCGTGGTCGTCGTCGCCCTCTACCTCGGGCACCGCGCGTGGGAGGTCGACTTCGCCACCCGACTCCAGGAGGAGGCCGTGTGGAAGATGGTCGCCTTCATCCTGGAGTCGGCCGTCTTCGCCCTGATCGGCCTGCAACTGCCGGTGGTCCTCAGGGGCCTTCGCGCCTACGAGGGCATGGACGCCGCCTGGTACGCGGTCGCCCTCTTCCTGGTGGTCGTCGCGTGCCGCTTCCTGTGGGTGTATCCGGCGACCTTCCTGCCGCGGCTGCTGTCGGCGCGCATCCGCGCGCGTGAGGAGAACCCGACCTGGCGCGGCCCGGTCGTCATCGCCTGGGCCGGCATGCGGGGCGTGGTGTCGCTCGCCATCGCCTTCTCCATCCCGCTCACCGTCGACCACGGCGAGGAGCCCTTCCCGTACCGCGACCTCATCCTCTTCCTGACCTTCACCACGGTCATCGGCACCCTGGTCGTGCAGGGCCTGACCCTGCCCCCGCTGATCAGGCTGCTGAAGTTCCCCGCCCGCGACCCGCAGGCCGCGACGCTCGCCGAGGCCAACGCCCAGGCGCAGGCCTCCCGGATCGCCGAGGAACGCCTGGACGCCCTCCTCGCCGACGAGCGCAACGCCCTGCCGCAGCCCCTCGCCGACCGCCTGCGCACCGTCCTGGAACGCCGCCGCAACGCCGTCTGGGAACGCCTCGGCCAGGTCAACGCGGTCACCGGCGAGACCGTCGACGACACCTACCGCCGCCTGGCCCGCGAGATGATCAGCGCCGAACGCGAGGTCTTCGTCCGTCTCCGCGACGGCCGCTACATCGACGACGAGATGCTCCGCGCGCTGCTGCGCCGACTGGACCTGGAGGAGGCGGCCGCCCACCGCGAGGCGGAGTAGGCGCGCCTGCCGCTCCGGTCAGCCGTCGAACGGCGCCCCCGTCACCACGGCCACGAGCCGGGTGCCCCGCGCGAAGGCGCCCTCCCCGGCGAGGACCACAAGTCCGTAGAGCAACTTGGCGACATAGAGACGTTCGACCGGCAGGCCGTGACGGCTGCCGAAGTCCTCGGCGAAGGCGTCGAGGGCGGGGCCGGTGCGGGCGTAGCCGCCGAAGTGGAAGCGGTCGTCCAGGCGCCAGTCGCCCCGGGGACCGCCGAAGGCCGCCGTCTGGAGCGCCCGCACCTCGTCGCCGAGGAAGCCGCCCCGGAGGACCGGCACGCCCAGGGCGCGGGTGCCGGGGGCGAGGCCGGCGGCCAGGCCCGCGAGGGTGCCGCCGGTGCCGCACGCGACGGCGACGACGTCGGCGTGGCCCGTGAGTTCCTCGCCCAGCGCCCGGCAGCCGCGGACCGCCGCCGCGTTGCTGCCGCCCTCGGGGACGACGTACGCGTCCTCGGCGCCGGCCGCGCGCAGGACGGCGGCGAGGGTGTCGGGCTCGGTCTTGCGGCGGTAGGCCGAGCGGTCGACGAAGTGCAGCCGCATGCCGTCGGCCGCGCAGCGGGCGAGGGAGGGGTTCAGCGGCCGGTCCGCGAGCTCGTCGCCGCGTACGACGCCGACGGTGGGCAGGCCCAGCAGCCGGCCGGCGGCGGCCGTGGCCCGCAGGTGGTTGGAGTAGGCGCCGCCGAAGGTGACGACCGTCCGGCCCGCCGCCGCCTCCAGGTTGGGCGCGAGCTTGCGCCACTTGTTGCCGACCAGCTCCGGGTGGATCAGATCGTCCCGCTTGAGCAGCAGCCGCACGCCGTGCCGGGCGAAACGGTCGTCGGACACCTCGTGCAGGGGGGAGGGCAGCCGGGGGCGCAGGGCGGCGGCGGGGTCGGTCACCCGCCCATTGTCGAACACCGTTCGGTGCGCGAAAAACGCGCTGTGCCCATTCCGCCGTTGATCCATTCCCGCTCTTTCGTGTAATAGCACGAGCACTCTGAGCGGTGGAAGGGTTGGCCCCGAGACAAATGCATCGGCGCATTTCGGCGCCCGTGCATGATCGGGAGGGCATTTCTCTATGTCGGTAGGCGAAGAGGTCCGCACCACGCAGGTCAAGCCGCAGCAGAGTCTCGGCACCGCGGCCGCGCGGAACCTGGCCACCACGACCAAGTCCGTGCCGCAGATGCAGGAGATCAGCTCCCGCTGGCTGCTGCGGACGCTGCCTTGGGTGGACGTGCAGGGCGGCACGTACCGGGTGAACCGGCGGCTGACGTACGCGGTCGGGGACGGCCGCATCACGTTCGTCAAGACCGGCGACCGTGTCGAGGTCATCCCCGCCGAGCTGGGCGAACTGCCCGTACTGCGCTCGTACGGCGACGAGGAGGTGCTCTCGGAGCTGGCCTCCCGCTGCCGCCAGCGGGAGTACGCCGCGGGCGAGGTCATCGCCTCCTTCGGCAGCCAGACCGACGAGGTCTACCTGCTGGCGCACGGCAGGGTCGAGAAGATCGGCACCGGCCCCTACGGCGACGACCAGATCCTCGGGGTCCTGGCCGACGGCGCCTATTTCGGCGACCAGGCGCTGCTCGACGCTGACTCCATCTGGGAGTACACCGCGCGCGCCCACACCGCCAGCACGGTGCTGATCCTGTCCCGCGAGGACTTCGAGCAGGTCGCGGAACGCGCGGACTCCCTGCGCGAGCACCTCCACCAGCAGCGCACGATCCCCCAGCAGCGCACCAACAAGTACGGCGAGAAGGCCGTCGACCTCGCCGCCGGCCACGCCGGCGAGCCGGACATCCCGCACACGTTCGTCGACTACGACGCCCGGCCCCGCGAGTACGAACTGAGCATCGCCCAGACCGTGCTGCGCATCCACACGCGCGTCGCCGACCTGTACAACCAGCCGATGAACCAGACCGAGCAGCAGTTGCGGCTCACGGTCGAGGCCCTGAAGGAGCGCCAGGAGCACGAACTGGTCAACAACCGGGACTTCGGACTCCTCCACAACTGCGAGTACGACCAGCGGATCCAGCCGCACGACGGGGTCCCCAGCCCGGACGACATGGACGAGCTGCTCAGCAGGCGCCGCGGCACCAAGCTCTTCCTCGCCCACCCGCGCGCGATCGCCGCGTTCGGCCGCGAGCTGAACCGGCGCGGCCTCGTCCCGGAGACGATCGACGTCGGCGGCAACCGGATCCCCACCTGGCGCGGGGTACCCATCTACCCGTGCAACAAGATCCCGGTCACCGAGGCCCGGACCAGCTCGATCATCGCCATGCGTCTCGGCGAGCAGGACCAGGGAGTGATCGGCCTGCGCCAGTCCGGCATCCCCGACGAGATCGAGCCGAGCCTGTCCGTGCGGTTCATGGGAATCAACGAACAGGCCATCATCAAGTACCTGGTCACGGCCTACTACTCGGCCGCCGTGCTGGTACCGGACGCGCTGGGCGTCCTGGAGAACGTCGAGATCGGCCGCTGGCAGTGACCCCTCCCGTCCGGACGCCGCGTCCCCGCCCCCCGGGGCGGGTACGTCCTGGGCGTACGCGCCGGGCGGCAGCGCATCCGCCACCGTTCGCGGACCCTGCGAGGGGGACTCGATGACCGACTTCGTGACGGAGACCAGGCCGTGCTCCGAGGAGACGGGTGGAAGGCGGGAGCCCATCGCAAGCCGTGGCGACAGCGGGTCCGCAGCGTTCGACGGGCAGGAGGCGACGGCGATCCTGGAGGAGGCCCGGGCCTCGGTCGACCCCGCCCTGCGCGCCGCCCTCGACGCCCTGCCCCGCGCACTGCGCCGGATCGCGCGCTACCACTTCGGCTGGGAGCACGCCGACGGCACACCGGCCGCCGGCAACGCCGGCAAGGCGATCCGCCCGGCGCTCGTGCTCACCGCGGCCGACGCCCTCGGCGGCCCGGCGGCCCGCGCGGCGGCCGTACCGGCCGCCGCGGCGGTGGAACTGGTCCACAACTTCACCCTGCTCCACGACGACGTCATGGACCGGGACACCACACGGCGTCACCGCCCCACCGCCTGGACCGTGTTCGGCGACGCCGACGCGATCCTCGCCGGGGACGCGCTCCAGGCACTGGCCCTCGGACGGCTGGCCGGGGACCCCCACCCGGCGTCCGCGGCAGCCGTCGCCCGCCTCGCCGCCTGCGTGGTGGAGCTGTGCGCCGGGCAGCAGGCGGACACGGCCATGGAGAAGCGGGCCCCCACCGAGGTCACCCTCGACGAGGTGCTCACCATGGCCGAGGCCAAGACCGGCGCGCTGCTCGGCTGTGCCTGCGCCCTCGGTGCCCTGTACGCCGGGGCGCCCGAGGCGGACGTCGAGGCGCTGGACGCGTTCGGCCGCCAGGCCGGGCTCGCCTTCCAGTTCATCGACGACGTGATCGGCCTGTGGGGCGATCCACGGCACACCGGCAAGCCGGCGGGCGCGGACCTCGCGGCCCGCAAGAAGTCCCTGCCGGTGGTCGCCGCGCTCGCCTCCGGCACCCCGGCCGCCGCGGAACTGGCCGAGCTGTACACGGCCCCCTACGACCAGGGCGACCTGGAACGGACCACGCGCGCCGTCGAGCGGGCCGGCGGGCGCGCCTGGGCGCTGGAGCAGGCGGCCGACCGGATGGCCCGGGCGATGTCGGAACTGGCCCGGGCGGTCCCGGAGCCCGAGTCGGCGGGCGGGCTGCTGTCCCTGGCGGAGTTCGTGACGCGGCGCACCACATGACGGCGCCGCCCCGGTGACCCCGGGGCGCCGGTCGGTGCGGCTCCTGACCCCGCACGGCGCCGGGGCCCGGCCCGCGGGCCCCGCCCACCCCACGGTGCCGCGGGACCCGCCTCGGCGCGTCCGGGGCCGCTCCCGCCCCGCCCGGTCGCCGGACCGGCCGTTCCCGTCTCGCCCCCCTGTGTGCCGGCCCGGCCGGCCGGAGTCCTCACCCGTGTCCACGCACGACAGCGGTGACCGGCCTACCCTGGTGGCATGGACAGGGAACATCAGGTCTGTCCCGCCTGCGGGCAGCCCGTGGACACCGTCGTCCGGCGCCACAAGACACTGGGCGCCTGGGTCCCGCGCTGGGTCGCGGGCCCCTGCCACAACCCCGACTGCGAGGCCTACGCCGAGGCGGGTACGGAACTGCACGGCCACCAGGAGCGGCACGGCCACGCCGGGCACGCCGGCGGTTTCGGTCCCGGCGGACCCGGCCACGGGGACACCGGCCGGCCCGGCGGCCCCGGACACGAGCCCGTCGCAGGCCGGGATCCGGGTGCCTCGGCAGACCGCACCGACCGCACCGACCCGGACGAGGACGTCGGGATCCCTCCCGCCCCGATCTCCTGACGCATGGGCGAGGGCCATCGTGGTTTCCTGGCCGGACAACGGGGAGGGGTGGGCATGACAGAGGCAGGTGAGCGACGCCGTCGCCCATGGCGCTGGGCCGTGGTCGTCTGGGCGGTGACGGCGGCCGTCGGAGGAGGTCTGACCCTCTGGCTCCAGGACACCGCCGCACCGACGGGACCGAGTGGCTGGCAGCGGGCCGACGTCCCCACACCGCTGCTGGTGAGCGAGACGACCGACGGCCCGTGCCGGCCGTACGGGTCGGACCCGCCGGACACGGCGGTCCTGTGCGCCCACGCGGAGAGGCGCTAGGCCCCGGCCGCCGCCCGCGGCAGCCCGCCCGTCTCCGGGTCACGCCCGGTCAGGCGGTACAGGCCGCCCGTCGGGTCGCGCATCACCGTCCAGTGGGAGTGGGAGGCGACGAGGGCGGCACCGAGCCGTTCGTGCCGGGCGCGGACCGCGTCGATGTCCGGGCCGCAGGCCAGGTCGAGGTGGGCGGAGAGCGGGCGTTCGTCGTCCAGCCGTTGGAGGAGGAGACGGACCGGCAGTCCGGCGGGCGGCGTGACGGAGTGGAACTCCGGCCGGGAACCCGGCCGGGACGTCCAGTCCGGCAACAGAGCCGTCCAGAAGGCGACTTCGTCGGCGAACGCGGACGGCGGGACGTCCAGGCACACCTGGTCCAGACGGCTGCCGGACACCACGGGCGGCCGTACGGACTCCCCGTGCCAGGGCACCGCGCAGAACAACTGACCGGCGGGGGAGCGCAGGACGGTCCAGCCGTCGTGCGGAGCGACCGTCTCGGCACCGAGCGGCAGCGCGGCACCGACGAAGCCGGGCACGTCCTCGACACAGAGGTCCAGATGCGCTCCACCCCCGCCCCCGGAGACCCGCTGCGCCTTCACGCACCCGTTCCCGCCCTCCGGATGCAGCGTGACGAACTCCCCCCGCTCGCCCCGCGCTTCGGACAGGCGCGTGGCCGTGACGGCCGTCCAGAACACGCAGGCCCGCTCGAAGTGCTCGGCGGGCCGGTCGACGAAGGCGTACGCCCAAGGGACGGGGATGCTCATGAGGGCGATGGTAGGCGCCGGCCACCGCGACCCGGCCGGCCTCACCTCCGTGATGCCGAAGGGGCCCGGTCGTGCGACCGGGCCCCTTGGTGTTGTCCCTCCGCCCGCGGTGGTGCACCGACCGCCGGCCGCGGGACGGCCTGAGGGTGTCAGGCCTTCTTGGTCTCCCAGAAGATCTTGTCGATCTCGGCGATGAGCTCCAGGGCCTTCTCGCCGGTCTTCGGGTCCGTCGAGGCCTTGGCGGCCGACAGGGCCTTCAGGGTGTCGTTCACCAGCTGGTGCAGCTGCGGGTACTTCTCGAAGTGCGGGGGCTTGAAGTAGTCGCTCCACAGCACGGAGACGTGGTGCTTCGCCAGCTCGGCGCGCTGCTCCTTGATGACAGTGGCGCGAGCCTGGAAGTGCGGGTCGTCGTTGGCGGCCATCTTCTCCTGCACGGCCTTCACCGACTCCGCCTCGATGCGGGCCTGGGCCGGGTCGTACACGCCGCAGGGCAGGTCGCAGTGGGCGCTGACCGTGACCTTGGGGGCAAACAGGCGGGAAAGCATGGAGCATTCCTTCCTCGTGATCGTCTTCTCAGGTGGGACATTACTCCCTGCGAGACGGGTTTTCGCGAGTGCCCCCATGGGCTTAGGACAAAAGTCCGGGGTCAGACTGAGACTGGTGGACGAACGGACCAGGGGAGGTGTCGGTGATGCCGGAGCCGTCGCAGGAGACCGGGCGGGGGAGGGCGGCCGCGCCCTTCGGGCTGGCCGAGGTGACCGGCCCGTCGATGGTGCCCACGCTGCACCACGGGGACCAGCTGGTGGTGCGGTACGGCGCGCGGGTCAGGCCCGGGGACGTCGTCGTGCTGCGGCACCCCTTCCAGCAGGACCTGCTGGTCGTCAAGCGGGCCGCCGAGCGCCGCGACGGCGGCTGGTGGGTGCTCGGGGACAACGCGTACGCCGGAGGCGACAGCACCGACTACGGGACCGTGCCCGACGAGCTGATCCTCGGCACGGTGCGGTTCCGCTACCGGCCGCTGAAGCCGGATCAGCGCTCGCCGCTCGCGGTGCTGCGCTGGGCGCTGTCGGCGGCCAGGCCGGTGCTGGCCGACCGGTCGGCCTCCAGGCGTTTGCGGGCGCGGTAGGCCGCCACGTTGGCGCGGGTGGCGCAGCGGTCGGAGCAGTAGCGCCGGGAGCGGTTCGTGGAGGTGTCGAGGTAGGCGTTGCGGCAGGGCGCGGCCTCGCACAGGCCGAGGCGGTCCACGCCGTACTCCGTCAGGTGGAACGCCAGGCCCATCGCGGCGATGGCCGCGTATCCGGCGGTCGCGTTCGACGGGTGGTCGGCGAGGTGCATGTGCCACAGCGGGCGCCCGTCGTCGTCGCGGACGTCGTGCCCGGAGATCTGCGGGCTCACCGGGAACTCCAGCAGCAGGGAGTTCAGCAGGTCCACGGCGAGGGTCTCGTCGCCGCCGTCGGCCGCCTCGAAGACCGCGCGCAGCCGGGTCCGTACCGAGCGGAAGCGGGTGACGTCCGCGTCGGTGGCGCGGCGGGCCGCCGACTGGTTCACGCCGAAGAGGTCACGGACGGCCTCCACCGAGGTCAGCGTGTCGTTGCCCCGGGCCGGCTCCTCACTGTTGACGAGGCGCACGGCGTAATCCGAGTAATAGGCCAGTTCCACTTGTAGTCCTTACGGAGGCGCTCTATGGTCGGGAGGCGGACGGAGTAACGGCCGTTCGTGGATCCAGGGTATTACGTGACCGAGGGGACGGAGGGGTTCGATGACGGACGGGCAGGCCATCACGACCGGTACCGACTGGGCGGCCTGGCAGGAGAGCTGGGACCGGCAGCAGGAGTGGTACATGCCCGACCGGGAGGACCGCTTCCGGATCATGCTCGACATGGTCGAGGCGCTCGTCGGCACCGCGCCGCGCGTCCTGGACCTCGCCTGCGGCACCGGCACCGTCACCGCCCGGCTGCTCGCCCGCTTCCCCGGCGCCACCAGCACCGGCGTGGACCTCGACCCGGCCCTGCTCGCCATCGCCGAGGGCACCTTCGCGGGCGACGACCGGGTCACCCTGGTGACCGCCGACCTCAAGGACCCGCACTGGCGGGCGGCACTGCCGTACGACTCCTACGACGCCGTCCTCACCGCCACGGCCCTGCACTGGCTGCACCGCGAACCCCTCGCGGCCCTCTACGGCCAGATCGCGGAACTCGTCCGCGACGGCGGTGTCTTCATGAACGCGGACCACATGATCGACGAGACGACGCCCCGGATCAACGCGGCCGAGCGCGCCCGGCGCCACGCCCGTATGGACCGGGCCAGGGAGGCCGGCGCCGTCGACTGGGCCGAGTGGTGGCAGCTCGCCGCCGCCGACCCCGTCCTCGCCGGGCCCACCGCCCGCCGTTTCGAGATCTACGGCGAGCACGCCGACGGCGAGATGCCCTCGCCGGCCTGGCACGCGCGCGTGCTGCGGGAGAAGGGGTTCGCCGAGGCCCGCCCGGTGTGGGCCTCGCCGGCGGACACGCTGCTCCTCGCCCTCAAGTAGGACGCGCGGCGACCGGGACGGGCAGGGGGGCGGGCACGCGGAAGGGGCGGCACGGGAGACCCGTACCGCCCCTGCGCGCCGGACCGCGATCGGTCACAGCACCTTGGACAGGAAGGCCTGCGTCCGCTCGTGCTGCGGGTTCGTCAGGACCTCGCGCGGGTTGCCGGACTCGACCACCACACCGCCGTCCATGAAGACCAGGCTGTCGCCGACCTCGCGGGCGAAGCCCATCTCGTGGGTGACGACGACCATCGTCATACCGGACTCGGCCAGGTCGCGCATGACGTCGAGGACGTCGCCGACCAGCTCCGGGTCGAGGGCCGAGGTCGGCTCGTCGAACAGCATCAGCTTCGGGTCCATGGCCAGGGCCCGGGCGATGGCCACCCGCTGCTGCTGGCCGCCGGACAGCTGCGAGGGGTAGTTCTGCGACCGGTCGGCCAGGCCGACCCGGTCCAGCAGTTGCAGGGCGCGCTCCCTGGCCTCGGCCCGGCTCACGCCCTTGACCTGGACCGGGGCCTCCATGACGTTCTCCACCGCGGTCATGTGCGGGAACAGGTTGAACCGCTGGAACACCATGCCGATGTCCCGGCGCTGGAGCGCGACCTCGCTGTCCTTGAGCTCGTACAGCTTGTCGCCCTTCTGGCGGTAGCCGACCAGATGGCCGTCCACCCAGAGCCGGCCTGCGTTGATCTTCTCCAGGTGGTTGATGCACCTCAGGAAGGTGCTCTTGCCGGAGCCCGAGGGGCCGATGAGGCAGAACACCTCGCCGGACCGCACCTCCAGGTCGATGCCCTTGAGCACCTCGACCGCGCCGAAGGACTTGTGGACGCCCTCGGCCTTCACCATGGCGGTCATGCCGCACCAGCCCTTCCGCTCGTCAGCGACGTCAGGTTCGCCTTGACCTTCTGCCACGGGGTCGGCGGCAGGCTGCGGGACGAACCACGCGCGTAGCGGCGCTCCAGGTAGTACTGGAAGACGCTGAACACGCTGGTCATGACCAGGTACCAGAGGGAGGCCACGAAGAGCATCTCCATCACCGCGTACGAGGTGGAGCCGATCGTCGAGGTGGCCCGCAGCAGCTCGTTGTACGTCACCGCGTACACCAGCGACGAGGTCTTCAGCATGTTGATGAACTCGTTGCCCGTCGGTGGCACGATCACCCGCATCGCCTGCGGGATGACGATCCTGCGCAGCGTCTTGCCGTGGCTCATGCCGAGCGCGTGCGCGGCCTCCGTCTGGCCCTCGTCGACGGCCATCAGACCGGCGCGGCAGATCTCCGCCATGTACGCGGCCTCGTTCAGGCCGAGGCCCAGCAGGGCGCACATGAACGGCGTCATGACGTCCGTCATCTCGTCCTTGTAGATCGGACCGAGATTCAGGAGGGGGAAGATCAGCGCCAGGTTGAACCACAGCAGCAGCTGGACGTAGACCGGCGTACCGCGGAAGAACCAGATGTAGACCCAGGCCACCCAGCTCGTCACCGGGTTCCTGGACAGCCGCATCACGGCCAGCACGATGCCCAGGACCACACCCACGACCATCGCCAGGACGCTGATCAGCAGGGTGCGGCCGGCGCCCGCGAGGACCGTGGAGTCGAACAGCTTGTCGCCGACCGCCGCCCACTGGATCTTCTCGGCCGTGGCGAAGGCGTTGACCAGCAGGGCCACCAGCGCCAGGACCACGACGGCGCTCACATAGCGGCCGTAGTGGCGGACCGGGATGGCCTTGATCGCCTCGGGCGGAACGGTTCCGCTCTCCTTGGTGACGCCGGCCGTCGGCTGCGCGCCCGCCGGTGTCTTGTCGAACTTGTCAGTCACGGTGACTGCCCTTCAGTGCTGCCCGGACGGTCACTTGCCGCCGTTGATCGCGGCCTTGTCGATGGCGCCGCTCTCGGCGCCCCACTTCTCCAGGACCTCCTGGTACGTGCCGTCCTCGATGATCGCGTTGACGGCCGCCTCCAGCGCGGCGGTGAGCTGCTTGTTGTCCTTGTTCACGGCGATGCCGAACGGGCCGGCGTCGACCTGCTCGCCGACGACCTCGAAGGCCTTGCCGCCGTCGGCCTTGCGGGCCAGGTCGACCGCGACCGGGTAGTCGTTGACGCCGGCGACGGCGCCGCCCGACTTGACCCGGGTCTGGGCCTCGGTGTCGTTCTCGAACGACTCGATCGTGATCTTCTTCTTGCCGCCGTCGGTACAGGCCTTCGACTGCTTCTGCAGGGCCTCCTCGTACGTCGTGCCGCGCTGCACGGCGGCCGTCTGGCCGCAGAGGTCCTCGATCGAGCCGATGTTCTTCGGATTGCCCTTCTGGACGTACACGGCGGTGCCGGCCGAGAAGTAGTCGACGAAGTCGACACCCGGGCCGAGCTTCTTGCCGCTGTCGTCCAGACCCTCCTGGCGCGCCTTGTTGTCCGTGATGGACGACATCGCGACGTCGTAGCGGCCGGAGTTCAGGGAGGTGATCAGGCCGTCGAAGGAACCGGAGGTGAACTTGAACTCCACGCCCAGCTTCTCGCCCAGCGCGGCGGCGATGTCGGGGTCGACACCGACGATCTTGCCGCTCTCCTGGTACTCCATGGGGGCGTACTCGGCGTTGGTGCCGACCTGGATGACGCCCGCCTTCTGGATCTTGGCAGGCAGCTTCGAGAAGAGCGGCGCGGCGTTCCCGCCGGCCGACGTCTCGGAGGAGCTCCCGCCATCGGTCTGGTCACCGCAGCCGGTGAGCAGCAGGGCGCCCGCGACCGCGAGGGAACCGACCGCGGCTAGCCGGGTGTGCGCGGCGGTGGAACGGCGGATGGAGCGTGCGGTCATGGTCAGTGCCTCCGGCGGATGGGTGGAGATGCCGATGGGTCGACGAGAACACACACCTTTGGGTGTCGCGACCTCGTGCGATTACGGCATCTTGCCATTCGGACGGCGCCGTTCAGGGGGCCGTCCATGTCAAAATCGGATAACGGGCGGCCCTCGAACCGCACCGGTCCGGTGCCACACGACCGGGTCGGGCCGCACCTTCTGCGGGAATCCATCCGTCCGGCCGCAATATCTCCGGTATATCTCGCCATCCGGTCGGCCGTGGTGCGGTGTGTGAGTCTTTTCGCGTCCGTGTCAAGGGTTCGGCCGGGAAATCCCCCTCCCCGCGACCATGAGTCATGTCACTGGCATATGACAGTGCGAGAGGGCTGTGGGAGTCCTGCAAGAACCAGCATGTGACCTTGCACGGATTGGACTCGTCGTCGGTGCTGTCCGTCCGGTAAGAAGGTTCTTTACACCCCTCATCCGGGGCTCAGGGCGCGTGTGCGGCGCGCCCGACGCGCAGGCGCCCGTACGTGTCACCACCGCTGGGCCCTGCGCGGTGCCCGCCCACTCCTCAACCAGGAGTGGCCACCCTCAACCATGAACACCTAAGGGGTAAGACACAGTGGCAGCGGAGATCGTCAATCCTCGCAGCGAGAGTGAGACCGACCATACGGGCCAGGAGGGCGGTGCGGAGCCCCTCGACTCGTTCGACCCGGCGTTCGCGTTGCACCGCGGCGGAAAGATGGCCGTGCAGGCCACCGTCCCGGTCCGTGACAAGGACGACCTGTCCCTCGCCTACACCCCCGGCGTCGCCCGCGTGTGCACCGCGATCGCGGAACAGCCGGAGCTGGTGAACGACTACACCTGGAAGTCGTCCGTCGTCGCCGTCGTCACCGACGGCACGGCGGTCCTCGGGCTCGGTGACATCGGGCCCGAGGCGTCCCTCCCGGTGATGGAGGGCAAAGCGATCCTGTTCAAGCAGTTCGGCGGAGTCGACGCGGTCCCGATCGCGCTGGCCTGCACGGACGTGGACGAGATCATCGAGACCGTGGTGCGCCTCGCGCCCTCGTTCGGCGGAGTGAACCTGGAGGACATCTCGGCGCCGCGGTGCTTCGAGATCGAGCGCCGGCTCCAGGAGCGGCTCGACATCCCGGTCTTCCACGACGACCAGCACGGCACGGCGGTCGTGACGCTGGCGGCGCTGCGCAACGCGGCGCGGCTGAGCGGGCGGACCATCGCGGACCTGCGGGCCGTCATCTCGGGCGCCGGCGCGGCCGGTGTCGCCATCGCGAAGATGCTGGTCGAGGCCGGTATCGGGGACGTCGCGGTCACCGACCGCAAGGGCATCGTCTCCGCTGACCGGGAGGACCTGACCGACGTCAAGCGCGAGCTGGCCGGGTTCACCAACAAGGCCGGGCTGACCGGGTCGCTGGAGACCGCGCTGGCCGGCGCGGACGTCTTCATCGGCGTCTCCGGCGGTACGGTCCCGGAGGAGGCGGTGGCCTCGATGGCGAAGGGCGCGTTCGTCTTCGCCATGGCCAACCCGAACCCCGAGGTGCACCCCGACGTCGCCCACAAGTACGCGGCGGTCGTCGCGACCGGGCGCTCGGACTTCCCGAACCAGATCAACAACGTGCTGGCGTTCCCGGGCATCTTCGCCGGCGCGTTGCAGGTGCGGGCGTCCCGGATCACCGAGGGCATGAAGATCGCGGCGGCGGAGGCGCTGGCGGGTGTCGTCGGTGACGACCTCGCCGCGGACTACGTCATTCCGTCGCCCTTCGACGAGCGGGTGGCGCCGGCGGTCACGGCCGCCGTCGCCGCGGCGGCTCGTGCCGAGGGTGTCGCGCGTCGCTGACGCGGGTCGGCGAACGGCCCCGCCCGGGCTCGGGCGGGGCCGTTTCCCTTTCCGGCTTCCTTTCCGGCTCCCTGTTCCGGCCCGCCGTCCGTCCGGGTGGCACCGGGCGGGTGGCACCGGGCGGGGGTGCGGGCGGTGCGGCAGTGCAAGAGGGCATTGCTCACAGCGCCGCCCGGTTTCCGTCGGGGGGCGCGGACCCTATCGTCGTGTGCATGTTCGCCGTCTACGCCGCTCGCATCGACCGTGACCAGCCGCTGAACGGCCTGGAGTCGGGGGAGCGCCCGGCTCCCGGGGTCCGGCCCGGCTGGAGCACCGTCCGGGTCCGGGCCGCCTCCCTCAACCACCATGACCTCTGGTCCCTGCGGGGCGTGGGCCTCACAGAGGACAAGCTGCCGATGATCCTCGGCTGTGATGCCGCGGGCGTCGACGAGGACGGCAACGAGGTCGTCCTGCACTCCGTGATCGGGCAGAGCGGGCACGGGGTCGGCCCCGACGAACCCCGCTCCATCCTCACCGAGCGCTACCAGGGCACCTTCGCCGAGCAGGTCGCCGTGCCGACGTGGAACATCCTGCCCAAGCCCAAGGAGCTCTCCTTCGAGGAGGCCGCCTGTCTGCCCACCGCCTGGCTGACGGCCTACCGCATGCTCTTCACCAACGCCGGGGTCCGCCCGGGCGACTCGGTCCTCGTCCAGGGCGCCGGGGGCGGTGTCGCCACGGCCGCGATCGTCCTCGGCCGGGCCGCCGGGCTGCGGGTCTTCGCGACCAGCCGGGACGAGGCCAAGCGGAAGCGCGCCCTGGAACTCGGCGCCGTCGAGGCGGTGGAGCCGGGGGCGCGGCTGCCGCAGCGGGTGGACGCGGTGATCGAGACCGTCGGGGCCGCCACCTGGTCCCACTCCGTGAAGTCCCTGCGGCCCGGCGGCACGCTCGTCATCTCCGGTGCCACCAGCGGTGACCGGCCCTCCCATGCCGAGCTGACCCGCATCTTCTTCCTCGAACTCAAGGTCGTCGGCTCCACGATGGGAACCAAGGACGAGTTGGAGGACCTGCTCGCCTTCTGCGCCGCCACGGGTGTCCGCCCCGTCATCGACGAGGTCCTCCCCCTCGACCGCGCCCGTGAGGGCTTCGAGCGGCTCGCGTCCGGCGACCAGTTCGGCAAGATCGTCCTCACCTCGGGCTGAGCAGGCCGGCAGCTGCGCGCCGGCCGTCGGCTCACGCCATGGGCGCCCGCAGTATCGCCCCGATGTGGGCCGCCGCCGTCGACAGATGGCGGCGGGCGTCGCGGAGCTGGTCCGCCGTGACGCCGTGGTCGCGGGCCGCGTCGCGGATGTCGTCGCGGAAGCGGTCCAGCAGACGGTCCAGGTCGCGGGCCGGGTCGCCGCTGGGGGCCTCATGGGCCCAGTCCGGCTCGTAGTCGGCGGGGAAGTCCGCCGGAGTCTCCGAGTACGCGGGCCCCTTGGCCGTCGCACCGTCCGGGCCGGTGCTGTCGCTGCCGCGTCCGAACCCGAAGTCCTTGCCGAACTCCTTCCCGACGTCCTTGCCGAACTCGCCGAACTCCTTGGCCAGCTCGGTCAGCCCCTCCCGGACACCCGTCGGCCAGTCGCCCCGGGCGAAGTGGTCCTGGACCTGTTCCTGGACGCGTCGCGCTATGCGCTGCATCTCCTCCTGGGCCTGGGCGCGCGCCCGGTCCTGGGCCTCCTTGGCCTGACGCCGGGCCCGCTGGGCCTCCTCGCGGGCCCGCCGGCTCTCGTCCTTGGCCCGGCGTGCCTGCTCCTTCCACTCCTGCTTGACGCGGCGCATCTCCTCCTTGGCGGCACGCCACGCCTCCTTGTCGCCGTACTCCCCGGGCTCCCCGAGGCCGCCGGGGGCCGGCCCGGAGCCCTGGCGTGCCTGGGAGGCCGCCGCCCGCATCTCGCGGCGCAGATCACCCGCGGCGCCGCGTACGTCGGCCCGGATCTCCGCGGCGAGCTCCGCGACCGATTCGCGGATCTCCAGCTCCAGGTCGGCCAGTTCGCCGCTGCGGTCGGCCAGCTCGGCGCGGCCGGCGTCGGTGATGGCGTACACCTTGCGGCCGCCCTCGGTGGTGTGGGTGACCAGGCCCTCGGCCTCCAGCTTGGCCAGGCGGGGGTAGACCGTGCCCGCCGACGGCGCGTAGAGCCCCTGGAAGCGCTCCTCCAGGAGGCGGATCACCTCGTAGCCGTGGCGCGGAGCCTCGTCCAGGAGCTTCAGCAGGTAGAGACGCAGGCGGCCGTGGGCGAAGACGGGGGGCATGTCAGAGCACCTTCTTGTCGGTCGTGCTGTCGGCCGGGCCGTCGGAGGAGGTCGCGTCGGCCGGGCCGCCTGAGGCATTCTCCCCCGGAGCCGAGGGTGTTCCGCCGGGCGGAGCCGCGGGTGTTCCGCCGGTGGGATCGGCCGCCTCCGGTTCCCAGGGCTCGTCCTCCGTCCGGGGGCGGCGCAGCAGGGCGATGGAGCCGGAGACCGTGGTCGCCTTCAGGCTGCCGTTGCCCGCGCCGAGCCGGCCGGTGATGCGCTTGGCCCCCCAGTGGCCGTTGACCCGCAGGTCCTCGAAGGCGTTGGAGACGGCGCCGCTCGCGGTCTGGGCCTCCACTTCCGCGTCCGCCGGGTGGGGCAGCCGGATGGCGATCTCACCGGAGACGCTGGCCAGGCTGACGGTGGTGGGGCGGCTCGTCGGATCGAGGTCGACGATCATCGACCCGCTCACCGAGTCGGCTTTCACGGAGGATCCGGCCTCGACCACCGTCAGGTCCCCGGACACCGAGTTGAAGCGGAGGTCGCCGGTGAGGGCCTGGGCCTCCACGTTCCCCGAGACCGTGTCGGCGCGCACCGGGCCCGTGAGCCTCACCAGGGTCGTGTCCCCGGAGACGCCCTTCACCTCGGCGTGCCCGTCGATGCCGGAGACGACCGTGCCGGCGCTCACCGCGCCCACCGCGACACGGGTGTGCGCGGGCACGGTCAGGGAGACGACGGCGCTGCGCCGCCAGCCCTTGGGGTCGAGCCATTTGAGGAAGCCCTTCCAGGGCAGGTCCTCGTAGGCCACCGTCAGGGTCCCGTCGCGATGGGTCACCGCCAAGGGCGGTCCCTCGATGTGCGAGACCTCAAGACGGGCGGGGCCCTCGTCGGTCCCCACCACGTTCACCGTGCCGTCGACCACGCGGACGTGCAGTTCGCGCACCGGCTCGTCGAAAGAGAGCTTGCTGGGCTCGGCGACGGACCACTCGGACATGGCAGACCTCCTCGACGGCGCGACGCGCCATATCGCGTCCCCTGTCAAACACGATATATCGCGGCAGTGGGAAGTCAAGACACTCGATGCGGTGAACAGCGCCGTCGAGCCGCCGGCCCGCAGGCCCGCACGGACCGGCCCAACGGCCACGCCGCCGCGCAGACGGACAGGCGACCAGACGCCGAAGGGCGCCCCGAAGGGCGCCCACACGTACGGCGAGAGGGGCCGACGGACCGCCGCCGGCCGCCCCGGCGGCGGCTACTCGTCGTCCGGCGGCTACTCGTCGTCCTCGTCGTCCAGCCGGGCCAGCCACGTCGCCAGCCGCTCCACCGGGACCTCGAAGTCCGGGTTCAGGTCGACGAACGTCCGCAGCTGCTCGGCGAGCCACTCGAAGGTGACCTCCTCCTCGCCGCGCCGCTTCTCGAGTTCCTCGATGCCTCGGTCGGTGAAGTACACGGGTTGTTCTCCTGGGGGATGGGCCTGGTCCGCGGGTGATACGACTCCAGGGTATGCGGCACCGCTGCCCGCCGGACCCGCCGCCGGCGCACACGGCAGCGGCCCCGCCGCCATGGAGGCGACGGGGCCGCTGCACGCGCTGCCGGTGCTCAGCGGTGTTCGGAGGCTCAGGCCTCGAACACCTCCCGCACCAGCTGCTCCTGCTCCGCCTGGTGCCGCTTGGCCGAGCCGACCGCCGGGGACGAGCCGTGCGGCCGCGAGATGCGGCGCAGGCGCTCGCCGTGCGGGACGTCGGCGCCGACGGCCAGGTCCAGGTGGTCGATCAGGTTCAGGGCGATGAACGGCCAGGCGCCCTGGTTGGCCGGCTCCTCCTGGGCCCACAGGTACTTCTCGGCGTTCGGGTACTTGGCGATCTCCGCCTGGAGCTCGGCACCCGGCAGCGGGTACAGGCGCTCGATGCGGATGATCGCGGTGTCCGTGACGCCGCGCTTCTGGCGCTCGGCCTCCAGGTCGTAGTAGACCTTGCCGGCGCAGAAGACGACCTTCTTGACGGCGTTCGGCTCGACCGAGGCGTCGCCGATGACCGGGCGGAACTGGCCGCTCGTGAACTCCTCCGCCTTCGACGCGGCGGCCTTCAGGCGCAGCATCGACTTCGGGGTGAAGACGACCAGCGGCTTGTGGTGCGGGTTGTGCACCTGCCACCGCAGGAGGTGGAAGTAGTTCGACGGCGAGGTCGGCATCGCGACCGTCATGTTGTTCTGCGCGCAGAGCTGGAGGAAGCGCTCCGGGCGGGCGGACGAGTGGTCCGGGCCCTGGCCCTCGTAGCCGTGCGGGAGGAGCAGGGTGACGCCGGAGGTCTGGCCCCACTTCTGCTCCGCCGACGAGATGAACTCGTCCACGACCGTCTGCGCGCCGTTGACGAAGTCGCCGAACTGCGCCTCCCACATCACGAGCGCGTCGGGGCGGGCCAGCGAGTAGCCGTACTCGAAGCCCATCGCCGCGTACTCGGAGAGGAGGGAGTTGTAGACGTTCAGCCGCGCCTGCTCCTCGGAGAGGTACATCAGCGGCGTGAACTCCTCGCCGGTCTCCCGGTCGATGATCACCGCGTGGCGCTGGCCGAAGGTGCCGCGCTGGGAGTCCTGGCCGGCCAGGCGGACCGGGACGCCCTCCAGGAGGAGGGAGCCGATGGCGAGGGTCTCGCCCATGCCCCAGTCGATGGTGCCGTCCTCGACCATGGCCGCCCGGCGCTGGAGCTGCGGCAGCAGACGCGGGTGGGCGGTGATGTGGTCGGGGATGTTGACCTGGGACTCGGCGATGCGCTTGACGATCTCGGCGGAGACCGCGGTGCTCACCGCGACGGGGAAGCCGTCCTGCGGCGCCTCGGAGTCGCCGGACGTCGGCTGGGAGGTGGCCTCGCGGACCTCCGTGAAGACCTTCTCCAGCTGGCCCTGGTAGTCCTGGAGCGCCTGCTCCGCCTCTTCCAGGGTGATGTCGCCGCGACCGATGAGGGACTCGGTGTACAGCTTGCGCACCGAGCGCTTCTTGTCGATCAGGTCGTACATCAGCGGCTGGGTGAAGGCCGGGTTGTCCGACTCGTTGTGACCGCGACGGCGGTAGCAGATGAGGTCGATCACCACGTCCTTGTTGAACGCCTGGCGGAACTCGAAGGCGAGCCGCGCGACGCGGACCACGGCCTCCGGGTCGTCGCCGTTCACGTGGAAGATCGGGGCCTCGATCATGCGGGCCACGTCCGTCGCGTACATGGAGGAACGCGAGGACTCGGGGGCCGCGGTGAAGCCGACCTGGTTGTTGATGACGATGTGGACCGTGCCGCCGGTGCGGTAGCCGCGCAGCTGCGACATGTTCAGGGTCTCGGCCACCACGCCCTGGCCCGCGAAGGCCGCGTCGCCGTGGATCGCCACCGGCAGGACGGTGAAGTCCGTGCCGCCCTTGTTGATGATGTCCTGCTTGGCGCGCGCGACGCCCTCCAGGACCGGGTCCACGGCCTCCAGGTGCGAGGGGTTCGCGACCAGGGAGACCTTGATCTGCTCGCCGTCCAGGCCGGTGAAGGTGCCCTCGGCGCCCAGGTGGTACTTCACGTCGCCGGAGCCGTGCATCGACTTCGGGTCGAGGTTGCCCTCGAACTCGCGGAAGATCTGCGCGTACGACTTGCCGACGATGTTGGCGAGGACGTTCAGGCGGCCGCGGTGGGCCATGCCGATGACGACCTCGTCCAGGCGGGACTCGGCCGCCGAGTCGATGACCGCGTCGAGCAGCGGGATGACGGACTCGCCGCCCTCCAGCGAGAAGCGCTTCTGGCCGACGTACTTGGTCTGGAGGAAGGTCTCGAAGGCTTCCGCCGCGTTCAGCCGGCGCAGGATGCGCAGCTGCTCCTCGCGCTCCGGCTTGCTGTGCGGGCGCTCGATGCGGTCCTGGATCCACTTGCGCTGCTTGGGGTCCTGGATGTGCATGAACTCGATGCCGGTGGTGCGGCAGTACGAGTCGCGCAGCACGCCGAGGATGTCGCGCAGCTTCATCAGGGACTTGCCGGCGAAGCCGCCGACGGCGAACTCGCGCTCCAGGTCCCACAGGGTGAGCCCGTGCTCGGTGATGTCGAGGTCGGGGTGCTTGCGCTGCTGGTACTCCAGCGGGTCGGTGTCGGCCATGACGTGGCCGCGGACCCGGTAGGAGTGGATCAGCTCGAAGACGCGGGCGGCCTTGGTGACGTCGTCGTCGTGGCTGGCGTCGATGTCCTTGAGCCAGCGGACCGGCTCGTAGGGGATGCGCAGGGCCTCGAAGATGTCGTCGTAGAAGCCGTTCTCGCCCAGCAGCAGGTTCGCCACCGCGCGCAGGAACTCGCCGGAGGCGGCGCCCTGGATGACCCGGTGGTCGTAGGTCGACGTGAGCGTCATGACCTTCGAGATGCCGAGCTTGTTCAGGGTGTCCTGGGAGGTGCCCTGGAACTCCGCCGGGTAGTCCATGGAGCCGACGCCCATGATCACCGACTGGCCGGGCATCAGGCGCGGGACGGAGTGGACGGTGCCGAGGCCGCCGGGGTTGGTCAGGGAGACCGTGACGCCGGTGAAGTCGTCCATCGTCAGCTTGTTGTCGCGGGCGCGACGGACGATGTCCTCGTAGGCCTGCCAGAACTCGAAGAAGTTCAGCGTCTCGGCCTTCTTGATGGCGGCCACGACGAGCTGGCGGTCGCCGTTGGGCTTCACCAGGTCGATGGCCAGGCCGAGGTTGACGTGCGGCGGCTTGACGAGGGTCGGCTTGCCGTCCTTCTCGCCGAACGACCAGTTCATCGACGGCATGGCCTTGATGGCCTGCACCATCGCGAAGCCGATCAGGTGCGTGAAGGAGATCTTCCCGCCCCGGGCGCGCTTCAGGTGGTTGTTGATGACGATGCGGTTGTCGAACAGCAGCTTCACCGGGACGGCGCGCACGGACGTGGCCGTGGGCAGTTCCAGGGAGGCGTTCATGTTCTTGGCGACGGCGGCGGAGGGGCCGCGCAGCGTCACGAACTCGGGGCCCTCGGGAGCCGCGGTGGCCGGCGCGGCCGGCCTGGCCGCGGGCGCGGCGGGCTTCGCGGGCGCCGGGGCGGCGGCCGCGGGCTTCGGGGCGGCGGCGGCCGGCGCGGGAGCCGGGGCGGCGGGCGCGGCCGGGGCCGGGGCCGGAGCGGCCGGGGCAGCCGGAGCGGCGGGTGCCGCGGGTGGGGTGGTGGTCCCTGCGGCCCCCGCGGCCGCAGTACCCGCCGGAGCCGGAGCGCTGGCGGCCCCCGGCTTGTAGTCGGCGAAGAAGTCCCACCAGGCACGGTCTACGGAATTCGGGTCCTGGAGGTACTGCTGATAGATCTCGTCGACGAGCCACTCGTTCGCGCCGAACGCGGCAGCGGGATTCTTGCCCGCTTGGTCTGCGTCGGTCGAGATGCTCGATGCGTTACTGGGGGACTGTGGCGACACGGCGGCAACCGCCCTCTTCCGCTTCACAAGGTGATGGACAGCGGGAATAAAGGCTACGCCTCCCAGCCCGCGAAGGTCAGGCCGGGCAGCTCCATCGTCGCGTATGTCACATCGACAACGGTGTTTCGGGGCTGGAAATGGCGGGAAACAAGCGCGGTTGACGTTCAAAACGGGTGCGTCGATGCAGGTCGCGCACGCTGAGCGTGCGGACCGCGGCCGGCCTGGGCCGGTGCTGTGCCTGATCACACGTGTCCATCAGCCGCTCGTCGGTGCGGACACTCGTGGATCTTGGGGCTCCGCTTCGCACTTTACGTCAACTTGGCACGGATGGCTCTCCCGGAAGGGTGACAAGAATCCGGCAACCCCGCTCGGATTCGGCCACTCCGATCCGGCCGCCGTGGAGATCGACCGCCCAGCGGGCGATCGCGAGTCCCAGTCCCGTGCCGCCGTCGCTGCCCGGGCCGTGCGGCCGGCGGACGGCCCCCCGGTTGAACCGCTCGAAGACACGGCGCCACTCCGAGCGCGGGATGCCGGGCCCCTCGTCCAGGACCTCCAGCTCCAGCGACTCCGGCAGCGGCCCGCGCCGTGCCTTCACCGTGACCCGGCCGTGCGGCGGACTGTGCTTGACCGCGTTGTCGATGAGGTTGGCGACGACCTGGTGGATGCGCTCGGGGTCCGCGTGCGCGGTCAGCTCCGGCGGCGAGACGTCCAGGTGCAGATGGACGTCGGTGCGCGTGTGACTGCCGCCCGAGCCCATGGTCGCGCGGGCGGAGGCCACCATGTTGGCCTCCTTGAGCACCCCCGACAGGTACGGCCACACCTCGAAACGCCGCTTGCGCAGCGGTACGACGCCGTTGTCCAGCCGGGACAGGTCCAGCAGCGTCTCCACCAGCCGGCCGAGCCGCTCCGTCTGTTTCAGGGCCGTGCGCATCGTCTCGGGGTCGGCCTCGGCGATGCCGTCGACCACGTTCTCCAGGACCGCGCGCAGACCCGCGATGGGGGTGCGCAGCTCGTGCGAGACGTTGGCCACCAGCTCCTTGCGCTGACGGTCCTGCGCCTCCAGCTCGTCGGCCATGATGTTGATCGTCTGGGCGAGGTCGCCCAGCTCGTCCCGGCGGTTCTCGCGCACCCGGCGGGTGTAGTCGCCGTGCGAGATGGACCGGGCGACCGTGTTCATCTCGTCCAGCGGCGCGGTGAGCGAGTGCGCCACGAACTGGGTGATGAGCAACGTGGCGATCATCGAGAAGATGGTGATGAAGCGCAGTTCGGTCGCGGTGCGCAGGGCGATCAGCACCAGCCCGGTGGTGATCAGCACCGAGATGACGACCAGCGCCCCCAGCTTGGTGTTGATCGAGAACGGTCGTACGCCGCCCCAGGGCTCCCCGGGGCCTCTCGGTGCGTCCGGCCCGCCGCTCATGGCGTCGGCGTCTCCAGCGCGTAGCCGACGCCGTGCACCGTGCGGATCCGCTCGGCGCCGATCTTCCGGCGCAGTGCCTTGATGTGGCTGTCGACGGTCCGGGTGCCGGAGGCGTCCGCCCAGTCCCACACCTCGGCCAGCAGCTGCTCACGGGAGAGCACCGCGCGCGGGGTGTTCGCCAGGCAGACCAGCAGGTCGAACTCGGTGGGCGTGAGGTGCACGTCCTCGCTGCGCACCCGCACCCGGCGCTGGGCGTGGTCGATCTCCAGCTCGCCGAGGCGCAGGATGCCGGAGCGGGGCGTGGCCGCCGCGAGCGCCGCCCGTTCCACGCGGCGCAGCAGCACGTGCACGCGCGCCGCCAGCTCCCGCATCGAGAACGGCTTGGTCATGTAGTCGTCGGCGCCCACGCCGAGCCCGACCAGCATGTCGGTCTCGTCGTCGCGCGCGGTGAGCATCAGCACCGGCACCGGGCGGGCGGCCTGCACGCGACGGCAGACCTCCAGGCCGTCGAAGCCGGGCAGCATGATGTCGAGGATCAGCAGGTCGGGCTGCCAGGCCTCCGCCGTGTCGACGGCCGCCGGGCCGTCACCCGCCGTTTGCACGAGGAATCCCTCGGCGCGCAGGCGGGCCGCGATGGCGTCGACGATCGTCGGATCGTCCTCGACCACCAGAACGCGGCGCTGTGCGCCCGGGGTCGCCGTCGTGCCGTTGTGCGAGGTGTGTGTCTGCTCCATCGCCCGCCCCTGAGGTGTGCTTTTCCGGGACCTGTGGGGTGATCCCTTGATTGCGCATGACTGCGGTTGACGCCTCAATGATCGACGTCAGGGCAGCAGCGTACGGGGAGTCACCACGCCTTTGCTATCCGGGTACGACGGCGAGGTGCACGACGTCCGGCACGCCTCGGGCAACCGGGATCTCTTCGGTACGCACCCGCTGGAACCCGGCATTTCTCAAGGTTCCTTCGAATTCAGGCGACGGCTGGGCGGACCACACGGCCAGTACCCCGCCGGGCCTCAACACCCTTGCGCAGCACGCGAGTCCGGCCTTCGAGTAGAGCCCGTCGTTGCCTTCGGTGACGGTCCAGTCGGGCCCGTTGTCGATGTCGAGACAGAGCGCGTCGAACGTGGCGGAAGTCTCATTGACGTAGTCGAGCAGATCCGCTTCCACGATCGTCGTGCGCGGATCGGCGAGGGCGGTGCGGGAGATCGCGGCGAGCGGGCCGTCGAGGTGCCAGTCGACGACGGCGCGTTCCCGCTCCACGACCGTGACGCGTCCCCAGCGGGGGTCGGCGGCGGCGTGCGCGAGCGAGAACCCGACGCCCAGGCCGCCGATCAGCACGTCGGGTGCGGGGCGTCCGTCCAGCGCGGTCAGGGCGGCGTCGACGAGCAGCCGCTCCGAGCGGCCGTCGGAGGTGTCCATCAGGAAGCAGCCGTTGGCGATGATCTGAAGCAGCTCCCCGTGCCGGCGCAGCACGACCTCGCCGTACGGACCCTCGCGACGGTCCAGGACTTGGGGCCGGCCGTCGGGTTCGGTGGACATGTCGGGGGAGAGGGGCATCGTCCCATCCTGGCATCGGAGGCGGGGGAGGGCGGGGGATTTCCGGGGGCCCGTCTCAGGCCCGGCCCCCGGTCCCTGGTCCGGCTCGGTCCCTGGTCCCCGGCCCGGCTCGGTCCCCGGCTCGGTTCCTGGTCCGGCTCGGTCCCTGGTCCGGCGGTCCCCGGCCTGGCTCGGTCTCCGGCTCGGTCCCTGGTCCGGCGGTCCCTGGCCTGGCTCGGTCTCCGGCTCGGTCCCTGGTCCGGCGGTTCCTGGTCCGGCCCGGCCTCAGGTTCGGCCCCCGGCCCCGCCCCGGGCCCCCGCCCCCCCCGGGCCCCCGGCCCCGGTCACGAGTCGCCGTCCCCGCCCGTCCCCAGGTACTTCGCGCTCGTCAGCGGTGCCGCCACCGTCCAGCCCAGCGACTCGTACAGCGCGCGCCCCGCCGGTGTCCCCACGAGGACGCCGGTCTCCGTGCCCTCGGCCGCCGCGGCGGCCGCGAGCGTCCGCATGACGGCGCTGCCCAGGCCGCGGCGGCGGTGCCCGGGTGCGGTCTCGATGTGGTCGAAGACGGCGGTCGCGCCGGTCGGAGCCACCTGGCCCCGCGCGGCGAAGGAGCCGTCGGGCGCGGCGACCATCACGCGCGTGACGCCACCCCGCGTCCACACGCGCAGCCGGTACCCGTCGGGCGCCCCGGCCGGCCCCGCCTCCGCCGGTCCCGGCCTCGGATCTCCTTCCGGCGGCGTGCGCAGCGGCAGCGTCATCAGCCACCCCGGCTCCGGGTCCACCCACCAGCCGGGGCCCAGCCATCCCGCGGTCACCGCCGGGTCCTGGAAGACCTTGAGCCACACGCCGGCCCCGGTCACCCCGTCCGCGACCTCGCGCACCACGCCTTCCTCGACGTCGTCCCCGATCCGGGCGAGGACGTGCCGCGACACGTGCCCGGCCTGCCCCACGTCGACGGTGAACCCCCAGGGCCGCCGCACGGGCGGAGAGGCCCCGCGCGACACGACCCACCCGTCCACCCAGGCCCGTACGATCCCGCCCACCCGACCTCCGTAATAGCCAGTAAAGGCATTCACCGCTTACGCGAAACGACTGTACGGCGCCGCACGCCGGGCCCGGCAGACGTGATCGCTCACAGCGAACGACCGTCCGGGAACATTCGAGGCCGCCCGTGCATTGAGTCGGCATAACTCAACTTGACTGCCGAAGGGGAGATCATGGCTGCTGAGTCCGCAGCGTTCACACCGCTCACCCTGCCCGTACTGCCGCTCGACGACGAGGTCGTGCTGCCCGGGATGGTGGTTCCGCTGGACCTCAACGACACCGATGTGCGCGCCGCGGTGGAAGCGGCCCAGGCCGCCGCCCGCTCGGAACCCGGGAAGCCCAGGGTGCTCCTGGTGCCGCGCATCGACGGCACGTACGCGAGCACCGGTGTGCTCGGCACCGTCGAGCAGGTCGGCCGGCTGGCCGACGGCGACCCGGGCGCGCTGATCCGCGGCCGCGGCCGGGTCCGGATCGGCGCCGGCACCACCGGCCCCGGCGCGGCCCTGTGGGTCGAGGGCACGCGGCTCGACGAGAAGGTGCCCGAGCCCCTGCCCGGCCAGGTCGCCGAACTGGTCAAGGAGTACAAGGCGCTGGCCACCGCCTGGCTGCGCAAGCGCGGCGCCTGGCAGGTCGTCGACCGCGTCCAGGCCATCGACGACGTCTCCGCGCTCGCCGACAACTCCGGCTACTCGCCCTTCCTGACCACCGAGCAGAAGGTCGAGCTCCTGGAGACGGCCGACCCGGTGGCCCGGCTGAAGCTCGCCACCCAGCAACTGCGCGACCACCTCGCCGAGCAGGACGTCGCCGAGACCATCGCCAAGGACGTCCAGGAGGGCGTCGACAAGCAGCAGCGCGAGTTCCTGCTCCGCCGTCAGCTGGAGGCCGTCCGCAAGGAACTGCGCGAGCTCAACGGCGAGAGCGAGGGCGAGGAGTCCGACGACTACCGCTCCCGGGTCGAGGCCGCCGACCTGCCGGAGAAGGTCCGCGAGGCCGCCCTCAAGGAGGTCGACAAGCTGGAGCGGGCGAGCGACCAGTCGCCCGAGGGCTCCTGGATCCGCACCTGGCTCGACACCGTCCTCGAACTGCCGTGGAACGAACGCACCGAGGACGCCTACGACATCCAGGGCGCCAAGGCGGTCCTCGACGCCGAGCACGCGGGCCTGGAGGACGTGAAGGAGCGGATCACCGAGTACCTGGCGGTGCGCAAGCGCCGCAGCGACCGGGGTCTCGGCGTGGTCGGCGGACGGCGCGGCGGTGCGGTGCTGGCCCTGGTCGGCCCGCCCGGCGTCGGCAAGACCTCGCTGGGCGAGTCGGTCGCGCACGCCATGGGCCGCGCCTTCGTCCGCGTCGCCCTCGGCGGTGTCCGGGACGAGGCGGAGATCCGCGGTCACCGGCGCACGTACGTCGGCGCGCTGCCCGGCCGGATCGTCCGCGCGATCAAGGAGGCCGGTTCGATGAACCCGGTCGTCCTGCTCGACGAGATCGACAAGGTCGGGTCCGACTTCCGCGGCGACCCGGCGGCGGCCCTGCTGGAGGTCCTGGACCCGGCGCAGAACCACACCTTCCGCGACCACTACCTGGAGGTCGAGCTCGACCTGTCGGACGTCGTCTTCCTCGCCACCGCCAACGTCCTGGAGGCCATCCCCGAGGCCCTGCTCGACCGTATGGAGCTGGTCCGCCTCGACGGCTACACCGAGGACGAGAAGGTCGTCATCGCCCGTGACCACCTGCTCCCGCGCCAGCTGGAGCGGGCGGGCCTGGACAAGGACGAGGTGACCCTCGACGAGAGCGCCCTGCGCAAGCTGGCCGGCGAGTACACGCGCGAGGCCGGCGTGCGCACCCTGGAGCGGTCCGTCGCCCGGCTGCTGCGCAAGATCGCCGCGCAGCACGAACTGGGCGAGCGGGAGCTGCCGTTCACCGTCACCGAGGCGGACCTGCGCGGCCTGATCGGCAGGCCGCACCACGTGCCCGAGTCCGCCCAGGACCCGGCCGAGCGGCGCACCTCGGTGCCCGGTGTGGCGACGGGTCTCGCGGTCACGGGCGCGGGCGGCGACGTGCTGTACGTCGAGGCGTCGCTGGCCGACCCGGAGACGGGCGCGGCGGGCCTGACCCTGACCGGTCAGCTGGGCGACGTGATGAAGGAGTCGGCGCAGATCGCGCTGAGCTTCCTGCGCAGCCACGGCGCCGAGCTCGAACTGCCGGTCGCCGACCTGAAGGACCGGGGCGTGCACATCCACTTCCCGGCGGGCGCGGTGCCCAAGGACGGCCCGAGCGCGGGCATCACGATGACGACGGCCCTCGCGTCCCTGCTGTCCGGACGGCTGGTCCGTACGGACGTGGCGATGACCGGCGAGGTCTCGCTGACCGGGCGGGTGCTGCCGATCGGCGGCGTGAAGCAGAAGCTGCTCGCCGCGCACCGCGCCGGGGTGACCACCGTGATCATCCCCAAGCGCAACGAACCCGACCTGGACGACGTCCCGGCGGAGGTCCTGGACAAGCTGGACGTCCACGCCGTCACCGACGTCCGCCAGGTCCTGGAGCTGGCGCTCGCCCCCGCGACCAGCGGGGTGACGCCGGAGGTTCCGGTCGCGGCGTGACGGACGCGTCCGGAGAGGAAGGCCCGGGTCCCCTGAGGGAGGCCCGGGCCTTCGCCCACCCGGCCGCCACCGAGCCACGGAGTCGCGGAGTCGCGGAGTCGCCAGTCAGCGAGTCGCAGGCCAGGTGCATGTCACGGCCGCCCTCGGCCCGGGGTGCGGCTACGCACGTAGAATCGGTACGGAACCGGATCAGGAGCGCTGACGTGCACGAGGACGGAAACGGCGACGGACGCGGGGGCGCATCCGAGGTGTCGCGAAGAGGTGTGGACCAGGAGTTCCTGTCCCTGGAGCGGGAGCTGACGGTGCTGCTGCGCCGCGCCCGGGCCAACCAGGGCGAGATGGCCCGCGAGGTGCACCCGGACCTGGAGCCCGCGGCGTACGGCCTGCTCGTCCGGCTGGAGGAGTGCGGGCGTCAGCGGGCGACCGAACTCGCCGCCTACATCGGCGTCGGCAAGGCCACCATGTCCCGCCAGCTGCGCGCGCTGGAACAGCTCGGCCTGATCGCCCGCGCGCCGGACCCGGCGGACGGGCGCGCCTGGCTCGTCGACCTGACCGAGGAGGGCCGCACCCGGGTCGGCCGGGTCCGCGAGGCCCGCCGGGCGCGCTACGTCAGCCAGCTCGCCCACTGGGACCGCGGGGAGGTGGCGGAACTGGCCCGCCTGCTCCACGAGCTGAACCAGGGCATGGCCAAGCAGGCCTGAACCGGCGCACGGGCCGGCCCGCCGCCTGAACCAGCGCCCGGCCGAGCCGGCCCAAGCAGGCCCGAACCCGTGCGGGGCCTTGTCAGGCCATGCCCAGGCAAGGCCCCGCCCCGCCTCACAGCTCCACGAAGACCGCCGTCGCGTCGTCGTGCCGTTTGGCGCGGCCCAGGAACTTCCGTTCGGTGTCCGCCCGCTCCAGCTCCCGCACCCGTTCCACCAGTGCGCGAGGGCCGTCCTTGCGGACGTGGCCGAACAGGTCCGCCCAGTCGCCCTCCCGGAACGTGTCCACCCACCGCGTCACCCCGTCGCTGAGCGCCGCCAGGGCGGCCACCTCGGTGCGCGGGACGGCGCCGGCGACCGCGCGGGCCGCCACCGCCGGGTCCGCGGCGGCGGTGAAGAAGCCGCCCTCCTTGTTGCGGACCCGCGTGTCGCAGATCTCCGCGCTCGCCAGCAGCGCCGGCGGCACGAGCGCCAGGCGGTCGTCCAGGACGGGGACGACCGCGCCGTCGGGCGAGGCCAGCAGGAGCGCCGAGTCGGACAGGACCAGGTACTCCACCGAGTCCGGTGACCAGCGGGCGAGAACCACCGTCGCCTGGGGCGTACGCGGGTGAGAAAGGTCACAGGTGCCGGAGTGGGCGTCGGCGGTACGCGCCAGGGCGAGGGAGAGCGCCTCGGCCAGCGGCACATCCGGGAGTGAAACGGTCAGTTCGGTCAGGGCGCCGCCCAGACGCGCCGTGTACCAGGGGACGGAATGGAGACAGCCCGTGCCGCTCCGGGGCGGCGTCACGCCGTCCAGCAGGACGAGTGAACCGCCCTGACCGGAGGCGGGAAGTCCGACGCTCGCGAAGTCCTCGTTGGGGTAGGCCCGATCACCGGGCTCCGACACAAGTTCCGTGCGCATCCCGCCAGTCTGCACGACCCCTTCACACCCTTCGCGAAAGGCTGGCAACACTCCCCGGGTGGGCGCACCGTCGCAGGTCAGGCGCCTGTTTTGGGCGGGAATAACGCACTCCGGGAAGGCGTGGCGGCGAATATTGCCAAAGCCCGCCGCCCACGTCCAACCGGCGCCCCGCGCAAGGGCCTCGCGAGTGCCGGAGTGACTTGCCCCTCAACTCCCCTCCGATGTTCACTCCTTCGGGTGGCGGGGCAGTCGATGCGCGACCCCTGCCCACCGGCACTGGGAGGGTCGGGGACCGTACCGGACGTACGCACCCGTTGACGGAGCGTCATCCGGCCCATGGGTAACACGAGTCAGGAATGCGAGCACCGGTGCAGAAGACGCGGCCTCGGCGCACAGGCAGCAAGACGGCCTCCGAGGGGGGCGCGGAGCGCACCCCTGTCGGGAAGGGCCGTCCGACCCACGTACGCAACCGGCTGATCGTCGCGGTGGCCGTGGTGGCCGCCGCCGTCGCGGGCGCCGGAGCGCCCTCCGTCCTCGACGCCTCCGGGCAGTTGAAGGACGCTCAGGATCTGGTGACCCTCGCGGAGCGGACCCAGGACGCGCTGGTCCTCGCGCAGTCGATCGCCGACGAGCGGGACGAGGTCACGGCCTACGTCGCGGCCGGCCGTACCAAGGCCTCGGCGCCCTCCACGCAGAGCAGTACCCGCGTGGACCGGCAGGTGCGGGAGCTGACCGCCGACGCAGACACGCCCGCCGGGCTCCGTACGGAGCTCGACGGCCTCGCCTCCGTCCGGCAGACGGCCCTCACCGGCAAGAGCACGGCGCTCGAGGCGCACCAGGCGTACTCCGCCGCCATCACCGCGCTGCACGGTCTCGCCGAGCGGCTCGCGGAGCAGATGCCGCCCCGCGCGGGCTCCGGCGCCCACGCCCTCGCCGACCTCGACACCGCCGTCCAGCAGGCCGACGCGGCCCGCGGACTGCTGCTCGCCGCGCTGAACGTGCCGACGTCCACCGAGAGCGTCTACGACCCCGTCACCGGCGTGTCGTCCACCGAGACGGTCTCCTCCGGCGGCGACGCCAAGCGGCGGGACGCCCTCACGGCCGCCGCCCAGCAGGCCCGGCTGCGCTCCGACGCGGCCCTGACCGCCTTCCGGGAGAACGCCCCGCAGCAGGCCGTCGACTCCTACGACTCCACCGTCACCGGCGGTGACGTGGAGGCCGCCGAGAAGTACCTGGCGGCCCTCACCGACCAGCCGGAACTCACCGACGACGAGCTCGACACCAGCGTCAAGAAGCTGGACGCCGCGCTCTCCGCCCGCGTCGACCTGATGCGCGGCGCCGAGTCGTCGCTCTACGACCGCCGCACCAAGGACCTCGCCCAGCTGCGCGACGACGACGTCACCGCGCTGGAGATCCGCATCGCCCTGCTCGGCGCCCTGATACTGGTCGCCATAGGCATCGCCACCGCCATGGCCCGCAGCCTCACCCGCCCGCTGGCCGTGCTGCGCCGCGGCTCGAAGCGGCTGGCCGACGCCGAGAACCCGGCGGCCGAGGAGCCGCTGCGGTTCACCGGCCGCAACGACGAGTTCGCCCAGGTCGTCCGCTCCGTCAACGCCCTGCACGCGCACGCCGTCGCCCTCCACGAGCGCGTCACCACCCTGGAGTCCGACCGCAAGCACCTCGTCGGCCAGCGCCAGAAGATGGCCGACGCCCGCGAGGGACTGCGCGCCGAACTCGCCGACGCCGCCGCCCGCCTGGAGCGGCTGCGGTCCAGCATCAGCGGCACCTTCGTCAACCTCTCCCTGCGCACCCTGGGCCTGGTCGAGCGGCAGCTCGCCGTCATCGAGGGCCTGGAGGAGCGCGAGCAGGACCCCGACCGCCTGGCCACGCTGTTCAAGCTCGACCACTTCGCCACGGTCATGCGCCGGCACAGCGAGAACCTGCTGGTGCTGGCGGGCACCGAGCACGTCCAGCAGCACGCCGGCCCGATCCCGCTGGTGGACGTGGTCCGCGCCGCGGTCAGCGAGATCGAACGCTACGAACGCGTCCGCATCTCCGCGCTCCCGCCGCACGCGCACGTGGCCGGCTTCGCCGCCGACGACCTCAGCCACCTGCTGGCCGAGCTCATGGAGAACGCCACCTCGTTCACCCCGCCGGACCTGCCCGTCGAGGTCTCCGGCTGGCTCCTGGAGAACGGCGAGGTCATGCTCTCCGTCCAGGACGAGGGCATCGGCATGACCGAGGAGCGCCTGACCCGCCTCAACAGCCGCCTCACCGAGTTCGACCCGGAGACCCCCTACGACCAGGAGGGCGAGGAGGGACTCGGCCTCGGCCTCTACGTCGTGGCCCGCCTGGCCCACCGGCACGGGGTGCGGGTGCAGCTGCGCGAGCAGAAGAAGGGCGGTGTCGCCGCGGTCGTCGTCGTCCCGACGCCGCTGCTGGCCACCGCGCCGGCCGCCGCGGTCCCGGCGTCCTCACCGGCGTCCTCCGCGGGCCCGTCGTTCTCCCTGCCCGGCGCGGACGCCGAGGCCAACTCCAACGTCCTGCCGGGCCGCTCCAAGGAGTCCGGCGACAGCGGCGACCCCCTGGTCGCCCTGGCCGAGAAGGCGGTCCGCGAGGCCGAGTCGTCCACCGGCGACCCGACCCCGGACCGGTCCCCGGCCGCGGCCGAGTCGCCCACCGGCGACCAGGCCCCCGCACACTCCCCGGCCCGACCGGCGCAGTCCCCGGCCGAGTCCCGCACCGACGCGCGGACCACGCCGGAGCCGTACTCCCGGGCCGAGACCACGATGGAACTCCTGCTGCCGGACCCGCCCGGGGAAGCGGACGGCACGCCGGAGGAACAGGGCCCCGCCGCACCGGCCACCCCGCGACCCGGGGCCACCGACGGCGCGGACGCCCACCAGGGGGCACCCGCCTCGGGCCAGGACACCTCACCGGGTGCACCCGCCGCAGGCCAGGACGCCTCACCGGGCCGGCCGGCGCCCACCCCCGGCGGTGGCGCGGACGGCACGGACGGGCACGGGCCCGACGCGGGCGAGGCCGAGGCGGAACACACCCGCACCCCCGACGCCCCGGAGGAGCTCCTCACCGACAAGGGCCTGCCCAAGCGCACTCCCAGGATCACCGCACCCACCACGGCCCCACGCCAGCGGACCGGCTCTGTCGACGCCGACGCCCTCCGCCGCCGGCTGGGCGGCTTCCGTCGGGGGGCGGAGGCCGGCTACCGCGACGTCGAGGCGGAGATCGCCGAACAGACGGGGCAGAACGCGGCACCGTCATCCCAAGCAGCACACGCACACGCCGAAGAAGACACGGGGGGCACAGTCGAGGAGGCAAGCAGTTGACCGCGCCCAGTACCTTCGGACTGAGCAGTGAAGCCCGTAACCTGCACTGGCTGTTGACCAACCTCGTGGAGGAGGTGCCAGGCATCCAGTCCGTCGCGGTCGTCTCCTCCGACGGCCTGCTCCTGCTCTCCTCGGACCCGGGGCGCAACGACGCGGCCCGTCAGGTGCAGGAGGCGAAACCCGCCGGTCCGCGCGGGTCCGCCGCCGACCTCGCCACCATCGTCTCCGGCATCGGCAGCCTCACCATCGGGGCCGCCAAGCTCATGGACTCCGGCTCGGTGAAGCACACCATGGTCGCCATGGAGGAGGGCAGCCTCTTCGTGATGTCGATCAGCGACGGCTCGCTGCTCGGCGTCCACGGCTCCGCCGACTGCGACATGAGCGTGGTGGCGTACCACATGGCCCTCTTCGTGGGCCGCGCCGGACATGTGCTGACCCCGGAGCTCCGCAGCGAGCTACGGCAGTCCCTGGAGTCCGCGACGGCGGGGAGCACCCGATGAGCAGCTCTCCGAAGAAGGCCGCCGCGCTCCCGGTCCGCGGCGGCGACCGCAAGCCCGCCCGGGTGCGCCCCTACTCGCTCACCGGCGGCCGCACCCGCTTCGGCCACGTCCTCCTCGTCGAGACGTTCGTGGCCACCACGGCCGAACTCGAGGCGCCCGAGGAGCGCAGGGAGCTGACGAACGGTTCCCTCACCACCCGGGTGATGCCGGAGCTGAGGGCCATCGTCGAACTGTGCCGCCGTATGCGTACGGTGGCGGAGATCGCCGCGCTGCTGAAGATGCCGCTCGGCGTGGTCCGCGTGCTCCTCAGCGACCTCGCGGACCAGGGAAAGATCCGTGTGTACGGCACCGGGACCGGTCACGGTACGGGCCGTCCCGACCGCGCTCTGCTGGAAAGGGTGCTGAGTGGACTCCGTCGTCTCTGACGCCGCTCGTGGCGTCTCCCCGTTCGTCGAGCCCGCGACCGACGAGCCGTTGCAGCCCTGGCAGACGGACCGCACCCGGGCCCCCATCGCGACGAAGATCGTGGTGGCCGGCGGCTTCGGTGCCGGAAAGACCACCCTGGTCGGCACCGTCTCGGAGATCGAGCCCCTCCAGACGGAGGCGCTGATGACCGAGGCCAGCGAGGCCACCGACGACCTCACGGGCACCCCCGAGAAGGTCACCACCACGGTGGCCATGGACTACGGCCGCATCACGCTCGACGACGACCTGGTGCTGTACCTCTTCGGTACGCCGGGCCAGCAGCGGTTCTGGTTCATGTGGGACGACCTGGTGCGCGGCGCGATCGGCGCCGTCGTCCTCGCCGACACCCGCCGTCTGAAGGACTGCTTCCCGGCCCTGGACTACTTCGAGAGCTGCGGACTGCCGTACGTCGTCGCCGTCAACCACTTCGACCACAGCGAGCGGTTCGATCCGGAGGACGTGCGGGAGGCATTGACGATTCCGCCGCACATACCTGTAATGATCATGGATGCGCGCCGCCGGATCTCGGTGATCGAGACCCTCCTGGCCCTCGTCGGCCACGCGCTCGACGAAACCCCCGAGTAAGGCCCCCGGGCCACCTAGGAGACACCCCCGCATGCGGAAGATACTCGTCGTCGGAGCCGGTCAGTCCGGTCTTCAGCTCGCCCTCGGCCTCCAGTCGCACGGGTACGAGGTCACCCTGATGTCCAACCGGACCGCGGACGAGATCCGGTCCGGCCGGGTGATGTCGACGCAGTGCATGTTCCACACCGCCCTCCAGCACGAGCGCGACCTCCAGCTGAACTTCTGGGAGTCCCAGGCCCCGAGGATCGAGGGTCTCGGCGTCTCGGTGGCGGCCCCCGGCTCGCACGACCCGGGCCCGACCCAGCGCGTGATCGACTGGGTCGGCAAGCTCGACGGGTACGCCCAGTCGGTCGACCAGCGGGTGAAGATGGCCGGCTGGATGGAGACGTTCGCCCAGCGCGGCGGCCAGCTGGTGATCCACGGCGCGGCGGTCTCCGACCTCGACTACTTCGCCCGGGCCTACGACCTCGTGCTGGTCTCGGCGGGCAAGGGCGAACTCGTGCAGATGTTCGGCCGCGACGCGTCCCGCTCCCCCTACAGCGAGCCGCAGCGCGCCCTCGCGGTGTCCTACGTCCACGGTATGGGCCCGCGCCCGGAGCACCCGGAGTTCGACGCGGTCCGCTGCAACCTGGTGCCCGGCGTCGGCGAGCTGTTCATCATGCCGACGCTGACCCTCTCCGGCCGCGCGGACATCCTGTTCTGGGAGGGCATACCCGGCGGCCCGCTCGACGTCTTCAAGGGCGTCAAGGACCCGGCGGAGCACCTCTCCCTGACCCTGGAGCTCATGGAGAAGTTCACGCCCTGGGAGTACGCGCGGGCCACCGAGGTCGAACTGACCGACGCCGGCGGCACCCTCGCCGGCCGGTACGCGCCCACCGTCCGCAACCCGATCGGCCGCCTCCCCGGCGGCGGTCTGGTGCTCGGCGTCGCCGACGTGGTCGTCGCCAACGACCCGATCACCGGACAGGGCTCCAACTCGGCGTCCAAGTGCGCGGCCGCCTATCTCGCCTCGATCCTGGAGCGGGGCGAGAAGGAGTTCGACGAGGAGTGGATGCAGGCGACGTTCGACCGGTACTGGGAGACCGCCCAGCACGTCACCAAGTGGACCAACGCGATGCTGGCCCCGCCGCCGGAGCACATCCTCAACCTCATCGGCGCGGCCGGTCAGCTCCAGCCCGTGGCGAATCGATTCGCCAACGGGTTCAACAACCCGGCGGACTTCGAGAACTTCTTCTACGACCCGAAGAAGACCGAGGGCTACCTGATGGAGGTCTCGGGCGCCGCGGGCGCGTGAGCCCTCGGCGACAGGTCCCGGGCCGGTCGGTGCCCGGCCCGGCCGATGCCCGGGCCGGCCGCCGCCCCCGGGCCGCCGACCCGCCGACCCGCTGACCTCGGGCCGTCGACCCGCCGACCCGCTGCCGGGCCGCCGCCCCGCCGACGACGGCCGCCGACCCGGCCGTCGGCCGCAGGGCCGTTCGGCCAGTTCCGCCGTGCGGCCACCGTCTCGGTTCGGGCGCCCTCCCGGTTCGGCCACCGTCCTAGGTCGGCCACCGTCCCATGTCGGCCGCCGTGCCCGGTCGTCGGCCACCGCCGCTGGGTCAGTGTGCCGAGCCCCGGCCGCCAGGGCGGCGGGGAGCTTCGTCACCACTGTCGGGTCACGGGCCTCCGTCCGTGGTCCGGCCGTAGGGCGGCAGTCCGCTGCACTTGGCCGCTCAGCCGTTCGGCCGCCGGGCCGGTCGACTGTTGCCCCGGCCCGGCCCGGCGCGCGCACCCGCGCCACCAAGGCGGCGGGGAGTTCCGTCACCGCCCGCCGCTGTCGGGTCACAGCGCCTCCGTCCCCGGTCGGCCGTAGGACCGTGCGGCGACCCCGGTCTCCGGTCGGACACCGGGGTGCACGGGCCCGGTCTCCGGTCGGACGGGGTGCACGGGCCCGGTCTCCGGTCGGACATCGGGGTGCACGGCCTTGGGTTCCGGTCGGCCGTCGGGAGGTGTGGGCTCTGTCGCCGGTGGGGCGTCGGGTGGCGCGGCTGCCGTTTCCGGTGGGGTGCCGGGTCGGGGGGGACCCGTCTCCGGCCCGCCGTCGGGGGAGGCTCCCGCCCCGGCGTCGGGGCGTACGGCTCCCAGGACCGGGGCGGCGGCGAGGGGGGTGACCTTGACCCGGCCGCCGGGGCGCGGGGCCTGGACCACGCGGCCCTTGCCCAGGTACATCGCGACGTGCGTGGCCTCGGGGAAGTAGATCACCAGGTCGCCGGGGCGCAGCTCGTCCAGCGGGACCCTGGGCAGCCGCGCCCACTGCTCCTGGCTGGTGCGGGGGATCGGTGCCCCGGCGGCCCGCCACGCCTCGGACGTCAGGCCCGAGCAGTCGTAGGACGCCGGGCCCTCCGCGCCCCACTCGTACGGCTTGCCGAGCTGCCGCACGGCGTAGCGCACCGCGCGGCCGCCCTCCTCCGAGGGGTTCCGGTCGTCGTTCAGCGCGCCCGACGCCATGAGCGTCTCCTGCGCCTCGGCGACGCCGTCGCGCTCCAGCTCGGCGAGGGCGGTGAGCTGGCCGGCGGTGAGGGAGGCGAGCAGCTTCTCCACGGCGTGCAGGCGGCGGCGCACGTCGTCGCGTTCCTTCTTCCGGCGTTCGGTGAGGGTGAGCTGGGCGTCGAGGGCCGCGCGCGCCCGGCGGGCCAGTCCGTCGGCCTTGCGTTCGCTGCCCTCCAGCCGCCCCACCGTCTCGGCCCGCTCCCGCGCCAACTGGCCGATCACATGCCCCTGGTCCAGGGCGTGCTGCGGATCGCGGGCCAGCAGCAGCCGTACGTAGGGGGAGAGGTCGGTGGTGTTCTGGTACTGCTGCCGGGCCAGGCGTCCGGCGGCGCCCCGGCTGTCCAGCAGCGTCAGACGGGTCCTCGCCAGTTCGTCGCGGAGCCGGTCGGCCTCGGCGCGCCGTTCCTTCAGCTTCTCCTCGGTGGCGTTGTAGGCCTCGGTGGCCTGCTCGGCCTCCCGGTACAGCCGCTGAAGGTCCGTCAGCAGACCGGCCACCGACCGCTCGGCGGGCTCCGGGGGCCGGGGAACGGCCGTGGCGGCCTCGGGGATCAGCAGGGTCTGCGCGGCCAGTGCCGCCGTGCAGACCGTTCCCGCCAGACGGGACATCCTTCCTGACACGTCATCACCTCCGCCGCGGGGCGGCCCCTCCACCCCGCAGGGCGAGCATCAGGGGTGCGCGGGCGGGTCGCGTGGCAGGCCTGCTCGGTTCGGCCCAACGGGTTCACCCGTCGGCGTCACCCCGCTTGCCGTCCGGGGCGGTGTGGGGCTTGGACCACGGCCACCTCGGCCGGCCGGCCGCGCGTCCCTCGGGGTCGAACTCGTACTTCCAGCCGCGCGGCAGTCCGAGCCGGCCGCCGTGCCCGCGCGGCACCCGCCGGTAGACGAGGACGGTCGGCGGACCGCCCGCCGCGTCGGGGACGGGGATGCGGTACGTCTTCGGCGGCTGCCCGGTGAGGCCCAGCAGCACGGGGAGGACGCGGCCGTCCATGGGCCCGCCCTCGAAGGGGGTGTCTTCGCTCTTCACGGCACCAGTGTCGATCAGGTCCCCGCCGCGAGCGCACCGTGCACCACGTCGGCGGTCTGCGCGTCCCGGGCCGCGGTCACCGTCAGGACGGCCACGAACTGCTCCACCAGCCAGTCCCGCAACTCCTCGGCGGGCGGCTGCTTGTCCTCGTCGAGCCAGATGAGCGAGGCCGCCTCGACGGCGGTGATCCACATCCGGACGGTCATCCGCAGCCGGGGGCCGGGGGCGGCCACCCCGAGGTGGCTGTAGATGTGCTCGGCCGCGGCCCGCCGCACACCGTCCACCAGGGCGGTCGTACGGGAGGTCTCGACGACGCTGCCGCCCTGGAGGAGGGCGCTGAACCCGGCGTCGTGCTGGTCGACGAAGGCGAGGTAGCGGTCCAGGGCGCGGGCGAGGCGGGGCAGGAGGGGGCCGTCCTGGGGTTCGTCGAAGCAGTGCTGGAGCACTTCGGCGGCGGACCGCAGCGCGGCCTCGTACAGCTGCTGCTTGCCGCCGGGGAAGTACCGGTACACCAGGGGCCGGGAGACTCCGGCCGCCTCCGCCACGTCGTCCAGGGAGACGTCCTCGGGGGCGCGGTGCGCGAAGAGGGAGAGCGCGGCGTCGAGCAGCTGACTGCGGCGCTCCTCGACGCTGAGCCTGCGGTAGGCGGGGGCGGCGGGGGTCATGACGTGCAGCGTAATCGCCCGCCCCCGCCGGGCGCCCGGCCAGGTGGCCATGGGAGCGAGGTCAGGCCAGCAGTCCGGACGACCGCCACAGCCGCCGGCCCACGCCGCGCAGCACGCCGATGTCGTCCAGGAAGTCGGTCAGCTTCCGCGCCCCGTTCTGCATCACCTCGCGGCGGTGGCCGCTGGCCTTGACCTGGGCCATCGCCTCCCGCTTGTCCAGGCCGACGTTGGTGTAGACCTCGGGGTTGACGAAGGCGACGGAGAACACGCGGGCGAACTCCCCGGAGGTCACGCGCGTGAACTCCTGGGACCACTTGGGCGCGGTCATCATCTGGCGGCGAAGCTCCTCACGGGCGTACCGCACGTGCCGGGCCTCCTCCACCACGTGGATGCGGGTGACGCCCCGGATCAGGGTCTGGACCCGCTCGTCGGGGAAGGTCAGCCGCTGCATCCAGTCGAGGACCTCCTCGCCGAGCAGGGTCGCGGTGAACGACCCGGGCGTGGTGGAGATCGTCTTGAACAGGCGGCCGAGGTTCTGGTGGACACGGCTCACCGGGTACCAGGGGGTGCCGCCCTGCGCGATCAGCCGGGCGAACATCTTCGAGTGCCGGCACTCGTCCTCGATCTCGGTGAGCGCGTACCGCACGTGCGCGCTCGTGGCCGACTTGTCGTAGATGTGCCGGCACAGCAGCTGCATCAGGATGATCTCGAACCAGATGCCGAGCGAGGCGAGGGCGGCCGCCTCGTGCTGGGAGAGCAGGATCCGCTGCTCCTCGCTCATCCGTTTCCACATCGGCGTGTCGTACAGCGACACCAGCTCCGGCGGCCAGAACCACTTGCCCTCCTCGAAGGGCGCGTCCCAGTCCAGCTCCTTGTCCGGGTCGAACGAGTGCTTGGCGGAGGAGGCGAGGAGCCGCTCGGCCACCTGCTCCCGGTCCTTGAGCAGCCCGAGCGCATCGCGCAGCCCGTCGAGCGCGTCGGCTTCCGTGAGGGTCGTCATGGCTCTTATGAGACTGCTTGTCAGCAAGACCGTCAATCCCTCGCGCACGACTTGTTGACCCGTCGTCTACCCCGTTCGAACGCGCGGCAACGGGCGGCTGTCCCGAACCGGTGGATCCGACGGGCATCGCCCCACGCGGCCGATGACCGCCGGGAAGGCGCCGGGCGCCGGTACCGCTGAGCGGCACCGGCGCCGGCGCCGATGGGCGGACTACTGGGCCGAGCAGCCCAGCCCCTCCGGCACCTCGAAGGCGACCGGCTGCGCCCCCTGGGCCGGGAACGACGTGCGCAGGGTGAAGGCGTACGGCGTCGGGCCGTGCGCGCGCAGGTGCAGCAGGCGGGCCTCCGCCTCCGCGACCGTCGGGCGGTGGCCGGCCGGGACCCACCACAGGGTCGTCATCGCCTCCTGGACCCGCTCGAACCACTCCCGCCGCCGGGAGAGCATCTCGCGGTGCTGCCCCTGGTACATGTAGGCGGTCAGGGCGTCCGTGTCCCGCCACACCGACATGTTGACGATCAGCCAGTCGTCGCCGAAGACCGCGATGTCGGTCGCGTTGCCCCCGTCCGACTGGAGCCGCCACACGAAGCCGGCCGCCGCGTCCGCGTCGGCGTTGACGGGGTCGAGGGCGTCGACGAAGTCCTTCAGTTCGGGGGAGTCCAGCGGGAACTTGAGCCGGGCGAGGTTGACTTGGGCGAGCTCGAATGCGGTGGCGTCAGTCATGACCGAACCGTAGGACGCACCTGTCCGGTCCGGAACCCCCCGTCTCACGAGGTGAGCACCGCCTCCATCACCGCCCGCGCGATCGGCGCCGCCAGCCCGCCCCCGGTGATGTCCCGCCGGTTCGCCGCCGAGTCCTCCACCACCACCGCGACCGCCACCTTCGGCTCCAGGTCCCGGTGGCCCTGCGCCCAGGACACGAACCAGGCGTACGGCGTGCCCGCGTTGCCGATGCCGTGCTGGGCGGTGCCGGTCTTGCCGCCGACGGTCGCTCCGGGGATCGCGGCGTTCGTGCCGGTGCCCTCCCGCACCACGTCCGTCATCAGCTGCCGCAGCCGCCGCGCGGTCGACGGGTACATCACCTGCCGGGCCGGGCGCGACCCGGCCGTGGCGACCGTCGTCCCGCCCCGCCGGGTGGTGCGTTCCACGAGGTACGGCGTCCGCAGCTGCCCCCCGTTGGCGACGGCCGCCGCGACCATCGCCATCTGGAGCGGAGTGGCCCGCGTGTTGTACTGCCCGATCGAGGACAGCGCCAGCTGCGCCCGGTCCACCGAGGTGTCGAACGTGCTCGGCGCCACGGAGAACGGGATGCGCACGCCGTCGGAGGAGGTGCTCCCGGGCGCGTCGAACCCGAACGCCTCCGCCGTGGCCGCCATGTTCGCCACCCCCACATCCACACCCAGCTTCGCGAACACCGTGTTGCACGACCACATGAACGCGTCCCGCAGCGAGGCGTCCTCGCACCCCCTGGACGCGTTCGCCAGCCGGGTCGTCGTCCCGGGCAGGGTGTAGGGGGCGGGGGAGTCGGTCGGCGCGTCGAGGTCCCGGATCACGCCCGCGTCCAGCGCCGCCGCCGTGGTCACCACCTTGAACGTCGACCCCGGCGGATACGTCTGCCGGACCGCCCGGTTCAGCATCGGCCGGTCCGGGTCGGCGTTCAGCCGCGTCCACTCCCGTTCCACCGCGGGCCCGTTGCCCGACAGCACGGCCGGGTCGTACGACGGCGCCGAGAACAGCGCGAGGATCCGTCCCGTCGCCGGCTCCACCGCCGCCACCGCGCCCTTGCGCCCGGCCAGCCCCTGGTACGCCGCCCGCTGTGCCCCCGCGTTCAGGGTCGTCACCACGTTCCCGCCGGCGGGCCGCGTCCGGGTGACGTCGTTCCACAGCGGGAACGCCCGCAGCAGCGGATCCGCGCCGGAGAGGACGCCGTCCTCGGTGTGCTCCAGGAACGTCGTCCCGTACACCTGCGAGGCGAACCCGGTCACCGGCGCCCACAACGGCCCGTTCGTGTAGGTCCGTTCGTACCGCAGCTGCTCCCCGGTGTCCCGGGAGCCGGTGACCGGCTCGCCGCCGACCAGGATGTCGCCGCGGGGCTGGCCGTAACGGGCGATGGAGGCGCGCCGGTTGGCCGGGTTGTCCTCGTAGGAGGTGGACCGGACGACCTGGACGCGGGCCGCGTTGACGAGGAGGGCCAGCAGGAGCAGGACGCAGAAGACGGCGGCGTGCCGGATGTGGCGGCTCACGGTGCCGCCTGCCCGTCGTACTGCCGCCGTGCCGAGTCGCTGATCCGGATCAGCAGCGCCACGATCGCCCAGTTGGTGACGACCGACGAGCCGCCCTGGGCCAGGAACGGCATCGCCATGCCGGTCAGCGGGATCAGCCCGGTCACCCCGCCGGCGATCACGAAGACCTGGAGCGCCACGATCGAGGCGAGGCCGATCGCGAGGAGCCGGCCGAAGGGGTCGCGCAGGGCGAGGCCGGCCCGGTAGCCGCGCTCCACCAGCAGGCCGTACAGGAGGAAGAGGGCGGAGAGGCCGGCCAGGCCCAGTTCCTCGCCGGCCGTCGCCAGGATGAAGTCGGACTTCGTGGCGAAGCCGATCAGGACGGAGTGGCCGAGGCCCAGGCCGGTGCCGAGCATGCCGCCGGCCGCGAAGGAGAACAGCGACTGGGCGAGCTGGTTGGGGCCCTGGCCGGCCTCGATCGACGCGAACGGGTGCAGCCAGTCCTCGATCCGGCTGTGCACGTGCGGCTCCAGCCGGCCGACGGCGACCGCGCCGAGCGAGGCCAGCAGCAGCCCGACCGTGATCCACCCGGTGCGGCCGGTGGCGACGTAGAGCATGACGACGAACAGGCCGAAGAAGAGCAGCGAGGTGCCGAGGTCGCGTTCGAGGATCAGGACACCGACGCTGAGCAGCCAGATCGCGACGATCGGACCGAGGACGCGGCCGGTGGGCAGCTGCATCCACCAGATCTTCCGGCCGGCGTGTGCCAGCGCCGTGCGGTTGGCCGCCAGGTACGCGGCGAAGAACACGGCGAGCAGCACCTTCGCGAACTCGCCCGGCTGGATGGAGAAGCTCGCGACGCGGATCCAGATGCGGGCGCCGTTGACCGCCGGGAACAGGATCGGCAGCGCCAGCAGGCCGAGCGCGCCGACCACGCTGACGTACGCGTACCGCTGGAGCAGCCGGTGGTCGCGCAGCGCGGCCACCACGAAGGCGAACAGGGACACGCCCAGCGCGGACCAGACCAGCTGGGTGGGCGCCGCCCGGTCGTCGGGGGTCTCCAGGTCCAGCCGGTAGATCAGCACCAGCCCGATCCCGTTGAGCAGCACCGCGATGGGGAGCAGCAGGGGGTCGGCGTACGGGGCGCGCAGCCGTACCGCCAGGTGCGCCAGGAGCGCGAGCACGCCGAGCCCGGCGCCGTAGCCGGCGGCACCGGGCGGGACGGTGCCGTTCCGGGCGATCCCCACGGCGCAGTACCCGTACACCGACAGCAGGACGGCCAGGAGGATGAGGGAGAGTTCGACGCCGCGGCGCCGGGGGAGGCGCGCGGCGGGCGCCGGCGTCCCGACCGTCCTGGCGATGGCTTCGGCTCCGGCTCGCGTCATGTCCGGAACCTACCCAAATGAGGCTCCTTGTGAGCCTTGGTGTGGGTCTCGGCGTGAGTGTGCCGCGCGGCTGCCGGGTTCCGGGGGGTGGGCGGGCACGGCCGGGCGGGTGCGGGCGGCGGGCCCGGGCGCATGGTCACCTCCACGCGGGCGCACACGGTACCGATCTGACTGTTCGCCACGTTAGGTGCGATGCGTGCGGGGCGCCTGCCGCACTGGGCCATCGGAGGACATGCGGGGGCGGGGAGAAACGATTACTCGGTCAGCTCCTCCAGCAGCCGGGCCGTCGGCAGGCCCGCCCTCAGGTAGGCGACGAACAGCTCGTTGTGCAGGGCCCAGGGCGAGCGCCGCGACCGGATCAGCCGGATCGCCTCCTCCGCCGAGAGGCCCCGGCGGACCAGGGTGTGGGCGACGACCAGCCCCGAGCGGTTGTAGCCGTGCCAGCAGCGGACCAGGACCGTGCGCCCCTCGTCGAGCGCCTCGCCCGCCGCCTGGGCCAGCCGTATCACGCCCGCGAGCTGGGTGCCGTCCAGCGGTCCGTCGGGGATCGGCCACACCTGGTGCCGGACACCCCGGTCGGGCCCGTGCCCCGGCACCCGCAACAGGGTCTGGACCAGATCGAACTCGTCCCGGACGACGGCGAACTCCCGCTGCCCGGTGCGACCGCGGAACTCATGGCCGCCCATCCACAGACCGGGCGTGATCTCGTTCCACGGAGCCTCCGGAGCCGGTACGTCGGGTTGCTTCCTGCGGGTCCGCAACGGCGCCTCCCCCCCACGTCCCTGACGGCATTCCCAGCTCTTCCCCCGGGCAACCGCCTTCTTGCCCCTGGAGCGCCCCACCTGTTCCCATGGTCATAGGGGTGATGGTGGATGACCGGACTGCGCGTCGTACCGACCTGGCGCCACGGCCAGGAACGGCTCTACGTCTGCCTGACCGACGGCCGGAACATCGCCTGGTACGACCGGGAGGCCGGCCGGGTCAACGTCCTCGCCGACGACCGCAGGGCCGACGTCCTGGAGGCCCTCGGCCCCTTCCTGACCGGCCCCGTCACCGTCGGCCCGCCCCCGGTGCCCACCCCCGCGGAGCTGGCCCGCCTCGCCCTCCACCCGGACGACGACCTGGCCCCCAACCGCCCCGGCGAGGCCCTGCTGGTCGCCCTGGAGCGCGACCCCGGCCCCGCGCACCGGCTGCGCCTCGACCCGCGCCGCCGCGCGCTCGCGGCCGAGCAGGCCGTCGGCGAGGTCCTGGACGGGCTCGACGGCGCAGGCTGGCACACCCTGCACTCCGTCCCGCTGCCCGGCGGCGACCGCATCCACCACCTGGCCATCGGCCCCGGCGGCCTGCTCGCCGTCCACGCGCTGTACGCCCGCCGGCAGCGGGTCCTGGTGGCCGACCCGGAGGTCGCCCTGGGCCGCCACGACCCGTCCCCCCTGCTGCGCCGCGTCCGCGCCGACGCGGACCGCGCCTCCTACGTCCTGACCGCCGAGGTCCGTCCGGTCCTCGCCCTGGTGGCCCCGGCGGACGTCCGGATCACCGCGCCGCCGCGCGAGGTCCGCGTCCTGCGGGACACGGAACTGGCCGCGCTGGTGCGCGCGGGCGGCGTGCTGAAGCCGGCCGACGTGGAGGGCCTGCACGCCATGGCCCGGGACCGCGGGACATGGAGCGCCGCCGGCTGACGGCGGCGCCGGGACCTGTCACCGGTGTGCTGGGCGGCCTGGCCGGGGTGGTGGGGCGGCTCCGGCGGTCTGCCGGTCCGGTGGGCGGCCTGGCCGGGGTGGTGGGGTGGCTCCGGCGGTCTGCCGGTCCGGTGGGCGGCCTGGCCGGGGTGGTGGGGCGGCTTCGCCGGTCTGTCGGTCTGTCGGTCTGATGGGCGGTCTCGCCGGTCTGCCGGTCTGCCGTGCTCTAGGTCTGACGGGCGGCCCGGCCGCAGCGATGGGCGTGCCTCGCCGATGCCGGTCGCGGTCATCGGCTGCTTCGCGGTCATCGGCTGGTGCGGGGCCGCCGGCCGGAACGCTCAGGTCACCTCGCCGGCGGCACCGTCGTCGAACAACTGGTCGAGCAGGTCTCCGTGGTCGCGGACGCGCGCGATCACGTCCTCCGCGTGGAAGGCCAACTGCTCCGGTGCCCCGCACTCCTCGACCTCCTCCCAGGTGACGGGCGCCGACACCGTGGGCTCCGGCCGGGCCCGCAGGGTGTACGGCGTGGCGGTGGTCTTGCGCGCCGCGTTCTGGCTCCAGTCGACGAAGACCTTGCCCGGGCGGAGGCTGCGCGTCATCCGGTGGACGACCAGGCGGGGCATGGTCCGCTCCGCCTCGACCGCGAGCCGTTTGGCGTAGTCCGTGACCCGTTCGGAGGACGCCCCGCGCACCGCCGCCAGCAGGTGCAGGCCCTTCGCCCCCGAGGTCTTGGCGTACGCGGCGATCCCGTCCGCCGCCAGCCGCTCCCGCAGCCACAGCGCGACCTCGCAGCACTCGACGACGGTTGCCGGCGCGCCGGGGTCGAGGTCGAGGACGAGCCGGTCGGCCTCCTCGGCGTTCCGGATCACCCACTGGGGCGTATGGAACTCGGTGACCAGGTTCGCCGCCCACATCAGGCTGGCCAGGTCCTGCACGAGCACCATCCGGGAGGGCCCCTCCGCCCGCGGCACCTCGGCGGTGGTCACCCACCCGGGCGTGCCGGGCGGCACGTTCTTGGCGAAGAAGAGCTGTCCGTCCGGCCCGTCCGGGTAGCGCAGGAAGGACAGCGGCCGGTCCCGCAGATGGGGCAGCAGGGCGCCCGCGACCGTCGCGTAGTAGTGCAGCGTCTCGCCCTTGGTGAAGCCGGTCGCCGGATACAGCACCTTCTCCAGATTGCTCAGCGCGAGCCGCCGCCCCTCCACCTCGGTAATCGGCGTCATACGATGAGAATCACATGAATCGCCGGAAATGTTCTCTCGTATCGCATGCGCCATCGCATGCCGAATGCCGGGAAAGGTGCCGCACGTGCGATCCATATGGAACGGTGCGATCTCCTTCGGCCTCGTCAGCATCCCGATCAAGCTGGTGAACGCCACCGAGAATCACGCGATCTCCTTCCGCCAGATCCACACCGAGGACGGCGGCCGCATCCGCTACCGCAAGGTGTGCGAGCTGGAGGACCGCGAGGTGAGCCAGGCGGAGATCGGCAAGGGGTACGAGGACGCCGACGGCACGATCATCCCGATCACCGACGAGGACCTGTCCCACCTGCCGTTGCCCACGGCGAAGACGATCGAGATCGTCGCCTTCGTGCCGGCCGACCGCATCGACCCGCTCCAGATGGACGCCGCGTACTACCTCCAGGCGGGGGGCGCCCCGGCGGCGAAGCCGTACACCCTGCTGCGGGAGGCGCTGAAGCGCAGCAACAAGGTCGCCATCGCCAAGTACGCGCTACGCGGGCGGGAGCGGCTGGGCATGCTCCGCGTGGTCGGCGACGCGATCGCGATGCACGGCCTGCTCTGGCCGGACGAGGTGCGCGCCCCCGAGGGCGTCGCCCCGGACACCTCCGTCAGCGTCCGCGACAAGGAACTCGACCTCGCCGACGCCCTGATGGACACCCTCGGCGAGGTCGACCTCGACGACCTCCACGACGAGTACCGCGAGGCCGTGGAGGAGGTCGTCGCCGCGAAGGCGGCCGGCGAGACACCCCCGGAGGCCGCCGCGCCCGAGGCCGGCGGCAAGGTGCTGGACCTGATGGCGGCCCTGGAGAAGAGCGTGCGGGCGGCGAAGGAGTCGCGCGGCGAGGAGCCGGCGGCGCAACCGGAGCAGGCGGAGGTCAGACGCCTTCCGCAGCGGCAGCCGGCCGGTACGGCGCCGAAGGAGACGGGCGGCAAGAAGTCGACGTCGACCGCGAGGAAGACCGCCTCCTCCTCGGCGAGGAAGTCGACGGCCTCCAAGAGCACCGCGAGCACGGCCAAGGGAGCGTCGAAGAGCACGGCGAAGAGCGCGGCGAAGAGCGCGGCGTCCGGCCGGGGCGCGGCCGCGAAGAAGACGACGGCGAAGACCGCCGGGAAGAAGACGGCGGACAAGACGGCGGCGGAGCAGGCCGCGGCGGAGCAGGCGGCGGCGGAGAAGGCGTCAGCCGGGAAGGCGTCAGCCGGGAAGGCGGCGGAGAAGAAGACGGCCGGCCGCAGGCGTTCGGCCTGACCTTGACCTCGGCGCGTGGATGGTCTGAACTTCTGATCACCACCGACGGGGGGCGCGGCGTCCGGTGGGACGTGCAGCGGCCGGCCGGGCCGCGGTCGGCGCCCCCGCCCGCCTTCGCGCCCAGGAGTGACCGCCCCCATGCCGCCGCCGCGCTTCGACCGACGAGTCCGCACGCTGGTCGAGGTCCGGGGCGGGCCCGACGACTGGGAGGAGGCGGAGCAGCGCTTCCAGGCCCACGGCTGGCCGGTCCGCGGCTCCTCCCCGGCCGGACGGGAGCCGTACGGCGCGGGCCTGGACCCCGACCCCGGGGCGCGGGTCTTCGACGTCGAGGTGCGCCTGTTCGGCAAGGCGGCGGGATGCGAGCGCGGGGCGGCGGCCAGGGTGCGCAAGACCCTGCGCGGTGCCGGCCTCGAAGCGTACGTCCGGTACGCCCGACTCCTCCGCCGCGACCGCGAGATGTACACGCAGTGGCGGATCGTCGACTCCGCCGCCCGGCGGTCCGCCCCGCCGCACTCCTGGCGTCGCCGCGCCGCCCGGCTCGCCACCCGCTGGGGCCGCCACGACGCCGGCGGCGTCGTCACGGGACAGCCGGGGCACGCCCTGCGCGTCGCCCGGGCGCACACGCCCGGCGTGCCGCAGGTGGGGGTCCGCCCGCTCGACGGGCGCTGGCGGGTCCCGGGGAGCTACTGGCCGGAGGAGGAGACGGAACGCCGGCTGACCCACGTGGTGGCCTGGTCGCTGGGCACGGCCGCCGCCCTGGTCTTCGCGGACGGCCGCACCGGGTTCGCCCGGTGGTTCTGGCTGGGCGCGGCACTGGCCGGCGCGGTCTGTGCCGCGCGGACGGGCGCACGACTCTCCAGGTCGGGCCGGCGGCACGGCATCGTGGCCGCCGTGGTGCTGTGCGCGTTCCTCTCCGCGATCGGCCTCGGCCTCCTCGACGGTGAGGGCCGGGGCTGGACCCCCGCACAGATCCTCATGACCGCGCTGGTCGGTGGCGTGGTGGCCGGCCTGTGGCTGCTCGTACGGCAGTGGACCTGGGGCGAGTGGGTGGCCTGGGCGGTCCCCCTGGCCGTGACCCTGGCCCTGTCCTCCTTCCTGGCCGCGGGGTCCGTGCTGCACGCCCTCTACGCCGACGGGCTGTCCTTCACACCGGGCGACTTCGAGGTGCCGGCGGTCTGGCAGGTGCTCGCGGCGGTCAAACTGCTCACCCTCCTCAGCCCGGTCCTGGCGGTCCCCGCCTGGTGGGGGATCGCACGGCACCGGCACCACTTCTACGCGATGCCGGCCGAGCGCATGAACGTCGCCCTCAACGTCCTCGTGTTCGTCTTCGTGCTGCTCGGCGGGGCCCTGCTGGCACTGCGCTCGGCCGAGACCGCGGTGGACCGGACGGTCGCCGCCGCGGAGCGTCACGCCACGCCGCCGTCCTACTTCGGCGTGGAACCGGAGTGGACGTGCGTCCAGCCCGTCGTCCCGCCGGCCCGCCTGTCGGGCGAGGGCGCCCCCCTGGACCCCTCCCGTCCGTACCTGTCCTTCGGGGTCACCGGCGGCACCGCCGTCCTCTGGGACCCGAGGACCGAGGAGCCGCTCGAACTCCGGGCCTCCCAGGTACGACTCGTCCCGGACGAGACGCCGGCCGGGCCCTGCCCGACGGGGTGAGCCGGGGGCAGGCCCTGGCACCGGCTGCCCTTCGAGTTCAGGCGGTCTCCTCCACCTGACGCCCGTCTCCAGGACCCTCGGCCGCGGCCGCCCCACCCGCGTCCTCCGCAGAGGCCGGCGGGCCCCCGCCCGCCCGTCCCCCCAACAGCACCAGCCCCGACCCCACCGCCAGCCCCACCGCGGCCGCGACGGGAAACCGGCCGCCGTCGGTGAACCCGTGCCCGGCGAAGAACGCCAGCGCCCCGGCGCTCACCCCCACACCGGCCCACATCCGCCACGCCCGTGCTCCCCGCGGCCCGGCCTCGGGGAGCACCCGTCCCGCCCACGCCGACAACACCCGCTCCAGCGGCCGCAGCACCCGTACGACACCCGCCAGGACGACCGCGAGCACCACCAGCCACGGCACCCGCATCCCCCACCAGGCCGCCGACCCGTAGCCGGGCTCGGGGGCGAGGCCGGTCAGGTAGAAGGCCGCGGCGACCACGAGCACCGGCAGCATGTGCCACAGGTAGAGGGTCATGCTGACGGCCCCCAGACCCCGCACCGCGCGCCACACCCGCTCCCGCTCCAGCAGCCGCCGCACCGCGGGCGCCACGAGCAGACACACCCCGACCTGCGCCACCGCCCACGCCAGCATGGCCGCCGACGGCGGGTCCGTGTTGCTGGGCTCCTGGCCGGTCACCAGGATCAGGCTGACCGGGTAGGGCCCGAATCCCACCAGCGCGGCGAACCCGGCCCCGCCGCCCACCGCGAGGGCGAGCGGCAGCGCCCGCCGCCCGCCCAGCCGGCCGTCCCGCCAGCAGAAGCCCAGCTGGTAGACCACGCCCCACACCAGCACGTAGTCGAGCGCCCCGACGTACGGCGCGCCCGCCGCCCCGTCCAGGACGCCGACGAGGAGGGCGGCGGCGGCCATCCCCGCCGGGACGCGCAGCCGCCACCGCCGGTGCAGGGCGTGCAGTGCCGGGGTCAGCGCGCTGAGCAGCAGGTAGACCGGCAGGAACCAGAACTGCATGGCCATCGCCCACCCCACCAGCGCCAGCGTGCCCGGGTCCACGCCGAGCACCGAGCACACCCCGACGGCCACCAGGACGAGCCCGCTGTAGACACCGGCCGGCAGCAGCAGCCGTACCGCCCGCCGCCCGACCCACCCGGCGGCCGTCCCCCCGCCGGCCCGCGCCCGCGCCCAGGACCCCGCCGCCGCGTGCCCTCCGGCGAGGAAGAACAGCGGCATGATCTGGAAGCCCAGCGTCAGCCACTGCGTCCACGGAACCGCCGCCAGCAGCTCCGGCGCGCCGATCGTCCCGTCCGGATGCCGCTCCAGCCCGGTGATCAGCCAGTGCCCGAGCACCACCAGCAGGATCGCCCACGCCCGCAGGAAGTCGACGTACCGCTCCCGTCCCATGCCCGGCATGCTTCCGCACCCCCGACTTCCCTACGCCACCGGTCACTTGTCGCAACCGATCCGTGGCCGGCGCGACATCTACCGCTACCGCTCATGGGTGGAGATTCCCCCCTTCGCGAGGGAAGGGCCGCCGATGGCCGTGTCCGAGCGTGAGGAGAGCGCCACTTCGCGGCGCGGCGGACGGTCCGCCACGGTCGAGTGACGATCCCTCAGGTGTTTCGCCACCCCCCTCCCATCTCGTCCCTTGCGCAGGGGATCTTGACGCCCCGAATGTTACCGGTAACATCGCCTGGCGTCGGAGTTCGTCATCGGCCGCCCACGCCGCCGTGGGCCTTCCCCTGGAGCCCGCGTGACCGACCGGACGACACAGCGTCGCGCCCCCGCCGCCGTCCCGGCCTTCACCCCCACCGCCGTCGTCGCGTCCTGCGTCGGCTTCGTCCTCATCGGCGCCCTCCAGGCCTTCTACGGTCCCGCCATCCCGGCCCTGCGGGAGGAGTTCGGCCTCACGCCCTCGGCCGCCGGTCTCGCCCTGAGCGCCCACTTCATCGGCGGAGTCGTCGGCGTCCTGCTCTTCGACCGCCTGTACGGCCGGACCGGCAACCGCCGGATCCTCGGCGCCTCCTACCTGCTGATGGCGCTCGGCGCGGCGGGCTTCGCGCTCGCGCCCACCTGGCCCCTCGCCCTCACCGCGGCCCTCCTCGCGGGCCTCGGCTTCGGCGGCATCGACTACGGCCTGAACCAGCTGTTCGCCGTCGGCTTCGGCCATCGGTCCGCCGCGCTGCTCAACATCCTCAACGCCCACTTCGGCGTCGGAGCGATCCTCGGCCCGGCCCTGGTCGGCGCGGTCGGCGCCGACCGACACGAGGCGGTCTTCCTGGCCTTCGCCCTGGCCGACCTGCCCCTGCTGCTGTGCCTGAAGGGCGTACGCGACCGGGCCCCCCGACCGGGCGAGGCCGACGCCGACGCCGAGTCCGCGGCCACTTCCGGTTCCCCGGCACTGGCCCGCAGCCTGGCCTCCGTCCTGGCCGTCTTCGTCGCCCTCTACGTCCTGCACGTGGGCATCGAGGCCGGCGTCGGCGGCTGGGAACCCACCCACCTGGAAGCCGTCGGCTACGGCGCCGGCATCGCCGCCACCGCCACCTCCGTCTACTGGCTGATGATGACCGCCGGCCGCTTCCTGGTCGCCCCGCTGGCCCTGCGCTTCTCGGCGCCGGCCGTCATCACCGTCTCCTGCGCCGGCATGACCGCCTGCCTCCTCCTGGCCGCCGTACCCGCCCTGGCGCCCTACGCCTACGCGGGCGTCGGCCTCTTCATCGCGCCGATCTTCCCCACCGGCCTCCCCTGGCTGCACCGGGCGGCCCCCCGGGCCCGCCGGGCCGGCGCCGTCGTCATCGCGGCGTCCATGGTGGGCGGCGTGGCGGCCGGCCCGGCCCTCGGCAAGGTCATCGAGTGGTCCGGCACCCAGGCCGTACCCCTCCTCCTCGCCGCCCTCTCGGCCACCTGCCTGGCCGCCACGCTGTGGCTGACCCGGGCGACCCGCTCGGCAGCCCCCTAGCGAGCCGCGGGCGCCCGACGATCCCGCACCCCCGCACCGGGCCGGGCGGTGAGCCCTGGCGCGTCCAGGTATCTCCGCACCACCCCCCAAGCGCCCACGCCCCGGACCTCACCCAGCAGGCAGCCCCCGAACCCACCCGCGAAGGAAAGGCCCGCCATGCCCGCCCTCACCACCACCCAGGACGGCTTCCTCCTCCACGGCCGGCCCCTGAGGATCATCTCCGGCGCCCTGCACTACTTCCGCGTCCACCCCGACCAGTGGCCCGACCGCCTGCGCAAGGCCCGCCTCATGGGCCTGAACACGGTGGAGACGTACCTCCCCTGGAACCTCCACCAGCCCGAACCCGGCCCCCAGCGCACGCTCTACGGCCCCGCCCCCGTCCTGCGACCCGGCACCAACGACCTGCTCCTCCTCGAACTCCACGCCACCACCACCCCCCGAGCCCACCTCACGGACACCCCCGACCTCGGCCACCGGCAAGAGTGACCCACTCTCCCGGAGACGGGCGTCGGCCCCTCCGGCCGCCCGCCTCGCCCGCCCCGCCCGGCCTATCCTGTGGTCTGCCGGAACCGGGGCGGCGCAGGGCGGGTTCCCCGCTGAAGGAGAACCGGTCCCCGCAGAAGAAGAACCACCCCCCCGCAGAAGAAGAAAGAGCCCCTCGATGACCACCCCCGACGCCGCCCCCGGCGCAATCGTCGCTGCGGCTGCGGCGGCAGCTGCCGACGACGACGGTGGCGGCCCGGCCGGCAAAGGACAGGAGCCCGGCAAGGGCAAGGTTCAGGGCCAGGGGCGCAGCCGGCGCAACTTCGCGGGCGCGCGTCCCGTGATGGGCGACGTGGCGAAGCTGGCCGGCGTCTCCAAGCAGACGGTCTCGCGGGTGCTGAACGACCACCCGGCCGTCCGGCCGGAGACCCGCGAGGCGGTCCTCGCGGCGATGCGCACGCTCGGCTACCGCCCGAGCCGCAGCGCCCGCTCGCTGGCCAGCGGCCGCACCCGGATGCTCGGAGTGATCTCCTTCGACGCGGCCCGGTACGGCCCGGCCTCGACCCTGACGGCCGTCAACACGGCGGCGCAGGAAGTCGGTTACCTGGTCAGTTCGATCGCCCTGGACACGGCCGACCGCGACACGGTCGTCCGGGCGGCGGACCGGCTGTCGGCGGAGGGCGCGGACGGCGTGATCGCGATCGCGCCGCAGCTGTGGGTGGCGAGGGGGCTGGCCGAGGCCCGTCTGGACACCCCGCTCGTCGTCCTGGACAACGACCTCGGCGACGGCACTCCCGTGGTCACCTCGGACGCCGTCTCCGGCGCCCGCAAGGCGACCGGCCACCTCCTCGCCCTCGGCCACGCCACGGTCTGGCACGTGGCGGGCCCGTCCGGCTGGACGTCCGCCGACCGCCGCGCGGACGGCTGGCGGGCCGTCCTGGAGGCGCACGGCGCCGAGGTCCCCGCTCCCCTCACCGGCGACTGGAGCGCCGACTCCGGCTACGAACGGGGCCGCGAACTGGCGAAGAACCCCCAGGTCACCGCCGTATTCGTGTCGAACGACCAGATGGCCCTGGGGGTCCTGCGGGCCCTGCACGAGGCCGGCCGCCACGTCCCCGGCGACGTCAGCGTCGTCGGCTACGACGACATCCCGGAGGCCGCCCACTTCCTGCCGCCCCTGACCACGGTCCGCACGGACTTCTCGGACATCGGCACCCGCTCGCTGCGCGTCCTGCTGAACCGCATCGACGCGCCGGAGACGCCGCCGCCCCCGCTGACGGTCGTCCCGGTGGAGCTCAGCGTCCGCGCCAGCACGAGCGAGCGGGCACGCGGACCCCGCTGACGGCCCGGGGCCACGCGGTCACGTGGCCGCCCGCTCGCCGTTCACTTCCGGTAGCCGAGGATGGTCATCATGCCGGACTCGGCGTGGTACTGGTTGTGGCAGTGGAGCATCCACAGTCCCGGGTTGTCGGCGTTGAAGTCGATGACGAGTTTGCGGTGCGGCAGCACCAGCGCGGTGTCCTTGCGGGCCCCGGCCGAGTCGATGCCGGCGAGGGCGAAGGTGTGGCCGTGCAGGTGCATCGGGTGCCACATGTCGGTGGCGTTGGCGAGGGTCACGCGGACCCGTTCCCCTTCCTCGATCGGGAAGCGCTGTTCGATGTCGTAGGGCCGGTGGTCGAAGGACCAGTCGAACTTCTCCATGCTGCCGGTCATCCGGAAGCGCAGCTCGCGGTCCGGGGCGCGGTCCTGGAAGGCCACGGACTCGTCGGGCACCATCCGTCTCGCCGGCACGAGCCGGCCGTCGAGTTCCCGGGGGCGCACGGAGGGCCCGGGCAGCTTCCCGCCGCTCGTCCGCAGGACCGCCAGGGCCCGTCCCTTCTTCCCCTCGGCGAGGGCGACCAGCGGGAACACGCCGTCCTTGACGGTGACGAGGACGTCGTAACGTTCGCCCATGCCCAGGATCAGCGCGTCCGTCAGGGTGTGCTCGACGGGGTAGCCGTCGGTGTGGGTCACGGTCATCCGGTGGCCGCCGAGCGCGACCCGGAAGGGGGTGTCGCCCCCGGCGTTGATCAGCCGGATCCGGATCCGGTCGCCGGGCCGCGCCCGGAACACCGAGGGCGCCCGCGACAGCCGGCCGTTGGCCAGGTAGTACGGGTAGTCGACATGCCCGCCGTCGCTTCTCAGGATGGCGCTCCGCACCCCGTGCAGGATGCGGGAGGGGCCGGTGGCCTTTCCGCCTCCCGGCCGGCCGGTGCCGGAGGGCCCGCCGTGTCCGGACCCCGTGTGCAGGTCGTCCTCGCCCATGTCCATCGGCACGCGCCGGCCCTTGCTCAGCTGGGTGAGCACGCCGTCCGGAGTGGAGCCGTCCACACCGTCCACCCAGTCGTCCAGAACGACGACCCATTCCTTGTCGTACGACAGCGGCTCCTTGGGGTCCTCGACGATCAGCGGGGCGTACAGACCGCGGTCGAGCTGCATGCCCGAGTGCGAGTGCAGCCAGTACGTGCCCGGGTGCGCCACGGCGAAGCGGTAGGTGAAGTCCGCGCCGGGCCTGATCGAGTGCTGGGTGAGGCCGGGGACGCCGTCCATGTCGCAGCGCAGACGGATGCCGTGCGAGTGGAGCGTCGTCGCTTCCGGCAGGTGGTTGGCGAGCGTCATCTCGAGGATGTCGCCCGTCGACACCCGCACCTCCTTGCCGGGCAGCGAGTCGCCGTACGCCCATGATCTGACGGTCCGTCCGCCCAGGTCGAGGGAGGTCTCGGTGGCCGTCAGCCGGAACTTGCGCACGGGTCCCTTCCCGCGCGCCTCCTCGGCGGCGACGACCTCGGGGTCGGACGGGTTCACGTATCCCTCGGGTCCCTTGGGTACGAAGCCGCCACCGTCGTGACCGTCGGTCCTGCCCGCCGAGTAGGGGTGGAGCCCCGAAGGCGATCCGGACGCCGAGTGAGGGCCGGGCCCCGCACCCGCGCTCGTCCCGGACTCCGGCCGACGCTCGGCCCCCGGGCGCGAGCCGGAACCGGAACACGAGGTCAGGGCTCCCGATCCGACGGCCGCGATCGAGGCACCGAGCAGGCTACGCCGCGTATGAGTGTGCATAACCACATAACACCTGTCTTATGGGCGTATCCGGGCGAACCGGAACGGCGCGTCTCATGAATCCCGTGCCCCGCCCACCCGATCGATGGCCACGACCTCACGGAGCGAGGTGGTCCGGGGCGGGGGCACCACCCGCCCCGGAGCCCGTCGCGGAGCCCGTTCCCGGGCCCGTTCCGGGGCCCGTTCCCGGGCCCGTTCCGGGGCCCGTTCCGGGGCCCGTCGCGGAGCCTGCCCGGAGTTCGTCCCGGAGCCTGCCCCGGAGCGCGTCCCGGAGCGCGTCCCGGAGCGTGGAACTTTCCCGCCCTGACAGCGGCCGCACTGTCGGAAATCCGGCGTCGACGGCCGCCGGCTCGCCTCACGGGCCGGGGGCGCCGCATAGTTCCCAGGTCGTTCGGCGGTCGTTCGGAGGTCGCTCGGAGGTCGCTCGACGATCGTGCGACCGAAGGTGGCCCGCAGGCGGTCGCGAAGGAGCCCGAAGTGAGTGCAGCAGTGATGGGGGAACTGATGGAGAAACACCGCGACCGGCGTACGGCGACGCTGGTCATGGCCTGTCTGGGGGTCTTCGTCGGCTACTTCCCCGTGACGACGGTCTCGGTGAGCCTGCCGGTGATCCAGCAGGCGCTGGACGCGTCGACGGCCGACCTGTCCTGGGTGTCCGACGCGTTCGTCCTGCCGGTCGCCGCGCTGATCCTCACCGCCGGCGTGTTCGGCGACGTCCACGGACGCAAGAAGGTCTTCCAGACAGGCCTGGCCTTCTGCGCGCTCGGCGCCGCGGTCGGCCTGTCCGCGCAGTCCGTCGAGATGGTCTGGATCGGCCAGGCGCTGGCGGGCGTGGGCGCCGCCGCGCTGCTGCCGATGACGCTCGCACTGATCAGCCACGCCGTCCCGGACCCCCGGGAACGCGGCAAGTACATCGGCCTGTGGACGACGTCGATGATGGGTTCCCTGGCCGTCGGCCCGCTCGTCGCCGGTGTCATCGTCGAGCACGCCGCCTGGCGCTGGATCTACCTGCTGCCCCTTCCCCTGTCGCTGATCACCATGGTCGTCGCGGCCTTCGTCCTGACCGAGTCCCGCTCCCCGGTCGAGCGCAAGCTGGACTGGCCGGGCCAGACCACCGCCACCCTGGCGATCGTCGCCCTGGTGTACGGCGTCATCGAGGGCGGGGCCACCTCGTTCGCCGCGGCCCGCGTCGTCACGGCCCTGGTGGTGGCGGTCTGCTCCGCCGTGGCGTTCGTCCTGATCGAACGGCGCAGCCCGAGCCCGATGCTGGACGTGTCGCTCTTCCGCAGCCCCGCCTTCACCGGGTCGGCGCTGGTCGTGATGATCAGCTTCCTGGGACTGCTCGGCTTCTTCTTCGTCCTCAGCCTCTACCTGGGCATGGTGCAGCGGCTCAGCACCCTGGAGGCCGGCCTGCGGCTGCTGATGACCACCGCGCTGCCCATGATCCTGGGCACCACGGTCGGCCGGCTGATGCGCTACCTGTCACCGCGCACGCTGATCACGAGCGGACTCGCCCTCACCGCCGTGGCGCTGTTCTCCCTGATGAACGTCGGCGCCGACACCTCCTTCGCCTCCCTGGCCTGGCGCCTGGCACTCCTCGGCCTGGGCCTGGGGCTGGCCTTCCCCTGCATCACCGCGACCGCCGTCTCCTCGGTACCGCACCACCAGGCGGCCATGGCGGCGGCCGGCAACAACGCCTTCCGCCAGGTCGGCGGCGCCCTCGGCCCCGCGATCCTCGGCGCCCTGCTGACCGGCAAGGCGGTCGCCGCCCTGCCCGGTCACCTCGCCGCGGCCGGCCTGACGGATGCGACCGGCCGCCGGATACAGGACGCGGTGGAAGCCGACGGCCTCGGAGCCGTCGCCGCCCTTCCCCTGGGCCGCGACACCGCCCCCGCCCTGAACGCCCTCTCCCGGTCCTTCCTCGACGGACTCCAGCTGTGCCTGCTCGTCTCCGGCGTCATCATGCTGTTCGGCGCCGCACTGGCAGCCTGGCTGCTCCGCCCCCGCCCCCGCGCCGACACCCCTCCCAGGGGCCGGATCACCGCCCGGCGCGACGAACGCACCACCACGAACGCCACGACCACGACCCCGAACGCCACGACCACGAACGCCACGACCACCAACGCCACCACGGCGACCGACTCCCGCTAGCGGCGGAACGGCCGCAGCCCTGAAGCCGCGCACGCCGCCGGACCGGAGACGTGTCGCGGCCCCTGCGGCCCTCAGGCCGGGGCTGCCGTCGGCAGTTCCACCCGCCGCCCCACCCCCACTTCCTCGGCCCCCTCGTGGCTGACGACCGCGAACGCCCCGGCGGGAACCCCGGGCAGCATCGCCACACGGGACGCCACCGCCAGCAGCTCCTCCTCGCAGGCCCCGGTGACGAAGAAGACGTAGACGTCCTCGACCTGCTCCCCGTCGTCGTAGACCTCGACGTCGCCCTCGTCCTCGACATCGACCAGGAATTCCTCGACCTGGTCGATCCAGGAGGACGGGGAGGCACCGTCCGACGGGTTAGGGACCGACGACAACGGCACGTGGACCTCAACGATCATGGTGGACACCCGGCCATCCTTCCTCACGCGAGGCCCGAACGGTACAGGCGGCCGTCGCACGCCACGAGCACCGCGAGCACGGCGAGCACGGCGAGAACCGCAAGGACCGCAAGGACCGCAAGAACCGCGAGAGCTAGGATCCGGGCCATGGCCCTGACCGTGAACGACGTGAACCGCTTCGAGGCGTCGAGGCCCCGCCTGGAGGCCATCGCCTACCGCCTCCTCGGCTCCGCGAGCGAGGCCGAGGACGCCGTGCAGGACACGTTCCTGCGCTGGCAGGCCGCCGATGTCGACCACGTCGAGGTCCCCGAGGCCTGGTTGACGAAGGTCCTCACCAACCTGTGCCTCAACCAGCTCACCTCGGCCCGCGCGCGGCGCGAGACCTACGTGGGCCAATGGCTCCCCGAGCCGCTGCTCGCCGGAGACCCGATGCTGGGCCCGGCCGACACCGCCGAACAGCGGGAGTCGGTCTCGTACGCGGTCCTCGCCCTCCTGGAGCGTCTCTCGCCCAACGAGCGGGCGGTGTACGTGCTGCGGGAGGCCTTCGACTACCCGCACCGGGAGGTCGCCGAGATCCTGGGCATCACCGAGGCCGCCAGCCAGCAGATCTTCCACCGCGCCAAGAAGCACGTCGCCGACGGCAGGACCCGCACCGAGACCGACGAGGCCACCACGCGCCGGATCGTCGAGGAGTTCCTCGCGGCCGCCACCAGCGGCCGGACCGAGCCCCTCGTGCAGCTGCTCACCCAGGACGCCGTCTCGATGGGGGACGGCGGCGGGAAGGTTCCGGCCCGCGCCAAGGCGTTCGAGGGCGCTCTCGCGGTCGCGAAGTTCATGCGGGGCCTGTTCGCCCCCGGCAAGGCCAAGCGCTCCCTGGTCGGCGGCTCACTCGAGATGTACCCCACGACCGCCAACGGCGGCCCCGCCGTGGTGGCGGTCGTCGACGGCCGTGTCATCGGCGTCATGTGCCTGGAGATCACCGCCGAGGGCATCGCCGCGTTCCGCAGCCAGGTCAACCCCGACAAGCTCGAACGCGCGACCCGGCGGTGGTCGGCCACCGACCACGGCGAACCCCTGCTGGTCACCTTCTGACCACGCGGTGAGGCACGGTGAGGCACGGTAAGGCACGGTGAGGCGCTGTGAGGCGCTGTGAAGCACCGCAGAGCGCTGTGACGTGCTTCACACTCCACACCTGTCAGGAAACGGGAGGCCACCCGGTTCAAGTGGCGAACCCGCCCCAGACAGCAGTCAGGAGTACGGACATGCAGCACCGCATCGTCGTCCTCGGAGCCGGATACACGGGAGCCATCACCGCCGGCCGCCTCGCCAAGCGGCTGCACCGCGACGACGTCGCCGTCACCCTCGTCAACGCCGAGCCCGACTTCGTCGAACGCGTACGGATGCACCAGCTCGCGACCGGCCAGGACCTCAGGCCCCGGCCGTTCAGCGAGATGTTCGCCGGCACCGGCGTCGAACTGAGGCTCGGGAAGGTCACCGCCGTGGACGTCGACCGCAGGACCGTCGCCGTCCACACCGCGAACGGCGCCGAGGAGATGACGTACGACACCCTCGTGTACGCCCTCGGCAGCGGCTGGACCGACCAGGGCGTCCCCGGCGCCGCCGAACACGCCCACGAGATCGCCAGCCGCCCAGGAGCGCTGCGGCTGCGCGAGCGCCTGGCCCGTCTGGACGCCGGACAGCCCGTGGTCGTGGTCGGGGGCGGTCTCACCGGCCTGGAGGTCGCGACCGAGATCGCCGACGCGCGTCCGGACCTCGCGGTCGCCCTCGCCGCCCGGGGCGCCCTCGGCGACTGGCTCTCCGCCAAGGGCCGCCGGCACCTGCGGAAGGTCTTCGACAGGCTCGGCATCACCGTGCACGAGCACACCGCCGTCACCGCCGTCGGGGCCGACCACGTCACCACCGCCGACGGCACGTCCGTCCCGGCCGCGGTCACCGTCTGGACGACGGGCTTCGCGGCCCACCCGATCGCACGGGCCACCACCCTCAAGACCACCGAAACAGGCCGGATCGTGGTCGACGACACCATGCGCTCGCTCTCGCACCCGGACGTGTACGCCATCGGCGACGCGGCCCTGGCGACGGGCGCCGGCGACCAGCCCCTGCGCATGTCGTGCGCCTCGGGCGTCCCCACCGCCTGGCAGGCCGCCGACTCCATCGCGGCACGCCTGACCGGCGGCAAGCTCCCGAACGTGCCGCTGCGCTACTTCAACCAGTGCATCTCCCTGGGCCGCAGGGAAGGCCTGATCCAGTACGTCACCGCCGACGACCGCGCCGTCGACGCGACCCTCACCGGCAGGCTCGCCGCCCTCTACAAGGAACTGATCTGCAAGGGCGCGGCCTGGGCCGTAGCCAACCCGACCCTCGCCCTCCCGACCCCCCGCCGCCACGCCGTCCCCCAGCCCCCGGCGGCAACCGACCGACGCGCCGCACAGGCCACCGAAGGGGTGCCGTCGCGGCGGATCACCGGACCGGACCAGCGGGCGGACGTCCGCTGACGGCCGTACAAGCAGCGCAGGAGTCCGGCGTCGACGTCGGTGACACCCGGGTCACCGCCACCGTCCACGGCACGGAACGCTACGAGGCGGAGCCGGCCCTGGACGAGCCCGGCGGCCGCGCCCGCCCCGGAGGAACTCGCGCACTGGCTGGCCGGCCACGTACCCGGCGACGCCGACGACTTCACCGACATCGATCCGCTCGACTGCGAAGACGTCCTCGGCGACCCGGGAATGACCGCCCTGCGGAAACTGGCGGTCGAGGCATGGCGGGGCAACCGCATGCGCACAGGCTTCGGTGGCCCTCGGAGTGTCCCTGCCGCGGTTCGCGCGCGAGGACGGTGGCCGTGGGTGAGGTGTCAGCTCTCAGGCAGTGCCTGTGCCTGTGCCTGTGCCGGTGGGGCGGGCGCGGAGAGCGCACGCAGATCGTCGAAGGCCTGGAGGAGCTGTGCGTCCAGGCTCTGTGAGGGGTCGTCGATCCAGGCTCGGGCCGCGTGGTGGAAGGCGGCCCAGCCGGTCTGAGCGGCCAGGGCGGCCAGCCGGTCGGCGACATCGCGCTGACGCAGCGCCTCCGCCACGGCGTCGGTGAGCGACGCGGCCTTGGCCAAGTCGCGTTCGCGGAGCGCGGGTGTCTTGGCGATGACTTCGAGTCGTGGTTCGGAGAAGGGGCGGTTGTCCTCGAGGATCCGTCCGGCTTTCCGGAAGGCGTAGAGCAGTATCTCGAGCGGCTGGAGACCTTCGGGCGCTTCGGCCACCTCCCGCATCAGCGCGGCGCGCAGGTCGGCTTCGCCGTCGAAGAGCACCTCACGCTTGTCCGGGAAGTGCCGGAAGAACGTGCGCTCGTTGACGCCGGCCCGGGCGGCGATCTCAGCCGTGGTGGTCTGGTCGAACCCTCGTTCCCGGTACAGCTCCAGGGCCGCCTGCTGAAGGCGGCGGCGCGCTTCTGCTCCGCTCCGTGGCACCCCACGACGATACCGCACACGTCAGTGACCGGCACTACTTGACGCCAGTGACTGGCGCTACCGTAGAGTCAGTGACTGGCGCTAAGTAGTGCCAGTCACTGGCATGTGGGGAGAACGTTCCATGCGTGTATTCGTCACCGGTGGTTCCGGCCTGACCGGCCCCGCCGTCGTCGCCGAGCTCATCGCGGCCGGCCACACCGTCACCGCTCTGGCGCGCTCGGACGCCGCCGCCGCCCGGCTGGAGTCGCTGGGCGCCACACCGCACCGCGGCTCCCTGGACGACCTCGACAGCCTGCGCCGCGGCGCCGAGGCCGCCGACGGAGTCCTGCACATGGCCTACGGCGGCGACTTCTCCGACCTCGACGACATGATGCGGCGGGACCGGACCGCCATCGAGGCGCTCGGCCGGCCGTTGGAACACTCGGGCAAGCCCTTGGTCACCACCTCGGGCACGCTCGTCATGCCCGCCGGCCGGGAGAGCACCGAGAAGGACGAGCCCGACACGGCCGGGATCGCCGCCTTCCGCATCGCGGGCGAGCGAGCCTGCCTGGGCTTCACCGCCCGGGGAGTACGCACCAGCGTGGTCCGGCTCGCTCCTACCGTCCACGGCCCCGGCGACCACGGCTTCATCGGCATGCTCATCGCCACCGCACGACAGACCGGCGTCTCGGCCTATGTCGGCGACGGCGGCAACCGGTGGCCCGCGGTACACCGGCTCGACGCGGCGGTCCTGTTCCGTCTGGCCTTGGAGAAGGCTCCGGCAGGCAGCGTGCTGCACGGAGCGGCCGAAAGCGGCGTCACCCTGAAGAGCATCGCGGAGACGATCGCCCGGGGCCTGGATCTGCCCGCGGTCTCGCTGACCCCCGACCAGGCCGCCGCGCACTTCCCGAGCCCGTTCATGGCCACCGTCTACGCTTTCGATGCGCCCGTCTCCAGCTCGCACACCCAGGAACTGCTCGGCTGGTCGCCCACACACCCGACACTGCTCGAAGACCTGAAGCACGGCGACTACCTGCCCCCGCCGACCCCCTGACCCCACCACACCCGCTGTCGGACCGGAGCCATGGCGAACAACTCTCCGGCCTTCTCCGGCCGACAACGGCGAGGGCCCATCACTGTCAGACGTCCTGGGCGAGTCGCTCCGGCAGGATTTCGGAGCGCTGGACGATCCGTTCGTAGTCCGGCTACGAGCGCGCGAGCGGCCGGCGGCTGCGGGCCTTGTTCGGATGCCTCTACTCGGCGGCATCCGCCTGCACATACGCGAAGACCCCGTCCTCAGCGAAACCGCTGATGGCGGGGTCTTTAGGCACCTTCTTCGAGGTGCCCCGGCAGGATTCGAACCTGCGCACACGGCTCCGGAGGGGGCTTCCGACTTGTGGAAATGTGCAGGTCACAGAACCTAAAGGAGCCTGCTGAGATCACCCTGTCCACAGGTAGTCCACGGCCTGGCGCTGGAAGTCAGGCCAGGCGTGGGACGTAGCACCCGTCACGAGGTCATAGCAGGAACCAGTAGTTCCCGCCCGCGACACCGATGGCAGCGGCCAGGAACACGAGTGCTCCCCGATGAGTCTCGACACGTATTCGACAGCGCACCCAAACCCTGCCGACGCCCTCGCGGTGTGTGGACGAACCTCGGTCTCTTGTAAGTACCCTATGCAACACTGTCTCCCGGTTTTGATCAATGGGGGATCGATGGACGAGATAGGACAAGTGGTCGTTGCCGCTGGGCATCTAGCGCTTAAACCGCGAGGCCGTCGGTGGGGCCATGCCTCCCTGTGTGTCCTGGACGCCGTCTTCTCTATCAACGCTCACTACGAGCGGCACACGGTCCCGACCTGCCACCGCTACGCGGGCTGGGCTGGCATCTCAGACCCGCTGTCAGGTAGTGCGCAACTCCCTGTCCGCGACGAGCAACCGCTACAGGGCTTCGTTACGCACATCCAGACCCACGGCGAAGCGGCGTTTTCTTCGGAGATCTTGCAGAACAGGCAGCGCACACGGGCAAACCGCGATGCTCCGCTGAAGGTGGAGGCTGCCCGTCAATACGCCGAGATCCTGGTATCCCACGGCATTTCAACCCTCGCTGAAGCCAACGGGTCGCTGGCTGACGTGGACAAGCTAAAGGCCGTTGAGCGTGACCTCGCGGGGGTTCCCGGCCACGGCTCCGGCGCACGTCTCGCCTACCTGTGGATGCTCTTGGGGGACGACGGCCGCATCAAGCCGGACCGGATGGTTCTTCGATGGCTGCAAGCAGTGCTGCAGCGCACGGTGACCACGGCCCAAGCGATCGAACTCATCACTGAGGCTGCGGCACGCTTGAGGTGCACACCGTGGGAGCTAGACCACGCGATCTGGGAAAGGCAGCGGAAGGTCTGACCGCTCGATAGCCATTCGCGCCCGACTCCGGAGGGCGTCGGCTTCAGCCGTCTGGGCTGGTCAAGGGGATGGGTAGGTCTCGGTAGCCACTGCTCGTCCACCACCTGTCCGATGGGTGCGGGGCCAAATGCCCTGACCCCCCGGTGGGTTGTCAGACCTCAGTGTCATGCTTGCTCCCGATGCTCGCCTCGCTTCATGCGTCGGTCGCACCGATAGCACGCACACAATCTGACAGAAGGTACGCAAACCACTGATGGACTCCGCCTTCACAGTTCTCGCCACTCCTGGACAGTTCACCGCTCACAAGGTCTACGAAGTCCTCCGTGACCACAGTGGGGGCCCTCTGGAGTTTGACCGAATTCTCACGGAATTGGGTGACGAACAGATCGCCGGCAGCACCCTCGCGCAAGATCAGCTGCTTGAAGCGTTGTTGAGGGATGACAGATTGCGTTCGGCGCGAGGATATCGACAGCGCTTTTCGATGTCCGGGAGGTCTATTCGCCTCCGCCCTCCCGGTAACCGAGCTGAGCTGGCCATTGAACAAGAAAATGAGCAAGTCAAGGAGCAGCTGCTGAAGCAGTTGCGAGAAGTTCCTCCGGAAGTTTTCGAGCACATCGTAGCTGATTTGTTCACTGCGATGAGATACGAAGACGTAAAGGTCACTAGAAGGTCTAAGGATGGTGGCGTTGACGTCCGTGCCACTCTCGTTGCAGGCGGCGTTATGACAGTACCTACCGCGATTCAGGTGAAGCGTTGGTCGAAACCGGTAACGGTCAAGGAAGTCAGAGAACTCAGGGGCACGCTGAGGGCTGGTACTCAAGGGATCATCGTGACCACCGGAAAGTACACTAAAGATGCCCCCAAGGAGGCCCTAGATAATGCCCTAACTCCAATTCACCTGATCGATGGCCGGTTGTTGAGTGATTTGCTAACCGAGCACGGCATTGGCGTCCAGGCGTCGCGTCTTTCCCTCCTCTCCCTCGACTTGGAGGCATTGGCAACTATTACAGGCAAGGCTGGTAGCCCCATTCAAGGAAGCTCCTCCCAGCCGTCTCGGCATGCTCAGCCGCGCTATTATATCGAGAAGATGCCATCGGATCGAGGCAAGGATCTCTTGGACTGCATCGTTTCTATGACCGACCTTGCCGACGGTCAGCCGAGTTGGGATGACTACGTCGCCAAATTCCAGGAGCGGTTTCCTACGATTACGCGCTCCGATGAGGCGCGTCGACGGTCGCGTGTCCTGGTTTCCCTGGGGCTAGTGGATGTTGAGAATGACCACATGAACTTGACCCTGGCTGGTCGGAAATTGCTGGAATATCCTGATTCAAGCTTCCTCCTCGAGCTGTTTCTAAGCCGTATCGTGGGTGCCCGAGAAATCGAAGAACTATCCAGGTCTCTCACAAGGGCGGATCTACGCAAAAAACTCCAGGATGGATCCCTGGCGGGGCTTACCCCTACTCAAGCGACATTGGTCGAGAAGTGGCTCAGTCACATAAAGAGGCCTGCCGCATCCCGATAGCACGCACGGTGGCAGACGCGGCGGCGGCGAGCGTCAGGTGCTGCACCCCTCGCGTGTGCTCATAGCCGGGGTACGTTTACCGTCGTAAGGACTGGCCAGCGTGCGTGACAACCGTCCACCGCCAGACAGCCGCCTGCCGGCGCTTTGGGGGCACCTTTGTCGTTGCGTGGGTGCGCCGGACCAATGTCTTCTACCCTGCTGATGGTGTCGTTACCTGGACGCAGGTGTCTGTTATGCAGCAAATCTGGGGTAGTGAGCGTCGCCGGACGGCGATTGGGCGGATGACGCTGTCGGTGCCCGCGCGTCAGGCGCTGGCGGACCGCCAGTTGGTACCTGAGCGGACGATCCTCGACTACGGCTGTGGCCGTGGTGACGATGTCAGAGCTTTGCAGCAACTGGACTGCCAGGTGGCGGGGTGGGATCCGTATTACCGCTCTGGCACGCAACTGGTCGCCAGCGACGTGGTGTTGCTGACCTATGTGTTGAACGTGATCGAGGATCCGGTAGAGCGTCGACAAACCTTGGAGCAGGCGTGGGAGCTGGCCTCGATGCTCCTGGTGGTCTCAGCCAGGCTGACATGGGAGAAGTCAAAGGTCCACGGTCAGGCATTCGGTGACGGCCTGCTGACGAGTCGCCAGACGTTCCAGCATCTATATGCTGCGAGTGAGCTGCGGGAGTACGTGGAGCAGGTGACCGGCGGGCGGGTGGTGGCGGCTGCGCCCGGAGTTGTCTACGCGTTCCGGGACGAGCGCGCCCGTCTGAGCTATCTGGCGCGGCGTGTGATACCGGATGCCGAGTGGCTTGCTTCCGAGGACACTGCCTCAGCTGTGAGTGCGGTGGTGGACTTCTTCGAGCGCAGGGGACGTCCGCCGCGGATTGAGGAGATGCCGCGGACCGTTGCGGAGCTCTTGGCTCATCTGCGGCCTGGCGACGTCAAGCGCCTGGTGCGGGATGGTGCTGATCCTGAGCGGGCCACTGCGGGGGGGGGAAGCGATCGACGTTGAACACGTTGCTCTACCTGGCGGTGGAGCTGTTCAACGGTCGTGGGCCGTTCGGGAGTCTGCCAGTGGGCTTGCAACAGGACGTGCGCACGTTCTTCAGTTCCTACAAGGAGGCGTGTCAGCGGGCTGACCGACTGTTGTTGAAGCTCCGCGACGACGGCTACGTGCGCAATGCCATGAATGCCTCCATTGCCGGCAAGGTGACACCGACGGCGCTGTACGTGCATCGACGCGCGCTGGAGCGGATCCCGACGGTATTGCGCTTGTACGAGCACTGCGCATCGATCGCTGCCGGTCGCCCGGAGCAGTGGACCGTGGCCAAGCTCAAGCACCAAGGGCGAGCGGTGTCGTGGCTGGACTACCCGGACTTTGACAAAGACCCGCATCCGCGGATCCGGTCCTCCTACATGGTGGACCTGCAGACGCTTGAGGCGTCCCATCTCTCATACGAGAGCTCGGCCAACCGGCCGCTGCTGCACCGCAAGCACGAGTTTCTGGCACCGGATGATCCGGACGTGCCGCGATACCGCCGGTTGACCGAGTCTGAGATGCGGGTGGGGTTGTATGAACGGCCGCATCTGATCGGGACCGAGAACGGCTGGGAGGCCGAGCTCGTCAGGTGCGGCCGGCAGCTGCGCGGACACCGGCTGGTGCGTCGCTCCGAGGCGTAGGGCTGGTCAACCTTCCTGAGGCTGCATGCTGGCGATGGTCTCGGCGAGCGGGAGGGGGTCGAAATCGGCTGCCTGGGAAGGGAACCAGGAAAGACGCAGCCCGTTGGCAGCCACGGCGTCGTCCAGGCCCATCGCCTGAAGGACGTGGCTGGGGGTGTAGGAGGCGCTGGTGCAGGCCGAGCCGGTGGCGATGGCGACCTGGTCTTTGAGGCGGACGATGAGTGCTTCGGCATTCAGCTCATCGAAGCTGACGTTGAGGATGTGGGGGACGCTGTGCTCGGGGTCTCCGTTGAGGCGGAAGCGTGTCGTGCTGAGTGCAGCAAGGATCCGTTCGCGCATCGCCTTCGCCCCCCGCTCCCACGTTTCCCGGCTCTCGGTGAAGACCTTCGCGGCCTCGCACAGGCCCATGATCAACGGCACTGCGAGGGTGCCGGGGCGCAGTTTGCGCTCCTGCCCACCGCCGAACATGATCGGCTCCAGCGGCACCTTGTCCCATCCCCGCCGACGGGTGATAAGAGCGCCGACGCCCTTCGGGGCGCCGATCTTGTGGCCGGAGATGCTGATCAGGTCGATGGGCGCCATCAGGTCGGCGGGGACCTTGCCGTAGCCCTGAGCGGCGTCGACATGCAGATAGGTGGGGGTGACGCGTAGCTTCTCGGCGAGTTCGGCGACCGGTTGGATGACGCCGGTTTCATTGTTGACGTGCATCAGCGACACCGCCAGGGTGTCTGGACGCAGCCGCTCCAGCACGGCGTCGGCGGTGATGCGGCCGCTGGGGCCAGGGGAGAGGAAGTCGACCTCGAAGCCGCGGGTATCACGTAGGTGCGTCAGCGGCTCCAGTACCGCCTTGTGCTCGATGGCGGAGGTGATGATGTGCTTGCGACCCGTGAGCTCGCCGTGCGGCGCCAACCCGAGCAGAGCGATGTTGTTGGACTCCGTCGCCCCGCTGGTGAAGATCACTTCTTCCGTCTTGGCGCCCACGGTGCCGGCGATGAAGGAACGCGCCTGCTGCACCGCCTTCTTGGCGCGTGCACCGTACTCGTGGGTGCGGCTGCCGGCGTTGCCGAAGTCTTCGGTCATCCAGTGCAGCACCACCGCGGCAACCCGCGGGTCCACCCGTGTCGTCGCCGCCACATCCAGATACGCCACCACGGCGCTCACCCGCCTCTTTGCACACTTGCATAACGGTCGTACGTCAAGTGGTTAACGTACACGCTGGGACCGCAGCGCACGAAGCCATCACCCCAGTACGTCAACATCGTCCTTGCAGTGCTTGTTCCTGTTTCGCTTCGCCGACTGTAGACGCATGGTCGAAGGCGTGGTACGTCATTTTGTGCACCTGAGTACGTCGAGGCGGAAGCGACGTACGTTTCTCAGGACACGTACGCGCACGCTAGAGTGCGCGGGTGCAGACTGAAGCGGCGAGCAAAGCTGCGGGGCGGGCTGTCTCGCGAGCGTCTAATGGCTTTGAGTACACCTTCCCCGCGATCCGCGGGGTGCAGGCGGGGCGGGAGTTTTATGCGTCGATGTGCCCGCTGCGGCTCATCCCGAAGATCTTCCTCTTCGACGAAGATGATCTCCCCGCCGAACTGAGAGCCCAGCGCGTCCTGAACAAGGGACGCCTGCCGGCGCTCGCCCGCTACATCCTGGACAACCCCGAGGACTATGTCTTCAGCGCCCTGACCGCCTCCGTGGACGGAGACATGGTCTTCGATAGCCAGGGAGCCGAAGGAGTCGCGCACCGTACCGGGCAGCTGCGCATCCCAATGGACGCACGCTTCCTCATCAACGACGGGCAGCACCGCCGCGCCGCCATCGAGCTGGCATTGAAGGAAAACCCCGACCTGGGGGACGAGACCATCGCCGTGGTCTTCTTCCACGACACGGGACTCGCGCGCTCTCAGCAGATGTTCGCCGACCTCAACCGGCACGCCGTCCGTCCGGCGCGCTCGATCGGCGTCCTGTACGACCACCGGGATGTCAACGCACAGATCACCCGGACCCTCACCGAATGCTCGGCCATCTTCAAGGGCTTTGTGGAGATGGAAAAAAGCACCCTGTCCGCCCGCTCTCGCAAGCTGTTCACCCTCAGCGCCTTGTACTTCGGCAACCAATCCCTGCTCCAAGGCCTCGAGCTGAAGCAGGACGAGGCGACTGGGCTGGCGCAATCGTTCTGGGAGGCCATGGACGCCGCGCTGCCCGAATGGGCGATGGTGCGTGACAAGCGGCTGTCCGCGCAAGAGATGCGCCGAGACTTCATTCACAGTCACGGCATCGCCCTGCATGCGCTGGGCCGTATCGGCAACTCGCTGCTGCGAGAGTCCATCAAGGTGACTGTGTGGAAGAAGCGTCTGGTTCCGTTGAAGCACGTGGACTGGAGCCGGGCCAACGCCGACTGGGAGGGGCGCGCCATCGTCGGCGGCCGCGTCTCCAAAAGCCACCAAAACGTGACACTTACCGTTAATTACCTGCGTAAGCATCTGGGCCTGGAGCTGAGCCCGGAAGAACAACGCGTGGAAGACGCATACCTGCGAGGCGAGGCATGACCACCATCCCCCTCAACCTCGGGCTCACCCCCGTACGCCGCAAGCCCTTCAACGGGCGTTCGCTGGACGAGGTCGTCACCGAGCTCACTGAGGAGATCCGCGAGCTCTATACCGCCGACCAGGTGCCCTGGGTCATCGGCTACAGCGGAGGCAAGGACTCCACCGCCGTCCTGCAGTTGGTGTGGATGGCACTCGCAGACCTGCCCGCCGAGCAGCGCACCAAGGCCGTGCACGTCATCTCCACTGACACCCTGGTGGAGAACCCAGTTGTCGCTGCCTGGGTCTCTGCCTCCCTGGGCACCATGCAGGAGGCGGCACAGGCACAGAGCCTGCCGATCGAACCACACCGCCTCACGCCGGAGATAAAGGACACCTTCTGGGTGAACCTCATCGGGCGCGGCTATCCTGCCCCGCGCCCGAAGTTTCGCTGGTGCACCGAGCGACTGAAGATCAAGCCGTCGAACAGCTTCATCCGCAGCGTGGTCGCTGCCCACGGCGAAGCGATCATGGTGCTGGGCATTCGCAAGTCAGAAAGCCAAGCCCGCGCCCGCGCCATGGAAAAGCACGAGAAGCGACGCGTGCGCGATCGCCTCTCACCCAACGCCAACCTGCCCAACTCCCTCGTTTACAGCCCTGTTGAGGACTGGACCAACGACGATGTGTGGGAGTTCCTGATGCAGAAGCCCAACCCCTGGGGCTACAACAATCAGGACCTGCTCACCATGTACCAGGGCGCCTCCGGGGACGGCGAATGCCCCCTCGTTGTCGACTCCACCACCCCCTCCTGTGGCTCCAGCCGCTTCGGCTGCTGGACCTGCACCCTCGTCGAGCAGGACAAGTCCATGTCCGCCATGATCCAGAACGACGAGGAGAAGGAGTGGATGCTCCCCCTGCTGGATCTGCGCAACAAGCTTGATGCACCCTTCGGCCACTATCAGGAGGGCGACCCCGATCTCCCACCCGGCCGCAAGGCACCCTTCCCACGCCCGGACAAGCCGGCCCGTGACTTCCGCCGGATGAACGGCAAGGTGATGCTGTTCAACGATGGCGCCATCCACGGCCCCTATCTGCAGTCCTACCGCGAAGAGTGGCTCAAGGAGCTGCTTCAGGCGCAAACATGGATCCGTGCCCACGCTCCCGAGCACGTGCAGAACATTGAACTCATTACGCTCGACGAACTCCATGAGATCCGCCGGATCTGGGTGTTCGACAAGCATGAGGTCGAGGACAGCCTGCCGCAGATTTACCAGGACGCCACCGGTGAGCGGTTCCCGGGCGGCCCCCTGGATGAGCAGCTTGTCATGGGCTCCGACGAGATGGATGTCCTCAAGCAGGTCTGCGACGGCGACGACCTGCACTACAACATGGTCCGCGAACTTCTCGCCGTCGAGCGGAAGTACCGCACCATGGCTCGCCGGTCCGGCCTCTTCCAGGCCCTTGAGCAAGCCGTGCAGAAGGGCTACTACGACAACCACGAAGACGCCGTTGAATTCGCTACGCGCAAGAAAAAGTGGCGTGACGACATCGCCGAGAACCTGACCTTCGACGACGAAAACGAACTCGATGCTCCTGCGTAAGATCACCCTCGAAGAATTCGGGGCCTACCGCGGCAAGCAGTCTCTCGACCTCACCCCCAAGAAGAACAAGCCGATTATCCTGATCGGCGGGTTGAACGGGTGCGGCAAGACGACCCTGCTCGACGCCATCCAGCTGGCGCTCTACGGCAACCGCGCCCGCTGCAGCGGCCGCGGCACCAAGGCTTACGACGCCTACCTGCGCGAAAGCATCAACCGCAAGGCCGACCCCAGCCGCGGCTCTGCCATCACTCTCGAGTTCACCGTCATGACCAGCGGGCACGAGCACTACTACCGCGTCGTCCGCAGCTGGCACATCAGCGGAAAAACCCTCAAAGAATTCCTCAACGTCTACGTCGACGACACATATGGCGCACGCGCAAAGACGCAGCGCGACGTCACGCCCGAGGGCAAGTTCAATCGGCTGTTGAGCGAGGGCTGGGCTGACCACGTCGAGTCCCTCCTCCCCTTGGAGATCGCTTCCCTGGCCTTCTTCGACGGTGAAAAAATCGAATCACTGGCCGACCCCGAACGGGCCGCCTCCGTCATCGAGTCCGCCGTCCACTCCCTCCTGGGCGTGAGCACCGTCCAGCAGCTGCGCAACGACCTGCTGGCCTTGCAGCGTCGCCAGAAGCTGTCCGACGAAGAACAGCATCTGCTGGACAACATTCGGGCCCAGGAAGCCGAACGCGAGGCCGTGGTCTCCCAGTACGACATCGCCCATCAGGAACTCGCCCACTCCCGCACCGAGCTCGGTAAGGCGCAGCGCAAGCTGGACAGTCTGGAGAAGGCGTTCGCCGACGAGGGCGGTGACCTGTTCACTAGGCGCATCGAGCTGGAGAACGACAAGAAGCAGACCGCCGCCCGGCTGGCCCAGGTGCGCGGCGAGCTGATTCAGCTCGCCGCGGGCCCGCTGCCCCTGCTGATGGCTCAGCCGCTCCTGCAGGACGTGCGCAGGCAGGCCGAAAAGGAGCAGGAAGCCCAGCAATCGGCACAGGTTCTGCAGGTACTCGAAGCGCGCGACCAGTGGTTGCTGGATCTGGTGCCCGACACCGTCCGCGCCGATGTGCTTAAGCAACTGGACGCCGACCGCGCCGAGCGTGCCGACAAGACGCAACTGCCGGTGGACCTACGCTTGCCGCACGACGCACTGGCCCAGCTCACCGTCTTGAATGAACTCCTCCAGCGGGACCAGGAGCGCTCACAGCAGCTACTGCACAGCGCCGCAGAACTGACAGAACAACTCGACCAACTGGACCGGCAGCTCGCCGGCGTCCCCGCCCAGGACAAAGTCGAAGCCCTACAGGCGGCCCGGGACGAGCAGATCGTGGAAGTCGCCCGCAGCCAAGCCGCGTGCGACCGCGCCACGGCCAAGCTGGAGGACCTCAAGCGACGCCGCGAGCACGTCACCACCTTGCTCGAACGAGCCCACAAGGAGTTCGTCCGCACCAAGGTCAAAGCGGAAGAGGTCGAGCGGATCATCAAATACTCTGAAAAGGCCCGCGACACTCTCGAACGCTTCGGCTCCGCCCTCCTCAAGCGGCACATCAGCCGACTCGAAGTGGCCGTCCTGCAAAGCTTCAAGGTCCTCATGCGCAAGCAAGGACTCGTGCACGACCTGCGCATCGACACCGACAAGTTCACCCTCACCCTCGCCGACGCCGACGGCGAGCCCATCGACTCCGCGCGCCTGAGCGCCGGCGAGCGCCAGCTCCTGGCCGTCTCCCTGCTGTGGGGCCTGATGCGGGTCGCCGGCAACCGCCTGCCCAGCGTTATCGACACCCCGCTGGGCCGCCTCGACAGCCGTCATCGCGAGCACCTCGTCGACCGCTACTTCCCCAACGCCAGCGACCAGGTCCTCCTGCTGTCCACTGACGAGGAGATCGACGAGTACCTGCTGGGCCGCTTGCAGAAGTCCGTCGCCCAGACCTACACCCTCGTCCACGACGACACCGAGTTCACCACCGCTGTCGTCGAAGGCTACTGGTGGAACGCAGGAGCACAGCATGCCGGTTGACAACGTCCGCCTGTCCCAGCCAGCTAAGGACCGGCTGATCTACCTTAAGCGCACCACGGGCATCACCCAGTGGAACGTACTGTGCCGCTGGGCGTTGTTGCTGTCCCTCAAAGACCCCTCGACTCCGCTGGTCAAGGACATCGTCACCGACTCCAACGTGGAGATGACCTGGAAGACCTTCGCCGGCCAGCACGGTGATGTCTATCTGGCCCTGCTCAAGCAGCGCTGCGCGGCGGTTGGGCAGGAAGTATCCGATGAGAACGTCGCTCGCATGCTGACCGTGCACCTGCACCGCGGCATCGGATATCTGGGCGCGGACAAGCAAATGGCCACCATCGAAGGGCTAGTTGGCGCCGTCGTCACCTTCTGACGCGACCCTACTGATCCCCCAGGCAGGCCCCCTGGGGGATCGGTGTATCTGAGTCCCGTGGAGGACCAGAGGGGTGCCTTGTAGGGCTAGCTAGCCCTACGGGTGAGCCGGTCCCGGACAGTTTCGCCTGGGGTACCAGACGGTTGGCCGGTGCTCCTATCTCGCGCCTACAAGTCATCATGACTCGTCCACTATGTCGCTTTCGCCGCGTGTGGTCGCAGGTCATGCCCTTCCAAGCAAGTCATCCCCTGCGCTGGTCCTGACTTGGCCGCGTGTGCTTGCAAAGGTGTGACCGCCAAGTTGATCTCGGTGCCGTCAACTCCCTGCGGAGGGCGGCCCACGTGCGAGCCTCATGGCTACACAGTAGGAATCCTATTGAGCCGGGCTGGGCGGCTGGCACCCTGAACGTCTGGTGACCGACGACCGCCATCTTGCAGTGTGCCCTGACTGGGATGGAGGCTGCTGGTGTTGTCCCGGTGGCGATGGGTGTTGTTTGGGCCGCGTGGGGACGCCAGGCAGGCTGGTTCACAGACCAGTACTGAAGGGCAACCTTCCGCAGTGTCTGCGTGTCACAGTGATCGCTGCGCTATTTTTTTCACACACGACTGGCGCAAACCCGTGGACGCGGCTGTGTGTCCGGGGGAGAGGATCGAGGTATCACTCGCCAGGGTGTTGGTGACGTGGCGACAGGCTGAGAACAATGGTGGGTTCAGGGATCGTGGGGAGTGAGGCGAGAACGTGGAGTATGAGCAGGCGGTCGTCGACGTGGACGCGGCTCCTGCCGGCACGATGCGCGTGGCGACGGCACGGGCATGGGCTCGGATCCTCGTGGGCGTCGACTCCCCCAACGACCTAGGCACGTTGTTGGGGCGCTCGACGGCCGCAGGCGACGAGGTTGACGTCCGTTGCCATACCCAGCGAGCACGAAACCTGCTACGCAAGAATCATCTTAGGCGCCTCGATCAGTTGCTCGGGATCACCATCGCTGATTTGCGTAATATACGACAGTGTGGCAGAGAGAGCGCCGTAGATATCTTGACCGCTTTGTTGCTAACACTAGTTGGCGATTCAGGCATGCAGCCTCAAAGACCCGACGTTCCGTTGCCGGGGATAGACGCTCATCTGGATTCTCCCAAGCGTCAGAGGTATGACGGCGACGGCAGAGAACGCGATCCTGTGAAGGATCCTTTGCTTGACCTCCTGAAAGGCGCGTGATGACCGACGACTTGCCCTCTTGGGAACCGAGGTGGAAGCGCCGGTACAACTCGCCGCCAGATGACCTAATCAAAGATTTCTATGTCCCTGCCTTCGCCCGGTCGCGAAATTACGATCGAGCCGTTGGGTTTTTCTCCGCGGGCATTCTGGCGGCAATTGCGCCCTCTCTTGACAGGTTCGTTCTCAACGGCGGCATGATGCGGCTCATTACGTCTCCGGCCCACCTAAGCGACGATGAGCTGGCGGCAATGGGTAAGGGCGAGGCACTCAAGAACTACCTCAAGGAGGGGCTCCGACGCGCCATCTTGCAGCCGATTCCCAGCCCTGTGCTAGCTGACCGGCTGAAGCTGCTGACATGGATGGTCGCCTCTGGTCGGCTGGATGTCCGTATTGCACTGCGAGAGCATACGCACAGTTACGCACTGTTCCATGAGAAGATCGGAGTCTTCTCTGACCAGGCCGGTAACTGGATGACGTTCACCGGCAGTCCGAATGAAACCATCGGTGGGGCTAGGCTTCATTCGGAGTCGTTTCCGCTGCATCGTAGTTGGGTGAACGAGGAGCAGCGCGCGTATGCCCGCGAAGAACGAGACCGGTTCGAGCAGCTATGGGGCGAGCGCGTTGATGGCGTAGCTTTGTGGCGGGTAAACGACTGGATTGAACATCCTATGCGGTCCAACTTCGGCATCCGCGAGCCGTCTGCAGGGCGGACAATAACCGAAACTGACCAACCAGTCTCATCGATCGCCCCTTCTTTGGAAGGCGTGTCGCTTGTCCCGTCGCTACCTGACGACCTTACACTGCACGAGTTTCAACAAGGTGCGGTAAACGACTGGCTTCGGGCTGGTGGACGCGGCACTTTCGCTATGGCAACAGGCACTGGTAAGACCATCACCGCCCTGACGGCCGCGACGCAAGCCTCCGTATCCTCCTCCAACGCCAACAAGCCACTGCTTGTGCTGGTGATCGTGCCACTGATCGATCTAGTGGACCAATGGCGTCAGGAGGCCGAGCGGTTCGGCTTTCGTCCCGCTGTCTGTCACGGCACCCTCACCAGCAGACAGCGGGAGCATCTGAAATCTGTATTCTCAGCTGCCCGATCAAGTCAAGGACGCCGAGCTGAGATGGTAATCACCACGGCGGGCAGCCTCACGCCGCGTGGGAAGGACGTCGCTGATGACGAACATTTTCTGCAGCGGCAATTGGCCCGTCATCGTGGCCGGATCATGGTCATCGGGGATGAGATGCACTCTCTGGGCACACCAGCGCGCCTAAATGCGCTTCCCTCAAATCCCACGTTTACCCTGGGGCTCTCTGCGACGCCCAAGCGGCACGGCGACGACGAGGGTACGCAGGCTCTCCTAAGCTACTTCGGCGATCCTGTGGTTTCGATCAGTATCAAGCAGGCGATCTATCAGTACAACGCACTCGTACCTTATGACTACTTGCCGTATCGGATCGAGCTGACCGAGGACGAGGCCAAGCGCTATCGGCAGATTTCGCAACGGATCGCAGCTGCGTTCGCCAAGGGGGATGAGCTAGCGGCAGAGGCTCAAATTCGAGCGCGCACCAGGCTAACTCAGCACGCTACTGGAAAGCACGACCGACTTCGTCAGCTGATGGCGAGCGGCTTGAAAGACCAGACGCACCAGATTATCTATGTTGCCGAAGGGAAGAATCCCGAGACTGACTTCCCTGCGCTCAAAAAGACCGAGAAGATGCTCAGCGAGGAATTCGGGATGCGGATCGAGTGCTATTACGGTGAGACAGACAGGAGTCGTCGTGAGGTCCTTCAGGAGCGCCTGGCCAGTGGGGACATTCAGGCCCTATTGGCTATGAAATGCCTAGACGAGGGAGTTGACATCCCATCCGCGCGTATTGGTGTCATCACCGCGTCAACCCAGAACCCTCGGCAATTCGTGCAGCGTCGTGGGCGACTTTTGCGGCGTGACCCGAATAACCCGAAGTCGCACGCTGTTATCTATGACTTCATCGTAATGCCGCCTCGACCTGCCGGCGAGCCATCTGATTCAGAGAAGCGCCTCATTGCGGGGGAGTTGTCTCGGGCCGCTGAACTTGCCGAGGCGGCACGAAACCGCGAGGCGCTTCTGACAATCATCGAGTGGGCATACGAGTACGGTCTACGTCCCGTTGATCAGCCCTGGATGAGTATGACTGAGGACGACGAAATGGAGGAATGGGCCTGATGAACCCATTTGAAGAGCAAATGCAGAAGATGGCGAGCGAGTTGAGTCCTGAGGCTAAGGAGGTGGTCAATTACGTTGTTACTGCGGAACATAGGCGAAGGTTCTCTGATGACCGTAGTGACCTACCCGACGAATTTGCTAACCGTGCTCTTCAGATGGCGAAGGCTAAGGAGGGCCGTAAGTGAAGTTCGTGACCTTGGTAATGCGTAATTGGCGGTCCTTCCACGGCGACCACCGAGTTGAGTTCTCTATCGACCCGCGTAAGCCTGTAACTCTAATTCTAGGGCCTAATGGCGCTGGCAAGACAGCCCTTCTCAATGCGTTCACCTGGGCTCTGTACGGTGAGTTCACTGATGGGTTCGCGCGTCCAAGCCAATTGGTAAACGTCGACGCTGTAGAGATGGATCCATCTGCCGAGACCTGGGTAGAACTTACTCTGGTCCACGAAAAAGATGAGTTCCGTATCCGCAGGGTAACCGATGCGCACAGGCAGTCCGCTGGCCAATATGACCTAACAGTTACCAAAAACGGTGAGCGTGCGGTTGAAGACGACATTTATCGAATTCTCCCTAAAGCGCTCAAAGACCTGTTCTTCTTTCCTGCCGAGACGTTCAGTACTGCGAACGTATTGGAGGGGAGCAGGCCTGGCGAGGGATCCTCTCTAAACATCGGCCAGGCGATCAGATCTCTGCTGGCTGGCGACATCTACGACCGGGCGATCGAGGATCTGCGTAAGGCGATAGAGAGTGAGGCACTCAAACCGCCTAAAAACTATAGTGACAACACCGTCGAGGAAGCTCGGCGGAGGTACGCGCAGGCTCAGGAGGAGCTCAATTCTGCTGAGGAGCGTCGTGATGCCCTTCCAGGGCTGCTAGCGGATGCCAGGGACAAAGCGAGTAAAGCGAAAAAGGACGCTGAGAGGTACAACCCGGAGGAGATCAAAAAATGGGAGCGTGAGTACGAACAGCGAACGGGGCGCGTGCGGCAAGCGGAATCCGCAACCCAACGAGCGTACGATCTTTACCTCGACCTGGCCCGCAAGGCGCATCTCCATTTTTCTCAGAGCGCAGTGTACTCCGCGATCTCGCAGCTTGACCTAGCTGAAAAGGCTGGCTTGATGCCTCCGCGTATTCACGAGTCGGTGCTCGACAAGACGTTGAACGACTGCCGCTGCACGCTGTGTGGCGAGCCACTCTCGAAGGAAGCGAACGAGCGCATCAAGAGGCTGCGTGCGCACGTCGGCGACGCGCGGATTGCTGTCCGCGGCATGGAGACTCGCTCTCTGCTTGTGCGGCATGCCACCCAGAAAGACATGGCGGTCGCGAACCTTCGCGACGAGATTGCCTCTCTCGCGTCAGATCTTGGAGTCGCCGGCCCACAGCAGGGTGCCGACATGAGAATGCTCCAGGCAGTGCTGCGGACGTGCCTCGATATGGCTGAGCGGCTGCTTGGCAACGCGACACGTGAACTCATGGAATTCACCGAAGCCCAGGATGTGGAACGCCCTCCAGCAGGCCAGAGCCCTGTTGAGATCGCCATGGTGAGGCAGAAGAGCGTAGATATACTCGCTGCCGAGTCCAAGGGCATTGAAGCCGAAATCGAGACGCTAGCATCCAAAGTCGGAGAGTTGCTGTCGGACTACACTAAGAAGTCCTCGAAATCTGAGGGGCACAAGCGCAAGACAGCCGCCATTGAGATCCTTCGTGAGGTCAAAAAGTTCTTCGATACAGCCCGTAAGGGTCTGAACAAATTTGGTCGAGAAGATTTCGAGAAGGCAATCAATGTGACCTACTCGGATCTGATTGCCAAGCCGTATCAAATCCACGTCGGCGAGGATTTCGGTATTACGGTGCGTTTTCCAGGAAAAGATGAGGAGATTCCGCTTTCTCAGTCGGAGAAGGTGTTGGTCTTGATTGCTTTCCTGGGTGCCATCGCAAGGCTGGCTCCGATTTACGAAGAGATCGCCCGGAATCGGCAACAACTCAAGCGGACGGGGAGCGTCGATACATCGCGAAGTCATGGCTTCCCAGTCGTCCTCGACTCGCCGACAAGTCCATTGGATGATGAGTACGAGGCCGACGTGGTGAATGCGCTGCCCAGGTTGCTGCCTCAAGTCGTCGTGTTGGTTTCAGCGAAATCCGTTGCTGTATGGGAAGGGATCGCTGGTAGCGTGGGAAGCGCCAACATTATGGAATTGACTTCGCGTAGCTCCAGCAACCGAACAGTCCGATGGAACGGAAAGGACCACACCTACAGCGCTCAAGACGAAGGTGTGGCACATGCTAGAACACGGATGACCAGTATCAGTTGAAGGACGAGATATGGCGAACGTCAACATCTATCCGGATCATAGGGATATCCTCGATTCGCTTGTCACGTCGGGCAAAGCTAAATCCGCCGCGGCAGGTACTAAGACTGGCCCATTCAAGGAGATGCGGGACGCGTACGTATTCGCTGCAACGCTGGCGATGGCGCTAAATCAGCCTACGGCCGCGGAGGAAATGCCGACCTCTAAGAGAGGGGTGCTTCCTATCCAGGATCGAGTGTTTTTCGGTGCAGATGGCGCTACCGAGATCACCGCTGCGGTGGTTCTGACAAGCGCCGCTCCTGACCAAACCATCGATGATTCTCTGAGATCACAAATGGATTTGCTGGCCAGTGAGAACATGGCGGAACAGCTGGCACTGCTCGATCGCTACGCGTACGCAGGGTTCGACTGGCTGCGAAAGCACTCGCAGGACGAAAGCAGCATTCGCGACCTTGTCATGACGGCTATCGACACAGTCGAGTGTGCAGAGAGAGAAGTTGGAGATGGCTCACAGGTCCAAGATCCACTACTGGGTCTGCTTAATATGATTATCGATTGATTGGTCGGCGCGAGCCCTCAAGGTAGTGGTGTGATGGTGTGTTACTGAGCTTGAACTCGGGTTGTCGTAGGTGTGAGGGATAGCCCGGTTCCGGCGAGGCATCCGTCGATCAGGTCGGGGCGGTGCTGGATCCCTCTCAGGCCGCGACGGATGGTCTGGATCAGGTGCTCGGGTGTGGTGAAGGCGGTGTTGGACAGCCAGCCGCGCCGCAGCAGGGACCAGATGCCCTCGACGGGCTTGAGGTCGGGTGCGTAGGGCGGCAACTGGTAGACGGTGAGCCAGTCCCGTCCGGCGATGAACTGCCGCATTCCGGCGGTGAGGTGGACGTTGAGGTTGTCCCAGATGAGGACGATCGGGCCGCCGAGCTGTTGGTGGGCGGCGATGAGCAGGTCGCGGTAGTCGGTCCAGGCGAAGCTCTTGCGCCCGTCGCGTCGGCCGTCGTCGCGGCGGGGCCGGTAGATCAGCCGGGAGCGTTCGCCCGGTTTGTAGCAGGTCAGGGCCGCGATCGAGGTGCGGCGGCGGGATCGGCCGCGGACCCGGATGACGGGCGTGCGGCCACGACGGGCCCAGGTGCGGGCGGTGGGCGGCGTCATCGAAAAGCCGGACTCATCTTCGAAGACGATCCAGGCGTCGAGCGCCGCCGCGAGGCTTCCACCTGCGGCCAGGTCTCCTTCACCCAGCCGGTGACCTTGTTCTCGTCACGTTCGACGGCCCGTCTGGCCGGCACCTGGCAGGAGAAGCCGTGCCGGATCAGCAGCTTGCGCACCCCTTGCAGGGTGTAGCTCTTGTGGAAGCGCCGCCCGATCACGGTCTTGATCCTCGACAGCGTCCACCGCTGGTCCGGCCAGCCGTGCGCCATCGGCCCCTTGGCCAGCTCCGCTTCCAACACGGCGAACTGTGCCTCGCTCAGCCGTGGAAGCGAGGCCGAGCCGGCCGAGCGCAGGGCCCGCGGTCCGCCCCTGGACCACGTCCGCCGCCACCGCTGGACCGAGCGCACACTGACCCGTAACTCCTTGGCAATCGCCGAGCTCGGCTCGCCCAAGGCGAACTGCTCTGCGGCCCTCATCCGGATGCCTTCGCGGAACTGCCTGCGCTCATCGCTCAGGCCACCACCCTGCGCGTACCTCATGAAGACGGCGTACCGCGAGGATCAAGCTCTGTCAGCACCTACGACAACCCGAGTTCAACCGCAGTAGTGGGATAGGGAAGCGGCGAAGCGTGTTCCGTGTCGACTGGCTATCGTGCGGGTCTGGTGGTGGGATCGCTAAGTCGGAACCAACGCCTCCCTACTCCGTAGAAGCGCGAGGTCAGGAAAACCCCCTTCTGTAGCGTGAGCATCAGTCGAACCAAGCGTTGCGTGGCTGAAGTCCTGGCGTACTTTTGCAGAGCCCGCTGCACCCAACAGCCTCTCGTCAACTGCGGCGGGCCCGGCCTGGAGAGGCGTCTGCGCCTAAGCCGACGAAAGCCAGCCACGACAGCGGGTAGGCCGGCCGATCACGCGCGCGTGTGTCTCGCTGCACCTCCACTGGCCTCAACCAGGTAACAGGTTCTGTGGCCTTGAGCTGAGTCAGGGCGGCTGCTTGATGGCTGAGGGGTGCCAGGGCTGCGAGCACGGGAGCCCACAGCGCGCTGGTGCGATGTCGTGCCAGCGCAATGACGGCCTGGACGTGTTCGGAGTCCTCGTCACGCTTCTGAGATACAACACTTGATTGGGATCGCCGCGGATGATGGTGATACGCGCGGACAGAGACTTGGCGCGGGAGGCGGTCGTATCGCTTGAGGCGGTGCAGCTCTTTGTGCGGCGACCGGAGTCGTCTGGGAGGGACCAGTCCGGCTGCTGACGCGCGGTGGCCTGCGCAAGTTTCAGATCTGCTGGTCCTCGCACTTGGGCCAGCAGAACTGGGTAGCCAGATCGGCGGCAACCTGTGCGGCGCCGTCCCCCTTCTCTCACAGCCGGTGGCTGATCGCTTTGCGCGGCACGGGCGCCGGCCGGGCTGGAGCGGGGCGGAGACAGGAGCGCAGGCCCGGCCGGGGGCCGGGCCGCGCGCGGTGAGCGGAGCGAGCCGCCTTGAACCCGTAAAGAAGGTTGTTACTCAGTCTGACGCCGGGGGCTATGTGGCTTGAAGTTGTGTGCACATGAGGGAAGTTGCTTGGCCTGACGGTGTGCCATCGGCAGGAAGAGCGCCGGTCGGACAGCCCATGTGATGCGTGTGCTGACGTGGGTGATGGACGCCGTCCAGGGCCCCCGGCGTAACAGGGCCCGTCTCGTGTCGATACGGTCGTCGTGCAGCCGCGTCCACGCCTCTTGGGAAGCAGCCGTGTCGAGGGCCGGTGAGATGGTGCGCAGGATCGTCGCCACCCAGTTGTTCGCCTCGACCGCCGAGTACGCATCGAACGAGCCGAAGAGCGCCGGCGGCTGCCGCCCGTCCAATTTCTCCGTCCAGCACTCGCACCAGAAACCGGGACTGGTCGTGACCCTCAGCACGGGCGGCCTCCCCGGTGACCGTCTGCGCGGAGCTCCGCGGTGATGGTGCGGCCGGAGTCGTCGCCCTGGACCGTGACGCTGTCGGCGAGGGCGGCGACCATGCCGAGTCCGCGGCCGTGGGTGGCGTTGAGGGGCGGGTGCTGAACCTCGGGGGTGGTCTTGCTGTGTCCGGCGTCGGTTACCGCGATCGTGGTGGTCAGCTCGGAGACGGTGAGTGTGACGTGGAAAGAGCCGGCGCCGTCACCGCTGGCGGTGTGAGTGAGTGCGTTGGTGCCGAGCTCCGTGAGGATCAGTGCGGCGTCGTCCGAGCGCGGATGACCGTTCAAGGTGGCGTGGATCCAGTGTCGGGCGGTGCGGAGTGCTCGGGGGTCTCCCGGGAAGGTTCGTCGGTGCGTTGGCATGGCGTCCTCCATGGCGGTGACCTGCTGTTTTCTGCGTCCTCCGGGCGGACCGGCTGACACGGACCATGAAGAGCCGTACAATTAGTACTAACACCGTACCGAATGTGAGCGTACCGGGAGTGCGGGTTCGTACTTTTCGTGCGGGCGGGTGGCGCATAGCGTTCGCCGCGTGGTCTGGTGCTGACCTGGATGCCGATAGAGGGAGGACTCTGCATGTTCGGGCTGTTTGTGCGCTTCACCTGCAAGGACGACGTGGCAGCGGCTGCGTTCGACGACTTGGTGGCGCGCACCGGTGAGCAGATCCGGGCGAACGAACCCGGAACGGTGATCTACACAGTGCACCGCGTTGACGGCCGTCCGCTGGAGCGCGTGTTCTACGAGCTCTACCGGAACAAGGGCGCCTTCGAGGAGCACGAGTCGAAGGACTACGTGCGTGCCTTCCTCGCAGCGCGGGAGCAGTACCTGTCCGCCGTCGAGGTGGATCGCTTGGACTTCGTGTCCGGCAAGGGTGTGGACGTTGAGCACTGAGTACCAGAAGTCGCTCGGCCGCAAGATCGCCTTCAATCGGAAGCGCCGGGGACTGTCGCAGAAGGAGTTCGCCGGCCTTTTGGGGCGCTCGGAAGCGTGGGTGTCCCAGGTTGAGCGGGGCGTGCGGCGTATCGACCGGATGACCGTGCTGGAAAAGGTCGCCGATGTCCTTGAGGTGCCGGTCGCCGAGTTGGCGGCCGAGGCTCCCCTCGTCGCATCGGTGACCGATGGGGAGCCTCCGGGCGCGAGTCGCTTGCGAATGGTGCTGAGTGCCGCGCATTCGCTCAAGGCGGTTCTCAGCCGGCAGGACACGTCCCCTGACGTGCCGGCGTTGCGTGCCGAGGTGGACCGGGCTTGGTCACTCACACATCAGGGCAACTATGCCGACCTGGCTGAGCTGCTGGAAGAGCTGGTTCCTCGACTGGAGTCGGCCACCCGGTCCGTTCCCGACTCGGACCGCCCTGAACTGTTCCGGCTGCTGGCGGTCATGTATCACACGTGCAGCGGCGCCCTGGCGAACATGGGTGAGCCGGAAGCGGCGTGGATCGCCGTGGACCGTGCCGTGGTCGCCGCCGAGCGAGCGAACGATCCGCTGCTGATGGCGGCCGGCGAATTCCGGCTGTCACTGGTCTTCCTCGGCGCGCGGCACTTCGAGCAGGCGGCCCAGGTGTCCGGTAGTGCGGCTGACGCGTTGGGGCCTCTGTCCGAGTCCGGGCAGATCGAGGCGGTCGCGCTGCGTGGTGCGCTGACGCTGCAACGGGCGGTGGCCGCGGCTCGGTTGAACCTTGCCGATGAGGCATACGGGTATCTCCGTGAGGCCCGCGAGATGGGTGAACGGGTAGGCGACGGGCGGAACGACTACAACACCGAGTTCGGTCCGACCAACGTCGCCTTGCACGAGGTGGCCGTCGCGGTCGACCTCGGAGACGCCGGAGTCGCCATGCGCGCTGCCCAGACTGTTGACGCCTCCGGACTGTCGGCCGAACGGCAGACCCGTTTCCAGATCGACGTGGCCAGGGCATACGCCCAGCGACGGCAGGTCGGGGACGCCGTCACGGCACTGCTGTCGGCCCGTGAGCTGTCACCGGAACTGGTGCGGGCCCTGCCGCTGGTGAAGCAGCTCACCGCGGACTTGCTGACGATGAGCCAGCCGCCCTCTGAGGAGCTGCGCACCCTCGCAGGAGAGTTGGGCGTACACGAAGTACGGACTGGTACCTGAAGTACTAGACAGTACTTGGAGTGCGAGTTACTGTGGTTGTCGTCCGAACACCCCTTCGCGTCCAGCGGAGTTGGTGACGCGGGCATGCGAACGGGCCGGAGCAGGAAGGCAGACCTGCGCCGGCGCGTGAGCGAAAGAGGCCACAGAAAGAGATGTGGCCTGAGCGGGAGGCAGCCCACTCAGGCCGGGTGCGTCGTTGGCATCAACGCTCTTGGAGCGTATCGCGCCCAGTCGGTATGCGGTCAACCTCCCGTTGCGTAGTCATTCATCACTCAATGCGCCGGCATGCGTGCATGCGGTGCAGCGCAAGGGAGATCAGATCTGTGCGTGTAATCCGTGTGGAGACCTCGGCAGCCACCATCCTGCTGACCGAAGCTCCGGAACCGAAGGTCCGGGACCGGCAGACGGGCGAGATCGCGAAGGACGCCATCAGCGGCGAAGCCCTGATGACGATCGGCGTCGTTTACCTCGAGGACGGTGAGTCCTCCCTCATCAAGGTCACCGTTCCGGAAAGCGGCGTCACCGAGGGCTTGGCGCTGGGCGCCCCGGTTTCGCTGGTGGGCCTGGTGGCTCGCCCCTGGGAGAGCGTGTTCAACGGCCAGCAGCGGCACGGCATCGCCTTCCGTGCTGCCGCGGTCACGCCAGCCGAGTTCCCGGCGCCCGTGGGAACCTCCGCCTGATGTCGGACTGGACGACGCTGCTGGAGGTAGGTGGTCCCCTCGCCGCGCTCGGTGGCGGGGCTGCCTACACCCGGGCCCGTCACCCGGGCGTCTACTGGTCCACGGTCGGCCTGCCGATATCGACGGCCCGAATCCTGGGCTCGTACGGCTCCGTCATGGAGTCGTGCGGCCTGACGGTGCAGCCTTCCCGGCTGCGTGCGCTCGCCGTCAAGACGACGACTCGGCGTGAAGTCCGGCCAGTTCCCCCGCGCCGGGGCATCATCCGGCCCACTTCGACCGGGCTGCGGCTGAGGCTGCGACTGGCTCCCGGCCAGGAACCGGCGGACGTCGCCGCCTCGGCGGAGCGGCTGCGGCACGCCTGGGGCGTCCATGCCGTGTACGTGAAGGACGTCAAGCCGGGTGTGGTCGAACTGCGGCTCGTCGGCTTCGACGTGCTGCGCGATGTGCGGATGCCCAGGAAGGCGGGCGGCGGACTGCTCAAGGTGCCGGTGGCGCTGAGGGAGGACGCGACGGCCTTCGTACGGGACTACCACGCTGTGCCGCATCAACTCACCCTCGGCGCGACGCTGTCGGGTAAATCCATGTACCTGCGGCACCTGGTGACCGGACTGGCACGGCAACCGGTCGCACTGGTCGGGATCGACTGCAAGCGGGGCGTGGAGTTGGCGCCGTTCGCTCCGCGTCTGTCGGCTCTCGCCACCGATCCACGGCAGGCGGCCGAATTGCTGCCCGTCCTCGTACGCGAGATGGAAGACCGGTACGACCTGATCAAGGCTCGTCAGGGCATCGCCCCCGGCACAACAGACGAGGAGATCACGTCCGACATCTGGGGCCTGCCGGAACACCAACGACCTGTACCGGTCGTCTTGTTCGTCGACGAGGTGGCCGAACTCTTCCTCGTCGCCACGAAGAAGGACGAGGAACGGCGGGACGAGATGGTGACCCACCTCATCCGGCTGGCCCAGCTCGGCCGGGCGGCCGGCATCTACGTGGAGGTGTGCGGGCAGCGCTTCGGCGCCGAGCTGGGCAAGGGCGCGACCATGCTCCGTGCCCAGCTGACCGGCCGTGTCTGCCACCGGGTGAACGATGAGGCCTCCGCGAAGATGGCCCTCGGCGACGTCGCCCCGGAAGCGGTTGACGCAGCCTGCTCCATCGCCCCGGAATTGCCCGGCCTCGCGGTGGCAGGTGACACGTCTGGCGGCTGGTCCCGCATCCGCACGCCGTTCCTGTCTCTCGCCCGCGCGGCTGAGGTCTGCCGCGAGTCGGCTCACATGGTCCCCGACCTGTCCGCGCTCGAACCGTTCCGACCCGCGGTGCCGGCCCGGCCGACCGACGTTCCAGCCTCGCCCCTGAGCCCGGTACCGGTTACCGAGTAGGCCACTCACTACCCCCTACGGCCGGTACGTCCGCCTCGTGCCGAGTCCCTACTCCGGCACGCCTGAAAACGAGGGAGCCACCATGTCCCGCCCGTCTATTTCCGAAGTCAACGCGTTCCTCAGCGATCTGAAAGACCACCGAACGTTCGGAGTCGGCAGCTACGTCGAGCTGATGAGCCGTAAGGCCGAACTGCTGGAACGCATCGCCGCCGACCGGCCCGGTGACATTGAAGCGGCCGAAGTCGCCTCCGCTGCTCGCGCGCGAGCCGACGAACTCACGCCCACCGATTGACCCCACCCACGGAAGGGACGCAACTGTGCGCGCCCACTTGGCCCGCGTCGACGCGGTGTTCGTTCAGGCGGTCATCGCTGCCGCACTGTCCTTCGCCCACCTGCACGACCTGGCCGCAGCCGCCGGACAGGACGGCTGGAAGGCGTGGGCCTACCCGGTCTCCGTGGACCTGCTGTTGGTGGCGGCCTGGCGGCGACTGCGCTCCGGCGGATCGAAGGCGGCCGGGTGGTGCTGGTTCCTCGTCGCGCTGACCGCGTCGCTCGGCGCCAACGTCGCCACAGCCGGTCTGCTCGACATGGATGCCGTACCCGCCTGGCTGCGCATCCTCGTCGCCGGATGGCCCGCCGTCGCCTTCCTCGGCGGCACCCTCCTCGCCCACACCACACACGAGACGGCCGCGGACCCCGCGCCGGCAACCCCGGAACCGACCACAGCGGCTCCGGAACCCGAACAACGACCGGCCGTCGCCTCTCCTCGCCCACTGGTCCCGGCCGCGCTCGTCGCACACGCCCGCAAGGTCGCCGACGAACACCGCACCCGGACCGGATCGGCCATCGACATCTCGACCCTCCGCGCTCGGCTCGGCGTCCCCGCACCACTGGCCGAAGCCGTCGCCGCACAGCTCTGAGAGGAGCATCCATGCCCGCCAACCCGCGTTTCCGCCGGGTCGTCCGCATCGGACCCGTCCAGGTCGGCACGTATTACGACGGCCGGGGCCGCGAGAAGCACGCCGCCGTGTGCACGGCTCCGCGCTGCGGCTTCTCCGCCGACTACGACAGCCGCGCCGCTGCCGAGCTGGCCGCCCGCACCCACCGCTGCCACGTCCGCTGATGCGCTGATCCGCTGAGGAGGCTCCGTGACCGTCTCGCTCCCGCTCGTCTTCGTCCTGGGCGTCGTCGCCTGGGCCGCGATCAAGTTCCTCGGTGTGCGCCTCTGGGTCGCCGTCGTGATCGCCCTGTTTGGCTTCTGGCTCTCCCACACCTTCCTCGCCCCCGCCATCGAGACCGGCACCCGCACCGGCGTCGACGTCGTCGACGGCACCGACAAATGACCAGGAGGTACGCCGTGCTGTTCCGCCCCCAGCTCCCCGACACCCCACACCCGCCCACCACCCTCACCGGGCAGCAACAGGTGCAGGCGCCGCTGCCCTCCGCCGGCCGCCCGCTCACCCCCTACGTGGGTGCGGTCGCCGCGGTGGTCGTCGTCGGCATCGTTCTCACCGCGCTCCTGGCCGCCGTCGCCGTCACGGCTGTGTCCGTGGCCGTCGCCGCCGTGGTCCTGCGCTCGCTCGTCACCGGCGCCCCCAGGCGCTGACCGGCCGCCGGGGCGGCAACAAGCCGCCAAGCATCCCGCCGCCCCGGGGCCGTCCCTTCCCGACCGCCGAAACAGTCGAAAGGAACTCCCATCATCACCCGGCAGACTCCGCCCCCGCTGGCGGAACTCTCCACGCTGGCCTCCCTAGGCACCCTGCCCGAACTTGCCCGCCAGCTTTCCGGCCTGGGCGGCTGCACCCGCCCCGTTCGCCTCGACGGCCACCGCACCGAGTACGACGTCGACACCCGTACGGGCGAGATCGGCAGCGTCCTGCACCACCTCGACTCGACCGCCCTGCCCGCCGGTCACCTCCTGGTTCGCTGCAACAACCGGCGGGCTACCCGTTGTGCGGCCTGCGCCGAGGGCTACCGCCGCGACACCTACCACCTGATCACCGCCGGATTGCGCGGTGGCAAGGGCACCCCCGACCAGGTCGCCACCCACCCGCGCGTCTTCGCCACCTTCACCGCCCCCGGCTTCGGCCCGGTCCACAACCGCCGCACCGACGGCCGCCCTTGCCGCTGCGGCACCCACCACGACCAGGACGACGCCGTCCTCGGCACCCCGCTCGACTCGGACCGCTACGACTACGAGGCCGCCGTGCTCTGGAACGCGCACGCCGGGGCTCTCTGGCGGCGCTTCTCGATCTACCTCCGCAGGGAGGTCGCCAAGCGCGCCGGCCTCACCCAGCGGACCTTCCGCCACCACGCCCGCATCTCCTTCGCCAAGGTCGCCGAGTACCAGAAGCGCGGCGCCGTCCACTTCCACGCCGTCATCCGCCTCGACGGCCCGGAAGGCGCGGATACCTCGCCCCCGCACTGGGCCACCGCCGAGCTGCTCACAGACTCCATCCACGCCGCCGCGACCGCCGCACGTATCGACGGCCCGGTCGTCGACGGACGGGCCCACACCTTCACCTTCGGGCGTCAGCTCGACGTCCGTACGATCCGCTCCGCCGACTTCGACGGCGGCCAGGAACTGACCGAACGGGCCGTAGCGGCGTACATCGCCAAGTACGCCACCAAGGGCGCCGAGACCGCGACGGGAGCCCTCGACCGACCGCTGAAGTTCGCCGCCGAACTCGCCCAGCTCGACATCAGCGACCACGCCCGCCGCCTCATCCGCACCACCTGGGCCCTCGGAGCCCGCAAGGATCTCGAACACCTCCGCCTGCGCGCCTGGGCCCACATGCTCGGCTTCCGCGGCCACTTCTCCACCAAGTCCCGCCGCTACTCCACCACCCTCGGCGCCCTCCGCACCGCCCGCGCCGACTGGCGACGGGCCCAGACGGCTCCGTCCGTCCCGCGGGACGGCGACAGCACGCTCGTCCTCGCTCACTGGGTGTTCGCCGGCACCGGCCTCAGCGCTGCGGAGAGCTGGCTCGCCGCATCCCTCGAACCTGCCATCGGAACGGAAGGAGAACCGACATGGACCACCGTCACGACGAGCTGATGACTGTCCGCCAGGTGCTCGACGAACTGGGCGGAGTCTCCCGCCGCACCTTTTACCGCTGGCGGGAGCTGGGGCTGGGGCCTGAGGCGTTCAAGCTCCCCAACGGAGAGCTCCGAATCTGGCGGAGCGACTTCGCCACGTGGCTGCGACAGCTGGAGGCGGCGGCGTGAAGTCTCTCGACGTGAAGGTCTGGGGCGTCCGAAAGCGGGACACCAAAACGCCCTCGTACGGCGTCCGCTGGTCCGTGGCAGGCAACGTCTTCTCCGAGTCCTTCCGCACCAAAGCGCTCGCCGACCACTACCGCACGAAGCTCATGCGGGCGATGCGCGACGGCGAGGAGTTCGACACGGAGTCGGGCCTTCCGGCCTCGATGGAAGAGAAGAAGTCGGCCGTGTCGTGGTACGCCTTCGCCCTGAGGTACCTCGCCATGAAGTGGCCCCACGCCGCCCCCAACACACGGGACGGCATCAACGAATCGCTCACCAGCGTGACGGTGGAACTCCTCGACGACCGCGCCGGACGTCCGTCTGATGAGGCGATCCGCAAGGCACTTCGCAGCTGGGCCTTCGTCTTACCGGGGCCCGACGACCGGGAAGTCCCGGACGACGTGCGGAACGTTCTCCACTGGGTGTCCAAGGCCTCTCGACCGCTCGCTGATCTTGCTGAGCCCGCCACGGCCCGCGCGGTTCTCGACTCGCTGAAGCTCAAGCTCGACGGCACGGCAGCGGCGGCGGAAACCGTGCGGCGTAAGCGTCGGACGCTCGTCAACGCCGCGAACTATGCGGTCGACCTGGGGGAGCTGCGCGAGAACCCCGTCACGGCGGTCCGGTGGCAGAAACCGAAGGTGTCCAACCAGGTGGACCCTCGGGTCGTCGCCAATCCTGAGCAGGCTCGCAACCTCCTGGCTGCCGTCTCCTATGTGGGCGGATACCGGCGTGCCCGCGGTCGTCGCCTCGTGGGCCTGTTCGCCGCCATGTACTTCGGTGGCCTCCGGCCGGCGGAAGCGGTCGGCCTCGTCGAGACGGATTTGATCCTCCCCGACCAGGGCTGGGGCTCAGCACTGCTCCACCGGACCCGCCCGTCGGTCGGTAAGCAGTGGACCGACTCGGGGGAGACCCACGACGACCGTGGGCTGAAGAACCGACCGACCGAGGACGTGAGGCGCGTGCCGATCCCGCCTCATCTCGTCGCCGTGCTCCGCGAGCACCTGGCCACCTTCGGCACGGCGGAAGACGGTCGGCTCTTCTTCAGCGAGAAGGGTTCGGTCGTCCCGTCCTCGACCTACTACCGCGTGTGGCAGGAAGCCCGGCTCCTGGCGCTCCCACCGGCCGTCGCGGCCTCGCCGCTCGCGAGTAGGCCGTACGACCTCCGCCACTCGGCGCTGTCGACGTGGCTCAACGCCGGCGTTGACCCCACCGAGGTGGCCGAGCGCGCCGGCAACAGCGTCGAGGTCCTGCTGACCCGCTACGCGAAGTGCCTCGACGGACGGCAGGACGTCGCCAACCGGCGCATCGAGGGCCTGTTGCGTGAATACGAGTGATCGCACGGAACCCGGGCCTCATACTTCCGGCGTGGACATATCCGACGATGGCCAAAAGCTCGATCCTGAGTGGGTGGAGGCCGGTAACAACGTATGCGGTGTCCTGCGCGGTTGCCGGGACGCCTCTGCGGTGACCCGACACTTCGTGCGGACGGGGTGGAGTTCGAGGTCGTCTTCCTGGCACGGCTACGAGGTCGAAAACAGTTGGTGCCGGTTGGAGGTCGAGCCGATCGAGGGTCCGGACGTTCTGCTGAGCGGAGTCGTAGACCCTCAGCGTTTTGACGAGCTCGGCGGCGTACTCCTCTGCCTTGGTTTGAGCTACTCCCTGGAGCTCTACGAGGGAGACGAGACCCTGGTTCGCGAGATCCGAGTGTGATCACTGAGCCCACGTGCGAGGCCCCTGGCATCTTGGCCAGGGGCCTCGTCCTCTGCGCTGTCCTTCAGCTCGCCCCGGGGGCCTGAACTCGCTCAGCGGCGAGTAGCCGCTCCAGATGTTTCCGCGAGCTGTCGAGCGTGATGAGCATTTGCATACGAGCCTGCTCGAAGTTCGGGTCGACCTCAACGCCGAGATCATGGCGCAGTGCGACTCTCAACAGGTACACGCCATCGGACAGCGGACCGCTGAACCATGTCTTCGCCCGCTCGTATGCCCCCTCGAGGTCGGAGCTGATCGGCAGCTGCTTGACGACTGAGTACCCGACACCGAGCGCCCTGTTGAGGGTCGAAGCCACTTCCAGGACGTCCTTCGACAGTGCCATCTGCGCCTGTGAGTACTGGTCGGCCCAAGCATCCTTTGCGGCGTCGAGGGCTGCCGGCTCGCTGCTCTCACCACGCTCGGCTGCTCGGACTGCGTCTCGGGCGGCGACCCGGTAAGCGCGAGCCGCAGTGTTCAGCTGGGCATAGAGATCGCGCTTGGCTTGCAGCGCCTGCTCGGTGCGTTCTTGTGCCCGTTCGCGGTCGGCGCGCTGGTTCTGCTCCGCCGCTTGGGCCCGGCTGGCGCGCTGGCTGAGCACTGCTCCGCCCAGAGTTCCGCCCAAAGTTCCCCCGACGCTGATGAGCGCGACGGCAAGGGTGGTCATGTCCACGAGATCCCCCAACTCGTCCATGCGACTGCTCGTGGAGCAGTCTGCTCGACTTTAAGGGCATCACCTGCGGGAATGCTCCAAGATCCCGTCCACGCCTCGTCCACAGCCCCCGACATACGCCCGCTCCGAGCCGCACACGCCTGCACATACGCGAAGACCCCGTCCTCAGCGTTTTCGCTGGTGGCGGGGTCTTTGGGCACCTGATCCAAGGTGCCCCCGGCAGGATTCGAACCTGCGCACACGGCTCCGGAGGCCGTTGCTCTATCCCCTGAGCTACGGGGGCGTGCCCCCGAACTTCAGGGGCTGTGTGGCCTTGAGCTGCTCGCTCGCGGCGACGGGTAGAACACTACCAGCTCTGTCGGGGTGGTCAGGAACGGGTTTCCGTGAGTCGGGGGACGCAGGTCCCGAGGTCGGTGCGCCGGAGTCGCAGGGGTGGCGGGCCCCGGGTCCCCCGCACGGGGTGGAAGTGGGGAAAACCCGGACGCGGTGGCCGGTCTCGACCTACTCTCGAGGTGTGTCAGGCGCGTCCGGCCGGGTGCTTGTTGTGGACGACAACAAGGTCATCCGGCAGCTGATCAGGGTCAATCTCGAGCTGGAGGGCCTCGAGGTCGTGACCGCGTCCGATGGTGCCGAGTGTCTGGATGTCGTTCATCAGGTTCGGCCCGATCTTGTGACCCTCGATGTCGTCATGCCCCGGTTGGACGGGCTGCGGACGGCGGCGCGGCTGCGTGCCGATCCGCTCACCCGTGATCTTCCTCTCGCGATCATCAGCGCCTGCACCCGGTACGAGGTCGAGGCCGGCCTCGACGCGGGCGTCGACGCCTTCCTTCCCAAGCCCTTTGAGCCCGACGAACTCGTGGCCCTCGTACGCAGCCTGCTGGAGGGGAAGCGTGGAGAGGGCGGCGGGGGAGCGGAGGACGGCGTGGGGGCAGGGACGGGAACAGGGGCAGGGGCGGGTACGGGGAGTGTGACGGGGAACTTGTCCGGCGCCGAGTAGGACGGGCCCCCGGGCACCGTCCACATCCCGGACCCTCCCCGAACCGGCTCGCCCACCCACCCCCCTCCTCCCCTACGCTTGTCCCGTGACCCCCGTCGAGCTGTCCCGTACCGTGCTGCGCGCGGTGCGTCGTGCCGTCGATGCCGGGGAGCTGGGGGTGGCGGTGCCGTCGCGGGCCGTGGTCGGGCCGCCCGGGCCCGGGGGGAGCGGGGACTACGCCACCAACATCGCCCTCCAGCTCGCGCGTCCCGCCGGGCAGCCGCCGTTGCGGGTCGCGGAGGTGCTGCGGGCCCATCTGGCGGGCGAGGCCGGCGTCACGGGGGTGGAGATCACCGGGCCGGGGTTCCTCAACATCAGGGTCGATCACACGGCCGCCGCCGTGGCGCTCGTCGAGCGGATACGGGAAGAGGGGGAGCGATACGGGCACGGCGACGCCCTCGCCGGGCGGGTCGTCGAGCTGCGGGTGCCCTTCGACGTGCGCGCCGAGGTCCTGGCCGACGCGCTCGCGCGGATCGTCGGCTCGCAGGGCGGGCGCGTCGAGGTCAGGCATCGTGAGCCGGTCAACCTGCGGCCCGTCCCGGCCCCGGAGGACCCCGCTCCGCTCGGGCCCGACGCCGTTCAGTGGGCCCTGCTCCACCCCGCCCCGCACGACCGGCCCCGCGTCAGCGCCGACCATCTGGTCCAGCGGGAGGGCAATCCGCTCTTCCGCGTCCGGTACGCCCACGCCCGCACCCGCGCCCTCGTTCGCAACGCCGCCGACCTCGGGTTCACCGCCGAGCCCGGCGACCCCTGCGGGCCGGCGGACATCCGGGAGCTGGTCGCCCTGCTCGCCGACCATCCCCGCATCCTCGCCACCGTCGCCGCCGTTCCGCACCCGGACGGCATCGCCACGCCCTCCCGCCTCACCCGGCACCTGGTCGCCCTCGCGGACGCCACCCTCGTCCTGCTGCCCACCGTCCTGCCCCGCGGTGAGGAGAAACCCTCGGCCGCCCACCGCGCCCGGCTCGCGCTCGCCGAAGCCGCCGGGACGGTGCTGGCCGGCGGCCTGACCCTGCTCGGCATCGACGCACCCGATCACCTCTGAAAGAGCACGTTCACGATGAGCCGTTCCGCACACCCCGCCGGGCCCCGTCACGCCGACGTCCTCCCCGAAGGGCACCACGCGGCCCCGCCCGCCGACCTCAACACCCTCGACCCCAAGGTGTGGGCGCAGACCGTCACCCGCACCGCCGACGGCGTCGTCACCGTCGGCGGGGTCGACGTCAAGACGCTCGCCGAGCAGCACGGCACGCCGGCGTACATCCTCGACGAGGCCGATTTCAGGGCGCGGGCCCGGGCCTGGCGTGTCGCCTTCGGGGGCGACGCCGACGTCTTCTACGCCGGGAAGGCGTTCCTGTCCCGCGCCGTCGTGCGGTGGCTGCACGAGGAGGGGCTCAACCTCGACGTCTGCTCCGGCGGCGAGCTGGCCACCGCCCTCTCCGCGGGCATGCCCGCCGACCGCATCGCCTTCCACGGCAACAACAAGTCGGTGGAGGAGATCCGCCGCGCGGTGGAGGCCGGTGTCGGGCGGATCGTGCTCGACTCCTTCCAGGAGATCGTGCGGGTGGCGCACATCGCGCAGTCGCTGGGCAGGCGGCAGCGGGTGCAGATCCGGATCACCGTCGGGGTGGAGGCCCACACCCACGAGTTCATCGCCACCGCCCACGAGGACCAGAAGTTCGGGATCCCGCTGGCCGGCGGGCAGGCCGCCGAGGCCGTACGGCGTGCTCTCCAGCTCGACGGTCTCGAGCTGATCGGCATCCACAGCCACATCGGGTCGCAGATCTTCGACATGTCCGGCTTCGAGGTCGCCGCCCACCGGGTCGTCGGCCTGCTGAAGGACGTCCGCGACGAGCACGGGGTGGAACTGCCGGAGATCGACCTCGGCGGCGGGCTCGGGATCGCGTACACCAGCGACGACGACCCCCGCGAGCCGCACGAGATCGCCAAGGCGCTCACCGAGATCGTGACGCGCGAGTGCGAGGCCGCCCGCCTGCGCACACCGCGGATCTCCGTCGAGCCGGGGCGCGCCATCGTCGGCCCGACCGCCTTCACGCTGTACGAGGTCGGCACCATCAAGCCCCTCGACGGGCTGCGCACCTACGTCTCCGTCGACGGCGGCATGTCGGACAACATCCGTACCGCGCTCTACGACGCCGAGTACAGCATCGCCCTGGTCTCCCGGACCTCCGACGCCGAGCCGATGCTGGTCCGCGTGGTCGGCAAGCACTGCGAGAGCGGGGACATCGTCGTGAAGGACGCGTTCCTGCCCGGGGACCTGGCACCGGGTGACCTGATCGCGGTGCCCGCCACGGGGGCGTACTGCCGGTCCATGGCGAGCAACTACAACCACGTCCTGCGTCCGCCCGTCGTCGCCGTGCGCGACGGCGAGGCGCGGGTCGTCGTCCGGCGCGAGACCGAGGAGGACCTGCTGCGGCTCGACGTCGGGTGAGGCGGGGGACGCCGGGGAGCGGGAGAATTCCCGTGGACGCCGGGGCGGAAGATCTCCTGTCTGCCGCCCTGTGGAAATGAAATCAATGTCTCACGATCCGGACCGAGGGCAGAAACTGCGGTCCGGTGAGTGAGACTGGAGCAACCGTAGACGGTATGAGGAAACGAGGTCGGATGATGCGTACGCGTCCGCTGAAGGTGGCGCTGCTGGGCTGTGGAGTGGTCGGCTCAGAGGTGGCGCGCATCATGACGACGCACGCCGACGACCTCGCCGCGAGGATCGGCGCCCCCGTCGAGCTGGCGGGCGTCGCGGTGCGGCGGCCCTCCCGGGTGCGCGAGGGCATCGACCCGTCCCTCGTCACCACCGACGCCACCGCGCTCGTCAAACGCGGCGACATCGACGTCGTCGTCGAGGTCATCGGGGGCATCGAGCCCGCCCGTACCCTCATCACCACCGCGTTCGAGTACGGCGCCTCCGTCGTCTCCGCGAACAAGGCGCTGCTCGCCCAGGACGGCGCCGCCCTGCACGCGGCCGCGGACGAGCACGGCGAGGACCTCTATTACGAGGCCGCCGTCGCTGGCGCCATCCCGCTGATCCGGCCGCTGCGCGAGTCCCTCGCCGGCGACAAGATCAACCGCGTGATGGGCATCGTCAACGGCACGACCAACTTCATCCTCGACAAGATGGACAGCACGGGGGCGGGGTACCAGGAGGCGCTGGACGAGGCCACCGCCCTCGGGTACGCGGAGGCCGATCCGACCGCCGACGTCGAGGGCTTCGACGCCGCCGCCAAGGCCGCCATCCTCGCCGGGATCGCCTTCCACACGCGCGTGCGCCTCGACGACGTCTACCGCGAGGGCATGACCGAGGTCACCGCGGCCGACTTCGTCTCCGCCCGGGAGATGGGCTGCACCATCAAGCTGCTCGCCATCTGCGAGCGGGCGGCCGACGGGGGGTCCGTCACCGCGCGGGTGCACCCCGCCATGATTCCGCTGACCCACCCGCTCGCCTCCGTGCGCGGCGCGTACAACGCCGTGTTCGTGGAGTCGGACGCGGCGGGACAGCTGATGTTCTACGGCCCCGGCGCGGGCGGTGCGCCCACCGCCTCGGCCGTGCTCGGCGACCTCGTCGCCGTGTGCCGCAACCGGCTCAGCGGGGCGACGGGGCCCGGCGAGTCGGCGTACGCCGCCCTGCCCGTCTCGCCGATGGGAGATGTGGTCACCCGCTACCACATCAGCCTCGACGTGGCGGACAAACCGGGCGTTCTCGCCCAGGTGGCCACCGTGTTCGCCGAGCACGGCGTATCCATCGATACGGTGCGCCAGCAAGGACGGCAGGACGGGGGCGACGACGCCTCCCTCGTCGTCGTCACCCACCGCGCGTCCGACGCCTCCCTGACCGGGACCGTCGAGGCGCTGCGCAAGCTCGACACCGTGCGGGGTGTCGCCAGCATCATGCGGGTTGAAGGAGAGTAACCAGCAATGACCCACCAGTGGCGCGGAATCATCGAGGAGTACCGGGACCGGCTGCCGGTATCCGACAGCACGCCCGTCGTGACGCTCCGCGAGGGCGGCACGCCCCTCGTGCCCGCGCAGGTGCTCTCCGAGCGCACCGGCTGCGAGGTCCACCTCAAGGTCGAGGGCGCCAACCCGACGGGGTCCTTCAAGGACCGCGGCATGACCATGGCCATCACCCGGGCCAAGGAGGAGGGCGCGAAGGCGGTCATCTGCGCCTCCACCGGCAACACCTCCGCCTCCGCCGCCGCGTACGCGGTGCGCGCCGGGATGGTCTCGGCCGTCCTGGTCCCGCAGGGCAAGATCGCCCTGGGCAAGATGGGGCAGGCCCTCGTGCACGGCGCGAAGATCCTCCAGGTCGACGGCAACTTCGACGACTGCCTCACGCTGGCCCGCGAGCTGAGCGACAACTACCCCGTGGCGCTGGTCAATTCGGTCAACCCGGTGCGGATCGAGGGCCAGAAGACGGCCGCGTTCGAGATCGTGGACATGCTCGGCGACGCGCCCGACATCCATGTCCTGCCGGTCGGCAACGCGGGCAACATCACCGCGTACTGGAAGGGGTACCGGGAGTACGCCGCCGACGGCGTGGCCGCGAAGACCCCCCGGATGTGGGGCTTCCAGGCGTCCGGCAGCGCCCCGATCGTGCGCGGCGAGGTGGTCAAGGACCCGTCGACCATCGCCACCGCGATCCGGATCGGCAACCCCGCCTCCTGGCAGTACGCGCTGGCCGCGCGGGACGACTCCGGCGGCCTCATCGACGAGGTGACGGACCGTGAGATCCTGCGCGCCTACCGGCTGTTGGCCGCGCAGGAGGGCGTCTTCGTGGAGCCCGCGTCCGCCGCGTCCGTGGCCGGTCTGCTCAAGGCCGCCGAGCAGGGCAAGGTGGACCCGGGGCAGACGATCGTGTGCACCGTCACCGGCAACGGCCTGAAGGACCCCGACTGGGCCGTCGCCGGCGCCCCGCAGCCGGTCACCGTCCCCGTCGACGCGGTGACCGCGGCCGCGCGCCTCGGCCTCGCCTGACGAGCCTCGCCGGCCCGGCTCGCCCGTCAGCCCCGGCTCGCCCGGCCGACCTCGCCCGAAGAGCCTCGCCTGACGGGCCGGTCCTGACGGGCCGGGCCTGACGGGCCGGGCCTGACGGGCCGGGCCTGACGAACCGGGTGCCCCTTCGGGGGCACCCCCGCCGGGGTGTCCTCGTCAGGGGTGCACGGGGGGCTTGAGACACGCATCGTGCGCCGCCTGTGCGCCCTATGTCGCCACAGAACCTTCCTTCGATAGGCTGTACCGAACCCGCCCCGCATATGCCCGTGCATAGCGCGCGGCCGGTGAGGGGCCGCGCCCGCCGCGAACGGCCCGTGGGTCCTCGTACGTCATCGAATGTCATTCGACCATCACGCAGCTCAAGGAGAGTCAACGAGCGATGGCCGGTCCAGCGTTCCGCGCCGCCGCCGTCCGGGTGCGCGTCCCCGCCACCAGCGCCAACCTCGGTCCGGGCTTCGACGCCCTGGGCCTCGCGCTGGGGCTCTACGACGACGTCGTCGTCCGGGTGGCCGACTCCGGGCTGCACATCGACATCGCGGGTGAGGGCAGCGAGACGCTGCCGCGCGACGAGAAGCACCTCCTCGTCCGCTCCCTGCGCACCGCCTTCGACGCCCTGGGCGGCCAGCCGCGCGGCCTGGAGATCGTCTGCGCCAACCGCATCCCGCACGGCCGCGGCCTCGGCTCCTCCTCCGCCGCCATCTGCGCCGGCATCGTCGCCGCCCGCGCCGTGACCATAGGCGGCGAGTCCAAGCTCGACGACACCGCCCTGCTGGAGCTCGCCACCGAGATCGAGGGCCACCCCGACAACGTCGCGGCCTGTCTGCTCGGCGGCTTCACCCTCTCCTGGATGGAGGCGGGCGCCGCGCGGGCCATCAGGATGGAGCCCTCCGATTCCATCGTTCCGGTGGTTTTCGTGCCCGGTAAGCCGGTTCTGACCGAGACCGCCCGCGGTCTGCTCCCGCGCACCGTGCCGCACGTCGACGCCGCCACCAACGCGGGCCGCGCCGCCCTGCTCGTCGAGGCCCTGACCCGGCGCCCCGAGCTGCTGCTGCCCGCCACCGAGGACCGCCTCCACCAGGAGTACCGCGCGCCCGCCATGCCGGAGAGCGCGGCGCTGGTGGAGCGGCTGCGCGCCGACGGGATCCCCGCGGTGATCTCCGGCGCCGGCCCCACCGTGATGGCGCTGGCCGACGCGGGCACGGCCGACAAGGTCGAAGCCCTGGCCGGCGAGGACTGGGCGGCCAACCGGCTGAGCCTGGACCTGCGGGGCGCGAGCGTGCTCCCGCTCGCGCCCTGACACACGGTTGCCGGATTTCGAGAGGGGGAATGTTTGTTGGATCCGGTAGTGTTAACCTCAAGTCTGCACCCGACCCCACCATGGCGAGGTGCTTCGTGTCCCCGTCCGGGACAGACATTCTTCCGGGAGCTCCCCAAGCCGCACTGTGTTCCGTACGTCGTACCTGGGCAGTACGCCGTACAGCGACGCTGAGCGGTCCGCCGGGCACGCTCCGGAATCGGTGCGACCGCGCCACGTGACACCGGGTGTCACGGCTCGTCGAGGAAGCGCCATCACCAGAAATCTCTTCCGCCGCTTTGGCGGACCACCGCCCCGGCTTCGCCACAGCAAGGACCGAAGTCGGACAGCACAACCGGTCGCCGAGCCAGACAGGCCGACGTCCGCTCCAGGGAAGGACCCTTCGTGAGCGACACCACCGATCTGATGGGCGCACGTGTCGAGGAGACCGCTGCCGCGCCCGCCACGGACGCCTCCGCGCCTGCCACCGGTGCCGGCTCCCGGCGGCGCCGCGGTACCGGCCTCGAGGGCATGGTGCTGGCCGAGCTGCAGCAGGTCGCATCCGGCCTCGGCATCAGGGGCACCGCGCGCATGCGCAAGAGCCAGCTGATCGAGGTCATCAAGGAGGCGCAGGCTTCCGGTGGCGCCCCGGCCGCGAAGGCCGAAGCCCCCGCCGAGACCAAGCCGAAGCGCCGCGCCACCTCCAAGGCGCGCACGGGCGAGGACGCCGCCGAGAAGAAGGCGGACGCCGCCCCGGCCGAGGCCCCCGCCGAGAAGGCCGTGGCCCAGCAGCAGATCGAGATCCCCGGTCAGCCGGCCGGGGGGAACGACGCCCCCACCGAGCGCCGCCGTCGCCGCGCCACCGCCGAGGCGGGCAGCCCCGAGACCGTCACGGCCGAGGCCAAGAGCGCCCCCAAGGCCGAGACCCCGGTCCAGACCGAGCAGGCCGCCCCGCCGCAGGCCGACGGCAAGACCGACGCCGACGGCGCCGAGGGCCGTCGCCGCGACCGCCGTGAGCGCGGCCGTGACCGCGACCGCGACCGCCGCGGCAAGGGCGACGACCAGCAGGGCCAGGGCGGTCAGCGCCAGCAGCAGAGCCAGCAGCAGGGCGGCGGCCGCCAGGACCGCAACGCCGGTCCGCAGGACGACGACGACTTCGAGGGCGGCCGCCGGGGCCGTCGCGGCCGCTACCGCGACCGCCGTGGCCGCCGTGGCCGCGACGAGATCGGCACCGCCGAGCCGCAGATCGCCGACGACGACGTCCTGATCCCCGTCGCGGGCATCCTGGACATCCTCGACAACTACGCCTTCATCCGTACGTCGGGCTACCTGCCGGGCCCCAACGACGTGTACGTCTCCCTCGCCCAGGTCCGCAAGAACGGCCTGCGCAAGGGCGACCACCTCACCGGCGCGGTCCGTCAGCCGAAGGAAGGCGAGCGGCGCGAGAAGTTCAACGCGCTGGTGCGCCTGGACTCCGTCAACGGCATGGCGCCCGAACACGGCCGCGGCCGCCCGGAGTTCAACAAGCTCACCCCGCTCTACCCGCAGGACCGCCTCCGCCTGGAGACGGACCCGGGTGTGCTGACGACCCGGATCATCGACCTCGTGTCGCCGATCGGCAAGGGCCAGCGCGGTCTGATCGTGGCCCCGCCGAAGACCGGCAAGACCATGATCATGCAGGCGATCGCCAACGCGATCACCCACAACAACCCCGAGTGCCACCTGATGGTCGTCCTGGTCGACGAGCGTCCGGAAGAGGTCACCGACATGCAGCGGTCGGTCAAGGGCGAGGTCATCTCCTCGACCTTCGACCGCCCCGCCGAGGACCACACCACGGTCGCCGAGCTCGCCATCGAGCGCGCCAAGCGCCTGGTGGAGCTGGGTCACGACGTGGTCGTGCTGCTCGACTCGATCACCCGCCTGGGCCGCGCCTACAACCTGGCCGCGCCGGCCTCCGGCCGCATCCTGTCCGGTGGTGTCGACTCCACGGCCCTGTACCCGCCGAAGCGCTTCTTCGGTGCCGCGCGCAACATCGAGGACGGCGGCTCGCTGACCATCCTCGCCACCGCGCTCGTCGACACCGGGTCCCGCATGGACGAGGTGATCTTCGAGGAGTTCAAGGGCACCGGCAACATGGAGCTCAAGCTCGACCGGAAGCTCGCCGACAAGCGCATCTTCCCGGCGGTGGACGTCGACGCGTCCGGCACCCGCAAGGAGGAGATCCTGCTCGGTGCCGAGGAGCTCGGCATCGTCTGGAAGCTGCGCCGGGTGCTGCACGCGCTCGACCAGCAGCAGGCGATCGAGCTGCTGCTCGACAAGATGAAGCAGACGAAGTCGAACGTCGAGTTCCTGATGCAGATCCAGAAGACGACGCCGACGCCGGGCAACGGCGACTAGTCGCTCCGCTCGGAGAGCCGGAGAACTTCGGTCGTCGGGCAGCCGCAGGCCTGCCTGTGGCTGGTCGCGCAGTTCCCCGCGCCCCTTTGGGGGCGCCAGGGCCGTCCCCTTCGGGGGCGGCCCTTTCGGCTGTTCAGGAGCACGGTACGATCACGCCCTTCGGTCATGTATTCGACCGTGTACTCCGTGAACATCTGATCCCGAGGGGGGACTTGTGGGTACACCCACGCCCGGGGGCGGCCGGCACAGACGCCGGATACGGATCGCCCTGCCCGTCGCCGCGGCCACGGTCGCCGCCGCCGTCGCCGGCGCGCTGTTCCTGTCGTCCGCCCAGGCGGCCGAGGCACCGCCGGCGCCCGCCCGCGGCACGGTGCTGTCGTCCGAGGCACTCCAGGAGCTCGCCGCCGTCGCCGTCGCCGGCGACGACACCCCCGGAGAGACCTCCAAGGCGTCCCTGAGCGCCGACAGCAGCGCGAGCAGCACCGAGAGCAGCAGCGAGAGCAGCACCGAGAGCAGCAGCGCCGGCAGTGTCGACGCGAAGATCATCGGTGGCGCCACGACGACCCTCACCACCGCGCCGTGGATGGCCCAGCTCTGGTACGGCGACGACCGGGGCACCACCAGCACCAGCGACGACATCGGCTTCTTCTGCGGCGGCGCGGTCGTCGCCCCGACGAAGATCCTCACCGCCGCGCACTGCGTCAAGGGCTACGACTGGCACGCCAACGGCTTCGTCGTCACCGGCACCACGCAGCTGATCTCCGCGGACGGCGACCTGCACGGCGGCACCGCCATGGGCGTCTGGCGCCAGTGGAACCACCCGTCGTACAGCGCGACGACCATCGACAACGACGTCGCCGTCCTGACGCTGCCCGCCCCGGTCAAGGCCACGCCGATCCGGATGACGACCAACCTGGACTCCGCGTCCTACGCGGCGGGCACCACGGCCACGGTCTACGGCTGGGGCCGCACCAGCTCCGCCACGCAGGACATCTCCGAGACGCTGAAGGCCGCCGAGCTGCCGATCCAGTCCAACGCCGCCTGCACGGCCTACTACGGCGTCGACTACATCAAGGGCCACATGGTGTGCGCGGGCACGCCCGCCACCGGCAGCGACACCGGCACCACCTCCGCCTGCAACGGCGACTCCGGCGGCCCGCTCGTCGTCAAGAACGCGGCCGGCGAGGACAGGATCGTCGGCGTCGTCTCCTGGGGCGTGAAGGACTGCGTCGAGAGCGGCGCCTACAGCGTCTTCGCCAAGATGTCCACGTACGTCATCCCGGTCTATCCGCGCGTCGACGACACCAACCTCAGCGGCGACCACCTGGCCGACCTGTGGGTGCGCAACTCCTCCGACAAGACCGGGTACGAGATCGACTCCAAGGGCACCTCGCTGGCCGCCCGCGAGTCCTGGGGCACCTGGAGCGGCTACAACCTCGTCCTCCAGACCGACCTCGACCGGGACGGCTACCAGGACCTGATGCTGCGCCGCGCCTCCGACGGCGACGTCTTCTGGAAGCACTACGTGCCCTCCAGCGGCACCTGGGCCACCAAGCTGATCGGCGACAACTGGAAGACCCGCCGGACGATCGTCACCCCCGGTGACGTCACCGGCGACTACCTGCCGGACATGCTCGCCGTCGACGCCTCCGGCATCCTGTGGATCTACCCCGGCAAGGGCACCGGCGCCTTCTCCGCGCCCGTGAAGGTCGGCAGCGGCTGGAGCCAGTACGACGTCGTGCGCGGCCACGGCGACTTCACCAACGACGGCAAGACCGACCTGATCGCCCGCAACTCCAGCACCGGCGCGGTGTACCTGTACCCGGGCACCGGCACCGCCGGCACCACCGCGTTCGGCGCGCGGATCAAGGTGACGACCTGGAGCAAGACGACGTACAACGCCTTCGACGCCGTCGGTGACGTCAGCGGCGACGGCATCGCCGACTTCCTGGCCCGGACCCCCGCCGGCACGCTCTACCTGTACAAGGGCACCGGCAAGGCGAGCACCGCGGCCTTCGCCGCGCGGATCTCGCTCGGTACGTCGTTCAAGCAGTACGACCTCTTCGCCTGACGTCGCCTGACGCCACCGACGTCGTCCTAGGTCGTGCACGTCGCCGGTGAGCGGGGTGCGCCCCGTCCCGCCGTCCGAGCACGCTCCGCGCCCGGCCCTCCGAGGCCGGGCGCGGTCCGTTGTGCGCCCCCTCCCGACTTTCGCCCCCCGGCGGGGTGGGGTGACGATGGTGAGCATGCCCGCCGAGAGCACGCCGGAGCCCGGCACACCGGGCGGGACCGGCGCAACCGACCGGTCCGGCGGCGGTGGTCCGCGCCGGGGCGCGCGAGGCCGCCGCAGGGCGCTGACGGCCGCGGCATGGACGGCGGCGGGCATCGTCGCCCTCGGCGGCACCGGGACGGGCTACCTCTACGTCCGGCTCAACGGCAACATCGCCAGCGTCGACATCGACCGCCTGCTGGGCGCCGACCGCCCCGCCAAGGCCGACAACGGCTCCGAGAACATCCTCGTCCTCGGCTCGGACACCCGCTCCGGTCCCAACGGCGAGCTCGGCGGCGGCACCGACGACGGCAGCGCCCGCTCCGACACGGCGATGATCGTCCACGTGTACGAGGGCCGCCGGGAGGCCGGCGTGGTCTCCCTCCCGCGCGACACCCTCGTCGACCGCCCGGCGTGCACCGACGCCGAGGGCGTCACCCACCCCGCCGCGACGGACGTGATGCTCAACTCGGCGTACACCACCGGCGGCGCGGCCTGCGCGGTGAAGACCGTCGAGTCGCTCACCGGTCTGCGCATGGACCACTACCTGGAGGTCGACTTCGCCGGCTTCCGCACCCTCGTCGACGAGCTCGGCGGGGTCGAGGTCACCACCACCCAGGACATCCGGGACCCCGGCAGCCACCTGGACCTGAAGGCCGGCACGCACCGGCTGGACGGCGAGCGGGCCCTCGCCCTGGTCCGCACCCGGCACGGCGTCGGCGACGGCTCCGACCTCGGCCGCATCCAGCTCCAGCAGGCCTTCCTCAAGGCCCTGGCCGAGCAGGTCGGGAAGATCGGCCTGTTCACCGGCGGCACCCGGCTCTACGACCTCGCCGACACCGCCACCAGGACCCTCACCACCGACTCCGGCCTGGGCTCCCTCAACGCCCTGATGTCCTTCGCCGACGGCCTCCGGGACATCGACGCGTCCCGCATCACGACGGTCACCCTGCCCGTCCGCTACGACCCGGCCGACCCCAACCGGGTCGTCGTCCGGGAGCAGCAGGCCCGGCAGGTCTGGAAGGCCCTCCGGGACGACCGGCCCGTCCCCGGGACGGCCACGCGGGGCACGGCCACCGGGGAGGCGCAGGACGTGGTCGGCGCCCCGTGAGGGGTGCCGGGACGCCCCGGGAATACACGAGGGCCGCCCCCGGTTTTGGGGGATGGCGCCAGTCCTGGCAGACTGGTACGTCGGCTCCGGTTCACGCTGTCGCACCCCGCGACCGCGACCCGGCGCCCTCCCGAAACCTAGGAGACACCTTGAAGCGCGACATCCACCCCGCGTACGTCGAGACGCAGGTCAGCTGCACCTGCGGCGCGTCGTTCACCACCCGTAGCACCATCGAGTCCGGCGCCATCCGGGCCGATGTCTGCTCCGAGTGCCACCCGTTCTACACGGGCAAGCAGAAGATCCTCGACACCGGTGGCCGTGTGGCCCGCTTCGAGGCCCGCTTCGGCAAGGCCGCCGGCTCCAAGAAGTAGCGAGCCCCTGGGGCCGAAAGGCCCTGTCGCCGGTCCACGGCCGCGCCCCGCCCGGGGAGCGCCGGGACCGGCGTTTTTGGTCGCCCGCCTTCCCTTCCGTACGCAGCACAGGAGCCAGAGATGTTCGAGGCCGTCGAGGAACTCGTCGGTGAGCACGCCGACCTGGAGAAGAAGCTCGCCGACCCGTCGGTCTTCGCCGACCAGGCCAACGCGCGCAGGCTGAACAAGCGCTACGCCGAGCTCACCCCGATCGTCGCCACGTACCGCTCCTGGAAGCAGACCGGCGACGACATCGACACCGCGCGCGAGTTCGCCGCCGACGACCCGGACTTCGCCGCCGAGGTCAAGGTGCTGGAGAAGCAGCGCGAGGAGCTGACGGAGAAGCTGCGCCTGCTGCTGGTGCCGAGGGACCCGAGCGACGACAAGGACGTCATCCTGGAGATCAAGGCGGGCGCCGGCGGCGACGAGTCCGCGCTCTTCGCGGGCGACCTGCTGCGCATGTACCTGCGCTACGCCGAGCGCGTCGGCTGGAAGACCGAGATCATCGACGCCACCGAGTCCGAGCTGGGCGGCTACAAGGACGTCCAGGTCGCCGTGAAGACCAAGGGCGGCCAGGGCGCCACCGAGCCCGGCCAGGGCGTCTGGGCCCGGCTGAAGTACGAGGGCGGGGTGCACCGGGTGCAGCGCGTCCCGGCGACCGAGTCCCAGGGCCGGATCCACACCTCCGCCGCCGGTGTGCTCGTCACGCCCGAGGCCGAGGAGGTCGACGTCGAGATCAACGCCAACGACCTGCGCATCGACGTCTACCGCTCCTCCGGGCCCGGCGGCCAGTCCGTCAACACCACCGACTCCGCCGTGCGCATCACGCACATTCCCACCGGAGTCGTCGCCTCCTGCCAGAACGAGAAGAGCCAGTTGCAGAACAAGGAGCAGGCGATGCGTATCCTGCGCTCCAGGCTCCTCGCGGCGGCACAGGAGGAAGCGGAGCGGGAGGCCGCCGACGCCCGGCGCAGCCAGGTCCGCACCGTCGACCGCTCCGAGAAGATCCGCACCTACAACTTCCCGGAGAACCGCATCTCCGACCACCGGGTCGGCTTCAAGGCCTACAACCTGGACCAGGTCCTGGACGGCGACCTCGACGCGGTGATCCAGGCCTGCGTCGACGCGGACTCGGCGGCGAAGCTCGCCGCCGCGTAAGGCGCACGTACGCACGACGAGTACGACACGGAGGACTTGCGTGAACCTGCTGCTCGCGGAGGTGGCCCAGGCCACCCAGCGGCTGGCCGACGCCGGCGTGCCCTCGCCGCGCAACGACGCGGAGGAGCTCGCCGCGTTCGTGCACGGTGTGAAGCGCGGTGAACTCCACTCCGTGAAGGACTCCGACTTCGACGCCCGGTACTGGGAGGTCATCGCCCGGCGCGAGCAGCGCGAGCCGCTCCAGCACATCACCGGGCGGGCCTACTTCCGCTACCTGGAGCTCCAGGTCGGGCCGGGCGTCTTCGTGCCGCGGCCGGAGACCGAGTCCGTGGTCGGCTGGGCCATAGACGCCGTCCGGGCCATGGACGTCGTCGAGCCCTGCATCGTCGACCTGTGCAGCGGCTCCGGCGCCATCGCACTGGCTCTCGCCCAGGAGGTGCCGCGCTCGCGCGTGCACGCCGTGGAGCTGTCCGAGGACGCCCTGGTGTGGACCCGCAAGAACGTGGAGGGGTCCAGGGTCGACCTGCGCCAGGGCGACGCCCTGACGGCCTTCCCGGACCTCGACGGCCAGGTCGACCTGGTCATCTCCAACCCGCCGTACATCCCGCTCACCGAATGGGAGTACGTCGCCCCCGAGGCGCGGGACTACGACCCCGACATGGCCCTGTTCTCCGGCGAGGACGGCCTCGACCTCATCCGCGGTCTGGAACGGACCGCACACCGGCTCCTGCGCCCCGGCGGCGTCGTCGTGATCGAGCACGCCGACACCCAGGGCGGCCAGGTGCCGTGGATCTTCACCGAGGAGCGGGGCTGGGCCGACGCGGCCGACCACCCCGACCTCAACAACCGCCCGCGCTTCGCGACGGCCCGCAAGGCACTGCCGTGAGCGCCACCCCGCATTCCCACCCCCAGCAGTACGTGCACGAGGAGGCCCGCTAGACATGGCTCGGCGATACGACACCAATGACGCGACCGACCGCGTGACGGGTCTGCGCGAGGCCGCGTCCGCCGTCCGCCGCGGCGAGCTGGTGGTCCTCCCCACCGACACGGTCTACGGCATCGGCGCCGACGCGTTCTCCAAGGAGGCCGTGGGCGACCTGCTCGAGGCCAAGGGCCGGGGCCGCAACATGCCCACCCCCGTCCTGATCGGCTCCCCGAACACGCTCCACGGTCTCGTCACCGACTTCTCGGAGCTGGCCTGGGAGCTGGTCGACGCCTTCTGGCCCGGCGCGCTCACCCTCGTCGCCCGGCACCAGCCGTCACTCCAGTGGGACCTGGGCGACACCCGGGGCACGGTGGCGGTGCGCATGCCGCTGCACCCGGTCGCCATCGAGCTGCTGACCGAGGTCGGCCCCATGGCCGTCTCCTCGGCGAACCTCACGGGCCACCCCGCGCCGGAGAACTGCGACTCCGCCCAGGGGATGCTCGGCGACTCCGTCTCCGTCTACCTCGACGGCGGTCCCACCCCCGGCAACGTCCCGTCCTCCATCGTCGACGTCAGCGGCGACGTGCCCCTGCTGCTGCGCGCGGGCGCCATCGGCGAGGACGAGCTGCGGAAGGTCGTACCCGACCTCGAGGTGGCGAATTGACAGCCCCTGACGCGGGGCGTGGCATAGGCAGCGGAGTACGCGCTGCGGAAGAGACGACGACGTTCGGGTTCCCGCGCGACACCTTCCGCATCCTCCACGTCAGCACCGGCAACGTCTGCCGCTCGCCGATCACCGAGCGGCTGACCCGGCATTTCGTGTCGCAGCGGCTCGGGATCCTGGGCGGCGGGCTGATCGTGGAGAGCGCGGGCACCTGGGGCCACGAGGGCGCGCCCATGGAGGCCAACGCGGAGACCGTGCTGGCCGACTTCGGCGCCGACGCCTCCGGCTTCACCGGCCGCGAGCTCCTCGACGACCACGTCATCCGGGCCGACCTCGTCCTGACCGCCACCCGCGACCACCGTGCCCAGGTCATCTCCATGGGGCACTCGGCGGGGCTGCGCACCTTCACCCTGAAGGAGTTCACCCGTCTGGTGGACGCGATCGACCCGGCCACGCTGCCCCCGCTGGAGGACGGCGTGGTGATGCGCGCCCGCGCCCTGGTGCGCGCGGCGGCGGCGCTGCGCGGCTGGCTGCTGGCGCCGACGGCGGAGGCGGACGAGGTGTACGACCCGTACGGGGCGCCGCTGCCGTTCTTCCGGTCGATCGGCGACGAGATACACCAGGCGCTGGACCCCGTCGTCACGGCGCTCACCGGGGTGCCGGCGCGGATGTAACCCCACCCGCCGGCACCGCCCCCCACCGACGCCCGCCTCGCCTGCCTGTGTCCGCCCGGCGCCGGCCCCTCGTGGCGCCCCGCCCGGGCCCGTTTCTGCGGTGTCCGTCCCGCGCGGCGCGAGGTCCGCCGGCGTCCGCCCGCCCGAACCCGGCGTCCGCCCGCCCGAACCCGGCGTCCGCCCGCCCGAACCCGGCGTCCGCCCGCCCGTACCCGGCGTCCGCCCGCCCGTACCCGGCGTCCGCCCGCCCGGACCCGGCGCCCGGTCCTCCGGCGTTCGCCCCGGTAGCGCCCCTTCCAGGTCCGCCCGTGCGCCACGAATTGCTTCCGGTCGTCGACACCGGGCGTCCCCGGCCTCCCCGGCCTACATTGGACCTACGCCACCGTCGCCGCCCCGGAGTCCAGCGGGAGTCCACCATGCCGGTCACCCATGCCCCAGAGGCCGACGTCCTGCAACGGCAGGACCCCGAGCTCGCCGGGATCCTGCTCGGGGAGCGGGAGCGGCAGGCGTCGTCGCTGCAACTGATCGCCGCCGAGAACTTCACCTCGCCGGCCGTGCTGGCGGCACTCGGCTCCCCCCTGGCCAACAAGTACGCGGAGGGCTACCCGGGGGCCCGGCACCACGGGGGCTGCGAGATCGTCGACGTGGCCGAGCGGCTCGCCGTGGAGCGGGCCAGAACGCTGTTCCACGCCGACCACGCCAACGTACAGGCTCACTCCGGGTCGTCGGCGGTGCTGGCCGCCTACGCCGCGCTGCTGCGCCCCGGGGACACCGTCCTCGCCCTCGGGCTGCCCGACGGCGGCCACCTCACGCACGGGGCCCGCACCAACTTCTCCGGCCGCTGGTTCGACTTCGTCCCCTACGGGGTGGACGCCGAGACCGGGCTGATCGACCACGAGCAGGTGCGGACGCTGGCCCGCAGCCACCGGCCCAAGGCGATCGTGTGCGGGTCCATCTCCTACCCCCGCCACATCGACCACGCCTTCTTCCGGGAGGTCGCCGACGAGGTCGGCGCCTACCTCATCGCCGACGCCGCCCACCCGATCGGGCTCGTCGCCGGGGGAGCGGCCCCCTCCCCGGTGCCGTACGCGGACGTCGTCTGCGCCACCACGCACAAGGTGCTGCGCGGGCCGCGCGGCGGGATGATCCTGTGCGGCGCGGAGCTGGCGGAGCGGGTGGACCGGGCGGTGTTCCCGTTCACCCAGGGCGGGGCGCAGATGCACACGATCGCCGCGAAGGCGGTCGCGTTCGGCGAGGCGGCGACACCGGCGTTCGCCGCGTACGCCCATCAGGTGGTCGCCAACGCGAGGGTTCTCGCGGCCGGGATGGCGGCCGAGGGCTTCGCCGTCACCACCGGCGGGACCGACACCCACCTCGTCACCGCCGACCCGGCGCCCCTCGGCGCCGACGGACGCACCGCGCGGGGCCGGCTGGCGGCGGCCGGGATGGTGCTGGACTGCTGCGCCCTGCCGCACGGCGCGGCCGTCGGGGGCGCGGCCGCCGCCCGCGGCCTCCGGCTGGGCACGGCCGCGGTGACCACGCAGGGCATGGGCGAGGAGGAGATGACCCGGATCGCCAAGCTGATGGCGGGGGTGCTGCGGGACGACGTCGAGGTGCGGGCGGTGCGCGAGGAGGTGCGGGAACTGGCCCGGGCCTTCCCGCCGTATCCCGGCTGAACCGGGGTAGGCGCGCATCCGTACAGCCACCCGTGCAACCATCGTGGCTACCCGGAAGTCCCCAACCATATGCGGCCGTCGCTAGGGTGTGGGGCTGAGATGGCCAGCGAGACCTGTGGGGAAGCCCGTGCGTGAATACCTGCTGACGCTCTGCATCACGGCCGCGGTGACGTATCTGCTGACAGGGCCGGTACGGAAGTTCGCGATCGTGGCCGGGGCGATGCCGGAGATCAGGGCCCGTGACGTGCACCGGGAACCCACTCCGCGGCTCGGCGGGATCGCCATGTTCTTCGGGCTGTGCACGGGCCTGCTGGTCGCCGACCACCTCACCAACCTCAACCAGGTCTTCGAGACGTCGAACGAGCCGCGCGCCCTGCTCTCCGGGGCGGCGCTGATCTGGCTGATCGGCGTCCTGGACGACAAGTTCGACATCGACGCCCTGATCAAGCTGGGCGCGCAGATGATCGCCGCCGGCGTCATGGTCATGCAGGGTCTGACGATCCTGTGGCTGCCGATCCCCGGCGTCGGCACGGTCGCGCTGACCCAGTGGCAGGGCACCCTGCTGACGGTGGCGCTGGTCGTCATCACCATCAACGCGGTCAACTTCGTCGACGGCCTGGACGGCCTGGCCGCCGGCATGGTGTGCATCGCCTCGGCGGCGTTCTTCATGTACGCCTACCGCATCTGGTACTCGTACGGCATCGAGGCCGCCGCCCCCGCGACCCTGTTCGCGGCGATCCTGATGGGCATGTGCCTGGGCTTCCTGCCGCACAACATGCACCCGGCGCGGATCTTCATGGGCGACTCCGGGTCGATGCTGATCGGGCTGGTCCTGGCCGCGGGCGCGATCTCGGTCACCGGGCAGGTCGACCCGGACGTGATGAACCTGTTCTCCGGTTCGGAGCGCAACACCGTGCACCAGACGGTGCCCGTCTACATCCCGCTGCTGCTGCCGCTGACGATCATCGCGATCCCCGCCGCCGACCTGATCCTGGCCATCGTGCGCCGCACCTGGCGCGGCCAGTCGCCGTTCGCGGCGGACCGCGGACACCTGCACCACCGGCTGCTGGAGATCGGCCACTCGCACAGCCGCTCGGTGCTGATCATGTACTTCTGGTCGGCGCTGATCGCGTTCGGCGCGCTGACCTACTCGGTCAACTCCGCGTCCATGTGGATCGTCCTGGGCGTCGTGATCCTCAGTGCGATCGGGCTGGTGCTGCTCCTGCTGCCGCGCTTCACGCCGCGCGCCCCGCGCTGGGCCGAGGCCTTCGTGCCGCCGCGCTACCGGCGCCGCAAGGTCCTGCCCGAGACGGCGGCGGCGGTCGTGGCCGAGGGGGACGGCCCGGCGGAGGAGGAGCCGGCCGAGGAGCCGGAGGAGCCGCGTACGCCGGTCGCCGTCGGCGTCTCCGGGGTCAACGGGGCGACCGCCGTGGGACCTCGTTCGCGTACCGCCTCACGCACCACAAGGTAAGAATCTGACGAGAGCATTGCCAAGTCGTGGGGAAGCCGCGGGGTGGCAAAGCGCCCTAATACCAGACAAGAGGGCGCTGTATCTGCACAGACGCGCACTGTCACTCTCATGTGTGACAGCAAGCACACCATCCAGGTAAAGACCTCATCAAATAGTTTGTGATACGGTTCACGAGAACCCGGGATAGAGCCGAAGGACCGTAGTGCGACGGTCCAAAGGTGTGAGGTCTTCACCCCCTCGGACCGGGACTACGCTCGTCCATGACGACACCCTGCCCCCTTTGAATGCGGAGTTGCCGCCATGCCGTCCAACGACGTCCGGAACCTTGTGCAGACCGCCGTGCCCACGGCCGCGGTCGGCGTGGTCACCGTTGCCGTCAGTGGTGTGGTGGCCGGCGGCAAGGGTGCGATCGGGGCGGCCGTCGGCGTGCTGATCGCCGTCCTCTTCATGGGTATCGGTCTGTACGTCCTGCAGTGGACGGCAAAAACGCTCCCGCAGTTGTTCCAGGCCATGGGGCTGATGCTCTACGTGGCTCAACTCCTGCTTCTCATGATCTTCGTGGCCCTCTTCAAGGACACGTCCCTCTTCAACCCGAAGGCGTTCGCGCTCGCACTCGTCGTCTCGACCGTCGTGTGGATGGCCGCACAGGCCCGTGCGCACATGAAAGCCAAGATCTTCTACGTCGATCCGGACTCCGAGAAGAGCGACAAGCCCGAGAAGTCAAGGTCCTCGTCGTGAGGGGTAGGGCCGGGATAAAGGCGCGTGAGATCTCCTGCTATCGTCCGGTGCCAACTGCGGCATCGCGGGCGCGGGCATCTGAGCTGACGCCTGCTCATTCGCGAGGCTTGATGCCCCACAGCCGCCCCCACATCCGTAACACCAGTCCAGTGCCGACCCGCGGCCGTGCGCCGCGCCGACACAACGAGGTTGCCGTACCCATGCGTCACGCCGAAGGAGCCCGCGGTGAGTGCTGACCAGACCCAGCTCGCCTTTGACTGGAGCTGTCGGATCATGTCCGACGGGTGCGGCTTCCCGGCTCCGGGCCTGCACTCGTTCCTGTTCCAGCCCATCGCCACGGTCGGCGGGTTCGAGTTCAACAAGGTGATGCTGCTCGCGCTCATCACGACCGTGCTCGTCGTCGCGTTCTTCTGGGCGGCCTTCGGCAAGGCGAAGGTGGTGCCGGGCAAGCTGCAGATGGTGGGAGAGGCCGGATACGACTTCGTCCGCCGCGGCATCGTCTACGAGACCCTCGGCAAGCGTGAGGGCGAGAAGTACGTCCCGCTCATGGTCTCGCTGTTCTTCTTCATCTGGATCATGAACATCTGGTCCGTGATCCCGCTGGCACAGTTCCCGGTGTCGTCCATCATCGCGTTCCCCGCCGTGCTGGCCGCCGTCGTGTACGTGGTGTGGGTCTCGGTGACCTTCAAGCGCCATGGCTTCGTGGGCTTCTTCAAGAACGTCACCGGCTACGACAAGTCGCTGGGCGCGGTGCTGCCGCTCGTGATGGTCATCGAGTTCTTCTCGAACCTGATCGTCCGTCCCTTCACCCACGCCGTCCGGCTCTTCGCCAACATGTTCGCCGGCCACCTGATGCTGGTCATGTTCACGGTCGCCTCCTGGTACCTGCTGAACAGCTGGATGATCCCGGCCGCCGGTGTCTCCTTCGTCATGACCATGGTCATGATCCTCTTCGAGCTTTTCGTGCAGGCCGTCCAGGCGTACGTGTTCGTACTGCTGGCCTGCTCGTACGTCCAGGGCGCTCTCGCCGAGCACCACTGAGGCCCCGCCCCACCCCACCCCTGATCGTCCGGTGGCCAACTCCCACCGGTCCGTAAAGAGAAGGAAGAATCAGCATGGCTGCCACTGAGACCCTCGCCGCCGTCTCCGGTTCGCTCGGCTCCATCGGCTACGGCCTGGCCGCGATCGGCCCCGGCGTCGGCGTCGGCATCATCTTCGGTAACGGCACCCAGGCCCTGGCCCGTCAGCCCGAGGCGGCCGGCCTGATCCGCGCCAACCAGATCCTCGGCTTCGCCTTCTGTGAGGCGCTCGCCCTCATCGGCATCGTTATGCCGTTCGTGTTCGGTAAGTAAGACCTCTTACCCCGACACGTTTCGACGAAAGGCATTGATGTGATCGCCAACCTGGTTCAGCTGGCGGCCGAGCACACGGAGGAGCAGAACCCGCTCCTGCCGCCCGGTCCTGAGCTGCTCGTCGGCACCATCGCCTTCGCCATCGTGTTCTTCTTCTTCTGGAAGAAGCTGCTTCCGAACATCAACAAGGTTCTGGAGGAGCGTCGCGCGGCGATCGAAGGCGGCATCGAGGAAGCCGAAGCCATGAAGACCGAGGCCCAGAGCGTCCTTGAGCAGTACAAGGCCCAGCTCGCCGAGGCCCGGCACGAGGCCGCGCGTCTGCGCCAGGACGCGCAGGAGCAGGGCGCCACGCTCATCGCCGAGATGCGCGCGGAAGGCCAGCGGCAGCGCGAGGAGATCGTCGCCGCCGGTCACGCCCAGATCGAGGCCGACCGCAAGGCCGCCGCCTCCGCGCTGCGCCAGGACGTCGGCAAGCTGGCCACCGAGCTGGCCGGCAAGCTGGTCGGTGAGTCCCTCGAGGACCACGCCCGCCAGAGCCGCGTCATCGACCGCTTCCTCGACGAGCTCGAGGAGAAGGCCGAGGCGTCGCGATGAACGGAGCGAGCCGCGAGGCCCTGGCAGCCGCACGCGAGCGTCTCGACGCGCTGACGGACTCCACGTCCGTGGACGCGGCGCAGCTCGCCGCCGAGCTGGCGGCCGTCACCGCGCTGCTCGACCGCGAGGTGTCGCTGCGTCGGGTCCTGACCGACCCGGCGCAGGACGGCGAGGCCAAGGCCGGGCTGGCCCAGCGCCTGCTCGGCGGCCAGGTCAGCGGGACCACCGCCGACCTGGTGGCCGGCCTGGTGCGCTCCCGCTGGTCGCAGTCGCGCGACCTGGTGGACGCGCTGGAGCAGCTGGCGGACACCGCCGACCTCACCGCCGCGCAGAAGGCCGGCACGCTCGACGACGTCGAGGACGAGCTGTTCCGCTTCGGGCGGATCGTCTCCTCGAACACCGAGCTGCGCGCCGCGCTGACGAACCGGAAGGCCACCGCCTCGGCCAAGGGCGAGCTGCTGCGCAGCCTGCTCGGAGGCCGGGCCGACGCGGCCACCGAGCGTCTGGTGACGCGCCTCGTGACCGCGCCGCGAGGCCGTAGCCTGGAAGCGGGACTCGAGTCCCTCTCCAAGCTCGCCGCCGAGCGCCGCGACCGCGTCGTGGCCGTCGTCACCTCCGCGGTGCCGCTGAGCGACGGGCAGAAGCAGCGCCTCGGCGCCGCCCTGGCCAAGCTCTACGGCCGCCAGATGCACCTCAACCTCGACGTGGACCCCGAGGTCCTCGGCGGGATCCGGGTGCAGGTCGGCGACGAGGTGATCAACGGCTCCCTCGCGGACCGGATCGAGGACGCCGCCCGCCGCATGGCGAGCTAGCAGCAACGCAACAACCGCAGTACGTACGCAAGCGGCCCTGGTTGGGCCGTGCAGAGGATTCACCTCTTTCAGGGGGGAGTCCCCATCCCCCCAAAGTGAAACTTCGGGCCCAACAAGGAGAGCAGGGAACCCAGATGGCGGAGCTCACGATCCGGCCGGAGGAGATCCGGGACGCGCTGGAGAACTTCGTCCAGTCGTACAAGCCGGACGCGGCCTCGCGCGAGGAGGTCGGTACGGTCACCCTTGCCGGCGACGGCATCGCGAAGGTCGAGGGTCTGCCCTCGGCCATGGCCAACGAACTGCTGAAGTTCGAGGACGGCACCCTCGGCCTCGCCCTCAACCTCGAGGAGCGCGAGATCGGTGCCATCGTCCTCGGTGAGTTCAGCGGCATCGAGGAGGGGCAGCCGGTCACCCGCACCGGTGAGGTGCTCTCCGTGGCCGTCGGCGAGGGCTACCTCGGCCGCGTCGTCGACCCGCTCGGCAACCCGATCGACGGCCTCGGCGAGATCGAGACGTCCGGCCGCCGCGCCCTCGAGCTGCAGGCCCCCACGGTCATGCAGCGCAAGTCGGTGCACGAGCCGATGGAGACCGGCTACAAGGCCGTCGACGCGATGACCCCGATCGGCCGTGGCCAGCGCCAGCTGATCATCGGTGACCGCCAGACCGGCAAGACCGCCCTGGCCGTCGACACGATCATCAACCAGCGCGACAACTGGCGCTCGGGCGACGTGAACAAGCAGGTCCGCTGCATCTACGTCGCCATCGGCCAGAAGGGCTCGACCATCGCGTCGGTCCGCCGCGCGCTGGAGGAGAACGGCGCGCTGGAGTACACGACCATCGTCGCCGCCCCGGCCTCCGACCCGGCCGGCTTCAAGTACCTCGCCCCCTACACCGGCTCGGCCATCGGCCAGCAGTGGATGTACGAGGGCAAGCACGTCCTGATCATCTTCGACGACCTGTCGAAGCAGGCCGACGCCTACCGCGCCGTGTCGCTGCTGCTGCGCCGCCCGCCGGGCCGTGAGGCCTACCCGGGTGACGTCTTCTACCTGCACTCCCGTCTGCTGGAGCGCTGCGCCAAGCTCTCCGACGACATGGGTGCCGGCTCGATGACCGGTCTGCCGATCGTCGAGACCAAGGCCAACGACGTCTCGGCGTTCATCCCGACCAACGTCATCTCCATCACCGACGGCCAGTGCTTCCTGGAGTCGGACCTGTTCAACGCCGGTCAGCGCCCCGCGCTGAACGTCGGTATCTCCGTCTCCCGAGTCGGTGGTTCCGCGCAGCACAAGGCGATGAAGCAGGTCTCCGGCCGTCTGCGCGTCGACCTCGCCCAGTTCCGTGAGCTGGAGGCGTTCGCCGCCTTCGGTTCCGACCTGGACGCCGCGTCGAAGGCGCAGCTGGAGCGCGGTCAGCGCATGGTCGAGCTGCTGAAGCAGGCCCAGTACCAGCCGATGTCGACCGAGAACCAGGTCGTCTCCGTGTGGGCCGGCACCACCGGCAAGATGGACGACGTCCCGGTAGCCGACATCCGCCGCTTCGAGAAGGAGCTGCTGGAGTACCTGCACCGCAGCGAGCAGGGCCTCATGACCTCCATCCGTGAGGGCGGCAAGCTGTCCGACGACACGCTGACGGCCGTGGCCGACGCGATCGCCGACTTCAAGAAGCAGTTCGAGACCTCGGACGGCAAGCTGCTCGGCGAGGACGCCGCGTCCGTCGCCAAGTGACGTAAGGAAGGGACCTGACTCATGGGAGCCCAGCTCCGGGTCTACAAGCGTCGCATCCGATCCGTCACCGCGACCAAGAAGATCACGAAGGCGATGGAGATGATCGCCGCCTCGCGCGTCGTCAAGGCGCAGCGCAAGGTGGCGGCCTCCACGCCCTACGCGACCGAGCTCACCCGCGCGGTCACGGCGGTCGGAACCGGCTCGAACACGAAGCACCCGCTGACCACGCAGGCCGAGAAGGTCACGCGGTCCGCGGTGCTGCTCCTGACGAGCGACCGTGGTCTCGCCGGCGCCTTCAACTCCAACGCCATCAAGGCCGCGGAGCAGCTGACGGCGGGCCTCGAGGCCGAGGGCAAGCAGGTCGACACCTACATCGTCGGCCGGCGCGGTCTCGCGCACTACAACTTCCGTGAGCGCAAGGTCGCGGAGTCGTGGACGGGCTTCACCGACGAGCCGACCTACGCGGACGCCAAGAAGGTCGCGGCCCCCCTGATCGAGGCCATCGAGAAGGAGACGGCCGAGGGCGGCGTGGACGAGATCCACATCGTCTTCACCGAGTTCGTGTCGATGATGACGCAGACGGCGCTCGGCGACCGTCTGCTGCCCCTCAGCCTCGAAGCGGTGGCCGAGGAGTCGACGGCGAAGGGCGAGATCCTTCCGCTGTACGACTTCGAGCCCTCGGCGGAGGACGTCCTCGACGCCCTGCTGCCGCGCTACGTGGAGAGCCGCGTCTACAACGCACTGCTCCAGTCGGCCGCCTCCAAGCACGCCGCCACGCGGCGCGCGATGAAGTCGGCCACCGACAACGCCGGAGAGCTCATCGAGACGCTCTCCCGGCTTGCCAACGCGGCCCGCCAGGCCGAAATCACCCAGGAAATCAGCGAGATCGTCGGTGGCGCGAGCGCCCTGGCCGACGCGACCGCGGGGAGTGACCGCTAATGACCACCACTGTTGAGACCGCGACGGCCACGGGCCGCGTCGCCCGGGTCATCGGCCCGGTCGTCGACGTGGAGTTCCCCGTCGACGCGATGCCGGACATCTACAACGCCCTCCACGTCGAGGTCGCCGACCCGGCGAACGCGGGCGAGAAGAAGACGCTGACCCTGGAGGTCGCCCAGCACCTGGGTGACGGCCTGGTCCGCACCATCTCCATGCAGCCCACCGACGGTCTGGTCCGCCAGGCCGCCGTCACCGACACCGGCACGGGCATCACCGTCCCGGTCGGCGACTTCACCAAGGGCAAGGTGTTCAACACCCTCGGCGAGGTGCTGAACGTCGACGAGTCCTACGAGGGCGAGCGCTGGTCCATCCACCGCAAGGCCCCGAACTTCGACGAGCTCGAGTCGAAGACCGAGATGTTCGAGACCGGCGTCAAGGTCATCGACCTTCTCACCCCGTACGTCAAGGGTGGAAAGATCGGTCTGTTCGGTGGTGCCGGCGTCGGCAAGACGGTGCTCATCCAGGAGATGATCTACCGCGTCGCCAACAACCACGACGGTGTCTCCGTGTTCGCCGGTGTCGGTGAGCGCACCCGTGAGGGCAACGACCTCATCGAGGAGATGTCGGACTCGGGCGTCATCGACAAGACCGCGCTGGTCTTCGGTCAGATGGACGAGCCCCCGGGCACCCGTCTGCGCGTCGCGCTGGCCGGCCTGACCATGGCCGAGTACTTCCGTGACGTCCAGAAGCAGGACGTGCTGTTCTTCATCGACAACATCTTCCGCTTCACGCAGGCCGGTTCCGAGGTGTCGACCCTGCTCGGCCGTATGCCCTCCGCGGTGGGCTACCAGCCGAACCTGGCCGACGAGATGGGTCTCCTCCAGGAGCGCATCACCTCGACCCGTGGTCACTCGATCACCTCGATGCAGGCGATCTACGTCCCCGCGGACGACCTGACCGACCCGGCCCCGGCCACCACCTTCGCCCACCTCGACGCGACGACGGTTCTCTCCCGTCCGATCTCCGAGAAGGGCATCTACCCGGCCGTGGACCCGCTGGACTCCACGTCCCGCATCCTGGACCCGCGCTACATCGCGCAGGAGCACTACGACGCCGCCATGCGCGTCAAGACGATCCTGCAGAAGTACAAGGACCTCCAGGACATCATCGCGATCCTCGGTATCGACGAGCTCGGCGAGGAGGACAAGCTCGTCGTCCACCGTGCCCGTCGCGTGGAGCGCTTCCTGTCCCAGAACACCCACGTCGCCAAGCAGTTCACCGGCGTGGACGGTTCGGACGTGCCGCTGGACGAGTCGATCGCCGCGTTCAACGCGATCTGCGACGGCGAGTACGACCACTTCCCGGAGCAGGCGTTCTTCATGTGCGGTGGTCTTGAGGACCTCAAGAACAACGCCAAGGAGCTGGGCGTCTCCTGAGCCCCGTGCTCGGTAGAGGGGGCGGGCGCGTCCCGCCCCCTCTCTCACGCCCACTAGACTTGTAACCAACACCCGGCAGACCCGCCGGGTGGTGACCCGAGGAGCCACCTTGGCTGCTGAGCTGCACGTCGCGCTGGTCGCGGCCGACCGAGAGGTCTGGTCCGGCGAGGCCACCCTGGTCGTCGCGCGCACCACGTCCGGCGACATCGGCGTCATGCCCGGTCACCAGCCGCTGCTCGGTGTGCTGGAGTCGGGCCCGGTGACCATCCGTACGAGTGACGGTGGAACGGTCGTCGCCGCGGTGCACGGCGGTTTCATCTCGTTCGCGGACAACAAGCTGTCGCTGCTGGCCGAGATCGCCGAGCTGTCGGACGAGATCGACGTCCAGCGCGCGGAGCGGGAGCTCGAGCGTGCGAAGGCGGAGGGCGATGCCACCGCCGAGCGCCGCGCGGACGTACGACTGCGCGCGGCGGCGGCGAGCTGACCCAGCCCGCCGTGTGATGTCCCTCAGCCGCGGCCGGCACCGGAGCGATCCGGAGCCGGCCGCGGCTGAGGCAGATCTGGATGTTTTTTCCGTTCCGTTACCTATTTCGGTACCTAGGAGACGAGGAGGTCGGTGTCGATGGTCCTCGCTCTGACTGTGTGCGGAATCGTCGTGGCCCTGGTGGTGCTGGGACTGTTCGTCTTCGGGCTGCGGCGCAGGCTCATCCAGCGGTCCGGCGGCACCTTCGACTGCTCGCTGCGCTGGGACGTCCCCGAGAAACCGGACACCAGCGGCAAGGGCTGGAGCTACGGCGTCGCCCGCTACAACGGCGACCGCATCGAGTGGTACCGCGTCTTCTCGTACGCCTACCGTCCCCGCCGGGTCCTGGAGCGCGCCTCGATCGAGGTGGCCGGCCGCCGTCTCCCGGAGGGGGAGGAGGAGCTGGCGCTGCTGTCCGACGCGGTGATCCTCGCCTGTACGCACCAGGGGACGCGGCTCGAACTGGCGATGAGCGAAGACGCGCTGACCGGTTTTCTCGCGTGGCTGGAGGCAGCCCCGCCCGGACAGCGCGTCAACGTCGCTTAGACGGCCTGATCGTCTACGACAGGCCGCTGTTGATGGCGCTCACCAGCTCGCCGTTGCTGGTGTCACCGCTGAACTCCCAGAAGAACGCGCCGCCCAGGCCCTGGTTCTTGGCCCAGGTCATCTTCCCGGCGATCGTCGACGGGGTGTCGTAGGACCACCACTGGGTGCCGCAGTAGGCGTACGCCGTGCCGGCGACGGTGCCGGTGGCCGGGCAGGAGTTCTTCAGGACCTTGTAGTCCTCGATGCCCGCCTCGTAGGTGCCGGGTGCCGCGCCGGTCGCCGTGCCGCCGGGGGCGGACTGGGTGACGCCGGTCCAGCCGCGGCCGTAGAAGCCGATGCCGAGCAGCAGCTTGGCGGAGGGGACGCCCTTCGCCTTCAGCTTGGCGATCGCGTCGGCGGAGTCGAAGCCGGCGGTCGGGATGCCGGAGTACGACGTCAGCGGCGAGTGCGGGGCGGTCGGACCGGTGGTCGCCCAGGCGCCGAAGTAGTCGTACGTCATCACGTTGTACCAGTCGAGGTACTGGGCGGCGCCGCCGTAGTCGGCCGCGTCGAGCTTGCCCCCGGACGAGCCGTCGCCCGTGATGGCGGCGGTGATCAGGTAGTTCGAGCCGAACTCGGTGCGCAGGGCGGACACCAGGTTCTTGAAGGCGGCCGTCCCGCTGGTGTCGCAGGTGAGGCCGCAGGCGTTCGGGTACTCCCAGTCGATGTCGATGCCGTCGAAGACATCGGCCCAGCGCGGGTCCTCCACGACGGCCTTGCAGGAGGCGGCGAAGGCGGCCGGGTTGGCCGCGGCCTGCGCGAAGCCGCCCGAGTAGGTCCAGCCGCCGAACGAGTACAGCACCTTGATGTTCGGGTACTTGGCCTTCAGCTGGCGCAACTGGTTGAAGTTGCCGCGCAGCGCCTGGTCCCAGGTGTCGGCGGTGCCGCTGACGGACTGGTCGGCGGTGTAGGCCTTGTCGTAGGCGGCGTAGGTGTCGTCCACGACGCACTGGCCGTTCTTGACGTTGCCGAACGCGTAGTTGATGTGGGTGATCTTCGAGGCGGAGCCGGAGGTCACCAGGTTCTTGACGTGGTAGTTGCGGCCGTAGACGCCCCACTCGGTGAAGTAGCCGAGCTTGACCTTGTCGCCGGTGGCCGGGGGCTGCGTGGTGCCGCCGGTGGTGCGCACGGCGACGGCGCCGCTGACCGGGCCGGTCTGGTCGGCGGTGTCCCGGGCCTGGACGGTGTAGGAGTAGTCGGTCCCGGCGGTCAGACCGCTGTCCGTGTACGACGTGGTGGTCACCGTGGCGACCTTGGCGCCGTCGCGCAGGACGTCGTAGTTCTTGACGCCGTTGTCGTCGGTGGCGGCGGTCCACGCCAGGGTCGCCGAGGTGTCGGTGACGCCGGAGGCGGTGGGGGTGCCCGGCGCGGAGGGGGCCGCGTCGCCCGGGACGGAGGTGCCGTCGCAGCTGCCGCCGTTGAGCTTGCAGTTGGCGGGCGAGCCGGAGCCGGAGCCGTTGAAGCCGAAGGAGACGGACGCACCGGGGGCGAGGGTGCCGTTATAGGTCTTGTTCTTGGCGGTCCAGTGGGTGCCGGAGGAGGTGACGTCGGCGTCCCAGGCGGAGGTGACGGCGGTTCCGGAGGGGAAGTCCCACTCCACGGTCCAGGAGGTGAGGGTGGTGGTGCCGGTGTTCTTCACCGTCCACTTGCCCTCGAAGCCGGTGCCCCAGTCCTGGGGCTTGGAGTAGGTGGCGGTGGCGGAGGTCGCGGCCTCGGCGGGGCTCGCGAGGCCGACCAGGCCGGCGAAGGGGAGGAGCAGGGTCGCGAGTCCTGCGGCGACTCGGTGTCTGAAGCGCATGGTGCGCCTCCTCGGGGGGAGTCGGGGGGCATGACTGAGCCTTCACACCCACGGTGCCGCGAGAATAGAAAGGTCTGGACCACGGGTCAATAGGTCTGGACCACCTGCGGCGCGCCGTTCTAGATCCCCAACTCCTGCGCCAGGACGGCCGCTTGCACCCGGCTGCGCAGCTCCAGCTTCGCCAGCAGACGGCTGACGTGCGTCTTCACCGTCGCCTCGGCCATGTCCAGGCGCTCGGCGATCCCCGCGTTGGACAGGCCCTCGCCGAGACACGCCAGGACCTCGCGCTCACGCCGGGTCAGCGCCTCCACGACCGCCGGGTCCGCCCTCGGCTCCCGGGCCGGCCGGGCCGCGAACGCGGCGATGAGACGCCGTGTGACGGCCGGCGCGACGACGCCCTCGCCCCGCGCGACGGTCCGTACCGCCGCGATGAGGTCCCGGGCCTCGGTGTTCTTCAGCAGGAACCCGGCGGCCCCGGCGCGCAGCGCCCCGAACACATAGGCGTCGAGGTCGAAGGTGGTCAGCACGAGCACGTCCGCGAGTCCCTCCCCGACCACCGCCCGGGTCGCCGCCACCCCGTCCAGACGCGGCATCTGCACATCCATCAGCACCAGGTCCGGCCGCAGCTCCCGGGCCAGTGCCACCGCCCGCTCCCCGTCCGCCGCCTCGCCGACCACCTCGATGTCCGGCGCGCTGCGCAGGATGAGGACCAGCCCGGCCCGGACGGCGGACTGGTCCTCGGCGACCAGGACGCGGATCATGCGAGGTCTCCTTCGGTGAGGGGGAGTGCGGCGCGCACCGTCCACCGGGCGCCGTCGGGCCCGGCGGTGAAGCTGCCGCCGAGCAGCGCCGCCCGCTCCCGCATACCGACCAGCCCGGCGCCGGAGCCCGGCGCGCGCGGGTCGTCCCGACGGCCGTAGGGGCTGCTCACCCGTACGTCGAGCACCCCGTCCCGCTGCGCGAGCGCGACGGAGACCGGGCCGGGGGCGGCGTGCTTGAGCGCGTTGGTCAGCGACTCCTGGACGATGCGGTAGGCGGCGAGGCCGACGGGGGCGGGGACGCGGACGGCGGGGGCGTCGAGGGTGACGTCGAGACCGTTGGCCCGGGCGCCCGCCACGAGCGCGCCGAGACCGTCCAGGGTGGGGGCGGGCGCCGGTTCCGGGTCGCCGCCGGTGTTGCGCAGGATGCCGATCAGCCGCCGCATCTCCGCCAGCCCGTCCACGCTGTTCTCCCGGATGACGCCGAGGGCCTGACGGGAGGTCTCCGGGTCGTCGAGGGAGAGCGCCGCCGTGGAGTGGATCGCGATCGCCGACAGGTGGTTGGCGACCAAGTCGTGCAACTCCCGCGCCATCCGCGCCCGTTCGGCCACCACCGCCTGGGTGCGGTCCATCTCGGCGAGCAGCGCGGTCTGTTCGGCGCGCAGCCGGGCGGCCTCGGCCGTCTCCCGGTGGTTGCGGACGATCCAGCCGGTCGCGGCCGGCATCAGCGCCACCAGTCCGGTGACCACCCCGGCCAGCAGGGCCTCCGGCACCCGCCACACCGCGACGGGCACCACGGTGGCGGCCACCGTGAGCAGCCCCGTGATCCAGGGGATGCGGCGGGCGGTGGCGGGCGGGCCGTACACCACGGCCGCGTACACCAGGTCGGTGAACATCACGACCGTGACCAGGTTGCCCCGGGTGAGGGTGTCCGCGGTCAGCGCGCCCACGCCCACCAGCAGTGCCGTACGCGGCCGGACGCGGCGCAGCGCCTCGCAGCCGGCCGTCACCGCGAGCGGCAGCAGGACCGGCCAGCGCCCGTCGAGGAGCACCAGCGGATCGTCCGCCGGACGGGTGCCCAGACCGGCGCCCCACAGCAGCAGCCCGCCGAGCAGCCCGGCCAGCGCGGCGCCCACGTCGAAGCGGTGCGGTCGGGGCAGTCGTACGGCCATGTCCCCATCCAACACGGCGGCCGCGTCCCCCGCCTGATGCCCGGGGAGGGTTCCGCACTGCATCCTTCGACGTACCGCGCATTCGTCACCGGCGACGACGACCGCCGACGTTCCGCCCGGGAGCCTGGAAGGGCGACCGAGAGGAGCGAACCGTGATCGTCGCCCTGATCGCCGTGTGCGAGATCGGATTCTGGGTGCTGCTGGCCGCCGGCCTGGGCGCCCGCTATCTGCTGAGGATGCCCCGCACGGGCGTCGCGCTGCTGCTGTGCGAGCCGCTCCTGGAAGTGGTCCTGCTGGTCGTCACCGCGCTGGACCTCAAGCACGGCGCCGAACCGGACTGGACGCACGGCCTGGCCGCGCTCTACATCGGCTACACGGTCGGCCACGGCCACCGCACCGTGCGGTGGCTCGACGGCCACGCCGCCCACCGGCTGGCCGGCGCGCCCCGGCCCGCCGGACCCCCGCGGTACGGCATGGCCCGGGCCCGGCACGAGGGCCGGATCTGGCTGGGCACGCTGACGGCCGCCGTCGTCGCGACCGTGCTGCTCCAGACCGCCGTCTGGTACGTGGGCGACCCCGGCCGCACCGGCCCGCTGGAGAGCTGGCGCTGGGTGGCCTGGCGGGCGGCGGGCATCCACGGCCTGATCGCGCTGACGTACCTGATCCGGCCGAAGAGGGCGCCGGCGGGACCGCCGCCGGACCGGGCCCTCGGCGGCAGGGAGAAGGAGGAAGCCCGGCGATGAGACGGGCGCTCCGGGCTCGCCCGGGATCCGTCCCGGGGCCGCGTGGGGATCCGTCCTGGGCCCTGCGGGGATCCGTTCGGGGATCCGCCCCGGGCCCGTTCGGGGATCCGCCCCGGGCCCGTTCGGGGATCCGCCCCGGGCTCGCCCGGGATCCGTCCCGGGGCCGCGTGGGGATCAGTCCCGGGCCCTGCGGGGATCCGCCCCGGGCCCGTCCGGGGATCCGTTCTGGGATCGCCCGGGGACCCGTCCGGGGACTCGCCCCGGGATCGCGCGGGGACCCGTCCGGGGGCTCGCCCCGGGACCGCCCGGGGATCCGCCCCGGAATCGCCCAGGGTCCCGCCCCGGAACCCGACAGGTTCCCCAGGTCGGCGTCCGCCTAGGCGCGTTCCCCGCCGGGTACCCACAGGACGTCGCCCACGGTCCGGTTGGCCGTCCGGGCGAGGATGAACAGCAGGTCCGACAGCCGGTTGAGGTAGGTCGCCGTCAGCGGGTTCATCACCTCGCCGTGCACCTCCAGCGCCGCCCACGTCGAGCGCTCGGCCCGCCGGACCACCGTGCACGCCTGGTGCAGCAGCGCCGCGCCGGGCGTGCCGCCCGGGAGGATGAAGGACCGCAGCTTCTCCAGCTCGGCGTTGAAGCGGTCGCAGTCGGCCTCCAGCCGGTCGACGTAGGACTGCTCGACCCGCAGCGGCGGGAACTCCGGGTTCTCCACCACCGGGGTCGACAGGTCCGCGCCCACGTCGAACAGGTCGTTCTGGACGCGGGTGAGGACCGTGACGAGCGGCTCGTCCAGGCCGCCCAGCGCCAGCGCCGTGCCGATCACCGCGTTCGCCTCGTTCGCGTCCGCGTACGCGGCGATCCGCAGGTCGGTCTTCGCCACCCGGCTCATGTCGCCGAGGGCGGTGGTGCCCCGGTCGCCGGTCCTGGTGTAGATGCGCGTCAGATTGACCATGCGGCCAATCTAGACGGTCCTCGGGGATCCGTTCCGTTCCCTTCGTCACGGCCGCTCCGTACGGTGCCAATCGGTGCGAATCAGACAGGAATTGACGACGTGACCGGCGTCTCACGGCCTGAGACGTGAAACGCGTTACTAACCGGTCACACAGCCCCTCACGCCCGCTAGTGTCCGGCCGAGAGCCATGGGGAGGGCGACCGCTACGCCGGATGGCTGACGCCGGTGAGATCGGCCGCACGAGTGGGCAGGGCTTCTCCAGGCACTGCTTCCGCACCGGCCCCAGGGGCCTCACCCTTGCGGGTGAATTCGGTATCGGTTCGCTCACAGACGGCAACCTCCGACCGCTTCGTGCAGTCAGAGGAGGCAACACCGGACACCACACCGCGGAGCACGAGACGCACGCTTAGGGGAGTGCTATGTACATCAGGGGCGACCACACCGAGCTGGTCGTCGGGGGCCGCCTCGACGTCCGCAGCGCGGCGGACGCCCGTACGGTCCTGCACACGGCGGTGGACGACGGCGCCGGAGACCTGGTGCTCGACCTGTCCGAGCTGGACTCCTGGGACGCCACCGGACTCGGCGTCATCATGGGCGTCCACCGCCGGGCCGGCCGCTGCGGCCGCCGTCTGGTCCTGCGCGACGTACCGCCCCAGATGCAGCGCCTGCTGGTGGCCACCCGCCTGCACCGCATCCTCGCCATCGAGGGCGGCATCGGCGTGGAGTCGCTCCCGCAGGTGTAGGACCCGGCAGCGGGGCACCCGCACACCACGGCACCCGCGGGCGACGCCACGCGGCACGCGCCGGTGACACCGCGCGACACCCGTGGGCGACACTTCGTGGCGCCCACGGGTCGACCCGTGGCGAACCGCGCGACGCGCGCAATCCTCACGAGACCGTGACGTCTCGGGCGGCTCGGCACCCCGGACTGTCGTGGATACTGTGCGAAGGTTTACGGTTCGTCTGCCCGCCGCCCGCAGCCCTCGAGCGGGCACCGGACCAGAAGCGACAGCGCAGTGTGCAGCAAGGCCGGGAGGGGCTACCGCCACACGACGCTTTTGGGGGGCTTTGACCTATGGACCCGACGCACCGGGGAGCCGAGGAGTACGGCCACGACGGAGGCACCTCCCCGTCGAACGCATTCGATGCATTCGAGACCGCGTTCGAGACCGGGGGAGTCCCCGCTTCCCGCCCGCGGCCCGCCAGGGACCCGCTGGCGCCCGACCTCGGCCAGCACGCCCCGGCCCTCGCCCGCACCGCACGCATCGTCTCGGGGGACCACCTCCTCACGGTCAACCCCGTCGACGGCAGCGAGATCGAGCTGTGCCCGCCCACCGAGCGGCGCCGGCGGCCCGCCCGGCGCACCCCCGAGGCGCGCGCCGAGGCCGACCGCGCGGCCAGGCCCCCCGTGCCGGCCGGCCCCGCCCAGACCCCGCAGCCGCTCCTGGGCCGCCAGGACGAGCGCGAGGAACTGGTCCGGCTGCTCGCCCGCGGCCGCTCCGTCCGCCTCACCGGCCCCGCCGGCTCCGGCCGCACCAGCCTGCTCGACCTCGTCGCCGAGGACTGCGCGGACCTCGCCCCCGACGGCGTCGTCCGCCTCAACGGCCACCGCCGCACCGCCCACGACCTGCTGCACGAGCTCTTCCACGGCGTGTACGACGCCCCCCACCACCGCCCGGAGGACGACGAACTGCGCGCCCTCGTCGGCGAGATCGGGGCCGTCGTCCTGATCGACGACCTGGAGTTCGGCGGCGCCGCCCTCGACGAACTGCTGGACGCCACCCCCGAGTGCGCCTTCCTGTTCGCCACGGCCCCCGACACCCCCGCACCCTCCGCCGACTCCGCCGTCGAGGAGGTCGCCCTCAGCGGCCTGGGCCGTGCGGGGGGCGTCGAGGTGATCGAGCGTGCCGTCGGCCGCGTCCTCACCGAGGAGGAGGCCAACTGGGCCGGCGACCTCTGGTTCGAGTCCGAGGGCCTGCCGCTGAGGTTCGTCCAGGCCGGGGCCCTGCTGCTCCAGCGGGACACGCTGCGCGCCACCGCCGGCGCCGTCGACGAGTTCGGCGTCTTCGAGGACGCCCGCCCGCTCGCCGACCCCGTGGACCCCGACGCCGGCCGGGCCGAGGAGATACCCCTGCCCTCGCTGGGCGAGGCCGCCGCGCCCGCCCCGCTGCTCGCCGCGCGCCTGAGTTCCTCCGCCCGCGCCACCCTGCGCTTCGCCGTCGCCCTCGGCGGGGAGGTCCCGCACCAGGCCCACCTGCCCGCACTGGTCGGTGACACCCACGCCGACGCGGCCCTCGGCGAACTCGTCGCCTGCGGCCTCGTCTCCCCGGTCGGCACCCGCTACCGGCTCGCCGCCGGCGTCCAGGCCCAGTTGGAGGCCGCCGGATACGACGACGACGTCGCCGACCGCGCCCACACCGCCGCCCGGCACTACGCATGGTGGGCCGGACACCCCTCGGTCACGCCCGAGCGGGTCTGCGCGGAGGCCGACGCCATCCTGGCCGCCCTCCTCGTCACCGTCCCCGCCACCGAGCCGCCCGGCGAGGACGAGGAGGCCACCGCCGTCCAGCTGGCCCGCGCCGCGGCGCCCGCGTTCGCCGCCGGGCTGCACTGGGGCGCCTGGGAACAGGCCCTGCACGAGGGCGCCGAGGCCGCGCGCCTGGCCGGACAGCCCGCCGACCGCGCCTACTTCCACCACGAACTGGGCGTCCTCGCGCTGTGCGCCGGACAGCTCGACCGGGCCCGCTCCGAGCTGGAGGCCTCCCTCGGCCTGCGCGGCGCCCTCACCGACAAGCGGGGCACCGTCGCCGGCCGCCGCGCCCTGGCCCTGGTCTCCGACCGTTCCGGCGACATCCCCGGCCTGCTGGCGCCGGTGGTCGCCGAGGAGGAGCCCGGTGTGCGCCGCGAGGAGCCGGCGTCCCCGCCCCTCGGCTTCCCCACCGTGCTCCCGTCGTCTCCGCCCACCGGCCCCACCCTGGTCTCCGCCCAGCCGTCCGCCCAGCCGCCCGCCCGGACGCCGGCCCCCGCCCGTCGCGGCCGGGGCGGCCTGCGCGGCCTCGCCCGGCGCAACCTCGTGGCGGCCGGCGCGGGCGCCCTGCTCGTCGCCGTGCTCGGCACGGTCGTCACGCTGGGCGCGACCTCCAGCAACGACGCCACCGACCCCTCCGACCGCGTCGGCGTCAACCCCTCCGCCGACACCGGCACGGGCGACGGCGGCCTCGGCGAGGACGCCCCGGGCGAGGACACCGGCACCGGTTCCGGCGACACCGGGGAGGCGGCCGACGGGCCCGTGGACCCGGGGCCGGACGGAACGCCGGGAACCGCGGACGACCCGACGCCGACGGGATCGGCGGAGCCGGCGCCGGGGGCGAGCGGCTCGCAGGACGAGCAGGACCCGGACGACGGCGGATCGTCGCCGACGCCGAGCAGGTCCACGTCGTCGAGCCCCGAGTCCACCCCGTCGTCGTCCGCGTCGTCGTCGACACGGCCCTCCGCATCGCCGAGCACGCCGACGGAACCCGACCCGGAGGAGTCGCCGTCGGATCCGTCCGACACGCCGAGCACCCCGGCCACGGAGAGCAACACGGTCTCCTCCGCCCCCGTGAGCCCGTCCGGCGTGCTCCAGAGCAGCGCCGGGGGCACCCCGGCCGGGGACTCCTCGGCGTCGGTCATCTGACCCCTGCGGACGCACCGAGGGCCGGGTCCGTCACACCGGACCCGGCCCTCGTCGTCGTACGGCCGTACCGTCGCCGCTCGTCGCTCAGAACAGCCGCAGCTTGTCGTCCTCGATACCGCGCAGGGCGTCGTAGTCCAGCACCTGGCAGCCGATGCCGCGGTCGGTGGCCAGGACGCGGGCCTGGGGCTTGATCTCCTGGGCGGCGAAGACGCCGCGCACCGGCGCCAGCAGGGGGTCGCGGTTGAGCAGGTCCAGGTAGCGGGTGAGCTGTTCCACACCGTCGATCTCGCCGCGCCGCTTGATCTCGACCGCGACGGTCCGGCCCTCGGCGTCCCGGCAGAGGATGTCGACCGGGCCGATGGCGGTCATGTACTCGCGGCGGATGAGGGTGTAGCCCTCGCCGAGCGTCTCGATGCGGTCGGCGAGCAGTTCCTGGAGGTGCGCTTCCACGCCGTCCTTGATCAGGCCGGGATCGACACCGAGTTCGTGCGACGAGTCGTGGAGGATCTCCTCCATGGTGATGATCAGCTTCTCGCCCGCCTTGTTGACGACGGTCCAGACGCCTTCCTCGTCGCCGGTGCCCTCCTTCAGCGTGCAGGGCGGCGACATCCAGTTCAGGGGCTTGTAGGCCCGGTCGTCCGCGTGGATGGAGACGCTGCCGTCCGCCTTCACCAGGATGAGACGGGGGGCGGAGGGGAGGTGGGCGGTGAGCCGGCCCGCGTAGTCCACGGAGCACCGGGCGATGACGAGACGCATGGTCGGCAACGCTACTCGAAGCCCCCCGGGCCACGCGATTCGCCCATCCCGCCGCCCGCCGCCACCACCTGCCACCGTGGTCCCGCGGGCCGCACCTTTTCACCTGGAAAACGTGAGTTCCAGGCTGGCCGATACTGCGCCCAACCATCGCTCCCTAGTTGCTCATTCTCCTGGTGCGGTCACGGTCGGTTGCCTACGGTAGAGAACGGGAGGGTCGCGGTGCGTGTACTCAGCGTGCTCGATGGTGGCTGCATGGCGGACTCCCTTTCCCTGTCCGGCAACCCCTGCGCGCTTCGGGGGTGCGAGAGGAGAACCCATGTCGCTCGACGTCTCACCGGCCCTACTCGAACAGGCCGAGCGAGGCGAGGTCGACGAAGCAGAATTCGTCGACTGCGTCCGGACCTCCCTGCCCTACGCATGGGAGATGATCAGCTCCCTGGTGGCCCAGCTGAAGGTGGACGGCGGTCAGTTCGCCGACAACCAGACGCCCCCGCCGGACGAGCAGGCACGTGGGCAGTTGCTGCGCGCGCTGGCGAGTGACGCGATTCGCGGCGCGCTGCAGCGGCACTTCGGCGTGCGGCTGGCCTTCCAGAACTGCCACCGGGTGGCGGTGTTCCCGGTGGACTCCTCGGTGGACGGGTCGCTGGCCCGTTTCACCTCGGTCCGCAGCCAGGTGCTCAACCAGTCCCCGGAGTTCCGGGACTGCTGAGGCCGCGTGTGCCCCGCTTGCCGCTCCCCGTGGGGGAGGTGCGTCACCGGAGCGGCAAGCTTCCCGGCCGGAAGGGCCGTTCACCGCAGGTGGGGGAGGACCTCCGCGCCCAGCCGCCGTACGTTCTCCTCGGTGGCCGCCAGGTCGCCGGAGCCCTCCACCAGCAGCACGAAGCGCGAGATGCCGGTGCGCTCACCGGTCGCCGCGAGGCGGTCGGCGCACAGCCGCGGGGTGCCCACCGGGTGGAGCCCGCAGAGCAGTTCGGTGTACGCCACCGGGTCCCGCATGCCGCGGGCGCGGCCGTCGACCGTCACATGGGCGTCGAGGCCCTGCTTCATCCAGCCCGGCATCGCCTTCACCAGCGTCTCGACGGCGTCGGTGCGCCGGTCCGCGATCTGGCAGACGCCCGCCGAGACGTGGCCCGCGGCCCGGATCTCGTCCGCCGGCCGTCCGGCCGCGCGCGCGTGCTGCCGCCACAGGGCGACCATCTCGGCCTTCTCCTCGTCCCCGATGTGCATCCCGAGCAGCATCGGCAGTCCGCGCTCGGCGGCCAGCCGCACACTGGCGGGTGAGGTGCAGGCGACGACCACCTCCGGGCCCGCCGCGTCCGTCAGCGCCTCCGACGGCCTTGGGACGACGGGCACTTCACGGAAGCGGTACCGCTCGCCGTCGGCCCCGACGGACGGTTCGCGCAGCCAGCGCACCAGCAGATCGAGTGATTCCGGGAACCCCTTCTCGTACGCCGCCAGGCCCGAGCCGAACACCTCCAGGTCGACCCAGGGGCCGCCGCGTCCCACGCCCAGCGTGAAGCGGCCGCCGCTGGTCAGGTGGAGCAGCGCGGTCTGTTCGCCGAGGGCGACGGGGTGGACGGTGGGCAGCACGCTGACCGCGGTGCCGACCCGGATGCGCCGGGTGCGGCCCAGCAGCAGGGCGGCCAGGGTGACGGCGGACGGGCACGTGCCGTACGGCACGAAGTGGTGCTCGGCCAGCCAGACCGAGTCCAGGCCCGCCTCCTCGGCGACCTCGGCGGAGCGGACCGCGCGGTGCAGCGCCTCCCCGTGGCCCTGTCCCGGGAACTGGGCCGCCAACACGAAACTTCCAACACGCATGGGACTTTCCTGCTTCCTTGGCTCCGACACGGAGCTCCCCCGCCCGGCATAACCGTCTGACACGTGCCGAGGACACGGTGTGGCGGGGAGATTTGCGGATTGTCTGCAGAATCGGGCATTCCGGAGGGAGACTTGTGGGGGTTGGTGCCCTACGGGTACCCCCACGGCCTCCGCGTAGGCTGGACGCGAACCCTGCTTCCTGTATAGCCCCGTGAGGTGTCCCGTGTCCCCGCGTCGCAACCGACCGAAGGGTGACGGCTCGTCCGGCCGGAGCGCCGAGGACGACCGGTCGAGCCGCTACGGCGGCTGGCAGTCCAGCGTGGACTGGCAGGGCGAGGAGTGGAGCGTACGGCATGTGGCCGGGGCGAGCGCGCAGGGCAAGTCGTACCGCTGCCCCGGCTGTGACCAGATGATCCCCGACGGGGTGCCGCACGTCGTCGCCTGGCCGGAGCACGCGGGCGTGGACGACCGCCGCCACTGGCACAAGGCCTGCTGGAACGCGCGGGACCGCCGCACCCCCGGGGTGCAGCGGTCCCGTAACGGTCCGAGGTTCTGACGACCTCCCCGGCGGTGCCTACACGTCCCGCTTCTGCAACAGCGCGAAGGCGCCGGCGAACACGACGGCGGTGACGCCGAGCGCGATCCACAGCGGATCCCAGCCGGACGGGCCGGACTCGGTCAGCGAGGAGGAGTAGAAGACGCTGAGCTGGTTGGGGATCGAGTACTCGAACAGCGCCTCGCGCAGGTCGACCAGGGACTCCGAGAACATGAACAGCGCGATCACCAGCGGGGCGAGCACGAGGCCGATCATGAGGGTGATGGCGCCCGCCGAGTGCCGGATGACCGAGCCGGCGGCCAGCGAGAGCAGTCCGAGCAGGGCGATGTAGAGGGACACCCCGAACGTGGCCTTCAGCCACTCGCCGCCCGACGGCTCACGGGCCTCGGGGAGCAGGGCCACGTCCACCATCGCGACGAGGACCGTCGACACCAGCGTCACCACGAACGCGACCAGGAAGAAGACGACCGCCTTCGCCGCGAGCACCCGGCCGCGGGACGGGCAGGCCACCATCGTGGTCCGGATCATGCCGGTGCCGTAGTCCGAGGCGGTGGTCAGCACGCCGAGCGTGATGATGCACATGCTGCCCAGGAGCAGTCCGAAGAAGCCGAGCGACAGCGCGTTCTCGCCGGACAGGTCGCCGTCACTGGTGTTGGCGGAGACGATGAGGGCGGTCAGCAGACCGATGCCGACGACGAGCAGCACGAACACACCCAGCGTCCACATCGTGGAACGCACCGACCGGATCTTGGTCCACTCGGAGGCGACGGCGTGCCCGAGGTGGGCGCGCACGACCGGGATCGGCGAGGTGTAGGAGGGGTACGCGGACCCGGGCGCCGCCTGCCAGGCGGGCGCGGCCTGCGGGGTCGGGGGCTGCGGCGTGCTCATCGGGCGTCCTCGGTCGTGGTCGGGGCGGGGGCGGCGGGCCGCGCCTGCTCCGGCGGCGCGGCGGCGGGGGCCGGAGCGGCCGCGGGGGCCGCAGGGGGCGCGGGGGCCACAGGAGCCGCGGGGGCCACAGGAGCCGTGGTGGCCGCAGGGGCCGCGGGAGCGCCCGGTGCCGCCGGAGGACGGTCCTGCGGTGCCGCGGCCGGTGCGGGGGCCGGAGCGGCGGGCTGCGCCGGTGCTGGTGCCTGTGCCGAGGCGGGTGCCTGCGGCGGTGCGGGTGCCTGCGGCGGTACGGGTGCCTGGGGCGGCTGTGCGTACGGGTTGGCTCCCGCCGGACCCACGGCTCCCGCGTGCCCTGCCGGGCCGCCCGGAGCCCCCGGACCGCCGGGCATGCCCGGCATGCCGTACGGCGCCGGAGCGGGCCCCTGGGCGGGCTGCGGCGGCGCCCAGCCCTGCTGCGGGGGCGGCGGGGCGTACCAGCCCGGCTGGCCCTGGCCCGGCACCGGCACGGGCGGCAGCGCCCCCGGCGGCAGGGGCTGCTGGAGGCCGGCCTTCTGGTCGATGGTCGAGCGGTAGTCGACGGCCCCCTGCGTCATCCGCATGTACGCCTCCTCCAGGGAGGCCTGGTGCGGCGACAGCTCCCACAGCCGTACGCCGGCGTCGTGGGCGAGGTCGCTGATGCGGGGCAGCGGCAGACCGGTGACGCGCAGGGCGCCGTCCTGCTCCGGCAGCACATGGCCGCCCGCCTCGGTGAGCGCGGCGGCCAGCTTCTCGCGCAGCTGCGGCTCGGCGAGCGGGGTGCGGACGCGCGCGAAGTCGGCGGAGTTGGCCGAGATGAAGTCCCTCACGCTCATGTCGGCGAGGAGCTGGCCGCGGCCGATGACGATCAGGTGGTCGGCGGTCAGCGCCATCTCGCTCATCAGGTGCGAGGAGACGAACACGGTCCGCCCCTCCGCCGCGAGGGACTTCATCAGGTTGCGCACCCACAGGATGCCCTCGGGGTCGAGGCCGTTGACCGGCTCGTCGAAGAGCAGCACCTGGGGGTCGCCGAGGAGCGCGGCGGCGATGCCCAGCCGCTGCCCCATGCCGAGCGAGAAGCCCTTGGAGCGCTTCCTCGACACGTCCTGGAGGCCGACCACGCCCAGCACCTCGTCCACCCGCCGGGCCGGGATGCCCGAGAGCTGGGCCAGGCAGAGCAGGTGGTTGCGGGCGCTGCGCCCGCCGTGCACGGCCTTGGCGTCCAGCAGCGCGCCGACCTGGCGGGGGGCGTTCGGCAGCTTGCGGTAGGGGTAGCCGCCGATCGTCACCGTCCCCGAGGTCGGGTTGTCAAGACCGAGGATCATCCGCATCGTCGTCGACTTGCCCGAGCCGTTCGGCCCGAGGAAGCCCGTGACGGTTCCGGGTCGCACCTGGAAGGAAAGGTTGTACACAGCGGTCTTGTCGCCGTAGCGCTTGGTCAGGCCGACTGCTTCGATCATGCTCCGCACCCATCGACAGGTTCAGGACAGCGGGGCGCACGCCCCCCGTAAGGGTTAGGAGCTTAGCGAGGCGCTGACGGTTCCGCTCAAGGGCAAGCAAAGACCAAAGCTTCACGCATCGCGTCTGCGGAGCAGCAGGTACCCGCCCGCCAGAGCCGCCACCGTCCACACCGCCATGATCGCCAGTCCGCCCCAGGGGCCGTACGGCGTGTCGTCGCCGGCCGGGGTGACCACCTGCATGACCTTGCTGCCGGCCTGGTCGGGCAGGTACCGGCCCACCTTCTCCGTCGCCTCGACGTTGCCGAGGACGGTGGAGATCAGGAAGAAGAACGGCATCAGGATGCCCAGCGAGAGCATCGGCGAGCGCAGCATCGCGGCCACGCCCATCGAGAACACCGCGATGAGCGTCATGTAGAGGCCGCCGCCGATCACCGCCCGCAGCACGCCCTGGTCGCCGATCGACGCCCGGTGCTCGCCGAGCATGGCCTGCCCCAGGAAGAACGCGGCGAAGCTCGTGGCCGTCCCGACGGCGAGGGCGAGCCCCGCGGCCACCGCGATCTTGCTGAACAGGAAGGTGCCGCGCTGCGGCACGGCCGCCAGCGAGGTGCGGATCATGCCGGTGCTGTACTCGTTCGACACGACCAGCACCCCGAACACGATCATCGCGAGCTGGCCGAGGCTCATACCCGCGAAGCTGATGAACGTCGGGTCGAAGGAGCCCCGGGCGCCGCGGCCCATGCCGTCGAACTCGCTCCTCGACAGCGCGGAGATCAGCATGCCGAGGGCGATCGTGACCACCACGGCGAGGGAGAGCGTCCAGACGGTGGACGCGACCGAGCGGATCTTCGTCCACTCCGAACGGATGACCTGGGTCGCCGCCATGCTCAGCCCTTCCTCCAGCCGTCGCCCCACGCCCGCGCGGGAGCCCGGCCGGTGTGCGCGTGGTACTCGACCGACCCCGCGGTCAGCCGCATGAACGCCTCCTCCAGGGAGGCCTGCTGGGGACTCAGCTCGTGCAGCACGAGCTGGTGCCGGGCCGCCAGCTCCCCGATGACCTCGGCCTTGCCGCCGTCGACCTCCAGGGAGCCGTCGCCGTTCTCCACGACGGTGATCCCGGCGCTGTGCAGCACGTCGAGCAGCCGCTCCCGCTGCGGGGTGCGGATCCGGACGTAGGCCCGTGAGTTGCGGGCGATGAAGTCGGCCATGGAGGTGTCGGCGAGCAGCCGCCCCTGGCCGATGACGACGAGGTGGTCGGCGGTCAGCGCCATCTCGCTCATCAGGTGACTGGACACGAACACGGTCCGCCCCTGCGCCGCCAGTGATTTCATCAGATTGCGGATCCAGTGGATGCCCTCGGGGTCGAGACCGTTGACCGGTTCGTCGAACATCAGGATCCGCGGATCACCGAGGAGCGCGGCGGCGATCCCCAGCCGCTGCCCCATGCCCAGCGAGAACCCCTTGGCCTTCTTCCTCGCCACGGCCGTCAGCCCCACCGTGTCCAGCACCTCGTGCACCCGCCGCCGGGGGATGCCGTTGCTCTGCGCCAGGCACAGCAGGTGGTGGTAGGCGCTGCGGCCCGGGTGCACGCCCTTGGCCTCCAGCAGGGCCCCGATGTACGTCAGCGGGTCCTTCAGCCGGTCGTAGTGCGTGCCGTCGATCCGGACGTCCCCGGCGGTGGGCCGGTCCAGCCCGAGGATCATCCGCATGGTGGTGGACTTGCCGGCGCCGTTGGGACCGAGGAAGCCCGTGACGATGCCCGGTCCGACGGTGAAGGTCAGGTGGTCGACCGCCACCTTCTCGCCGTACCGCTTGGTCAGCCCGTCGAGCTCGATCATGCGGTCACGCTATGACCCGGAAAGGGCGGATGCCACCCCGGCGTGACGAACGGAGGGCGACGCCGCGGCGACGGTCCGGGCACGGGGGACGGGACGGATGCCGCCTCCTCGCGTCCGCTGACGCCCTCCGCCCCGCCGCGTTATGCTCCAGCGGCCTTGATCACGGGGAGCGGCGCCGGGGGGTGCCGGAGAACTCAACACCCATGGGGGGAAGCATGGTTGCGGACAGCGGACCGCTCACGGGCGGGCGGCTGGCGCGGGCCGGACTGGCGGTCGTCGCGGCGGGCGCGGCGGCCGGGCTCGCGGTGGAGTTCCACCTGCTGGGCTGGACGTCCGTCCCGGGCAACGGATGCGGCGGCCGGTACAGCCCCTGCCCGGACGGCACCACGCCCACCCTCGTGCTGGCGTTCGTCCTCACCTTCGCCGGCTACATGGCGCTCCTGCTCACCATCGGGAAGCTCACCGACCGCCGCCCCGGCAAGGTCCTGCCCGCCGTACTGGCCACGACGGGCGTCCTGCTCGTGCTCTGGCCCGGCTGGCAGGCGTACCTCTGGATGCGCGGACCGGTCCTCGACATCGTCTGGAAGGCCGGGCACGACCGGCCCTCGACCGTTCTGGGCGAGGGGGTGTGGGTCGTCGGCACGGACGACCCGGCCGTGGTCCGGGTGCGCACCGACGCCCTGGTCGCCTACGACGCGCACGACGGCGGCCGCCGCTGGGCGCTGAAGGCCCCGACCCGCACCACGGTGTGCGGGATGAGCGACACCGTCGTCGACGGCATCGGCCTGGTCGCCTTCGGCCGCGACGGCAAGCCCTGCGACACGCTGTGGGGCGTCGACCCGTCCACCGGCCGCACGGTGTGGAAGCGCACCGTCGCCGAGGCGGTCCCGTACGCCGGCGACAACGGCGGTCTCCTCGCGGCCGACGCAGGTGTGGCCGTCGCGCTGAGCCAGAAGGCCGTCCAGGGGTACGGGCTCACCGACGGAGAACCGCGCTGGACCGCCGAACCGACCGGGAAGGACGGCGACGAGAGCTGTGCGCCCGACGTCGTCTCCGCGGCCGGCGGCACCACCCGGGTCGTGGTCACGTGCACGCGGGACGGGGCGACCGACGCCAAGCTGCTCGTCCTGGACAGCGCCACCGGCAAGCAGCGCGACAGCCGGCCGCTGCCCGTGGAGAGCCCGCTCGACACCGCGACGGTGGTCTCCGCCGAGCCGTTCACCCTCCTGCTGGAGGAGAGCGACGAACGCGGGGTCGCGGCCGTGCTGTCCTACCCCGAGGACGGCGCCGACCCGGTGGAGATCCCGCTCACCGCCGACGAGGAGGACCTCGTCGTCGCCCCGGGGACCGGCGGAGAATTCGATGCGCGGCCGACACTGTGGGCCGCGGTCGAAGGGGACGTCCTCGTCGTCGCGGCCAGGAAGCCGGGCGCGAACTACCCCGCGCGGGTCTCCGGCTACTCGCTGCGCGACGGACGGCGCGTGTGGCACACGGACCTCGGGAGCGGCAACGACATCGCGGCGCTGGCCCCGGAGGGCTCCGACCGGGGCAGGGTGGCCGTGCTCGGGGACAGCGGCCGTCTGTTCACGCTCGACGCGGCCGACGGGAGCCGGGTCGGCGAGGACGACGGCATCGGCGTACGCGGACTCGACTTCAGCACCGTCTACGGCAGACAACTGGTGCGCGCGGGCGACACCTGGGTGCTGGTCAACGCCAACGGCGGCGGCTACCCGCCCGCCCTCGGCATCCGGTAGCCCATGCGAAAGGGGCGGCGGGCCCGAGCCCACCGCCCCTCACGCACCGGTGACTACCGGGTCTGCTGGGCCGGAACCCCGCGGGAGATCGGCTCGTCGTCGGTCGACGTGCCGGCGGCGGCCACCGCGGCGCCGGTCAGCGTGGCGAGCATCTCGCGGACGTTCGTCAGCTGGGCGTTGATCGAGTCGCGGCGGTTGGTGAGGGCCGCGAGCTCGCGCTCGGATTCCGAACGGATCCGGTCGGCCTTGGCGTTGGCGTCGGCCACGATGTCCTCGGCCTGGCGCTGCGCCGTCTCGACGGTCTGGCGGGCGCGGCGCTCGGCGTCGGTGCGCAGCTTCTCCGCCTCCAGGCGCAGCTGCTCCGCGCGGTGCTCGATCTCCGCGAGCCGCTTCTCCGCCTTCTGCTGACGGGACGCCAGGTCGCGCTCGGACTGCTCGCGGCGCTTGGCGAGGTTCGTCTCGAAGTCGGCGGCGGCCTGCGCGGCCTTGGCGCGGGTCTCCTCGAAGAGGGCGTCGGCCTCCTCCCGCTTGGACTGCGCGTCCTTCTGGGCCTCGGAACGCAGCTGCGAGGCGTCGCTCTTGGCCTTCTCGACGATCCGGACGCCCTCGTCCTCCGCCTTGGCCTTGCGCTCCGCGGCGAACGACTCCGCGTCGCTGCGGACCTGCGCGGCCGCCGACTCGGCGAGTTCGCGGTGCTGCTCGGCCGCGCGTCGGGCCTCCTCACGCAGATCCGCGGCCTCCTCCTCCGCCAGACGGAGGATCTTCTCGACACGCGCGCCGAGACCGGCGTACGACGGCTCGGCGTCGCTGACGGCCGCCTGGGCGTTCTGCGTCTCGAGGTGGAGTTCCTCGATGCGCTTTTCCAGAGCGGTGATGCGGGCAAGAGCGCTGTCACGGTCGGAGACGAGCTTGGAGATCCGTTCGTCCACCTGAGCGCGGTCGTACCCACGCCGCACAAGCTCGAAGCCGTAGGGGGAAGTGTCGCTCATGGGGTTCCTGTCGAATGAGACCGGTGAGGTGATAGGTGGAATCCTAGGGGCCGAAGCGCTGTGTCATCGAGCGGATACGTGTTTGATCTGAGGAATGACACCCCTTTTGGGGGGCCACCCCCAGGACGGCTCGCTACAAACCTGCTCAAACACCTCAGATTTCAACGGAATTCTCACATTCCGCTAGCTATCTGACGACTTGCCACCCGAACGGGGGGCTCCGACCGTCGCGCCCGCCTTGACGCCACCGTCCTTGCCCGACGAGGGCGCCTCGAACGACTCGAGCGCCTCCAGCACGTCCTGGACCCGCGAGATCTCCGCGTTGATGTCCTCGCGCCGGCGGACCAGCACCTCCAGCTCGCGCTTGCCCTCCTCGACCGTGCGCCGGGCCTCGCGGATCGCCTCGGCCTTGAGCTCCTCGGCCTCCTTGACCAGCGTGGCCTTCTTCTGCTCGGCCTCCTTGAGCAGCCCCTCGGCCTTCTTCACCGCGGCGATGCGGACCTTGCCCGCCTCCGAGTTCGCCTCCGACACCAGCTCCTTGGCCTTGGCCTGAGCCTTGGCCAGCTGCTCCTCGGCGGCCTTGATGAGCGCGTCGCAGCGGTCGCCGGTCGACTTCATCGTCTCGGCGGCCTCGCGGCGGGCCCGCTCGTGCAGCTCCTCGATCTCGGAGGTGATGCGGTCGCGCAGCTCCTCGGCCCGCTCCCTTATGGCGGTCGCGTCCCGGCGGGCGCCGACGAGCAGCTCGTCCGCGTCCGTACGGGCCTTCTCCACCCGCGCGTTGCCCTCGACCGTCGCCTCCGAGACGAGCCGCGCGGCCTCCTGGCGGGCCGCGCCGACCATCGTGTCGGCCTGCGCCTCCGCCTCCGCGGTGGTCTTCAGCGCCTGCTGCTGCGCCTCGGTGAGCAGCTTGTCCGCCTCGGCGGCGGTCTCCGTGATGAGCGTGTCGACCTGCTCGGCCGCCTCCGAACGCCGCTTGTTGGCCTCCTGTCGGGCCTCGTCCAGCGTCCGGTCGGCCTCGTCGCGCGCCACGCTCATCATCCGGTCGGCCTCCGCGGCCGCCTCCGCCTTGACGCGCTCGGACTCGACCCGGACCCGCTCGGCGTGCTGGCGCGCGGACCCGACCGTCGCGGCGGCCTCGGCACGCAGCCGCTCCGCCTCGTCGGTGGCGTCCCCGACCAGCTTCTCCGCCCGGGCGACCGACTCGGTGCGCAGCCGCTCGGCCTCGTCCACCGCCTCGGTGCGCACCCGGTCGGCCTCCGCGGCCGTCTCGGTCGTCAGGCGCTCGGCCTCGGCGATGGTCTCCGTCTGGAGGCGCTCCGCCTCCGAACGCGCCTCCGTGATGAGGGCGTCCGCCTGCGTCGCCGCGTCCGAACGGATGCGGTTGGCGTCCTCGCGGGCGTCGGCCCGGGTGCGGGCCGCGGCCTGGTCGGCCTCCGCGAGGGCGTCCGACGCCTCCGTACGCACCCGCTGGGCGTGCGCGGAGGCCTCCGAGCGCAGCCGCTCCGCCTCCGCGATCGCCTCGCCGACGGTCCGCTCGGCCAGCGCCCGCGCCGCCTCCGACTCCTCGCTCGCCTCGCGCCGGACCCGGCCCGCGTCCTCGGCGGCCCGCTCCCGCTCGGCGTAGGCGTCGCCGCGGACCCGGTCCGCCTCCTCCTCGGCCTCCCGCCGCGTACGGTCCGCCGCGTGCTCGGCGGCACTGCGCAGCCCGGCGATCTCCTCCTGGGCCTGCTCGTGCAGCCCGGCCACGGAGTCCCGCACCTGCTGGGCGTGGAGTTCCGCCGCCGCGACCATCTCGCCGGCGCGCCGGTCGGCCTCCTCCACCAGGCGTACGGCCTCGGCCTGCGCGTCCTCCACGCGCTTGCGCGCCGACGCCAGCAGCTCCTCGCTCTGCTCGCGGGCCCGCTCACGCTCCTGGCCGGCCTCCTGGCGGGCCGCGCCGAGGAGTTCCTCGGCCTCGCGGCGGCGCCGGGCGGCCTCCTCCTGGGCGGCGGCCAGCGTCTCGGACGCCTCGGCCGCCAGCCGCTCGGCGGCGGCCTGCGCCTCCGCGCGCACCCGGTCCGCGGTGTCCTGCGCCTCCGACTTCAGCCGCTCCGCCTCGGCCGCGGCCTCCGACCGCAGCCGTACGGCGACGGCCTCGCCCTCGGCCCGCGAGGCGGACGCGTCGGCGGCGGCCTCGGTGCGCAGCCGGTCGGCCTCCTCGGCCGCCTGCCGCTGGAGCGCCCGGATCCGCTCCGCGGCCTCCGACCGCAGCCGCTCGCTCTCCTCGGCGGCCTCGCGACGGATCCGCGCGGCCTCCTCCCGGGCGTCGTCCAGCGCCTGCTCGGCGGCGGCGAGCCGCTGCTCGGCCTCCGACTGGAGCCGGGCCAGCTCCTCGGCGGCCTCGGCCTGCCGGGCCCGAACGGCCCGTTCGGTCTCCTCGCGCAGTTCGCGCGCGGCCCGCTCGGCGTCCGCGGTGAGGGCCTCGGCCCGCTCGGCGGCCTCCTCGCGGAGCCGGTCGGCCTCCTGGCGGGTGCGCTGGAGGGTCTCCTCGGCCTGCCGGCGCAGCGTCGTCGCCCGCTCGATGGCCTCGGTGCGGACCTTCTCGCTGTCCGTGGTGGCCTTCTGGCGCAGCTCGTCCGCGTCGGCCTTCGCCTTGGACAGCAGCTCCTCGGCGGTCTTGGCCGCCTCCTCGATCTGCTGGACGGCCTCCTTGCGGGCCTCCGCGCGGATCTTCTCGCCCTCGGCGACCGCGTCGGCGCGCAGCTGCTCGGCCTCGCCGCGCAGCCGGCGGGCCTCCTCCTGGAGCTCGACCGTCTTGGCGCGGTACTCCTTGGTGTCGTCCTTCGCCGCGCCCTTGAGCTGCTCGGCGATGTCGTGCGCCTCGGCCCGCAGCCGGTCCGCCTCGGCCTCGGCCTCCCGGCGGATGCGCTCGGCCTCCTCGGCGGCGGCCTTGGTGGTGCGCTGCGCGTCCTCCTGCGCCTTGTTGAGGACGTCCTCGGCGGTCTTGGCCGCCTTGGACAGCTGGGTCGCGCTCTCCTCGGCCGTGATCGTGCGGGCCTTCTCGGCCGCCTCGGCGAGGAGCTTCTCCGCCTCGGCGCGGGCGTCGGCGACGATCTGCTCGGCGTCCGTCCGGGTGGCCTCGGCCTCCTTGGTGGCCTCGCTGACCAGCCGGGCGACCTGCTCCTTCGCCGTACGGGTGCGCTGCTCGTTGGTCGACTCGGCGGTCTGGAGCGCCTTCTCGGCGGCCGCCTTGGCCTCGGCGAGGAGCTTCTCCGCCTCCGTGCGGGCCTCGCGCAGCGCCGTGTCGGCCTCCGCGATGCGCTGCTCGGCGGTCCGGCTCAGCTCCTGGGCCTGCCGGCGGGCCGCGTCCGACTCGGACGCGGTGGACGAACGCAGCTGCTCGGCGTGGTCGGTGGCCTCCTGGGCCTGCGCCGACGCGGCGTTCAGCAGGCGCTCGGCGTCCGCGCGGGCGCGGCGCAGGAGCTGCTCGGCCTCCGCGCGGGCGCCCTCGGCCTCGCTCTGGAGCCGCTGGCGGGCCTCGGCGGTCAGCCGTTCGGCCTCGGCGCGCGCGGCCGCCATCGCCTGCTCGGCCTCGGCGCGCGACTCGTCGAGGAGACGGCGGGCCTGGGACTCGGTGCGGGCGCGCAGCTGTTCGGCCCACGCCACGTTCTCGTTGACGTGCGACTCGACCGTCTGCCGGCGCTCCGCCAGCTCCTGGTCGAGCTGCTGCCGGCGGGCCACCGCCTCCGCGTGCAGCTCCGCCTGGAGCCGGGCCGCCTGCTCGGCGTGCTCCTGGAGGATGCGCTGGGTCTGCGCCCGCGCCTGGCTCAGCTCGCGCTCGGCGTCGGCGCGCAGCTGGTCGGCCTGCACCTGCGCGTTGCGCAGCAACTGTTCGGCCTGATAGCCGAGGTCACCGCCGTCGAAGGCGGGCCGGGACATGATGGTGCGCCGCGCCTCGTGCAACTTGGCGCGCAGCACCTCGACCTGGTAGCCGAGGTCCTCGGCGTGCTGGATCGCCTTTTCCCGCTCAGTCTTCAGCCGTTTCATCTCGGCTTCGAACCGAGTGAGGTGGTCGACGTCAGCCGCCGGCTCCCGCTCCTGGCTCTCGTAGCCCCGCACTGCGCGGTCCCATCCGTCCCCTGGTCGCAAGCTTGTGAACCGAGCTCCGTCCATCCGCCGAACGGGGCCCCCGGGGAATGGTGTCAGATCGACGGCGGAGCACGGGCTGCTGCCCCGACCCTCGCCCCCCGAAACCCGGACCCCGGCTGGTCCTGCCGCCGGGACGGCAGGACAACGGTCGCCCGTGATGAGCGACGACCGCCCCCAACCCTACCGGCCCCTATGTACGAGGGTCAGTGCTCAGGTGACTCAACAGGCGCCGAAGTGACCAGTTCTGTCAGTACGCCATGGCAATCCTTTGGGTGCAGGAAGGTGATTCGTGACCCCATGGAGCCGCGTCGGGGCTCTTCGTACAGAACGCGTACGCCCTTGGAGCGGATGTCCGTGGCGTCGCCGTCCACATCCGCCGTACCGAAGGCGATGTGGTGGACGCCCTCGCCGTTCTTCGCCAGCCATTTGGCGACCGTGGAATCCTCCCGGACAGGCTCCAGCAGCTGGAGGTACGAGGCGCCGCCGTCGGACGTATCGTTGATCTTGAGCATGGCCTCGCGCACGCCCTGCTCCTCGTTGACCTCGGTATGGAACACCTCGAAGCCGTACGTGGAGCGGTAGAACTCGACGGTCGCGTCGAGGTCGTGGCAGGCGATCCCGATGTGGTCGATTCGCGTCAGCATGGACTCAGTGCAACGCTCCGGAGGTGGTTACGCAACGTGCGCGCGATCACACCGACGGCCCGGTGACGGTGTGGGCTGCCCCTCAGTACATTCGAAGTAAACCCTCGTTCACTCCTCGGCCCGTGCAGGCCGGTAAGGGGATCGCAGCTCATGACCGCAACGAACAGCACGACCTCGGTGATCGTCGCGGGCGCGCGGACGCCCATGGGCCGCTTGCTCGGCTCGCTGAAGTCCTTCTCCGGAGCCGACCTCGGCGGCTTCGCCATCAAGGCCGCCCTCGACCGTGCGGGGATCGGGGGCGACCAGGTGCAGTACGTGATCATGGGCCAGGTGCTCCAGGCCGGCGCGGGGCAGATCCCGGCCCGCCAGGCGGCGGTCAAGGCCGGCATCCCGATGAACGTGCCGGCGCTCACGATCAACAAGGTCTGCCTGTCCGGCCTGGACGCGATCGCGCTGGCCGACCAGCTGATCCGCGCGGGTGAGTTCGACGTGGTCGTCGCGGGCGGCCAGGAGTCCATGACGAACGCCCCCCACCTGCTGCCGAAGTCCCGCGAGGGCTTCAAGTACGGCGCGATCGAGATGCTCGACGCGATGGCCCACGACGGACTGACCGACTCCTTCGAGGGCGTCGCCATGGGCGAGTCCACGGAGAAGCACAACACGCGTCTGGGCATCGCCCGGCCGGAGCAGGACGAGATCGCGGCCCTCTCCCACCAGCGGGCCGCCGCCGCCCAGAAGAACGGCCTGTTCGAGGCCGAGATCACCCCGGTCGAGATCCCGCAGCGCAAGGGCGAGCCGGTCGTCTTCAGCAAGGACGAGGGCATCCGCCCGGAGACCACCGCCGAGTCGCTCGGCAAGCTCCGTCCGGCCTTCGCCAAGGACGGCACGATCACCGCGGGGTCGGCCTCGCAGATCTCCGACGGCGCGGCGGCCGTGGTCGTGATGAGCAAGGCCAAGGCGCAGGAGCTGGGCCTGGAGTGGATCGCCGAGATCGGCGCCCACGGCAACGTCGCCGGACCGGACAACTCTTTGCAGTCGCAGCCGTCCAACGCCATCCTGCACGCCCTGAAGAAGGAGGGCCTGGAGGTCGCCGACCTCGACCTCATCGAGATCAACGAGGCCTTCGCCGCCGTCGCGGTCCAGTCAATGAACGACCTCGGCGTTTCCACGGAAAAGGTGAACGTCAACGGCGGTGCCATCGCCCTCGGTCACCCGATCGGCATGTCCGGCGCCCGGCTCGTGCTGCACCTGGCCCTGGAGCTGAAGCGGCGGGGCGGCGGGGTCGGCGCGGCCGCGCTGTGCGGCGGCGGCGGCCAGGGTGACGCGCTGATCGTGCGGGTACCCAAGGCCTGAGCCACCGGTACGCCCCTTCGTCCCGAACGGAGCTGTGATGCAGGACGTCTCCTCGCTGGTCGCCGGGGCCAGGGAAGGCCGGCCCCGGGCCGTGGCCCGGCTGATCTCCCTGGTGGAGGGGGCGTCCCCGCAGCTCAGGGAGGTCATGGCGGCCCTGGCGCCGCTGACCGGCAACGCCTACGTGGTGGGCCTGACCGGCTCGCCGGGCGTGGGCAAGTCGACGTCCGCCTCGGCGCTGGTGACGGCGTACCGCAAGCGGGGCCGGCGGGTCGGCGTCCTGGCCGTCGACCCCTCGTCGCCGTTCTCCGGCGGGGCCCTGCTCGGCGACCGGGTCCGGATGGCGGAGCACGCCTCCGACCCGGGCGTCTACATCCGCTCCATGGCGACCCGCGGCCACCTCGGCGGTCTGGCCTGGGCGGCCCCGCAGGCGATCCGCGTCCTGGACGCGGCGGGCTGCGACGTGATCCTGGTCGAGACGGTCGGCGTCGGCCAGTCGGAGGTCGAGATCGCCTCCCAGGCGGACACGTCCGTGGTCCTGCTGGCCCCCGGCATGGGGGACGGCATCCAGGCCGCCAAGGCCGGGATCCTGGAGATCGGCGACGTCTACGTCGTCAACAAGGCCGACCGGGACGGCGCCGACGCCACCGCCCGCGAACTGAACCACATGCTCGGGCTGGGCGAGGCACGCGGCCCCGGCGACTGGCGCCCGCCGATCGTCAAGACGGTGGCGGCCCGCGCCGAGGGCCTCGACGAGGTCGTCGAGGCCCTGGAGAAGCACCGCGCGTGGATGGAGGAGCGCGGCGTCCTCGCCGAACGCCGCCGCGCCCGCGCCGCCCGCGAGGTCGAGACGATCGCCGTCACCGCCCTGCGCGAACGGATCGGCGACCTGCACGGCGACCGGCGGCTCGGCACCCTGGCGGAGCGGATCGTCGCCGGGGAGCTGGACCCGTACCGGGCGGCCGACGAACTGGTCGCGGGGCTCACCGAGGGGTGAACCCCGAACTGACGGCGGGGCTCACCGAGGGGTGAACCCCGCCCGCTCACCTCAGCGCTTGCAGGTGCGTACGACGCTCTCGCTCACACCCGACTTGGTCCACAGCTTCACCGAGGTGATGCCGCCGGTCCTGTTCGTGGTGAACGGGAACGAGCCGTGCGCCTGCCCCTCGTCGGCGGTGAGGTCCCGGCCGCCGACGTAGGTGCTGCCCGCGTACGCCTGGACGAACGCCTTGGTCGGGCGCAGCCAGGTCTCGTCGTCCCACACCGTGAGGTTCACCGTGGCGGACCGGTTCGTCCACGAGACGGTCGCGCGGGCCCCGCTCTTGGGGCCGCCGACCGAGCAGGCCGTCGTGTGCGCGGGCCGCACCGGCTCCCGCGTCGCCGACAGCGCCGGGCCGGCGGCCGTGCCGGCGAGGACCGCCGCCACCGTCGCCGCACCCACCGCGCACCTGATCCGCATGCTCTTTTCGGGCATGGACATGCCTCCGTTCTCTGCTCGGATGGAAGGGACGGCGGGCCCCGGGATCCGTCACCCAAAGTGCTGATCCGGCCCGCCGACACCACCGTGCCCGCCGCCGGACCGGCAGGCTAGATCCGGCGCGTACCCCATCCCGGGACCGTCGGAATACAGGCTCTGAGCTGGGGGAACGCGGTGCATGAGGAGACGGTCGCGGAGGACTTCGCGGAGGCGATGCGGCGGATCCGCCACGAGCGGGGCCTGTCACTCTCCGAGCTCGCCAAGCGGGTGAACTACAGCAAGAGCCACCTGTCGAACGTCGAGCACGGCCGCAAGCGCCCGCACCGCGAGCTCGCCGCGAGACTGGACGCGGCGCTCGACTCCGGCACAACCCTGCGCCGCCTGTGCGAGACACCGGGCGCCCTGCCCGGGCAGCGGGCGACCCCGTGCCCGTACCGCGGCCTCGACCACTACGGCAGGGACGACGCCCGCTGGTTCTTCGGCCGGGAGAGGGCGACGACCGCGCTGGTGGACCGGGTCGCCGAAGCCGTCCGCAGCGGCGGCGGGCCCGTCGTCGTGTTCGGTGCCTCGGGGTCCGGCAAGTCCTCGCTGCTGAGGGCCGGACTGCTGCCCGCCGTGGCGGAGGGCGCGCTCCCCGGACCGGACGGCCGGCCGTGGCACGGCGTCGTCATGACGCCCACCGCCCGCCCGGTCGACGCCCTGGCCCGCGCCCTCGCCGGTCACCTCGACACCGGCGAGGGCGCGCTCGCCGGGCGGATCCGCGCCGGGGCGGCGCCGGGAGAGGCGCCCGGACTGCTGCTGGTCGTGGACCAGTTCGAGGAGGCGTTCACGCTCTGCGCGGACCCCGCCGAGCGGGCCGCCTTCGTCGACGCCCTGTGCGCGCTGCCGCTCGTCGTGATCGCCGTGCGCGCCGACTTCTTCGACCGCTGCCTCACCCACCCGGCGCTCGTCGGCGCCGTCCAGCGCCGGCCGACGGCGCTGGGCGCGATGAGCCGCGACGAACTCGCCGCGTGCGTGACCCGGCCCGCCGAACTGGCGGGACTGGAGATCGAACCCGGCCTCCTCGACGTCCTGCTGCACGACCTCGACCCGGCCGGCCGCGGTCACGAACCCGGAACGCTGCCCCTGCTGTCGTACGCCCTGCTGGCCACCTGGCAGCAGCGCACCGGCCGGCGGATCACGGTGGCCGGGTACCGCCGGACCGGCGGGATCCAGGGGGCGATCGCCGCCACCGCGGAGCGGACGTACCTCGATCTGTCGCCCGTACAGCGGGACGTGGCACGGCAGCTGACGCTGCAACTGGTCCGGGTCGGGGAGGAGGGCGCGGACAGCAGACGGCACGTGGAGCGGGACCGGCTGGTGGCCGGGGCCCAGGAGGTGCTGGAGGCGTTCACACGGGCCCGGCTGTTCACCGTCGACGGCGACCGGGTCGAGATCACCCACGAGGCGCTGCTGCGGGCCTGGCCGCGGCTGGCCGGCTGGATCGACGCCGACCGGGCGGGACTGCGCACGCACCAGCGGCTCACCGAGGCCGCCCGCGCCTGGGCCGACGCCGGCCGTGCGCCCGCACTGCTGCTCCAGGGGGCCGCGTTGGCGGTGGCCGAGCAGTGGGCGGCCGATCATCCCCGGCGGCTCACCGCGGCCGAGCGCGCGTTCCTGGCGGCCGGCCGCCGGGAGGCCGACCGCGGGCTGCGCCGGCTGCGGCGGGCGCTGGCCGCCCTCGCCGGGCTGCTGGGGCTGCTGCTGATCGTCGCCTCGGTGGCGTTCGAGAACGGGCGGGAGGCGCGCCGGCAGGGCGACCTGGCGACGCGTCGGGCGCGGGAGGCCGAGGCGGTCGCCCTGACCGAGCGGATCAGCGCCCTGCGCACCGCCGACCCGGCCCTCGCCGCCACCCTCTCCGTCGCCGCCCACCGCCGGGCCCCGGGCCTGCCGGCCGCCCGCGGCGCGCTGCTCAGCAGCACGGGCCTGCCCCACCCCACCCCGCTGCCGGGCAACGACGCCGCCGTCTCGGCGTTCGCCTTCGGCCGGGACGGGACCACGGCCGTCGGCACCCGCCAGGGAGTGGTACGGCTGTGGCGCGGGGCGCGGATGACGGGCGAGGTGCGGCTCGGGGCGCGGCACGCCGTGTGGGGGCTCGGGTTCGCGGCGGACGGACGGAGTCTCGTCGTGGCGGACACGGTGGAGACCCGGGTGTGGCGGGTCGACGGGGGGTCCGCCCGGCCCGGCGGGGTGGTGTGGGCGGACGGTGGAGCGCGTGACGCCCGGTTCGCGCCCGACGGGCGGACCCTCGCCGTGGCCGGCGCGGACGGGGCGCTGCGGCTGTGGGACCTGACGGACCCGGACCGGCCGCGCGGACCGGTGGTCCACCGGGTCTCCGGCCGCGCCCTGTACTCCGTGTCGTTCAGCCGGGACGGCTCCCGGCTCGCCACCGGGGGCGAGGACGGACGGGCCACGGTCTGGGCGCGCGGCACGCGCCGCCTCGCGTACGAGGCGGCCGGCAGCGTGTCCTTCACGGGCGCCTCGGTCGGCGAGGCCGCGCTCAGCCCCGACGGCCGGCACCTCGCCGCCGGACTGTCCGACCGCGACGTGTGGATGTGCGCCCTGGACCGCGGCGGCCGCTGCACCGCCAGGACCCGGACGGGACAGCGCGCGGAGGGCTACACGACCGGGATGGCCTACAGCCCCGACGGCTCCCTGCTCGCGGTCGCCGGGGAGGCGGGGGGCCTGCAACTGCGCCACCCGCACACCGGGTTGACGCTGACCACCCTCGCCCACCCGAACGGGTTGCAGTCCGTGGCCTGGGGCCCCGGCGGCCGCGACCTGTACGCGGGGGCGGCCGCCGGCGGCACCGCCTCCGTCTGGCGGCTGCCGCTGCCGCTGCTCCTCGGCCACGCCGGCCAGGTCTACGCCGTCGCCCTCGACGACGCGCACGCCCGTGCCGCCACCGCCGCCCTCGACGGCACCGCCGCGCTGTGGGACGTACGCGATCCGGCCCGCCCCCGGCGCCTGGCCGCCCTGCCGCACCCCGCGTGGGTGTCCGCCGTCGCCTTCGACCCGGCCGGCACCCGGCTCGCCACCGGAGCCTGGGACGGACGGATCACCCTGTGGGACGTACGGCGCCCGGGCGCCGTACGCGTCCTTGACCACGCCACCGTCCACCGGCAGGCCGTCAACGACGTGGCCTTCGGACCGGACGGCGGGCAACTCGCCAGCGCCGGCCGCGAGACGGGGGCGCGGCTCTGGGACGTCTCCACCGGCGGCCGCCTCGCCGAACGCGCCCGCCTGGACGGCGCCAAGGGCGTCCAGGCGGTCGCCTTCGGGCTCGGCGGCACGGTGCTCGCGACGGCGGAGGCCGACCACGCCGTACGGCTCTGGGACACCCGGGGACGGGGGCGGCCCCGGCCGCTGTGGGCGCGGGCCCGCCACACCGCGATGGTCACCGACGTGGCCTTCGCCGGGCGGGGCGCGCTGCTCGCCTCCGGCGGCCGGGACGGGGCGGTCCTGCTGTGGCGGCTCGACCCCGACGGGGCCCGGCACCGGCCGGCCGGCGACCCGCGGCCGCTGCTCGGCCACACCCGCCACATCGCCGCGCTGGCCTTCGCCCGGCGCACGGGCACGCTGCTCACGGCCGGCGAGGACGGGGCGGCGCTGCTGTGGGACGTCGGCCGTCCCCAGCCCGTCCTGCGGGAACGGCTGGACAGTCCCGGTGAGCCGTTCGGCGACGCGGCCGTGAGCGCGGACGGACGGACCGTCGTCACGGCGGCGGGCTACACGGCACGGGTGTGGACCACGGCCACCGAGGAGGCCGAACGGCGGGTGTGCGCGGCGGCCGGGGCGCCGCTGACGGAGGACGAGTGGCGGGTGCGGGTGCCCGGGATCGGTTACCGGCGCACGTGCGCGGAGGGGGACTGAGGGACTGAGCGGAGCGGGACGGAGGGGGCGCGGGATGGTGTGCGGGGTATCAGCCCGCGCCTCCCTCGCCTGGCGTCGGGTCAGTCGTCGTGGTCGTCGTGGTCTTCGTGGTCGTCGGTGACGTCGTCGGCGTCCGTGTCGTGGCGGTCGGCGGTGACCTCGGCGTTCTTCAGGCCGACGGTCCAGTCGTGCTCCCGGCCCGCGGAGTCGGTGGTCTCCACCTCCCAGCTTCCGGTGCCGTCGTCGTCCAGGCCGACCGAGGTGACGACGCCCTTCGCGGCGGCGGCCTCGGCGGCCTGCGCGGCCGTGACGCCGGCGCCCTTCAGCAGGCGGCGCTCGCCGGTGTCGTCGGCGTCGTCGTCGCGGTCGGTCTCCGTGCCCAGGATCCGGCCGTCCGACGGGTCCACGCGGACGGTGTAGGAGGTGGTGCCCTCGCCGAGGACGTCGACCTCCCAGCCGGGGCCGCTGGCGCTGCCGCTGCCGCTGCCGTCGTCGTCGAGCTCGGCGGAGAGGGCCGTGCCGGGCCGCGCCTCCAGGGCCGCGGCAACGGACTGGGCGGCGGTGAGCCGGGTGGTGCCGTCGTCGGCCCGCGCGGTGCCTCCCTGCGACCGCGCGTCGCTCGTCCGGACCCGCGCGTCGCTCACCTCGGCCCGCGTGCCGCTCACCTCGGCCCGCGTGCCGCTCACCTCGGCCCGCGCTCCGCTTCCGGCGTCGTCGTCCGCGAAGGCGACGGCCGTGCCCGCGCCGATCACGGCGGTCGCGGCGACGGCGGCGATGACGAGCTTGCGCTTCATGAGGTTTCCTCCCGTTACAGGTCGATCGCACCGTTTCGGCGCGACGGGCCCCACCTTCGCCGATCGACGCTGAGAGGAACCTGAAGCCACCTGAAGATCCCTTCAGCTTCGGTTTGCGACGCTGAGGGGCATGCGACTGTTGATCGTCGAGGACGAGAAGCGCCTCGCCCTGTCCCTCGCCAAGGGCCTGACCGCCGAGGGGTACGCCGTGGACGTCGTCCACGACGGCCCGGAAGGCCTGCACCGGGCGGGCGGGACGCCGTACGACCTGCTCGTCCTCGACATCATGCTGCCCGGCATGAACGGCTACCGCGTCTGCGCCGCCCTGCGCGCCGCCGGGAACGACGTCCCGATCCTCATGCTCACCGCCAAGGACGGCGAGTACGACGAGGCGGAGGGCCTCGACACGGGCGCGGACGACTACCTGACCAAGCCGTTCTCGTACGTCGTCCTCGTCGCCCGGGTCAAGGCCCTGCTGCGGCGGCGCGGGCAGGGCGCCGGGGCCTCGCCGGTGCACGTCCACGGCGCGCTGAGGGTGGACACGGCCGCGCGGAGGGTCTTCCTGCGGGACGAGGAGGCCGCGCTGACCGCCAAGGAGTTCGCCGTCCTGGAGCAGCTCGTGCTGCGGGCCGGCGAGGTGGTGTCCAAGGCGGAGATCCTCGACCACGTCTGGGACTTCGCCTACGACGGCGACCCCAACATCGTCGAGGTGTACGTCAGCGCGCTGCGCCGCAAGCTGGACGCCGGGCTCATCCGGACGGTCCGCGGCGCCGGGTACCGGCTGGAGACCGGGCGGTGAGGCGGCGGCTGGACTCCGTGCGGGCCCGGGCCACGCTCGGCGCGACCCTCGTCGTCGCCATCGCGCTGGTGGCCGCCGGAACCGCCGTCCTGCTGTCGCTGATGTCCAGTCTGAGCGGCCAGGCGAGCACCCTGGCGGAGCGGACCGCGCGGGAGGTCGCCGCCGAGCTGGCCGCCGGGCTGCCCTACGGACAGTTGTCCCTGGACGACGACGACCGGCCCGTCCAGGTCGTCGCCGAGGACGGCACCCTGGTCGCGGCCGGGGAGGACCTGCAACGGATCAGCGGCACGGGCACGGACGCGGTACGCCCGGCGGCAGCCCGGGACGACGCCGGGGAGGACGACAAGGACGGCGAGGAGGACGGCGAGGACGACGGGGAGGCTCTCGAAGCCGGGGAGATCGGCGACGAGACCTCCTACTCCGACGGCTCCGCCACCGTCGACGGCGACACCGCCGACTACCGCTTCGCCACCGTGTCCGTGGAGACCGGCGGCCGGGGCACGCTCACCGTCCACGCCGGCGCCCCCCTGTCCGCCGAACGGAGCGCCGTCGGCGCGGCCCTGACCGTCATGCTGATCGGCTTCCCGCTGCTGCTCGCCGTGGTCGCGGGCGTCACCTGGCGGGTCACCCGGCGGGCGCTGCGCCCGGTGGAGGGCATCCGGCGCGAGATGGCCGCGATCACCGCCTCCGCGGACCTGGCCCGGCGCGTTCCCGAGCCGGCCACCCACGACGAGATCGCCCGGCTCGCCCGGGCGACGAACGAGACCCTGGCCGCGCTGGAGACCGCCGTGGAGCGCCAGCGCCGCTTCGTCGCCGACGCCTCGCACGAACTGCGCAGCCCCATCGCGTCCTTGCGCACCCAGCTGGAGGTGGGGGCCGCGCACCCGGAGCTGCTGGACGTCCCCGGTGCCGTCGAGGACACCGTGCGGTTGCAGAACCTCGCCGCCGACCTGCTGCTGCTCGCCCGGCTGGACGCGGGGGAGCGGCCCGCGGACGCGCGGGTCGACCTGGCGGTGCCGGCACGGGAGCAGGCGGCCGGCCGGGCGCGGGTCACCGTGGACGCGGAGCCGGTGGAGGTGACCGGATCGCGGGCGCAGCTCGGGCGGGTGCTCGCCAATCTGCTCGACAACGCCGAGCGGCACGCCCGTTCGGCGGTCACCGTGGCCGTACGGCGGGAGGGGCGGTGGGCCGTCGTCGAGGTCGCCGACGACGGGGACGGCGTTCCGGAGGCGGACCGGGAGCGCGTCTTCGAGCGGTTCGTCCGGCTCGACGCCGCGCGCAGCCGCGACGACGGCGGGGCGGGGCTGGGGCTGGCCATCGCCCGCGACGTGGCCGTACGGCACGGCGGCACGCTCACGGTCCGGCAGGCGCCGGCGGGCGGAGCCCTGTTCGAGCTCCGCCTGCCGGCCGCCGGGTAGACCCGAGCGGACGCGGGACGCGAGGGACGCCGGGGGCGTCCCCGCCGGGTGCGGCTAGGGGCGTCCCCGCTGGGTGCGCAGGTGGTCCGCGATGGGCTTCAGGGACGTCTCCAGTTCCACGAGCGCCTCGGGGGAGAGCAGGTCGATGAAGTGCCGCCGCACGGACGCCACGTGATGGGGCGCCACCTTCCGCATCGTCTCCAGACCGCGGTCGGTGAGGACCGCGTACAGGCCGCGGCGGTCCGACTCGCAGTTCTCCCGGCGCACCAGGTCGGAGTTCTCCATCCGGGTGATCTGGTGGGAGAGGCGGCTCTTGGACTGGAGGGTGGCGGACGCCAGGTCGCTCATCCGCATCCGCAGGCCCTCCGACTCGGAGAGGTTCACCAGGATCTCGTAGTCGTTCATCGTCAGGCCGAACGGCTGGAGGTCTTTCTCGAGCTGGTACGTCAACAGCCTGTTGACCTCCAGGTGGGTGCGCCAGGCGCACTGCTCCGCATCGGTCAGCCAGCGCGTGGCCGTGTCGGTCTCCATGATTGAAGTCTACCTAAGAAGTTGAAAAGCTAACTAGTGAGGGTGGTGTGACGGTGCGCACGCGTTCGAGGTCACACTCCGCAGACTACCGCTCACAGACCGAAGCGACGCTGGAGGTCCCCCAGCTGTCCGGGAAGGCGCGGTGCGCCGCTCTGCCCGCCGTGCCCGACCGGCCGTCCATTGCCGCCGGGTACCCCGGGTTCCGCCGGCACCACCCCGGTGGCCTGCTCGGCCATCAGGGTCTCGCTCGACTGGAGCAGCACCGTACCGGCCCCCACGAACTCGAACTGGTGCTCCTCGCCGGAGACCCCGCCCAGGCCCGTCAGCGCACGTAGACCGCCCATCACGCCCGTCATGTACCCGTGGTCGTAGTGGTGGCACGGGGACGGGCAGTCGGCCCATCCGACGAGCGCCTGCGGGTCCACCCGGATGGGCGGTTCCATGAACACCACGGGACCGTTGGACGCGGCCACGAACTTCCCGGTTCCGATCAGCGTGAGGAATCCCGGAACGATCGACTGCTTCAGCGACAGACTTGGCTGAAAAGCGAGGAGATTGCCCGAGCGAATGGTCAGATTGCCGTCGTCCAGGTCGTACGAGTTCACGTCGAAGGCCCGGTCGGCGAGGAGCATCTTGCCGGAGCCCTCCGCCACGACCCACTCGCTCGCGTGCAGTGGCGAATGGAACGACGTGCGCACCAGGCGGTCCAGCCGGCCGTGCCCGACGCCGTTGAAGTCGATCGAGCCGTAGTAGGCGATCATCTTGCCCTTCTGCAGGAACCACTGGCTCCCCTTGAGCTCCACGCAGAAGGTGTACGCGTTGACGTTGTCGTCGACGGGCAGGGTCGCCGGGTCGAGGACGGTGGGGCCGGTCCCCGGGTGGGGGTAGGTGGTCACAGCTTCTCCTCCGACGCCTGGACGTACACCGCACCACTGCCGCTGAGCTCCAGCTGGAACGCCTCGCCGGAGCCGCGGCCCACCATGTCCCGCCAGCCGAGCGCCGTCGACAGCTTGTTGCGGACGTCACCGTGGTGGGCGACGTAGGCCTGCGGGTCGACGTGGACCGGGCGCTGCGGGGTGATCGGGATCTCGAAGACGCCGCCGTGGGCCATCACGGCGACCGCGCCGTGCCCCTTGAGCGTCGTGGTGAACAGGCCCTGGCCGCTGATCTGGCCGCGGACCATGCCCATGACGCCGCCCTGGGAGCCCATGAACATCGTGCCCTGCCGGAGCGTGCCCTCGAAGGCGAGCAGCCGGTCCGCCTCCACGTACAGCGTGTCGCCGGTGAGCTGGATGACCTGGACGTGGTGGCCGCCGTGCCCGAAGAGGACGGTGCCGCTGCCCTCGACGGTCATCAGGGGGGTGTCCTCGTCGGCGAGCCGCCGGCCGATCATCGACATGACGCCGCCCTGGCCGCCCTGCATGTTGGGCGTGAACGACACCTCGCCCCGGTACGCCAGCATCGCGCCGCGCTGACTGAACAGCCGCTGACCGGGCAGCACGGTCGCCTCGACCATTTTGGAGTTGATCTCGCGGAAGGGCATCTCAGACGTCCCCCGCGATCGTGTTGCGCTCGCTGGGCTGTACGTACACCAGGCCGTCCCCCTCGAAGCGGATCTGGAAGGCCTCGCCGCCGCCCTCCCCCAGGAACGTGCGGAACGTCACACCGGACTGGAAGGACTGCCGGACGTTCCCCTGGTGCGCGATGTACGCACCGGGGTCGACGGTCAGCGGGTACTGCGGGCTCACCCTGAGCACCACCGCCGGTCCGTCCGAGGTGATCGCCGCCCGGCCGTGGCCCTCGACGGTGGTCGTGAACAGGCCGTTGCCCTGGGAGGCGCCGCGCAGGCCGGTGAAACTGGTCCCCGTCCGCAGGCCGGAGTCCGTCGCGAGCAGGTTGCTCGACTCGACGTACAGCTTGTCCCCCCGGAGATCGACGAGGTTGATCTCGGAGGCCCGGTCCGCGAACCAGCACGTCCCCCGCCCTTTCACCTCCATCACGGTCATCTGCTCGCCGGTCAGCCGCCGCGTCACCATCCCGCGCAGCCCCTCACCACCGCCGCTCAGCTTCTTGAAATCCATCTGCCCGTCGTACGCGACCATCGAGCCGTTCTTCGCCTTCACGGCGTCCCCGGTCATGTCGACGGCGAGCACCTTGCTGCCTTGGAGTCGGAACATCGCCACGCAGCGAAGGTAGCCGCCGGGCGGCTCCGCCGACAGGTCCCACGGGTGGACTTCGCCCCTGATCGTCCCCTGATGGCCCCCGGAGGGGGAGGAGGCGCCGCTCCCTGACGCCGGCGACTCCCCCGACGGGGAGGGCGACCCCCGCCCCCGCCCCGCGCCGTTCGTTTGCCACAATGGGCGGACCCTTGTGCGTGCGTTCACAAACGGCCCAGCACATCGACACCGAAGGTGACCCGTGGACCTCAAGACAGCCTCCGCCCTCCGCCGACTGCGCCTGGTCTCCGCCCCGGAGGCCATCTCCTTCCTCCTGCTCCTCGTCTGCTCGGTGCTGAAGCGGACCACGGACTTCAACGCGGTGCCGGTCATGGGCGCGGTGCACGGCGTGCTCTTCATCCTGTACGTGCTCTTCTGGGCGGACGCCTGGAACCGCGCGAAGTGGCCCCTGGGGACCGCGGCCCTCTACCTCGTCCTGTCGGTGCTGCCGACCGGCGGCTTCTTCGCCGACCGCAGGCTCCGCCGTGAGGCCGAGGACGCGGTCATCGCCTCCCGCGCCCGCAAGGAAGGGGTGGTGAACGCGTGATCGTCGCCTTCTCCGTCACCCCTCTCGGCGTCGGCGAGGACGTGGGGGAGTACGTCGCCGAGGCCGTCCGCGTGGTCCGCGCCTCCGGGCTGCCGAACCGCACCGACGCCATGTTCACGTCCATCGAGGGCGAGTGGGACGAGGTCATGGACGTCGTCCGGCGGGCCGTCGCCGCCGTCGAGGAACGGGCGCCGCGCGTGTCCCTGGTCCTCAAGGCGGACATCCGCCCCGGTGTGACGGACGGACTCACGTCGAAGGTGGAGACGGTCGAGCGGCACCTGGCGCACGAGGGGGAGTAGGGCGGCGCGGGCACCCGCCGTGCGCCCGCCGCCCCACGCCGGGACCTGCCGGGCAGCGGTGCGCACCGCCTCACGGCGGGCCCGCCGAGGCTGCCGGGCACACCGCCCCGCGCCAAGCCCGCCGCCCGCGCCAAGCCCGCCGCCCGTGCCGGCCCTGCCGCGGTCGTCGGGCTCACCGTCTCGCCGAAGCCCGCCGCAGGTACTGCCGTACCGCCCGCTGGGCCACCGGCCCCAGCTCCTCCAGTGCGCCCACCAGCACCCCGAGCCGCTCCAGCGCGTCCAGGGCCGCCGTGGCACCCGCCTCGTCGACCCCCTCGTACAGCTCGATCCCGACGAACGAGGCCGCGACCGCCCGGGCCAGTCCCGCCGGGTCCGTGAACGCTCCGAAGGGGGTGCCGGCGAGCACCCGGCGCAGGACCTTCTCGATCTCCACGACCCACAGGTCGAGCCCGGCGGCCGTGGCCGGGCCCAGGGCCTCGTGCGTGCGGGCGCCGGCCAGGAGCTGGCCGAGCCGGGTGACGTGGCCGTCGGCCCGCTCGCGCTCGTGGATCTCCCGGCCGAGGGCGAGCAGTTCGGACAGTGAGCCGACCGCCGCGAAGCGGGCCCGGTAGCGCGCCACCGTGCGCTCCGCCCCGTACCGGCAGGCCGCGGCGAGCAGTTCGTCGACCGAGCCGAAGTGGTAGAAGACCAGCGCCTGGTTGACCCCGGCGGCCGCCGCCACCGTCCGCGCCGACGTCCCGGCGATGCCCTGCTCGGTGAGGGTGCGCAGCGCTCCGTCCAGCAGCTTGGTCTTCGTCTCCAGCGACTTGGCGGTCTCCGGGCTCACGCGCGGGCCTCCCCGCGCACGGCCGTGACGGAGCCTCGGACGTCGAACAGCGGTCCGACGTACCGTTTCACCACGCTGAGCGGAGCCCGGCCGGACAGATCGAAAGTGCGCACGAACCCCACGGTCTCACGGCCGGAGGCGCCGGCCCACGGCACGTCACCGACGACGAAGGGCACCGCGCGGCCCGCGCACGGGGTCCTTCAGGGGGCGCAGAAGGGGACGCAGGACGTACGGCGCACGCGCGCGTGCCGGTCGGCGAGCGCCCCGACCGCGCCCCGGGGAGGTGGAGCGCGAGGTGGAGGTCCGGGTGCCGTCCGGGTGTTTCCGCCCGCCCGTCGAGACGCCCGTTCCGGCGATCGTCAGGAACGGCGGCACGCGAGTGGAGTAGCGGAAGCGCCGGGGCTCGCCGTTGCCCCGCGGGAGGTACTCGATCGCGGTGAAACGCAGGTCCCAGCGCCGGTGCCGGGCCAGGCCGCGTGTGTGTGTCCACAGGTCGTCCAGGTCGGCACGGATCCGCGTCTCGACGTGGAGCCCCGTGCGAACCCCCCAGGTCGGGACGGTGTTTGAGCGACCGCTCAACCCTCCGGGAGGGGACGGTACGCCCGTTTGAGCGATCGCTCAAACGGGTGGTATCCCACATGGTTTTCAGCCCGCGTCCGAGGGCTAACCTCTCCGAGAATCGATCAAGTTCCGTCCGATGGGCGGACCTTCGGGCGGAGGCGAAGTGACAGGTCGTCACGGGCCGGGACTGGCGGGCAGGGTCGTCGCGGCGGTGGTACTGGCGGTGTCGGTGGCAGTGGTGGGCGGCGGCGACGGACCCACGCGCGCGGGCGCCGAGGCGTCCACCCGCGCGGGCGGCGGCTGCGTCCTCGGGCGCGGCGCGCTGACCCCGGACGACCTGCCCGCCGGGTCCTCGGTCCTCGACTGCGCGGCCGTCGGACGCCTCGTCACCCACGGGGGCGCCGGGGTCACGGTCCCCGAGCCCGGCACGAAGGTCACCGTGGACGCCCTGTCGGTGGACGGCACGCGGCACGGCTTCACCCTGGAGGTCGCCGCCGACGGCACGGTCTCCTACGACTACGACCTGGAGGCCGGGGCGGGCGGGGCGGCCCCCGCCGCCCCGGCGCCGGAGGCCGGCTCCGAGGCGCACACCCGTGCCGCGGCCCCGGCCGCCCGCGCCGCCCGCCGCGCCCCTTGCGCCGACAGTGCGTACGCCGTCGCCGACCACAAGGAGTACGGCACCTACGACTGGTGGCTCGGCGACGACCCCCTGCCCGGCAATCTCTCCGCCGCCGAGGCCCGCCGCGCCTTCGAGGACGCCATCGGCGCGATCACCGGCACCCGCAACGACTGCGGGTTCGGCGACGCGGTGGCGGCCAGGGCCCTCTTCCACGGCCGCACCCATCACGAGGCCGACATCGACCAGCAGGCCCGCTGCGCGGCGCGGGACGGCGTGAGCGTCTGGGACGCCGGGAACCTCAGCGGCGGGGTCGTCGCCACGACCTGCTCGTGGAGCCGCCCGATGTCCGGCCGCCCGGACTGGCTCAAGGAGGCCGACGTCCGCTTCAACACCAGCCACTACACCTTCACGAACAACCCCACCGGCGACTGCACCGACGCCTACGACATCCGCAGCGTCGCCACGCACGAGGCGGGCCACGTGTTCGGCCTGGCCCACGTCGGCCCAGGTCACGAGGGGCAGACCATGTTCACGAACTCCTTCGCCTGCACCACGGACGCCCGCACCCTCGGCCGGGGCGACGTCCTCGGACTGCGCAACCTCTACTGAGGAACGTCCGAGGAACGTCCGAGGAACGCCGGGGCGGGCCGTGCGGCCGGGAGACCGAAAACCGAGACGGGGCTGACCGCGATATGACCGGCGGGTAGGGTCTGATGCCGTGCCCAAGCCGCTCAGCCTTCCCTTCGACCCCATCGCCCGCGCCGACGAGCTCTGGAAGCAGCGCTGGGGGAACGTGCCCTCCATGGCCGCGATCACCTCGATCATGCGTGCCCACCAGATCCTGCTCGCCGAGGTGGACGCGGTGGTCAAGCCGTACGGGCTGACCTTCGCGCGCTACGAGGCGCTGGTGCTGCTCACCTTCTCCAAGGAGGGCGAGCTCACCATGTCGAAGATCGGCGAGCGGCTCATGGTGCACCCCACGTCCGTGACGAACACCGTCGACCGCCTGGTGAAGTCGGGCCTGGTCGCCAAGCGGCCCAACCCCAACGACGGCCGCGGCACCCTCGCCACCATCACCGACAAGGGCCGTGAGGTCGTCGAGGCCGCCACCCGCGACCTGATGGCGATGGACTTCGGGCTCGGCGTGTACGACGCCGAGGAGTGCGCGGAGCTCTTCGCGATGCTGCGGCCCCTGCGGGTCGCGGCGCACGACTTCGAGGAGGAGTGACGGGCGCTCCGGCGGGCAGTGACGTCCGGCGAGGAGTGACGGCCGTCCGGCGAGGAGCGGCCGGCACGCCCCGGCGGCGGGCGACCCGGTACAAGATCTCCCGGAACGGGTGGTTACGCTCGTCGGCATGAAGAAGAGCGTGCTGACCCGCTACCGCGTCATGGCCTACGTCACCGGTGTGCTGCTGGTCCTGCTGTGCCTGTGCATGATCGGCAAGTACGTGCTGGACGTCGACGGCGCCGCGGACGCCACCCGGGTCGTCTCCATCGCGCACGGCTGGCTCTACGTCGTTTACCTGGTCTTCGCCTTCGACCTGGGCTCCAAGGCGAAGTGGCCGGTCGCCCGGCAGCTGTGGGTGCTGCTGGCCGGGACCGTTCCGACCGCCGCGTTCTTCGTCGAGCGCAGGATCAGCCGCGAGCTGGAGGCCAAGGTCGCCGAGGACGCCCCGGTGGCCGCCAAGGCCTGACCGCCACCGCCGTACGGACCCGTACGGCGGTCTCCCGTCGACATTTACTAGGACGTCCTAGTAAATTCGAGGGATGGACGCTGACGCCATCGAGGAGGGCCGCCGACGCTGGCAGGCCCGGTACGACGCCTCCCGCACACGGGAGGCCGACTTCACCACGCTCTCCGGGGACCCCGTGGAGCCGGTGTACGGGCCCCGGCCGGGCGACACCTACGAGGGCTTCGAGCGGATCGGGTGGCCCGGCGAGTACCCCTTCACCCGCGGGCTGTACCCGACCGGCTACCGCGGGCGCGCCTGGACCATCCGCCAGTTCGCCGGGTTCGGCAACGCCGAGCAGACCAACGAGCGGTACAGGACGATCCTCGCCAACGGCGGCGGAGGGCTCTCCGTCGCCTTCGACATGCCGACGCTGATGGGCCGCGACTCCGACGACCGGCGCTCGCTGGGCGAGGTCGGGCACTGCGGGGTCGCGATCGACTCCGCCGCCGACATGGAGGTGCTGTTCCGGGACATCCCCCTCGGGGACGTCACCACCTCGATGACGATCAGCGGACCCGCCGTACCCGTCTTCTGCATGTACCTGGTCGCCGCCGAACGGCAGGGCGTCGACCCGGCCGTCCTCAACGGCACGCTCCAGACCGACATCTTCAAGGAGTACATCGCGCAGAAGGAGTGGCTCTTCCCGCCCGAGCCGCACCTGCGCCTCATCGGCGACCTGATGGAGTACTGCGCGTCCGGCATCCCCGCCTACAAGCCGCTCTCCGTCTCCGGCTACCACATCCGCGAGGCCGGCTCGACGGCCGCGCAGGAGCTGGCGTACACCCTGGCCGACGGCTTCGGCTACGTCGAACTCGGCCTCAGCCGCGGCCTGGACGTCGACGTCTTCGCCCCGGGCCTCTCCTTCTTCTTCGACGCGCACGTCGATTTCTTCGAGGAGATCGCCAAGTTCCGCGCGGCCCGCCGCATCTGGGCGAGGTGGATGCGGGACGTCTACGGGGCGCGGAGCGAGAAGGCGCAGTGGCTGCGCTTCCACACCCAGACCGCCGGCGTCTCGCTGACCGCCCAGCAGCCGTACAACAACGTGGTGCGCACGGCGGTGGAGGCGCTCGCGGCGGTCCTCGGCGGCACCAACTCGCTGCACACCAACGCGCTGGACGAGACGCTGGCGCTGCCGAGCGAGCAGGCCGCGGAGATCGCCCTGCGCACCCAGCAGGTGCTCATGGAGGAGACCGGCGTCGCCAACGTCGCCGACCCGCTGGGCGGATCCTGGTACGTCGAGCAGCTGACCGACCGCATCGAGGCCGACGCCGAGAAGATCTTCGAGCGGATCAAGGAACGGGGGCTGCGGGCGCACCCCGACGGACGGCACCCGATCGGTCCGGTCACCTCCGGGATCCTGCGGGGCATCGAGGACGGCTGGTTCACCGGGGAGATCGCCGAGTCGGCCTTCCGCTACCAGCGGGCGCTGGAGAAGGGCGAGAAGAGGGTCGTCGGGGTGAACACCCACACCGGGTCGGTGACCGGGGACCTGGAGATCCTGCGGGTCGGCCACGAGGTGGAACGGGAGCAGGTGCGGGCGCTGGCCGCGCGCCGGGCGGCCCGGGACGACACCGCCGTGCGCGCCGCGCTCGACGGCATGCTCGCCGCCGCCCGGAGCGGCGCCGGCATGATCGAGCCGATGCTGGACGCCGTACGCGCCGAGGCGACCCTCGGCGAGATCTGCGACGTGCTGCGGGAGGAGTGGGGCGTGTACAGGGAACCGGCCGGCTTCTGAACACCCGGGGCGGCAGCCGATCCGCTGCCTGTCGGGCCGCTGGTGCCGTGACCGGACCTAGGCGGCGGCTCCCGCCAGTCCGAGCAGCAGCACGCGGGTGAAACCGCGCACCCACTCCTCGTCCGCCGGCTGTCCGCTCACCAGCGTGCGGTGGACCACCGCGCCCGCGACGACGTCGAAGATGAGGTCGACCGTGCGGGCGGCCTGTCCGGGGTCGGGTTCCGGGGGGAGTTCGCCGCGGTCCTGGGCGCGGGAGCGGCCCTCCAGGACCAGGTCCTTCTGCGGCTCGACGATGGAGCAGCGGATGCGTGCGCGCAGGGCGTCGTCGCGGGTGGACTCGGCGACGACCGCCATCAGGCCGCTCCTGGCCTCGGGGCGGGCGAGGATCGCCGCGAACTGCGAGACCACGCCCTCGACGTCGGCGGCCAGGCTGCCGCGGTCGGGGAGCTCCAGCTCGTCGAAGAGTTCCGCGACCGCGTCGACGACCAGTTCGTTCTTGCCGGCCCAGCGCCGGTAGAGCGTGGTCTTCGCGACCCCGGCCCGGGTCGCCACGTCCCCCAGCGTCAGCTTCGACCAGCCCAGCTCCACCAGCGCCGCCCGCGTGGCGGCCAGGATCGCGGCGTCCGCGGCGGCGCTGCGCGGACGTCCGGTGCGGCTGGCGGGGCTGCGGCTCTGCATGTCCCGACCCTATCCGGCGGGGTCCACGCCCCCCAGGGCCGTGCCGCCGTGAGGGAGATCACCGGGGACCGGTCCCGGGGAGGCCCTCGACACCATTACGCTACGACTCGTAGCGAAAGCCCGTGACGGACGTGCGCGGGCCGCGGCCGCCCGGCGTGGGGGGTTCGCGACCGCCTGGCGCGGGTGGGGACCCGGCGCACATTCGGGTTCGCTTTTCACGCACACGCGGGTACGGGGGAGGATAGACGCATGCAGCCACGGAACATGTCCATGAGCGGGGTCGTCGACCTCGCCGCGGTGAAGGCGGCCCAGGAGGCCAAGGCGAAGGCGGAGCAGGCGCGGGCCGAAGCCGCCCGGCAGGGCGGTACGGGGGCGGTGTCCCCCGCCGACCTCGTCATCGACGTCGACGAGGCCGGGTTCGAGCGGGACGTCCTCCAGCGGTCCGCCGAGGTGCCCGTCGTCATCGACTTCTGGGCCGAGTGGTGCCAGCCCTGCAAGCAGCTGAGCCCGGTCCTGGAGCGTCTCGCCGTCGAGTACGACGGCCGCTTCCTGCTCGCCAAGATCGACGTCGACGCCAACCAGATGCTGATGCAGCAGTTCGGGGTGCAGGGCATCCCGGCCGTCTTCGCCGTCGTCGCGGGACAGGCCCTGCCGCTCTTCCAGGGGGCCGCGGGCGAGGCGCAGATCCGCCAGACCCTCGACCAGCTGGTGGCCGTCGCCGAGCAGCGCTTCGGTCTGACCGGCCTGACCGTCGACCCCGACGCCGAGACCGGCGGCCGTACGGAGCCGGCCGAGGCGCCGGCCGGTCCGTACGACGCGCTGCTCGAAGCGGCCGTGCGGGCGCTGGACGCCGGTGACCTGGCCGGCGCCGTCCGTGCCTACCGGAACGTGCTCGCCGACGACCCCGGCAACACCGAGGCCACGCTGGGTCTGGCGCAGGCCGAACTGCTCCAGCGGGTGCAGGAGATGGACCCGCAGCAGGTGCGCAAGGACGCCGCCGACAAGCCGCAGGACGCGCAGGCGCAGATCGCCGCCGCCGACCTGGACCTGGTGGGCGGTCACGTCGAGGACGCCTTCGGACGGCTCATCGACACCGTGCGGCGCACGGCGGGCGACGACCGGGACGCCGTACGGCGGCGGCTGCTGGAGCTGTTCGAGGTGGTCGGGCCGGACGACCCCCGGGTGGCCACGGCGCGGCGGGCGCTGGCCCGGGCGCTGTTCTGAGCCGGGCGGGCGGCCTGGTTCTGACCAGTCACTAAACGCCGGGGCCCGTGATGCCCGCGTGAAAGTTCTGTCGAAGATGGTCCCGTGCGGCCGCGCTTTGCCAAATCTTGGCAATCGCGGCCGCTGTTACTGGCAGTAAGTCGGGGCAGTGGGTCTGTCGGATTCCGTCCACTGATCAACAGATTTGTCCTGGGTGTCATGGCCACCGACTGTCGCCGCTCGAGACCTCCGGGTCGTTGTTCGGTTATCCGGCCGTTACTAGCCAGTAACGAACCCCCTTGTGCGGGCGGCGAGAATGCACCACGATCGGCCACGCTCGGTCCGTTCCCGTGCCCCGGCAGCCGGTTGGGTCAACGGGTTTTCCTGGGTCCCCACCGAGCAGAGCGGGCGGTAGTGACGCCGGCTCTTGGGCAGGGGGGTCTTCGCCACGGCGAAGCCTGTCCAGCAAGGTTGTGCGTGATGCGTGTTCAGGCGCGACCAGTGGTTGTCGCTCGGGGGTGATCGCCGGTGATCGGTGCGCGGTTCGCGCCTCCGAGACGGGCGCTCTCCTTCCCGAGGACGTAGCACTTCTCCCATCCCTGCCCGGCCGAGCCGCCGCCTAGGGGGCGAGCCGGAGCCAGGAGATGTACGTCCGAGAAGGAGGAAATATGGAGTCCCAGGTGCGTGGCGGGACCAGATGGAAGCGGTTCGCCGTGGTCATGGTGCCCAGCGTCGCCGCGGCGGCGTGTGTGGGCATCGGTCTGGCGCAGGGCGCCCTCGCGGCGTCGTTCAGCGTCTCCGGCCAGCAGTTCAAGGTGACGGCCGGTCACCTGCACGGTGAGGGTTTCGCCCAGTACGGCGGCATCGACACCGTCTACACCTCGACCAAGGGCGACGCCAAGACGCAGGTTCCGGTCGCGGTCTCGTCGTTCGAGGACGCGACGATCACCAAGATGTGCCAGTCGGTCAAGACCGAGATCCCCCTCATAGGCAAGACGATCTACCTTCGTCTCGAGGCGGGCAACGACGAGAAGAACCCGGTCGTCGCCGAGAACCTCTACATCGACGTCGCCCAGCTCGACGCCGACGCGGAGTTCAAGAACATCGACATCGGCGTCGCGATCAAGGACAAGACCGAGGGTCCCGCCGTGAAGGAGGGCGAGACCGTGCTGCCGGGCGGCTTCGCCCAGCAGGCGGAGACGGCCGACCTCTACGGCGTGGAGCAGACGGCGTGGGCGACCACGGCCGGCACGTTCAAGCTCAGCGGCCTGTCCATGCGCCTCGGCACGGACGCCAAGATGGAGTGCTACTGACGGCTTCCGTCACCGGGGTGTCCCGGGGCGGCTGAGCCGCCCCGGGGGGTTCCGCCGGGGGCGGGGAAGCCGGTGCTTCTCCGCCCCGCGGGCCCGGCCCGGCCGGACGCCGGGCCCACCTGAACCGTCTCAGACCTTCCGGCTTCTGCACGCGTACGGCCGAGCCGGTACGTACTTCCACCGGACCCAGGGAGCTGTTTTCCATGAGTGCCGAGACTCCGGACCAGAGCGCCGGGAGGTTCACCCGGCTGCGTCTGCGTTTCCGTGACTGGCGGGGCACCCGGCCCTTCTGGGCAGGCCTGTTCACCCTGCTCGGCGGACTGCCGATCGCCTACTTCCCGTACGCCACGCTCAAGCTGGGCACCATGTCGCTCGCCATGTCGACCACCGCGGGGGCGGGCTCGCTGATCATCGGCGTCCTGCTGGTCACGCTGGGCCTGACCATGTGGTTCCAGCAGGCCACCCGGGTCTTCGCCGGCATCGCCTCGATCCTCCTCGCGCTGGTCTCGCTGGTGGTCTCCAACATCGGCGGCTTCATCATCGGCTTCCTGCTGGCGCTGATCGGCGGAGCGCTCGCCCTCTCCTGGGCGCCCGGCAAGCCCACGGCCGAGGGCGCGGCGCCGAAGGGTGCCGGGCCCGCTCCCACGACGGACGGCGCGCCGGAACCCGCTCCGGGAGCCGTCGCCGGTGAGCCGGACCTGCCCCGCTCCTGGCACGAGCCGGCCGAGGGCGGCGCGCCGTACGGCGACGGGGCGAAGGAACCGAACGGAGTGCACCGTGTCGGCTGACGAGGCCCGCACCACCGGCCCGGCCTCGCCGGACCGGCCGAAGGGCACAGGGCGCCACGCGGCGCCGAAGAAGCCCCTGCTCACCCGGTTCCACATGCCGGCGGGCAAGGCGATAGCGATGGCGGCGATGCCCACCGCCGTCCTCATGGGCATGGGGTTCACGCCGACGCTCGCCGTCGCCGACGACCAGCCCACGGCGAACAGCAAGCTGGCCGACGAGTACCAGGAGTGCGTGACGGCCCTGGAGGGCGCGGACGCCTCCGCCTCCGCGTCACCGTCCCCGTCGGCCTCCGGGAGCGACTCCGCGGACGACGCGTCGGACGCGCAGGACTCCCAGGACTCCCAGGACTCCCAGAGTTCCGGGAACTCCGAGGACTCCACGGACTCCACCGGCAAGGGGAGTACGGCGGACGGCTCCTCGTCGTCAGATTCAGGTTCTGACGACGAGGCCGAGCCGTCCCCGTCGGCGTCCTCCGAGGCCGCCTCCTCGGCGGACGGGACGGCGTCGTCCTCCGGCGCCACCGCGACGGCGAGCCCGTCGGCCTCCGCGACGGACAAGAACCTCCTGGAGACCATCGGCGACGCCATCACCGACCTCTTCGACGGCGACACCTCCGACGAGGCGACGACCGGTGCGAGCCCGTCGCCGTCCGCGTCCGCGTCCGCCTCCGCCTCCGCCGACAGCGGCACCTCCTCCTCCGCCCCGGACACGAAGGACTCCTCCGGCGAGGGCGACTCCTCCGGCGGCACGGTCGAGGACACCACCGACGAGGTGAAGGAGACCGCCGAGGACGCGGCGGAGGACACCGAAGAGGCCGCGGACGAGGCCACCGACGGGGCCACGTCCTCGCCCAGCCCCTCCGCGAGCTCCACCACCGACGCGGAGGACTGCGTCGCCGCCACGGACGACGAGGGCGGCGTGGACAACAAGGTGCCGGTCGCGGACGACCCGTGGTACCTCGAGGCGAGTTCGCTGCTGCTCAAGAACGCGGACTACCAGGGTGTCGTCGAGGTGAAGACCGCGAGCGGCACCACGAAGAAGGTGCTGAAGTACGTCATCTCCGGCGGCACCGACATCGGCGATCTGCACCAGCTGGTGAACGACGACAACTCTGGCAAGACGTACCACGTGCAGGCCGGTGAGGGCACGACCTCCACCATCCGCGACGGCGACACGATCATGTACACCGAGAGCATCTCGGGCAACCTGTTCGGCCTGGTCCCGATCACGTTCAGCCCGGACAGCCCGCCGCCGCTGAACATCCCGCTGATCTACTTCACCGATGTGAAGGTCACTCAGGCCGCCCAGTTCGGCGGGACGCTGCACATCCCCGGCATGCAGCTGTACACGACCGACTGACGGCACCGCCCCCGGCGCGGATCCGGGCCGGGGGCGCTCCCGTGGGTGGTCAGGCCACGACGTCGATGTAGTACGAGGGCCCGGTGCTGCTCCCCTGCACCGGCGTGACGTACATGCGGACGGTCCGGCCCTCCCTGAGGTCACCGCCCAGCCAGCCGGTGCAGTAGCCCGCGGCGTGACCGCGGGTGTCGACGATCCGGTCGGGCACCGTGTCGAAGTCGTAGTCGAGAGCGGTCTCGACGCCCCAGCCGTCGGCCTTGGTGTCGCAGGCCCGGATGGCGTCACCGGGGATCGAGCCGTCCGGGTCGGCGTTCCAGGTGCCGTACCCGGCGCCGCCGGCGGCGTCGATGGTCACCGTTCCCGCCCAGGCCTGGCCCTGCACGCCGGCGACCAGGCCGATCGCGCACACCCCCGTCGCCAACGCCCGCGTCACCGTTCTCCGGGACTTCATGGCCTTTCCCTCCCCCTTGCCGGCAGGCTCGCGCCCGCCGTCCTCATCGCTCGGAACCCGCCGGGACCGCCGCAACGGATCACCGCCAGGGGAGGAGACTCTCATGAAACGATCATCTTTGACAGGGTGTTGATAGTTTGCGGCCCCTACGGTGTCGGGCCCGTCCCGTGCCGGACAGCCGAGAGGGCGCGCCCCTGTTCCAGGAGCGCGCCCTCAGCGCCGTACCGCCGTACGAGACCCCGCGCGGGGGTCGCCGCTCAGTCGCGGGAAGAGCCCTCGCCCAGGTGGTGGACGCGGACCATGTTGGTGGTGCCGGGGACGCCGGGCGGCGAACCGGCGGTGATGATGACGATGTCGCCCGGCTCGAAGCGGTGCAGCCGGGTGATCTCCTGGTCCACCAGGTCGACCATCTCGTCGGTGCTGTTCACGAACGGCACGACGTGCGACTCCACGCCCCAGCTGAGCGCCAGCTGGTTGCGGGTTCCCTCGTCCGTGGTGAACGCGATGATCGGCTGGGCGGCGCGGTAGCGGGACAGCCGGCGGGCGGTGTCGCCGGACTGGGTGAAGGCGACCAGGCCGCGGCCGCCGAGGAAGTCGGCGATCTCGGCGGCGGCGCGGGCCACCGAACCGCCCTGCGTGCGCGGCTTCTTGCCGGGGACGAGCGGCTGGAGGCCCTTGGAGAGCAGCTCCTGCTCGGCCGCGGTGACGATCTTCGACATCGTCTTCACGGTCTCGATCGGGTACGCGCCCACGCTCGACTCGGCGGAGAGCATGACCGCGTCGGCGCCGTCCAGGATCGCGTTGGCCACGTCGGAGGCCTCGGCGCGGGTCGGACGGGAGTTGGTGATCATCGACTCCATCATCTGGGTCGCGACGATCACCGGCTTGGCGTTGCGCCGGCACAGCTCGATCAGGCGCTTCTGCACCATGGGGACCTTCTCGAGCGGGTACTCGACGGCCAGGTCGCCACGGGCGACCATCACGCCGTCGAACGCCATCACGACGTCCTCCATGTTCTCCACCGCCTGCGGCTTCTCCACCTTGGCGATGACGGGGACGCGGCGGCCCTCCTCGTCCATGACCCGGTGGACGTCGGCGACGTCCTTGGCGTCCCGGACGAAGGAGAGCGCGACCAGGTCGCAGCCCATGCGCAGCGCGAACCGCAGGTCCTCGATGTCCTTCTCGCTGAGCGCGGGCACGTTGACGGCCGCGCCGGGCAGGTTGATGCCCTTGTGGTCGGAGACGACGCCGCCCTCGATGACGATCGACTTCACCCGCGGGCCCTCGACGTCCAGGACCTTCAGCTCGACGTTGCCGTCGTTGATCAGGATCTGGTCGCCGCGCGAGACGTCCCCGGGCAGGCCCTTGTAGGTGGTGCCACAGATCTGCTTGTCGCCCGGCACGTCCTCGGTGGTGATGACGAACTCGTCACCCCGCTCCAGCTCGACCGGGCCCTCGGCGAAGGTCTCCAGGCGGATCTTCGGGCCCTGGAGGTCGGCGAGGACGCCGATGGCGCGGCCGGTCTCCTTGGACGCGGCACGGACCCGGTCGTACCGGCCCTGGTGCTCGGCGTGCGTACCGTGGCTGAAGTTGAAGCGGGCCACGTTCATGCCGGCCTCGATCAGCGACACGAGTTGCTCGTGGGAGTCGACCGCGGGGCCGAGAGTACAGACGATTTTCGAACGGCGCATGGGACGATCCTATCGGTTTGTTTCGCCGCGGAATATTCCGTCTGGCGGAAGATACAAATGAGGTGGCCGGCGCTCAGTTGCTTTCCTGCTCAGTTCGTGTTTTCGACCAGTGCGTACGTCTGCGTCGCGATCTCCAGCTCCTCGTCGGTCGGCACCACGGCGACCTTCACCCGTGCGTCCCCGGGCGAGATCAGCCGCGGCTCGTCACTGCGTACGGCGTTCAGTTCGCCGTCCACCGCCAGGCCCAGGGTCTCCAGGCCGGCGACGGCCGCCTCCCGCACCGGCGCCGCGTTCTCGCCCACCCCCGCGGTGAACGCGATCGCGTCCACCCGCCCGAGGACGGCGTAATAGGCGCCGATGTACTTCTTCAGACGGTGAATGTAGATGTCGAAGGCGAGCTTCGCCCGTTCGTCGCCCTCGTCGATGCGGCGCCGGATCTCCCGCATGTCGTTGTCGCCGCACAGGCCGATCAGTCCGCTCTTCTTGTTGAGAAGAGTGTCGATTTCGTCGATGGACATTCCGCCAACACGCGCCAAATGGAAGATGACGGCCGGATCGGCGTCCCCGGAGCGGGTCCCCATCACCAGGCCTTCGAGCGGCGTCAGTCCCATGGATGTGTCGACGCACCGCCCGCCCCGCACGGCCGACGCCGACGCCCCGTTGCCCAGGTGCAGCACGATGACGTTCACCTCCTCGGGCGCCCGGCCCAGCAGCTTCGCCGTCGCCCGGGAGACGTAGGCGTGCGAGGTGCCGTGGAAGCCGTAGCGCCGGACGCGGTGCGCGTCGGCGGTCTCGACGTCGATCGCGTAGCGGGCGGCCGACTCCGGCATCGTCGTGTGGAAGGCGGTGTCGAAGACGGCGACCTGGGGCAGGTCGGGGCGCAGGGACAGCGCGGTACGGATCCCGGTCAGGTTGGCCGGGTTGTGCAGCGGCGCCACCGGGATCAGCCGCTCGATCTCCGCGAGCACGGCGTCGTCGACGACGGTCGGCTCGGTGAAGCGCTTGCCGCCGTGGACCACCCGGTGCCCGATCGCGGCCAGCTCGGGCGAGTCCAGCCCGAGCCCGTCCTGGGCCAGCTCCTCGGCCACGGCCTTCAGCGCGGCCTCGTGGTCGGCGATCGGCCCGGTCCACTCGCGGGACTCCCCGCCCCGGGCGAGGGGCGTGTGCTTGAGCCGGGAGGTGTGCTCACCGATGCGCTCCACGAGCCCGGCGGCCAGCCGGCTGCTGTCCCGCATGTCGAGCAGCTGGTACTTCACCGACGAGGAGCCGGAGTTGAGGACGAGGACACGGGTGGAACTCACTGGGCGGTCGCCTTCTCGCTCGGGGACTGTGCCTGGATCGCCGTGATGGCGACCGTGTTGACGATGTCCTGCACGAGGGCGCCCCTCGACAGGTCGTTGACCGGCTTGCGCAGACCCTGGAGCACCGGCCCGACGGCGATCGCGCCGGCCGAGCGCTGCACGGCCTTGTACGTGTTGTTGCCGGTGTTCAGGTCCGGGAAGATCAGCACGCTGGCCTGGCCGGCCACCTCGGACCCGGGCAGCTTGGTCGCCGCGACCGACGGCTCCACCGCCGCGTCGTACTGGATCGGCCCCTCGATCCTGAGGTCGGGACGGCGGGCCCGGACCAGCTCCGTGGCCTCCCGCACCTTGTCGACGTCGGCCCCCGAACCGGACGTGCCGGTGGAGTACGACAGCATCGCGATCCGCGGCTCCACGCCGAACCGGGCGGCGGTCGCCGCCGACTGGATGGCGATGTCGGCGAGCTGCTCGGCGTTCGGGTCGGGGTTCACGGCGCAGTCGCCGTAGACGAGGACCTTGTCGGCCAGGCACATGAAGAACACGGACGAGACGATGTCGGCGTCCGGCTTGGTCTTGATGATCTCGAACGCGGGCCGGATGGTGGCGGCCGTGGAGTGCACCGAGCCCGACACCATGCCGTCGGCGAAGCCTTCCTGCACCATCAGCGTGCCGAAGTAGTTCACGTCGGAGACCACGTCGTACGCCAGCTCCACCGTCACGCCCTTGTGGGCGCGCAGCCCCGCGTACAGCTCGGCGAAGTGGTCGCGCAGCTCGCTGGTGGCCGGGTCGGTCAACTGGCAGTCGCCCAGGTCGATGCCCAGGTCGGCGGCCTTCTTGCGGATCTGCTCGACGGGCCCGAGCAGGGTGAGGTCGCAGACGCCGCGGCGCAGCAGCACCTCGGCCGCGTGCAGCACCCGCTCCTCCGTCCCCTCCGGCAGCACGACCCGGCGCCGGTCGGAGCGGGCCTGCTCCAGCAGCTGGTGCTCGAACATCATCGGCGTCACGCGGTCGCTGCTCGGCGCGGAGACCCGCTTCAGCAGGTCGGCCGTGTCGACGTGCCGCTCGAACAGACCGAGGGCGGTCTCCGCCTTGCGCGGGGTGGCCGCGTTGAGCTTGCCCTCCAGGGAGAACAGCTGCTCGGCCGTCGGGAAGCTGTTGCCGGTCACCGACAGCACGGGCGTGCCGGGGGCGAGCCGGGCGGCCAGGGTCAGGACGTCCCCGCTCGGCACCTCGCCGAGGGTGAGCAGCACACCGGCGATCGGCGGGGTGCCGGCGCTGTGCGCGGCCAGCGAGCCGACGACCAGGTCGGCCCGGTCGCCGGCGGTGACCACCAGACAGCCCGGCGTCAGCGCGTTCAGGAAGTTCGGCAGCATCGCGCCGCCGAAGACGAAGCCGAGCGCGTCACGGGCGAGCCCGGAGTCGTCGCCGAGCAGCACCTTCGCGCCGAGCGTGTGCGCGACCTGCGCGACGGTCGGCGCGGACAGGGCGGGCTCGTCGGGGATCACGTGGCAGGGCACCGGCAGCCGGCCCGCGAGCCGCTCCGCGATCGGGTCCCGGTCCTTGCGGGCGACCCGGTTGGCGACCATCGCGATGACGTCGCAGCCCAGCCCCTCGTACGCCCGGTAGACGTTGCGGGTCTCGGCGAGCACCGACTCCGCGGTCTGCCCGCGGCCGCCGACGACACCGATCACGGAGGCGCCGAACTCGTTGGCCAGCCGGGCGTTGAGGGACAGCTCGTCCGGGAACTGGGTGTCGGCGTAGTCGGTGCCCAGGACGAGGACGACGTCGTAGGCGCGCGCGACGCGGTGGAACCGGTCGACGAGCGTGGAGACCAGCTCGTCCGCGCCCCGCTCCGCCTGGAGGACGGACGCCTCGTGGTAGTCCATGCCGTAGACGGTCGCCGGGTCCTGGGACAGCCGGTACCGGGCGCGCAGCAGCTCGAACAGGCGGTCCGGCCCGTCGTGGACGAGGGGACGGAAGACGCCCACCCGGTCGACCTGCCGGGTCAGGAGCTCCATGACCCCCAGCTCGACGACCTGGCGGCCGTCGCCGCGGTCGATCCCGGTCACGTACACGCTGCGCGTCACGCGTGCTCTCCGTTCCTGTCGGTTCCTGTCGGGGGCGGTCGCCGTCGGCGGGTACCCGCGGCACGGCACCTGCCGGTACACAAAAATCGCCCACCGGGGTGAGCGGGATTCTCTTGACAATACCCCCGTCCGCGGATAAGGCGCCCGTCAAGAGACAGCCTCATCGGCGGCATGAAACAATCGGTGTGGCTGACCGGCATCAACAGCGAGCAGGAGACACAGCACGATGCGTATCGGAGTTCTCACCGCAGGCGGCGACTGCCCCGGGCTGAACGCAGTGATCCGGTCGGTCGTGCACCGAGCGGTCGACAACTACGACGACGAGGTCATCGGCTTCGAGGACGGCTACGCGGGGCTGCTGGACGGCCGCTACCGCAGCCTCGACCTCAACGCCGTCAGCGGCATCCTCGCCCGCGGCGGCACGATCCTCGGCTCCTCCCGCCTGGAGCGCGACCGGCTGCGCGAGGCCTGCGAGAGCGCCGGCGACATGATCCACGACTTCGGCATCGACGCGCTGATCCCGATCGGCGGCGAGGGCACGCTGACGGCGGCCCGCATGCTGAGCGACGCCGGGCTGCCGGTGGTCGGCGTCCCGAAGACGATCGACAACGACATCTCCTCCACGGACCGGACGTTCGGCTTCGACACGGCGGTCGGCGTCGCCACCGAGGCGATGGATCGCCTGAAGACCACGGCCGAGTCCCACCAGCGCGTGATGGTCGTCGAGGTCATGGGCCGGCACGCGGGCTGGATCGCCCTGGAGTCGGGCATGGCGGCCGGCGCCCACGGCATCTGCCTGCCGGAACGCCCCTTCGACCCGGCGGACCTGGTCAAGATGGTCGAGGAGCGCTTCGCCCGCGGCAAGAAGTTCGCCGTCGTCTGCGTCGCGGAGGGCGCCCACCCCGCCGACGGCACCATGGACTACGGCAAGGGCGAGATCGACCAGTTCGGCCACGAGCGCTTCCAGGGCATCGGTACGGCGCTGGCGTACGAGCTGGAGAAGCGGCTCGGCAAGGAGGCCCGCCCGGTCATCCTCGGCCACGTCCAGCGCGGCGGCACCCCCACCGCGTACGACCGCGTCCTCGCCACCCGCTTCGGCTGGCACGCCGTCGAGGCCGCGCACCGCGGCGAGTTCGGCAAGATGACCGCGCTGCGCGGCACCGACATCGTGATGGTGCCCCTGGCGGAGGCGGTCACCGAGCTGAAGACGGTACCGACGGACCGGATGGACGAGGCGGAGTCGGTTTTCTAGTGCGGTCACGGCACTAGGGCGCTTCTGACGCCCGTGCGGGCCTGCGAGTTCCTCGGCGTCGCCCTGCGGATCGCGGACCCGGAGGACGGCCGAAGCGCTCACCGCCCCCGCACCCACCGGTACACCAGCTCCGGCCTCCCCACCTGCCCGTACAGCGGCTTCCGCACCGCCTGTCCCGCCTCCACCAGATGTTCCAGGTACCGGCGGGCGGTGATCCGCGAGATGCCCACGGCCTCGGCGGCCGCCGCCGCGGTCAGGCCCTCCTCCGCCTCCCGCACCGCGCCCACCACCCGCTCCAGCGTCGGCCCGCTCAGCCCCTTGGGCAGGGCCGCCGGTCCCGGGGCGCGCAGGGCGGCCAGGGCGCGGTCCACCTCGTCCTGGCCGCTCGCCTCGCCCGCGGCCGCCCGGAACTCGGCGTACCGCACCAGGCGGTCCCTCAGCGTGGCGAAGGTGAACGGCTTCAGGACGTACTGCACGACGCCCAGCGACACGCCCTCGCGCACCACCGTCAGGTCCCGCGCCGACGTCACCGCGATCACGTCCGCGCGGTAGCCGGCGGCCCGCAGGGACCGGGCCAGTTGCAGTCCGTGGCCGTCCGGCAGGTGCAGGTCGAGCAGGAGCAGGTCGACCGGGGTGCGGTCCAGCAGGCGCCGGGCCTCCGCACCGGTGTGGGCCTTCCCCACCGCGACGAATCCCGGCACCCGTCCGACGTACAGGACGTGCGCGTCGGCGGCCACGGGGTCGTCCTCGACGACCAGGACACGGATCGGTTCCTCGCCGGTCCCGCCGGTCCCGCCGAACCCGCTGGTCCCGCCCGTCCCGCTGCCCCCTGCGGTCCCTCTGCCCCCTGCGGTCCCGCCGAACCCGCCAGCCCCGCCCGTCACGTCCGGCCTCCCGGCACCGGTGCCGCGCCGACCGCCGTCCGCAGGGGCAGCCGTACCGTGAACTCCGCCCCGCCCCCGTCGGCCTCCGCGACCGACAGCGTGCCCTCGTGGCGGTGCACGGCCTGGCGGGCCAGGGCGAGGCCGAGGCCGCGCCCGCCGGGGCCGGCCGGCTTGGTCGAGAAGCCGCGTTCGAAGACCTGGGAGGCGTGCGCGGGGTCCACTCCCGCCCCCGTGTCCGCCACCCGGAGGACCAGCTCCCCGCTGCCGCCGGGTCCGGCACGGCCCTCCGTCGACGCGGTCACCGTCACCCGCGCCGGCACGCTGCCCTGGGCGGCGTCCACGGCGTTGTCGATGAGGTTGCCGAGGATGGTGACGAGGTCACGGGCGGGCAGCGAGCGCGGCAGCAGCCCGTCGTCCAGGCCGCTCTCCCGGGAGACCACCAGTTCCACGCCCCGCTCGTTGGCCTGGGCCGTCTTGCCCAGCAGCAGGGCCGCCAGCACCGGCTCGCTCACCGCCGCGACCACCTGGTCGGTGAGGGCCTGGGCCAGTTCCAGTTCGGCGGTCGCGAAGCCGGCGGCCTCGTCCGCGCGGCCCAGCTCGATCAGCGAGACGACCGTGTGCAGCCGGTTCGCCGCCTCGTGGGCCTGGGAGCGCAGCGCCTGGGTGAAGCCGCGCTCCGAGTCCAGCTCGCCCATCAGCGACTGGAGCTCGGTGACGTCGCGCAGGGTGACCACCGTGCCCCGCCGTTCCCCGCCGGACACCGGGGAGGTGTTCACCACCAGCACCCGGTCGGCGGTCAGGTGCACCTCGTCCACCCGTGGTTCGGAGGCCAGCAGCGCGCCGGTCAGCGGCGCGGGCAGACCGAGGTCGGCGACGGAGCGGCCGACGACCTCCTCGGAGACCCCCAGCAGCTCGCGGCCGCCGTCGTTGATCAGCGCCACCCGGTACTGGCCGTCCAGCATGAGCAGGCCCTCGCGGACCGCGTGCAGCGCCGCCTGGTGGTAGTCGTGCATACGGCTCAGTTCGGCCGCGTTCATGCCGTGGGTGTGGCGGCGCAGGCGGGCGTTGATGACGTAGGTGCCGACCGCGCCCAGGACGAGGGCGCCGGCCGCGACGCCGAACAGGGCGGTGACCTGGTCCGAGACCCGCCTGCTGATCGCCTCCACCTTGATGCCCGCGCTGACCAGGCCGACGATCCGGTCGTCGTCGTCCCGTACGGGGGTGACCGCGCGGACGGACGGGCCGAGGGTGCCGGTGTAGGTCTCGGTGAAGGTCTCGCCCTTCAGCGCCCGCGCGGTGTTGCCGCGGAACCGCCGCCCTATCTCGTCGGTGTCGGGATGGGTCCAGCGGATGCCGTCCGGGCTCATGATCGTGACGAAGTCGACCTCGGTGTCGTGCATGATCCGCGTCGCGTACGGCTGGAGTTCGGCCGTGGGGTCGGCGGTGCCGATCGCCTCCCGCACGGAGGGGGCGTCGGCGACCGAGCGGGCCACGGCGGTGGCCTGGCGGCTGGCCGCCCCCTCGGCCTGGGCCCGGTCGCTGACGTAGGTGAACAGCGCGCAGCCCGCCACGACCACCGCGATGAGCACGGCCTGCATGGCGAACAGCTGGCCGGCCAGGCTGCGGGGTCGGGGGACGGGGAGGCGCATGCCGTCAGTGTGCCCCTGACCTCGGGCGTGAACTAAATGAACGGAAGGGTGACCGCCCTCACACACCGGGAGATAGTCACCGGGTTCCCTTATCTCGCCCGGACGTGAGCCGCACGCCGGTGATGCCGACGAAGACGTCTAAGGAGGGCAGCCGTGGCCGCCAGCAGCACCCCCGATACGGCACCTGCCGCACCCGCCGCCCAGCGGGACCGGACCCACTACCTGTACATCGCGGTGATCGTCGCGGTCGCCCTCGGCATCACGGTGGGTCTGGTCGCCCCCGACCTCGCCGTCGAGCTGAAGCCCATCGGCACCGGCTTCGTGAACCTGATCAAGATGATGATCTCGCCGATCATCTTCTGCACGATCGTGCTCGGCATCGGTTCGGTCCGCAAGGCCGCCAAGGTCGGTGCCGTCGGCGGTATCGCCCTCGGCTACTTCCTGGTGATGTCGCTGGTGGCGCTGGCCATCGGCCTGGTCGTCGGCAACGTCCTGGAGCCGGGCACCGGCCTCGCGGTCACCGACGCGGTGAAGGAGACCGGCCAGGCGCAGGTGTCGGCCGAGGCCAAGGACACCACCGAGTTCCTGCTGGGCATCATCCCGACCACCATCGTGTCCGCCTTCACCGGCGGCGAGGTGCTCCAGACCCTGCTCGTCGCGCTGCTCGCCGGCTTCGCCCTCCAGGCGATGGGCCCGGCCGGGGAGCCGGTCCTGCGCGGCGTCGAGCACATCCAGCGGCTCGTCTTCCGCATCCTCGCCATGGTGATGTGGGCCGCCCCGATCGGCGCCTTCGGCGCCATCGCCGCGGTCACCGGTTCGGCCGGCGTGGACGCGCTCAAGAGCCTGGCCGTGCTGATGCTCGGCTTCTACATCACCTGCTTCCTCTTCGTCTTCCTCGTGCTCGGCGCGCTGCTGCGGATCTTCGCGGGCCTGAACATCCTCACGCTCTGCACGTACCTGGGCCGCGAGTTCCTGCTGATCCTGTCCACCTCCTCCTCCGAGTCCGCGCTGCCGCGCCTCATCGCGAAGATGGAGCACCTCGGGGTCAGCAAGCCCGTCGTCGGCATCACCGTCCCGACCGGCTACTCCTTCAACCTCGACGGCACCATGATCTACATGACCATGGCCTCGCTGTTCATCGCCGACGCGATGGGCACGCCGATGTCGGTCGGCGAGCAGATCCCGCTGCTGCTCTTCCTGCTGGTCGCGTCCAAGGGCGCCGCCGGGGTCACCGGCGCGGGCCTGGCGACCCTGGCGGGCGGCCTCCAGTCGCACAAGCCGGCCCTGGTGGACGGCATCGGCCTCATCGTCGGCATCGACCGCTTCATGAGCGAGGCGCGCGCCCTCACCAACTTCGCGGGCAACGCCGTCGCCACCGTCCTGATCGGCACCTGGACCAAGGAGATCGACAAGGCGCGCGTGGAGCAGGTGCTCGCCGGCCGGATCCCCTTCGACGAGCGGACCCTGCTCGACGACGGCCACGGCGGCCACGGCGGCCACGGCGGCCACGGCGGCCCGGCCCCGGCGGAGGCGGACGTGCCCGAGCCGCGCGAGCGGGGCGGCGAGAAGGAACTCGCCAAGGCCTGACGCACCGGCCCCGGTCTCCGGGCGCCCGGCCCCGCCTGAACCGGGGCCGGGCGCCCGGCCGTTTTCCCCCGTCGCCCTTTCCGGGCGTGCGCTCTTGCCTTGACGTCGGCGTCAAGCCGTACGTTCACCGGTATGCGAATCGGCGAGCTGGCCGCACGGGCCGGGACCACGACGCGGGCTCTGCGGTACTACGAGTCGCGGGGGCTGCTGCCCGCGCGCCGCGACGAGCTGGGGCACCGCGCCTACGACGAACGCGATCTGCGGCTGTTGCGGCAGATCACGACGTTGCGGGACTTCGGGTTCGACCTGGAGGAGACCCGGCCCTTCGTGGAGTGCCTGCGGGCCGGGCACCCGGAGGGCGACTCCTGCCCGGCGTCGCTCGCGGTGTACCGGCGCAAGCTGGACGAGCTGGACGCGCTCATCGGCGAGCTGGCGGCGGTCCGGGAGAAGGTCGCGGGGCAGCTGGCGCGGGCCGAGCGGGCGCGGGACGAACTGGGCGCCGAGGCGCTGGTTCCGGGGGGTCCGGAACCACTGTGCGAACTGGGAGGACGGGAACAGTGACCAAGGCGGCGGGAGTGCCCGAGGTGACGGACGCGGATTTCGGGGCGGAGGTGCTGGGGGCGGATCTGCCGGTGCTGGTGGAGTTCACCGCGGACTGGTGCCCGCCCTGCCGGCAGATGGCGCCGGTGCTGAAGGCCCTGGCCTCGGAGGAGGCGGAGCGGCTGAAGGTGGTGCAGCTGAACGTGGACCACAACCCGGCGACGACCAACCACTACAAGGTGCTGTCGATGCCGACCTTCATGGTGTTCCGCGGCGGTGAGCCGGTGAAGGCGATGGTGGGGGCGCGGCCGAAGCGGCGGCTGCTGGAGGAACTGTCGGACGTCGTCTGAGCCCTCCCGCAGCAACGCGGGCAACGCGGGCAGGGCATGCACAGCACGCACCCTGTGCACCGCACGCAGAAATCCCCCGAGCGCAATTGCGCTCGGGGGATTTCTTTATGTATATTCAATGGTTCGCGACTTCACAATGGTCGGTCGCGGAGAAGTTCAGTGAGCACAGTATATCCGGCCGGGAGTGGAATTGTCAAACAACGGTTTTCCGGGCAGTGAAGACAGCGAATTGCGCGGTGAACAGGAATTCATCGACGGCCTGTACGCCCGCGTCGACGCCCTGCGCGGTGACACCGAGGCCTCCGTCGCGGACGCCCTCGCCCAGGGCGACAAGCCCATGCAGGCCCGGCTGGAGCGGGACATCCTGGTCGCCGAGCGCTCGGGGCTGCTCGCCGCGCTGAACGCCGTCGACGGCTCCCTCTGCTTCGGCCGGATCGACCTGGCCTCCGGCGCCGCCCACCACATCGGCCGGGTCGGGCTGCGCCTGGACGACGCCGAGCGCACGCCCGTCCTCGTCGACTGGCGTGCCGACGTGGCACGCCCCTTCTACCTGGCCACCGGCCACACCCCGATGGGCCTGCGCCGCCGCCGGCACATCACCACCGAGGGCCGCCGGGTCACCGCCCTGCACGACGAGTTCCTCGACCTCGGCGACGCCACCCGCACCGGCCACGAGGACCCGGCCGGCGACGACGTCCTGCTCGCCGCGCTCAACTCCGCGCGCACCGGCCGCATGACCGACATCGTGCAGACCATCCAGGCCGAGCAGGACGAGATCATCCGCGCCCCGCACCGGGGGGTGCTGGTGGTCGAGGGCGGGCCGGGCACCGGCAAGACCGCGGTGGCCCTGCACCGCGCCGCCTACCTCCTCTACGAGCACCGCGACCTGCTCGCCAGACGGGCCGTCCTGATCGTCGGCCCCAACCCCGCCTTCCTCGGCTACATCGGCGAGGTGCTGCCCTCGCTGGGCGAGACCGGAGTGCTCCTCGCGACGGTCGGCGAGCTGTACCCGGGCGTACGGGCGACGGCCGGCGACACGCCCGAGGCGGCCGCAGTGAAGGGCCGCGCCGCCATGGCCGACGCCCTCGCCGCCTTCGTACGCGACCGGCAGGCGCTGCCCGACCCGGTCGTCGCGATCGAGCACGACCGCGAGGTCCTGATGCTCGACGACGGGCTCGTGCGCGTCGCCCGGGAGCGCACCCGGGCCGCGAAGCTGCCGCACAACGCGGCCCGCGAGCACTTCGAGGGCCACATCCTGAACGCGCTCACCGAGCTGTACGCGGAGCGCGTCGGCACCGACCCCTACGACGGGTCCAGTCTCCTCGACGCGAGCGACGTCACCCAGATCCGCGACGAACTCGCCGAGAACCCCGAGGTGTGGGCCGCGATCGACCGGCTGTGGCCGGTGCTCACCCCGCAGCGCGTGGTCGCCGGCCTCCTCGCCGACCCCGAGGGCTACGTCCCCGACGAGGACGTGGCCGCCGTGCGCCGCCCGGTGACCCGGGCCTGGACGGTCGCGGACGTCCCGCTGCTCGACGAGGCCGCCGAACTCCTCGGCGAGGACGACCGGGCGGCGCGGGCCCGCGCCGAGCGCGAGCGGGAGACGCAGATCGCCTACGCGCAGGGCGTGCTCGACGTCTCCTACGCCTCCCGCACCTACGAGTTCGAGGACAAGGAGGAGGACGATCCGGAGGCCGGCGAGGTCCTCTCCGCGCACGACATCATCGACGCCGAGCGGTTCGCCGAACGCCACGAGGAGGACGACCACCGCAGCGCCGCCGAGCGGGCGGCGGCCGACCGGACCTGGGCGTTCGGGCACATCATCGTCGACGAGGCGCAGGAGCTGTCGCCGATGGCGTGGCGGCTGCTGATGCGGCGCAGCCCGACGCGCTCGATGACCCTGGTCGGCGACCCGGCCCAGACCGCCGAGGCGGCCGGCGTCGGCTCCTGGTCCGAGATCCTCCAGCCGTACGTCGAGGACCGCTGGGCGCACACCCGGCTGGGCGTCAACTACCGCACCCCGGCCGAGATCATGGAGGTCGCCGCGGCCGTCGTGCGCGCCGAGCGGCCCGGCTTCGCCCCGCCCAGCTCGGTACGCTCCACCGGCGTCCGGCCCTGGGCGCGCGCCACCGACGACCTGCCCGGCGCGGTCGCCGAGGCGGTCGGCGAGCTGACCCCCGCGGAGGGCCGGCTCGCGGTGATCGCCCCGCGCGACCTGCACCGCCGGCTGGCCGCCCGGCTGGACGGGGTCACCGCGGGCGCCGAACCGGACCTGACGCACAAGGTCGTCCTCCTCGACCCGCGCCAGTCCAAGGGCCTGGAGTTCGACTCGGTGCTCGTGGTCGAGCCGGGCCGGTACGGAACGAGCGACCTGTACGTCGCCCTGACCCGGGCCACCCAGCGCCTCGGCGTGGTCCACACCGGGGAACTGCCGACGGCGCTGGCGGAGGCGCTGGCGTAGACCGGCCGCACCGGGGCCCCGGGCGGCGGAGCCCGATCTCGCCCCCGCCGCCCCTTCCCGTCCCGCCCCCGGACCCCCGTTTCGGCCCTGAACGGGCCTCGTCCTCAAACTCACCCAGAGGGGGGACCCCGGACGGGCTGTGTTCGCCGGCCCTTGGACGAGAGGCGCTCAGGCCGGCCGCAGCCACACCGTCGCCAGTGGGGGCAGGGTCAGGCGGATGCTCGCCGGGCGTCCGTGCGCACCCTGTGGCTCGGGCTTGACCGGGTCGGGGTGCGAGACACCGCTGCCGCCGTACCGCTCGGCGTCGGTGGTGAGGACCTCGTGCCAGGCGGGGACGTCGTCGGGGACGCCGAGGCGGTAGTCGGGGCGGACGACGGGGGCGAAGTGCGAGACGGCCAGCAGGGGCGTGCCGTCGGCGTCGTACCTCAGGAACGCGAGGACGTTGTCGTCGGCGGCGTCGCCCACCACCCACCGGAAGCCGTCGGGGACGGTGTCCCGCTCCCAGAGCGCGGGCGTCGAGCGGTAGACGGCGTTCAGGTCGCGGACGAGGTCGCGGACGCCCCGGTGGTCGGCCTCGGCGCCGTAGGCGGGGTCGAGGAGCCACCAGTCGGGGCCGTGGGCCTCGGACCACTCCGCGCCCTGGGCGAACTCCTGTCCCATGAACAGCAGTTGCTTGCCCGGGTGGGCCCACATGAAGCCCAGGTAGGCGCGCAGGTCCGCGCGCTGCTGCCACCAGTCGCCCGGCATCTTCGACACCAGCGAGCGCTTGCCGTGGACGACCTCGTCGTGGGAGATCGGCAGGACGTAGTTCTCGCTGTAGGCGTACACCATCGAGAAGGTCATCTCGTGGTGGTGGTGCTTGCGGTGGACGGGTTCGTGGCCGACGTACTGCAACGAGTCGTGCATCCAGCCCATGTTCCACTTCAGGCCGAAGCCGAGCCCGCCGAAGCCGCTCGGGCCCCGGTGGTGCGTGGCCCGGGTGACGCCGTCCCAGGCGGTCGACTCCTCGGCGATCGTCACGACGCCCGGGTTCCTGCGGTACACGGTGGCGTTCATCTCCTGGAGGAAGGCCACCGCGTCCAGGTTCTCCCGGCCGCCGTGCTCGTTCGGCGTCCATTGGCCGGGCTCGCGCGAGTAGTCGAGGTAGAGCATCGAGGCGACGGCGTCGACGCGCAGTCCGTCGATGTGGAACTCCTCGCACCAGTACACGGCGTTCGCCACCAGGAAGTTGCGCACCTCGCGCCGCCCGAAGTCGAACTCCAGCGTGCCCCAGTCGGGATGCGCGGCCCGCAGCGGATCCGCGTGCTCGTACAGGGGGCGCCCGTCGAACTCGGCGAGCGCCCAGTCGTCGCGCGGGAAGTGCGCCGGCACCCAGTCCATCAGGACGCCGATCCCGGCCCGGTGCAGGCGGTCCACCAGGTACTTGAAGTCGTCGGGGGTGCCGAGCCGGGCCGTCGGCGCGTAGAAACCGGTGACCTGGTAGCCCCAGGAGCCGCCGAAGGGATGCTCGGCGACCGGCATCAGCTCGACGTGCGTGAAACCCAGGTCCTTGACGTAGGCCGGGAGCTGCTCCGCCAGCTGGCGGTACGTCAGTCCCGGACGCCAGGAGGGGAGGTGGACCTCGTACACGGAGAAGGGGGCCTCGTGGACCGGCCGGTCGGCGCGGCGGGCCAGCCACTCCTCGTCGCCCCACGTGTAGTGGGAGGCGTGCACGATCGACGAGGTGGCCGGCGGCGTCTCGGTACGGCGGGCCAGGGGGTCGGCGCGCAGTGTGTGCGAACCGTCCGGCCGGGTGATGTCGAACTTGTACAGTTCGCCCTCCCCGATGCCCGGCACGAACAGCTCCCAGACCCCGGAGGAGCCGAGCGAACGCATCGGGAACCCGGTGCCGTCCCAGTAGTTGAAGGTCCCGGCCACCCGTACGCCGCGCGCGTTCGGCGCCCACACCGAGAAGCGGGTGCCGGTCACGCCCTGGTGGGTCATGGGGTGCGCGCCGAGCACCGTCCACAGCTGCTCGTGCCGGCCCTCGCCGATCAGGTGCAGGTCCAGCTCGCCGAGGGTGGGCAGGAAGCGGTACGCGTCCTCGGTCTCGTGGACCGTGCCCTCGTACGTCACGACGAGGCGGTGCTCCGGCACCTCGCGCAGGGGCAGCAGACCGGAGAAGAAGCCGTCGCCGTCGTCGTGGAGGCCGACGCGCACACCGTCCGCGACCACCGCGACGGACAGCGCGTAGGGCCGGAAGGCCCGGACGACGACCCCGTCGGGCGTCGGGTGCGCGCCCAGCACGGAGTGCGGATCGTGGTGGGTGCCGTGCAGCAGCCGCTCCCGGTCTACGGCGTCCAGGGCGGGGGAGGGGGCGACGCCGACGCCGACGCCGGCGTCCGGGGCCGTGACGGCGGGCTCCCGGACCTCGGCCGTCTCCGCCGGTGCCGTCTCCGCCGGTGCCGTCTCCGCCGGGGCTTGCGCCGCCGCCGGCAGCTTCTCCGCCGTCGCGCTCCTCGCCGGCGCCTTCCTCACGGGAGCCTTCTCGGCGGGCGCCTTGCGCGCGGGTGCCTTGCCCCCGGGCGCCTGCGCCGCCGCGGCCGATTTCTGCGCGGGGACCTGTGTGGCGGTGGGCTTTCCGGCGGTGGGCTTTCGGGCGGTGGCCTTCTGTGTCGGGACCCTTTTCGCGGTGGACTTCGCGGCGGCGGCCTTCTGCGTGGGAACCTTCTTCGCGGCGGCCCCTCCGGCGGTGCCCTTCTCGGCAGCGGCCTTCTCGGCAGCGGTCTTCTTGCCCGCCGTCGTCGTCCTGCCCGCCGTGGTCCTGCCTGCCGCGGCCGCCTTCTTCGCCGCCGCCTTCTGTGTCACCGCCTTCTTCGCCACCGCCTTCTTCACCGCCGCCTTCTTCACCGCCGCCTTCTTCGCGGTGGTCTTCTTCTTCGGGTCCGGACCGTCGGACGGGGGACTGGGAGTCACGGGTGAAGCCTCCTCAGAACGGCTCGGACGCGGCGAGCCTGCGGATCGCGGACAGCGGGACGGAGAGCCAGTCGGGACGGTGCCGGGCCTCGTAGACGACCTCGTAGACGGCCTTGTCCGTCTCGTGGGCCCGCAGCAGGACGGGGTCGGTGCGCGGGTCGGCGCCGGCCACCTCGGCGTACCCGGTGCAGTAGGCGGCCCGGCACGCCTCGGCCCAGCCCGGTGCCGGCGGGTCGGCCGAGTGGGCCGCGTAGTCGAAGGACCGCAGCATGCCCGCCACGTCCCGCACCACCGGCTGCGGCATCCTGCGCTCCGCCAGCGGCCGGGACGGCTCGCCCTCGAAGTCGATCAGCGCCCACTCCCCGGAGGGGGCGCGCAGACACTGCCCGAGGTGCAGGTCGCCGTGGACGCGCTGGGCGGTCCAGGTGTGGCCCTCGGCCGCGAGGTCGGCCAGTGCGGTGAAGGCGGTGCGCAGGGCGGGCGCGTACGGACGCAGCGCGGGCACCGCCTGCGCGGCCGCGTCGAGCCGCTCGGTCATGCCCTCCACCAGCGGCCCCAGCTGCGCGTGCCCCAGGGTGGCCGTGGGCAGCGCGCGGGCGAGCGCGGTGTGCACCTCGGCTGTGGCCCGCCCCAGCGCCCGCGCCTCGGCGGCGAAGTCCTCCCCCTTGGCCAGCTCCCGCAGCGCCAGCTCCCAGCCGTCCGCCGCGCCCTGCACGTACGGCTGGAGCACGCCCAGGACGTACGGCTCGCCGCCGAGCTCGGCGTGCATCCACGCCGTCGGCGCCGGCACCCGGGGGCAGCCCTCGCGGGCCAGGGCCAGCGGCAGCTCCAGGTCGGGGTTGACGCCAGGGACGACCCGGCGCAGCAGCTTGAGAATAAACGTATCTCCAAAGACGACCGACGAGTTGGACTGCTCGGACGTCAGCCGCCGGGGCACCAGGCCGGTGCGGATCTCCTGGGCCGGGTCGCGGTCGCAGCGCAGGACGCCGATCCGGGCGCCGGTGCGCAGCGCCTCCAGCAGCACCTCGGCGGGCCGGGTGTCGTACAGGGCGTCGTACACGGTCCGCCCGGCGAGCGGCCCGTCCTGCACATGACCGATCAGCGCGGGCGCCAGCCGGGGCGGCAGCGCCTCGCGCGTCCCTATCAGGAGCTGGTAGGTGTCGCCGTACCCGGTCGTCTGATGTGCGCGGATCAGCAGGTGGTACAGGCCCAGCCGGCCTCCCGCGGGCAGCAGCTCGGTGGCCGCCACCGGCGTGAACCCGGTGACCGGACTCCCCTTGCCGGCGAACCAGCGCTGCCGCGGCAGCCACTCCCGCAGCAGGGGCGTCAGTGACGCGAGGAGACCAGGGGCTGTCGTGCCGGAGAGTGTGACAGTGTCCGCCATTGCGTCACATTCCTTTCCCCGGAGGGTCGGGGTGCTACTTCTGCGTGCCCCGGGCGGGGCAGGGGAAACCGCCCCGCCGCAGGGTTCTAGACGGCGTCCCGGCGCAGCCGGAACCAGTAGAAGCCGTGTCCTGCGAGGGTGAGCAGGTAGGGCAGTTCGCCGATGGCGGGGAAGCGGACCCCGCCGAACAGTTCGACCGGGAAACGGCCCTTGAACGGGCGCAGGTCCAGCTCGGTGGGCTGGGCGAAGCGCGAGAAGTTGTGCACGCACAGGACGAGGTCGTCCTCGTACTCGCGGAGGAAGGCGAGGACGGCGGGGTTGCTGGAGGAGAGCTCCGTGTAGGAGCCGAGTCCGAAGGCGGGGTTCTGCTTGCGGATCTCGATCATGCGGCGGGTCCAGTGCAGCAGCGAGGAGGGTGATGCCATGGACGCTTCGACGTTGGTGACCTGGTAGCCGTGGACGGGGTCCATGATGGTGGGCAGGAAGAGCCGTCCGGGGTCGCAGGAGGAGAAGCCGGCGTTGCGGTCGGGGGTCCACTGCATGGGGGTGCGGACGGCGTCGCGGTCGCCGAGCCAGATGTTGTCGCCCATGCCGATCTCGTCGCCGTAGTAGAGGATCGGCGAGCCGGGGAGGGAGAGGAGGAGGGCGGTGAAGAGTTCGATCTGGTTGCGGTCGTTGTCGAGGAGGGGTGCGAGGCGTCGCCGGATGCCGATGTTGGCGCGCATACGCGGGTCTTTCGCGTATTCGGCGTACATGTAGTCGCGTTCTTCGTCGGTGACCATTTCGAGGGTGAGCTCGTCGTGGTTGCGGAGGAAGATTCCCCATTGGCAGTGGGTGGGGATGGCGGGGGTTTTGGCGAGGATCTCGGAGACGGGGTAGCGGGACTCGCGGCGGACGGCCATGAAGATGCGGGGCATGACGGGGAAGTGGAAGGCCATGTGGCATTCGTCGCCGCCGGAGGCGTAGTCGCCGAAGTAGTCGACGACGTCCTCGGGCCACTGGTTGGCCTCCGCGAGGATCACGGTGTCCGGGTAGTGGGCGTCGATCTCCTTCCGGACCCGCTTGAGGAACTCGTGGGTCGCCGGGAGGTTCTCGCAGTTGGTGCCCTCCTCGGCGTACAGGTAGGGCACGGCGTCGAGGCGGAAGCCGTCGATGCCCAGGTCCAGCCAGAACCTCAGCGCGGAGATCATCTCCTCCTGGACGGCCGGGTTCTCGTAGTTGAGGTCCGGCTGGTGGGAGAAGAAGCGGTGGAAGAAGTACTGCTTGCGGACCGGGTCGTAGGTCCAGTTGGAGACCTCGGTGTCGACGAAGATGATGCGGGCGTCGGCGTACTGCTTGTCGTCGTCGGCCCACATGTAGTAGTCGCCGTAGGGGCCGTCGGGGTCTTTGCGGGACTCCTGGAACCACGGGTGCTGGTCGCTGGTGTGGTTCATGACGAAGTCGATGATGACGCGCATGCCGCGTTGGTGGGCGGCGTCGACGAATTCCACGAAGTCGGCGAGGTCGCCGAATTCGGGGAGGACGGCGGTGTAGTCCGAGACGTCGTACCCGCCGTCCCTCAGGGGGGATTTGAAGAACGGGGGGAGCCAGAGGCAGTCGACGCCGAGCCATTGCAGGTAGTCGAGTTTGGCGGTGAGGCCCTTCAGGTCGCCGACGCCGTCGCCGTTGCTGTCCTGGAAGGAGCGGACGAGGACTTCGTAGAAGACCGCGCGCTTGAACCACTCGGGGTCGCGGTCCTTCGCGGGCGTGTCCTCGAAGGTGTCCGGAACGGGCTCGTTGACGATCATCGTGTGGGTGACCCTCCGATCTGCGGGTTGGACGGTCGCAGGACGGTGCCGTGCCCGTCCGGGGGACTGTCCCCGGACTCCGGGCCGACGGTCAGCACATGGGCGCCGCCCGGTCCGAGACGCACGTAGTTGGCCCTGCCCCAGTAGTAGGTCTCGCCGGTGAGCAGATCGCGCACCGGCGCCGACTCGTGCCATTCCAGGCCGAGTTGTGGCATGTCCAACGAGACCGTCGCTTCCTGGGTGTGGTGGGGGTCGAGGTTGACGACCACCAGAACCGTGTTCGAACCGCTCCGCTTCGAGTAGGCGATCACCGCGTCCTTGTCGGCGTGGTGGAAGTGCAGGTCGCGCAGTTGGCGCAGGGCCGGGTTCGTCCGCCGGATGCCGTTGAGGCGGGTGATGAGGGGGGCGATGGTGCGGCCCTCGCGTTCGGCGGCCGCCCAGTCGCGGGGTTTGAGCTGGTACTTCTCGGAGTCGAGGTACTCCTCGCCGCCTTCGCGCAGGGGGGTGTTCTCGCAGAGTTCGTAGCCGCTGTAGATGCCCCAGGTGGGGGAGAGGGTGGCGGCGAGGACGGCGCGGGACTCGAAGGCGGGGCGGCCGCCGTGCTGGAGGTGGGCGTGGAGGATGTCGGGGGTGTTGACGAAGAAGTTGGGCCGCATGGAGGAGGCGGCCTCCCCCGTCAGTTCGGTGAGGTACTCCGTCAGTTCGTCCTTGGTGTTGCGCCAGGTGAAGTAGGTGTAGGACTGCTGGAAGCCGATCTGGGCGAGGGTGTGCATCATCGCCGGGCGGGTGAAGGCCTCGGCGAGGAAGATGACGTCGGGGTCGGTGCGGTTGATGCCGGCGATGACCCGTTCCCAGAAGACGACGGGTTTGGTGTGGGGGTTGTCGACGCGGAAGATCCGCACGCCGTGGGACATCCAGTGGCGCAGGATGCGCTGGGTCTCCTCGACGAGGCCGTCCATGTCGGCGTCGAAGGCGACGGGGTAGATGTCCTGGTACTTCTTGGGCGGGTTCTCGGCGTGGGCGATGGTGCCGTCGGGGCGGTGGTGGAACCACTCGGGGTGTTTGTGGACCCAGGGGTGGTCGGGGGAGCACTGGAGCGCGAAGTCGAGGGCGATCTCCAGGCCGTGGCCGGCGGCCTGTTCGACGAAGCGGGTGAAGTCCTCCAGGGTGCCCAGGTCGGGGTGGACGGCGTCGTGGCCGCCTTCGGGGGAGCCGATGGCCCAGGGCACGCCGACGTCGTCGGGGCCGGCGGTGAGGGTGTTGTTGCGGCCTTTGCGGAAGGTGGTGCCGATGGGGTGGATCGGGGGGAGGTAGACGACGTCGAAGCCCATCGCGGCGATGGCGGGCAGCCGGCGGGCGGCGGTGCGGAACGTTCCGTGCGGGCGTTCGGGCGTGCCCTCCGAGCGGGGGAAGAACTCGTACCATGCGCCGTACAGGGCCCGTTCCCGCTCCACCAGCAGCGGCAGGGCGTCGGACGCGGTGACCAGTTCCCGTAGGGGATGGCGGGCCAGCACCTCCTCCACCTCCGGCGTCAGCGCCGCCGCGAGACGGGAGGCGGCCGGACGTGTCGTGTCGCGCAGGGCGTCGGCGGCCGCCAGCAGCACGGCCCCCTTCCGCTCCTCCCCTCCGGGCAGTTCGGCGGCCGCCCGCTCGTGCAGGCGGGCGCCCTCCTCCAGGACGAGTTCGGTGTCCATCCCCGCCGGGATCTTCACCCCGGCGGTCCGGCGCCAGGTGGTGACCGGATCGCCCCAGGCCTCCACCGTGTACGTCCAGCGGCCGGGTGCGTCCGGGGTGACGTCGGCGCCCCAGCGGTCGGTGCCGGGGGCGAGTTCGCGCATCGGCGTCCACGGGCCCGGGCGGCCCGCGGGGTCGCGCAGGACGACGTTGGCGGCGACGGCGTCGTGGCCCTCGCGGAACACGGTGGCCGAGACCTGGAACGTCTCCCCGGTGACCGCCTTGGCCGGCCGGCGGCCGTGCTGCACGATCGGGCGGACGTCGAGGACGGGTATGCGCCCCACGGCGGTCACGTCACCCGCGGAGGATCGCTCCGGGGCCGGCGGTCCGGCGTCGGCGGGGCGCACGGGGGGTGCTGGTGCCGTGGTGCGGGACGAACGGGATGTCGGGGGTGCTGACGAGTGGTGCGTGGCGGGCATGACCGCTCCTGTCCGCATCAACGTGGGTGGGCGGATGGACGAGGGGAGGTGGGTCCTGCGGTGGGGGGTGCCGGTGGTGCCTGCCCGGGCGGGACCCGGGGTGGTGCTGACCCCGGAGGGCCGGGGTGGTGCTGGTTCCCCGAGGGGCCGGGGTGGTGCTGGTTCCCGGGGGTCCGGGTGGTGGCGGTGCGGCCCGGGCGGACCCGGGTGGTGCAGGTGGTGCCCGGGCGGACCCGGGTGGTGCTGGTGGTGCCCGGGCGGACCCGGGTGGTGCTGGTGGTGCCCGGGCGGACCCGGGTGGTGCTGGTGGCCGGACGCGCCAGGGGTCGTACTCGGGTCCGGTCGCGCCGGGTCCCCTACGGGTACCCGGACGGGCCGGGGTTGTGCTCGTGCCCGGGCGCGCCGGGTGGTGCTCGGGCCGTGCGGGGGGTGTCGTACGGGGGCGTACGGGTCGTGTACCGGAGGAGCCTTCCCACCCTTTTCGGGTGAGCAATCCGGGACTTTGTTAACTACTCGCGCGTATGTCTCCACACAAGACCGGCCTCTTCGCGGGAGGGGAGCCAGGACCGGAGCCGCTGCCATAGCCGGGACCGGAGCCGGGACCGGAGTCGGGACCGGAGTCGGGACCGGAGCCAGGGCCGATGCCGGGGGCGGTGTCCCGCCGTCAGGAACGGGGCACCCGCAGCAGCTTGTCCGGCGAACCGGCTCCCCGGCCGGACACCTTCACGTGCGACGCCCCCGCCACCAGTGCGCGTTCGACCTGGGCGGGCGTGGCCGTCGGATGGCCGGCCAGATACAGGGCGGCCGCGCCCGCCGCGTGCGGCGCCGCCATCGACGTACCGGAGAAGGTCGCGCGCCCGGTGTCGCTCCTGTGGGACGCGGAGGTGATCGACACGCCGGGGGCGAACAGGTCGAGGGCGGGGCCGGTGTCGGAGAAGGCCGCCCGGGCGTCCCGGCGGTCGGTCGCGCCGACGGTGACGGCCTGGCGGACGCCGGCGGGGGAGCGGAGCGCGGCCGGCCGGCCGCCGTTGCCCGCGGCGACGGTGTAGGTGACGCCCGAACGGATGGAGGCGCGGACGGCGGCGTCCAGCCGTTCGTTGTAGGGGCCGCCCAGACTGAGGTTGGCGACGGCCGGGCCGCGCGCGTGGCGGGTGACCCAGTCGATGCCCGCGATGACCCGCGCGGTGGTGCTCGCGCCGGTGTCGTCCAGCACCCGGACGGCCACCACCCTCGCCTTCTTCGCGACGCCGGCGCTCGTGCCCGCGACGGTCGCGGCGACGTGCGTGCCGTGGCCGTTGCCGTCGGACGCGGTGCGGTCGCCGTCGACGAAGTCCCAGCCGTAGGAGGCCCGCCCGCCGAAGTCCCGGTGGGTGACGCGGACGCCGGTGTCGATGACGTACACCGTCACCCCCGCCCCCGCCGGCTTCGGGGCCGTGTACCGGCCGTCCAGGGGCAGGGACGGCTGGTCGACGCGGTCCAGCCCCCAGGACGGCGGGCTCTTCCGGGTCGCCGTACCGCGCCGCGTCACCCCGAGCGTCACCCGGCTGTCCCGGACGACCGAGGCGACCCGCGGATCGGCCGCCAGGCGCCGGGCCTGTCTCTCGCCCGCCTCGACGGAGAAGCCGTTGAGGACCGTGCCGTAGGTGTGGCCGATCCGCGCGCCGTACCGCGCGGCGACACCGCGACCGGCCGCCGACAGGGCGCTCACCCCGTTCTTCAGTGTCACGAGAAAGCTGCCGCGGACGGAGCCGGGCGCCCCGGCGCCGCGTATCGTCCCCTCCGGTGCGGCGTGCGCGGGCAGGGCGATGGCCGAAAACACCACGGTCGTGGCGACCGTGACCAGACCCCCCACCCGGCGCAGACGCCGTGTTCGCGTCCGTGCCATGGTCCGCGTTCCCCTCCTCGACTCGGCCTACGGCGGCGCGGGTTCCCGGCGCCGGGTACGCACTGGGCAGCCTCTCGTGCGGGGCGAAGCACCACAAGGTGGCCCGAGGGGTCTTCAGGGGACGGAATCGGCCATACAGGATGAGCGTCCCCCGGGGCGCGGCGGGTACCGCCGTCCGGGGGAGCCGGACGGCCGGGCCGGTACCGGGCCGAAAGCCGGGCACGCGGGGGCGGCAAGCCCTCGGCGCCACCCGCGTCGGCCCCGGTACCGTCATCCACGACGTGGACGCACACCGCCGTGCGTCTCTTCCTCACGCACGCCGAGGTGGAATGTGAAGGCGATCCGTCGATTCACCGTCCGACCCCTTCTCCCCGAACCCCTCCGGCCGCTCGGTGACCTGGCCCGCAACCTGCGCTGGTCCTGGCACGCGGAGACCCGCGACCTCTTCCAGTCCGTCGACCCCGAACGCTGGGCCGCCTCCGGCAAGGACCCGGTACGGCTCCTCGGCGGTGTGCGCGCCGAGCGCCTCACCGCACTGGCCGGGGACCGCCGCTTCCTGCGCCGGCTGACCGCGGCCGTCGACGAGCTGCACGACTACGTGACCGGCGACCGCTGGTACCAGACCCAGGACGCCACCCCCCGGCTCCCCGCCGCCATCGCCTACTTCTCCCCCGAGTTCGGCATCACGGCCGCCCTGCCCCAGTACTCCGGCGGCCTCGGCATCCTGGCCGGCGACCACCTGAAGGCGGCCAGCGACCTGGGCGTGCCGCTGATCGGGGTGGGCCTGCTGTACCGGCACGGCTACTTCCGCCAGAGCCTGACCCGGGACGGCTGGCAGCAGGAGCACTACCCCGTCCTCGACCCCAACGAGCTGCCGCTGACCCTCCTGGAGGAGGACGACGACACCCCCGCCCAGGTCTCCCTCGCCCTCCCCGGCGGCAGGCGGCTGCGGGCCCGGATCTGGCTGGCCCAGGTGGGCCGCGTGCCGCTGCTGCTGCTCGACTCCGACGTCGAGGAGAACGACCTGCGCGAGCGCGGCGTGACCGACCGGCTCTACGGCGGCGGCAGCGAACACCGGCTCCTCCAGGAGATGCTGCTCGGCATAGGAGGTGTCCGGGCGGTACGCACGTACTGCCGGCTGACCGGGCACGCCCCGCCCGAGGTGTTCCACACCAACGAGGGGCACGCCGGCTTCCTCGGCCTGGAGCGCATCGCGGAACTCTGCGACGCGGGGCTCGACTTCGACTCCGGACTGGAGGCGGTCCGGGCCGGCACGGTCTTCACCACGCACACCCCCGTCCCGGCCGGCATCGACCGCTTCGACCGCGAGCTGGTCGCCCGGCACTTCGGCCCCGGAGCCGAGCTGCCGCGCATGGACGTCGGCCGCATCCTCGGCCTGGGCATGGAGACCTACCCCGGCGGCGAACCCAACCTGTTCAACATGGCGGTGATGGGCCTGCGCCTGGCCCAGCGCGCCAACGGCGTGTCGCTGCTGCACGGCCAGGTCAGCCGCGAGATGTTCGCCGGCCTGTGGCCCGGCTTCGACGCCGCCGAGGTGCCGATCACCTCCGTGACCAACGGTGTGCACGCCCCGACCTGGGTCGCCCCCGAGGTGCTGCGCCTCGGCGCCCGCCGGGTCGGCGCCCAGCGCACCGAGGACGCGCTCAGCGTCGGCGGCTCCGACCGCTGGGACTCCGTCGCCGACATCCCCGACCAGGACATCTGGGACCTCCGCCGGGACCTGCGCGAACAGCTCGTCCAGGAGGTGCGCGCCCGGCTGCGGGCCTCGTGGCGCCAGCGCGGCGCGGGCACGGCCGAGCTGGGCTGGATCGACGGCGTTCTCGACCCCGACGTCCTCACCATCGGCTTCGCGCGCCGCGTCCCGTCGTACAAGCGCCTCACGCTGATGCTCCGGGACCGCGACCGGCTGATGAGCCTGCTGCTCCACCCCGAACGGCCGGTCCAGATCGTCGTGGCCGGCAAGGCGCACCCGGCGGACGACGGCGGCAAGCGGCTCGTCCAGGAACTCGTCCGCTTCGCCGACGACCCGCGCGTCCGCCACCGCGTCGTCTTCCTCCCCGACTACGGCATGGCGATGGCCCAGAAGCTCTACCCGGGCTGCGACATCTGGCTGAACAACCCCCTGCGCCCGCTGGAGGCGTGCGGCACGTCCGGTATGAAGGCGGCGCTCAACGGCTGCCTCAACCTCTCCGTCCTCGACGGCTGGTGGGACGAGTGGTTCCGGCCCGACTTCGGCTGGGCGATCCCCACCGCCGACGGCGCCGGCACGGACCCCGACCGCCGCGACGACATCGAGGCGGCGGCCCTCTACGACCTCCTCGAACAGCGCGTCACCCCCCGCTTCTACGAGCGCGGGCGGCACGGCCTGCCCGACCGCTGGATCGAGATGGTCCGCCAGACCCTCACCCTGCTGGGCCCCAAGGTCCTGGCCGGCCGCATGGTCCGCGAGTACGTCGAGCGGCTCTACGTCCCCGCCGCCCAGGCCCACCGCGCACTCGACCCGGACACCGCGAGCGAGCTCGCCGCCTGGAAGGCCAGGGTGCGGTCGGCCTGGCACGCCGTCACCGTCGACCACGTCGAGACCTCGGCCGCCACCCCGACCGCCGAACTCGGCAGCACCCTCGCCCTCCGCGTCCGCCTGCGCCTCGGCGACCTCGCCCCCGACGACGTCGAGGTCCAGGCCGTCTCCGGCCGCGTCGACACGGAGGACCGCATCACCGACGCGACGACGGTCCCCCTCAAACCGACGAGCGGCCCCGACCTGGAGGGCAGCTGGATCTACGAGGGCCCCCTCTCCCTCGACCGCACCGGCCCCTACGGTTACACGGTCCGCATCCTCCCCGACCACCGCCTGCTGGCCTCCGGCGCGGAACTGGGGCTGGTGGCCGGACCGTCGGACGAGCTGGTGGAGGGGGCGGGGGTGCTGTACCGGTGACCGGGGCCCGGGAGGGGCGGCGCCGACGCCGCCCCTCCCGGTGCACCGGGCTCCCCGGGCTTGCCCTTGAGCGCACTCCACCTCGTAGTGTGCGCTCGTCAGGCCACGCCCGTCTCCGGTCGCGGCCCCGAGTCGACTGCACCCAGGGGGAGTCGCATGCGCCACCGCGTTCTGGGCGGGACCGGGATCAAGGTCAGTCCCTACTGCCTCGGCACCATGATGTTCGGTGCCGTCGGCAACGCCGACCACGACGACTGCGTCCGGATCGTCCACGCCGCGCTGGACGAGGGGATCAACTTCGTCGACACCGCCGACATGTACTCGGCCGGGGAGTCGGAGACGATCGTCGGCAAGGCGCTCAAGGGCCGCCGCGACGACGTGGTCCTCGCGACCAAGGTCCACTTCGCCATGGGGGACGGCCCCGACCAGGGCGGCAACTCGCGGCGCTGGATCGTCCGCGAGGTGGAGGACAGCCTGCGGCGGCTGGGCACGGACTGGATCGACCTGTACCAGGTGCACCGGCCGGACCACACGACGGACATCGAGGAGACGCTCGCCGCCCTGACCGACCTCGTGCGCCAGGGCAAGATCAGGGCGTTCGGCTGCTCGACGTTCCCCGCGGACGACATCGTCGAGGCGTACCACGTGGCCGACCGCCGCGGGCTGCACCGGTTCCGCACCGAGCAGCCGCCGTACTCCCTGCTGGCCCGGGGCGTCGAGCGGCAGGTGCTGCCGGTGGCGCAGCGCCTCGGCATGGGGGTCCTCACCTGGAGCCCACTGGCCTCGGGCTTCCTCACCGGCCGCTACCGCAAGGGCCAGGACCTCGACCTGAGCAGCGGACGCCCCACCCTGAACCCCGCCCGCTTCGACCCGTCGTCGCCGCTCACCGCCGCGAAGCTGGACGCCGTCGAGCAGCTCGTCGCCGTGGCGGAGGAGGTGGGCTGCTCGCTCCCGGAGCTGGCGATCGCCTTCCCGCTCGCGCACCCCGCCGTCACCTCGGTCATCATCGGCCCGCGCACGATGGAGCAGCTGCGGAACACCCTCAAGGGCGCCTCCGTGGTGCTGGACGACGCCGCCCTCGACCGCATCGACGCGATCGTCCCACCCGGCACCGACGTCTACCCGCCGGACGGGGCCTGGGCTCCGCCGTCGCTGACGACGCCGGCGCTGCGGCGGAGGACGGCGGAGTCGCGGTCCGCCGCCTGAGGCGAGGCTCCGGCCCGGCTCCGCCCTGCGGGAGGCCGCCCGAGCCGCCTGAGCCACCTGATCCGCCCGCGCCGCCTGAGCCACCCGATCCGCCCGCGCCGCGCCCGGTCGGCGGAGACGGCCCGCTTCCCGGAGCGTGGGGACGTCACTTGGACTCGATCCGGCCCAGGGGGGCGCTGCTCTCCGACAGCGCCTTTCGCACGGCCGTCCAGCCGGCGTCCTCGATGCCGAGCGCGTGGCGCAGGTAGGCCCACGTGACCTGCTGGACCAAGGCGACGCGCGCGGGGCTCTCGTCCGTCGTCTCCCGGACCTCGTAGCCGGTGATCCCGCCGAGCGAGTGTTCGGCCCCGAACAGGGTGAGCAGGCTCTTCTCACCCGGGCTCAGGAGGTACGGGTCGTACGTCCACTCAGGTCCCCTGACGGACAGCGGCAGGTCGTCCTTGTCACCGGCGACCACGAGGGCCGGCGTCGTCATGTGCGAGAAGTCCGGGCCCTTCATGAACGGGAAGTGCTCGGCCGCGTACGGCGTCAGGTCGGCTCCGCCCCGGCCGGCCGTGGCCAGCAGCACACCTGCCGTGACCCTCGGATCCGACAGATCCTCACTCCTCCCGCTCACCGGATCGAGGACGCGCAGGCCCAGCAGGATGCCCGCCGTCTGACCGCCGAAGGAGTGCCCGGCCACGGCGATGCGACTCCGGTCGACACGGCCGCCGAGACCGGGGACGGCGGCTTCCAGCAGATCGAGCCGGTCGAGGACGCGCTTCACGTCCTCGACGCGCAAGCGCCAGAGCCGCGGTGTGCGGGGATCGTCAGCGGCGAGGCCGACGGTCCTGGAGTCGAGATGGGTCGGCTGGACCACCACGAAACCGTGAGCGGCCCAGAAGTCGGCCAGGGGGCCGTAGCCGTCCAGCGACGACCCGAAGCCGTGCGAGAGGACGACGACCGGCAACGCGCTCCCGGTCACCGGTGCGGACACCTTCACCCGCAGATCGTCACCCCGGCCCGGTGCCTCCAGCACCACCGGCTTCACCGAGACGACGGGAGCGGGTGCGCCGACGGCCTCGCCTGCCGTCGCCCTGTCTGATGTGGTCATGAAAGAACGTCCTCACCCTTGCCATGCGGTTGATGCGGCCGCGTCGCGTCCGTCGCCGATACGCTAAAATCTGACGCTGACGTGAGAGGCAAGAGCGGAGGAGGCGTGATGCGCATCGGTGAACTGGCCGGCAGGACGGGCGTCAGCGTGCGGGCGCTGCGCTACTACGAGGAGCACGACCTGCTCGCCGCCGACCGCAGCCCCAGCGGCCAGCGGCACTACCCCGACAGCGCCGTGGACCGGGTCCGGCTGATCCAGCAGTTGTACGCCGCCGGCCTGTCCAGCAAGGCGATCCTCGAACTGCTGCCGTGCGTGGTGGACGGCGAGGCCACACCGGAACTCCTCGACCGGCTCTTGGCCGAACGGGACCGCATCGACCGGCAGATCGGCGACCTGGTGAGCACCCGGGAGAGGCTCGACACGGTCATCACCGCGGCCACCACGAACTTGCGGACAGGCCGGCACTGCGGGCCTCGGTGACCGGCCTGCCACGGTGAACTGCCGCCGAGCAGGCCGACGGAGACTTCCGGATGCGGTCTGAGCTGTTCAAAGGAAGGGGAGATGGGTGATATCTACCGTAAACTCTCTTTTAGTTCCTCCGTGCTACCCAACGCACCGAAATGCAACCGCCAGTTGATCACCGACACCATGACGAGGGACACTGCCTGGCGGATGCGTGTTCCCGGCCGAGTGGCACTCGCTTCGGTATCCTCCCGTGCAGGTCGTCGGAGGCCATTTACCCAAGGATTACTGGGCAGTTGACCTCAGGGTTTCGTGGTAGCGTCCTTGTTCGGAGGGACAGTGCAACCTGAAAGGGAAATCGTGAACACGGAGAAGATTGCCGCTCGCCGCCTCTCGCTGGAAGAGGTGACGAAGCTCGGCGTGAAGGACAGGGTCTTCATTTCCGCCGACACGGCAGAACTCAAGCTTCCCGACTGCTATGTCCCTGCTTTTCTGACCAAGTCCGGTGAGCATTTCGAGGGCGGCTCGATCACGGCGAGGACCGTATTCCAGGAAGAGGTCTCCTGCCTTCCCGACGACGAGAATGCAGCCGGGATCTACGTGGCCGACGAGAACGGCCCGGTGACCATCGAGGTCCTCCAGTCCGCCGGTGTCGTGCTGGACCTGGCACTGTTCGTCCCTGGTGGGGACAAGGGGGCCCTCACGGCCCTTTACGCTGCGGCCCGGCAGGCGTTCGGCGCCGACATCGTGCAGATCTGGCGCCAGGGCCTCAAGGAGGTTCCCGACGTGAAGGTCGACATCTTCGAGGAGCAGATTCCCCGGGGGCGCAAGGCTGGCGACAGCCCCAAGCGTGACCGTCGCGCGATCGACACCTACCCCACCCGTGCGGACTTCATCGAGTTCTCCGCGGGGTGGAAGCCGGTCATTGAGATTCACAAGCCGGTTGTCGACGACACCCCGACCATCTGAGGCGGCATTACCTCTCGGTATCGGTCTCGGCCTCGGTAACCTCGCGAGACGGCCCGCCTGACCAAGAGTAAAACCTGACCTGGCTGCCCTTGACGCCGTGTATCAGGGCGCGCAGACCGGACACCGTCGTCGTGAGGACGGTGTCCGGGGCGTCGCTCTCGCGGAGATGGGCGGTGCCGGTGGGGGTGGCGGCGACGTAAAGGCAGTTCGAGCCGTCGCCGCTGTAGGTGGACTTACTCGCAGGCGCCATGGTGAGAGTCCAGTTGGACCGTGTCGAGTTGCGGTACTGAGCCCTCCACATAGTCGAAGGACTGGCCGGTGGTCGGGAACTCGACTTCGCCGAAGGGAATCACGCGGATGGTGACGTGAGGCAGTTCGCTCATGTCGAGCAGGTGCTTGAGCTGACCGCGGGTGACCGCAGCGCCTCCGAAGCCCATGCGTAGGGCCGCCTCGTGTGCGGCGAGTGCGTCGACCAGACGTACGTCCGAGCGGGAGCAGGCCGACTCCTGGGGCGGATGGCCGGTCGCGGACCGCGGCGACCGGCTCGCGAGCGGTGCGGGCAAGCTGCTGTGGTTCGAGGTCGGCGGGCCGGCGTGTTCGACCAGGTCGTCCACGGCCCCCGCTGTTACTTGAGGTCGATCATGCGGACGGGCTGCCCGGTGGTGCGGGCGATGGTCTCGAAATCGCGGTCGTAGTGGAGCAGTGTCAGCCCCGTTTCTTCTGCGACAGCCGCGATCAGCAGGTCGACCGGGCCTGCGCTGCGGTGTTCGCCCTTGGTGGTGAGCTGCTCCTGCACCACGCGGGCGCGTCGGAAGATCCCATCGGGCATCGGGCACCAGGTCAGCTCATTCAGCCGTTCCGCGATGATCTTGCGGTCACCCGTGGAGCGGGCTGAGTACTGCACCTCCAGCTCGGTGATGTCGCACAGGGCGACCAGTCCGGCACCGATGCGACGCTCCCAGTCCTCGGTCGCCTGGCGCAGCAGTACCCGGGCCAGGGCGGAGGTGTCGATGAGGTAGTCGGCCGTGCTCAACGGGCGGCTCCGCCACGGTAGGCGCGCTTGTCGAGGAGGGCCTCGGCGTCTAGGCCGCCTTCGGCTGCCAGGTCCTGGAGCTCGTGGAGGGCGCGCAGACGACGGTTGCGTGCGACGATCTCGCGGAGCGCGGTGTTGATGGTGTCGCGCTTGGTCGTGGTGCCCAGCTCTATGGCGGCTGCTTCCAGCGCTTCGTCGTCGAGGTCGATCACCGTGCGGCTCATGCCTCTCCTCCGTCCTTATGTATACGCGAACGTATATCAGTATACATGGCTGGATGTGCATGGTGGTCGGTGCCGCGTCCCGGTCCGGGCTACTCCTCCAGTCCCGCCGTAGCCAGCCCCCGCAGTACCGTCCCGCATCTGCGGGCGTAGGCCTGTTGCAGGCCGCGGGTCGCGGGGCCGCCCGCTCGGGCGTACCACTTGGCCGGGCGGCTGAAGGCGGAGACCGTCAGCCAGACCGTGCCGTCGCCCGTGCGGTCGACGACGAAGGCCTCCTCGCCGCATTCGGGGTGGCCGGGCAGGGTGCCGTAGGCCCAGCCGGCGCGGCGGCGTTCCTCGACCGTCCAGACCACCCGGCAGGGGGCCTTGACCAGGCCGGCCAGGGTCACCGTGACGTCCACGTCGGGGGCCGCGCGGTCCGCGTCGGTGGTCATGCCGACGCCCATCGAGCGGTGCATCTCCCAGGTGAGGACGGCCTCGGCCGCGCGGCGGAAGACCTCCTCGCCCTCGCCGAGGCGGGTGCGCACGTGCAGGGAGTGGAAGCCGGGCGGGCAGAAGCCGGGCCGCTCGCGGGTCGCGCCGACATCGGCGTACGTGAAGTCTTCCGAAGACATGGTGCCCAAGCGTAGGGCGGCACCCGGAATATGCGCCTCCCGGGTGCCGCCCTCGCTCAACGTGCGGTCAGCTGACGTTGATCGCCGTCCAGGCCGCCGCCACCGTCGCGTACTCGGTGCTGGAGGAGCCGTACAGGGCCGACGCCGCGCTCAGGGTCGCCGTGCGGGCGCCCGAGTACGTCGTGGTCGACGTCATGTACGTCGTCAGGGCCTTGTACCAGATCTGGACCGCCTTGGCGCGGCCGATGCCCGTGATCGTCGAGCCGTTGTAGGTGGGGGAGTTGTAGGACACCCCGTTGATGGTCTTGCTGCCGCTGCCCTCGGAGAGGAGGAAGAAGAAGTGGTTCGCGGGGCCGGACGAGTAGTGCACGTCCAGGTTCTTCAGCGTCGACGACCAGTAGTTGGCGGACGCGCCGTCCTTGCTGGGCTGGTCCATGTAGCGCAGCGGGGTGCCGTCGCCGTTGATGTCGATCTTCTCGCCGATGAGGTAGTCGCCGACGTCGTTGGAGTTCGCCGCGTAGAACTCGACCGCCGTGCCGAAGATGTCGGACGTCGCCTCGTTCAGGCCGCCGGACTCGCCGGAGTAGTTCAGGCCCGCCGTGTTCGAGGTGACGCCGTGGGTCATCTCGTGGCCGGCGACGTCGAGCGAGGTGAGCGGCTTGACGTTGCCCGAGCCGTCGCCGTACGTCATGCAGAAGCAGCTGTCGTCCCAGAACGCGTTGACGTAGGCGTTGCCGTAGTGGACGCGGGAGTACGCCGCCACGCCGTTGTTCTTGATGCCGTTGCGGCCGAAGGTGTTCTTGTAGAAGTCCCAGGTGGTCTGGGCGCCGTAGGCCGCGTCCACCGCCGCCGTCTGGTCCGTGGAGGAACTGGACGCGGCGCCGGTGCCCCACGTGTCGTCGGTGTCCGTGAACAGCGTGCCCGCCGAACTGCTGGTGCTGCGCGCCTTGTTGTACGTCTTGTGGCCGCCGCGCGAGGTGTCGTACAGCTGGTACGTCGAGCCCGAGAGGTACGTGCCGAGGGTGACCGTGCCGGAGTACAGGCTCTTGCCGGTGCCGGTCTCGATGCCCTGGTACTCGTACAGCTTCGCGCCGGTGGCCGCGTCGGTGATGACGTGCAGCTCGTTCGGGGTGCCGTCCTCCTGGAGGCCGCCGACGACCGTCTCGTAGGCCAGGGTCGGCTTGCTGCCGTTGCCCGCCCAGACCACCTTGCGGGGCGCCTGGGAGGCCTCGGTGTCCTCCGAGCCCGCCGCCTTGGCGAGGGAGAGCGCCTGGGTCTCGGCCTTCGCCGCGGTCACGGCCGGGGTGGTGGAGGCGACCTTGATGGTGGCGTTCGTCGCCTTGGTGACGCCCTGCTCCGCGCCCGAGGCCGACTCGTGGACGACCAGGTCGCCGCCGAGGACCGGCAGGCCCGCGTAGGTGCGCTCGTAGCGGGTGTGGACCGCACCGTCCGCGTCCTTGATCACGTCGCGGACGACCAGCTTCTCCTGGGCGCCCAGACCGATCTCCTGCGCGGTCGCGGGGGCGTCGGCCTGCTTGTCCTGGATCAGGGCGGTGCGGGCGGCCGGGGCCAGGGCGGTGGGGACGGCGAGCGGGGTGGAGCCCGCGGAGTCCGGCGCGGTCTGGGCGGCGGCGGTGCCACCGGTCAGACCGGTGGTGATCAGGGCTCCGGCCGCGACGGCGGTGGCGACGGCCAGGGTGGTGCGCTTGTGACGCGCGTAGAAGGCGGGCGAGACAGTCACACGAGCTCCTTGGGTGTGGGGGAGCCCGGACGGCGTGGGGTGGCCGGCCGGTGCTGTGCTGACGCTGTGCGGCGGGTGAGAGGAAGAGTGACATTGAGGTCGCGTACATGTCATGACCCCCACGTGATGTTGGCCGGAAACCGACCGGCCGGTGAACATTGCCGTCGTGTAAAAGGGGCGTGACCCCGGTCAAGGGCCAACAGGTCGGAGGTAAGGGACCGGCAAAGAGTGGACGCCGTCCCGGCGGGTCCAACCGCGTCAGGCACGCATGAGGTGGACGCCCGGCAGCGAGCCGGGCGGGGCGTCGCCGGTGCGGTCGGAGACCGTCACAGGGGAGGTGACGGCCGTGCCGTTGTCCGGAATCGATAGGTCCCTCAGGGGACTGATCCCCAGGGGACTGATCCCGAGGGGACTGGTTCCGAGGGGACTGACCCTCCGGGGGTTGAGCCCGAGTGGGCTGATCCCGAGGGGACTGATCCGGCGTCGGACTACGCCTCGCTCGGCTCCCCGTGCCACGTCGCCCACAGCGCCGCGTACGCGCCGCCCGCCCGCACCAGCTCCTCGTGCGTGCCGAGTTCGGTGAGGCGGCCGTCCTCCATCACGGCCACCCGGTCCGCGTCGTGCGCCGTGTGCAGCCGGTGCGCGATGGCGATGACCGTACGGCCCCGGAGGACGGCGGCGAGGGCGCGCTCGGTGTGCCGGGCGGTCGTCGGGTCCAGCAGCGCCGTCGCCTCGTCCAGGATCAGGGTGTGCGGGTCGGCCAGCACGACCCGGGCCAGGGCGAGCTGCTGTGCCTGCGAGCCGTCCGTACGGCAGCCGCCGGCGCCCAGCTCGGCGTCCAGCCCGCCGGGCAGCTCCCGGACCCAGCCCGCCGCGCCGACCGCCGCCAGCGCCGCCCACACCCGCTCGTCCGAGGCGCCGGGCGCGGCGATCAGCAGGTTGTCGCGGACCGTGCCGATGAAGACGTGGTGCTCCTGGGTGACCAGGACGACCTGGCGGCGCAGCACCTCGGGTTCCAGGGCGGCCACCGGCACCCCGCCCACCGTCACCGAACCCGCCGTCGGCGCGTCCACGCCCGCCAGCAGCCTGCTCAGCGTGGTCTTGCCGGCGCCGGACGGGCCGACGACCGCGAGCCGCTCCCCGGGCCGTACCGTCAGGTCGACCCCGCGCAGCACCTCGCCGCCGCGCTCGTAGGCGTACCGCACGCCGGTCACGTCGATCCGGTCGTCGGCCGGGGCCGGGACGCCGGCCTGGGGAGCCGTGCCGTCCGGTTCCGCGCCGTCCGGTTCCGCGCCGTCCCGTCGCGGGTCCCGGGCCAGCCCCTCCACCCGCGCGAACGAGGCGCCGCTGCTCTGGAGTTGCTCCACCCGCACCAGGATCTGGTCCAGTGGCTCGGTGAACTGCCGCAGGTACAGCGCGGCGGCCACCACCGTGCCCAGACTCATCGCGCCGCGCGCGTGCAGCGCCCCGCCCAGCAGCAGGACGCCCGCCACGGGCAGCGCGTACGACACCTCGATGACCGGGAAGAACACCGACCGCAGGTACAGGGTGTGGAAGCGGGCGCGCCGCGATACTTCCAGCGCCGCGCGGCTCGCCCCGACGCGCGCCTCCCGGAGCCGGAACGCCTCCACCGTGCGCGCCCCGGACGCCGTCGCCGCGAGGACCTCGGCGACCTCGGAGCCGGCCGCGCCCTCGGCGAGGTACCCGGCGCGCGCCCGCCGCAGGTACCAGCGCAGCGCCCACCAGATCGGCGTCAGCCCGAGCACCCCGACCGCGCCCAGCAGCGGGTCGATCACGAAGACCGCGCCCAGCACGGACAGCGCCTGCACCGTGCAGACCAGCAGCTCCGGGCCGGCGTCGCGCAGCGTCGTCCCCACGGCGGCCACGTCGGCGGTGCCCCGCGTGGTCAGATCGCCGGTGCCGGCCCGCTCCACGACCGACGCGGGCAGCGCCAGCGCCCGCCCCACGAACTGCTCCCGCACCCGCGCCAGCGTCCGCTCCCCGAAGCGGTGCCCGGCGTACCGGGCCCAGCGTGCCAGCAGCAACTGCGCCGCCGCGCACACCAGGATGGCCGCCGCCAGCCGGTCCACGGCCCCGGTACCGCTCCCGGCGCGCACCTCGTCGATGATCCGTCCCAGTAGCCAGGGCCCGGCCAGCCCGGCCGCGGCGGCCAGCGCGTTCGCCACGAGGACGACGGTGAAGGCCCGACCGTCGGCCCGCACCAGCCGGGCGGCCGCCCGCCGTACGCCGGCCGGTCCGGCCACCGGGAGCCGACCCGCGGTCTCCGGCTCCGGCGCCGCCGAGGTCGTCCGTGGTTCTTCCGGCTCCGGTGCCGCCGAGGCCTGTGGTCCTCCCGGCTCCGGTGCCGCCGAGGTCCCTGGTGTTCCCTGCTGTCGTCCCGACGTCACGTCACGGCCTCCTCGACGTCGCCGGGGCCGGCGGCCTCGCCTTCCCCGATGTCCCCGGTCTCCCCGGCGTCCCCGATGTCCCCGGTGTCCCCGATGTCCCCGGTGTCCCCGCTGCCCCCGGTCTCCCCGGCGTCCCGCGCCACCAGTGCCCGGTAGCCCGGCTCCATTTCCCTCAGCACCCGGTGCCGTCCGCTCGCCGCGACCTTCCCGTCCACGAGGTACAGCACGGTGTCGGCGTGGTCGAGCAGCAGCGGGGAGGTGCTGGTGACGACGGTCGTCCGGCCGTCCCGCGCCGCGCGCAGCCGTTCGGCGACCGCCGCCTCGGTGTGCGCGTCCAGCGCCGACGTCGGCTCCACGGCGAGCAGTACCTCGGCGTCGGCGAGCAGCGCCCGCACCAGCCGTACGCGCTGCCGCTGCCCGCCGGAGAGGCTGCGGCCCTGTGCCGCCACCGGCGAGTCCAGCCCTTCCGGCAGGCCCCGCACGACGTCCTCGGCGGCAGCCGCCCGCACCGCGTGCCCCACGGCGGCGTCGGTGTGGCCGCGCCCGCCGCCCACCACCTCGCGCAGCGGGCCCGCGAAGAGGTCGGCCTCGTGGTCGGCGACCAGGATCCGCTCCCTGACCCGCGCCAGCGGGACCGCGTCGAGCCGTACGGCACCCCAGGTGACGTCGGACGGCGCGTACCGGCCCAGCCGGTCGACGACCGCGGCCGTGTCGGCCGGCCGGGCGCCCACCAGCGCCGTCAGCCGGCCCGGCGCCACCCGTACCCCCGACGCCGGGTCGTACAGCACCGCCGGCCCGGCGGGCGCCGGCGCGGTGCCGGTGTCCGGGTCCGGCTCCAGCCGCAGCAGCCGGACGACCCGGCGGGCCGCGACCACGCCCCGGCTCAGCTGGTACCCCATGTCGACGAGGAACGCCACCGGGCCGACCAGCACGGCGACATAGCCGTACACCGACACCAACTCGCCCACCGTCAGGTCCCCCCGGGCGGCGAGCCGGGCCGCCAGCCAGGTGACGACGGCGAGGAACACCGTCGGCAGGCCCGTGCCGAGCGCCTGCATCCAGCTGGTGACCGCGCCGACCCGGTAGCCCTGGTCGCGCAGCCGCCGGGAGTCGCGCCGGAAGGCGTCCGCGAACAGGTCCTTCCCGCCGAGCCCGTTGAGCACCCGCAGCCCGCCCGCCAGGTCGCCGATCCGGGCCGTGAGCACGCCCTGCCGTTCCCGGTACTCGCCCTCCGCCCCCTGGAGCCGCGCCATCAGCGGTCCCACGAGCACGGCCACCACCGGCATCCCGAGCAGCACGACCGCCGCGAGCAGCGGTGAGACCGCCAGCAGCAGCCCGGCGACGACGACGTACACGACGACCGAGCCGACGCCCGGCCCGATCACCGTCAGCGACCCGGCGATGGTCTGCACGTCGCCCACCCCGACGGTGACGACCTCACCGGCCCCCGCCCGGCGCGGCAGCGCGGCACCCAGGCGCACGACCTGCCCGACGACGACCTTGACCGTGCGGAAGTTCGCGTCCATGCGCAGCCGGGTCATCGTGCGGTGTCGCATGATGCTCACCCAGGCGTTGGCCGCCCCCACCGTCACCAGGGCGGCGGTCCAGCCCGCCAGCGCGGCCGGGTCCCCGGCCTCCAGCCCCTCGTCGACCGCCTTCGACAGCAGGTACGGCGCGGCCGCCAGCAGCACCATCCAGACACTGGCCAGCACGGCCCCGGCCAGCGCCCGCCCCGGCTGGCGGCGCACCAGCCACCACAGGTACCACCAGCCGCCGCGGCAGTCGGGCGTGCCGGGATCCCCGTAGACGTCGATCATCCGCCCCCGTCCCTTCGGTCGTGCCGGCCCGCGTCGGGCCGGGCCGCTCGGTCGTGGTGGCCTCTCGCCCTGGTCGGGCCGGGCCGCTCGGTCGTGGTGGCTGTCCCGGTCGGGCCGGGCGGTGTCGGTCAGCCAGGCAGGTGTCGGTCAGGCCAGGCGGGTGTCGGTCAGGCCAGGCTGTCGCGCCAGGCGCGGTGCAGGTCCGCGAACCGGCCGGTGCCCGCTATCAGTTCGGCGGGGCTGCCGTCCTCGACGATCCGGCCCCGTTCCATGACGAGGACCCGGTCGGCGATCTCCACGGTCGACAGCCGGTGCGCGATCACCACCGCCGTCCGGCCCGCCAGCACCGTCGCCATCGCCGCCTGTACGGCCCGCTCGCCGGGGACGTCCAGGGAGCTGGTCGCCTCGTCGAGGATCAGCACGGCCGGGTCGGCGAGCAACGCCCGTGCGAAGGCGACCAGTTGGCGCTGACCGGCGGAGATGCGGCCGCCCCGCTTGCGGACGTCGGTGTCGTAGCCGTCGGGCAGGGCGCCGATGAACTCGTGCGCGCCGATCGCCTTCGCCGCCCGCTCGATCTCCTCCCGGGTCGCGTCGGGCCGCCCGACGGCGATGTTCTCGGCGACCGTGCCGGAGAACAGGAACGCCTCCTGCGTCACCATGACCACCCCGCGCCGCAGTTCGGGCACCGCGAGGTCGCGCAGGTCGACGCCGTCGAGGAGGACCCGGCCCGCCGTGGGGTCGTAGAAGCGGGCGAGGAGCTTGGCCAGGGTGGACTTCCCGGCGCCGGTGGAGCCGACCACGGCGACGGTCTGCCCGGCCGGCAGGGTGAGGTCGAAGCGGGGCAGCACCTCGCCGCCGGTGCGGTAGCCGAAGCCGACGCCGTCGAACACGACCTCCCGGCCCGGGAGCCCGGAGCGGCGGGCCGGCAGCTCCACGGGCGCGGCCGGCTCCGGCACCGACGGCGTCTGCGCCAGCAGCCCGGCGATCTTCTCCAGCGAGGCCGCCGCCGACTGGTAGGAGTTGAGGAACATGCCGAGCCGGTCGATCGGGTCGTACAGCCGCCGCAGGTACAGCACCGCCGCCGCCAGCACCCCCAGCTCCAGCGAGCCGTCCGCCACCCGGTGGGCACCCCACAGCACGATCGCCGCGACGGCCGTGTTGGCCACCAGCCGCGATCCGGTGACGTACCGGGCCATCTCCAGCAGCGCGTCGCCGTTGGTCCGCTCGTGCCGCTGGTTGAGCACCCGGAACCCGGCGTCGTTGACGGCCTCGCGGCGGAACGCGCGCACCGGGCGGATGCCGTTCATCGTCTCCACGAACTTCACGATCACGGCCGCGATCGCGGTGGACCGCGCCCGGTACACCCGTGCGGCGCGCCGCCGGTAGATCCGGACGAGAAGGTACAGCGGCCCGAAGGACGCCACCGCGACCGCTCCCAGCCCCAGGTCCAGCCAGAGCAGCATCGCCGAGATGTACACGAACGACAGGACGACCCCGACCAGCTCCTGGAGGCCCTCGTTGAGCAGTTCGCGCAGCGACTCCACGTCCGTGGTGGAACGGGAGATCAGCCGGCCCGAGGTGTAGCGCTCGTGGAAGTCGACGCTCAGCGCCTGCGCGTGCCGGAAGATCCGCCCGCGCAGGTCCAGCAGCACGTCCTGGTTGACCCGGGCGGCGGCGATCAGGAAGGCGGTCTGGAGCCCGCCCGAGGCCAGCGCGCACAGCAGGTAGCCGACGCCCACGGCGGCCAGCGGCCGGGTGTCGCCGTCCCGGAACGCGGGGACGGCGCGGTCGATGGCGTACGCCACCAGCAGCGGGCCCGTCTGCACGGCCGCCTGCTGGAGCAGCAGCAGGAGCGTGGTGAGGGCGACGCGGGCCTTCATGGGGGCGAGCAGCGACCGCAGCAGCGTGGCCGTGGCGCCCGGCGGGGTGGGCAGGACGTCCCGGTCGAAGGGGTCGCCGGCCTCCCGCTCGTCTGCCTCCCGCTCGCGGGGCGGGTCCGGCTCGACGGTGGGGGAGGAGGTCGTGGGGGTGGTCATCGTCGGTCGGCCTCCTGGTCCCCGGACATGAGGTGGGCGTACTCGGCGTTGGTGCGCAGCAGCTCCTGGTGGGTGCCGACGGCGGTGATCCGGCCGCCCGACAGCAGGGCGACGCGGTCGGCGAGCAGGACGGTGGAGGGGCGGTGGGCGACGATCAGCGCGGTGGTGTCGGCGAGGACCTGGCGCAGCGCCGCCTCCACGGCGGCCTCCGTGTGGACGTCCAGCGCGGACAGCGGGTCGTCCAGGACGAGGAAGCGGGGCCGTCCCACGACGGCCCGGGCGAGCGCGATCCGCTGCCGCTGACCGCCGGAGAGACTGAGTCCCTGTTCGCCGACCTGGGTGCGGGCGCCCTGCGGCAGCGCGTGCACGAACTCGGCCTGCGCCACCGCCAGCGCCCGTTCCAGCTCGTCGGCGCCGGCCCGGTCGTCGGCGCCCATCAGCACGTTCTCCCCGACGCTCGCGGAGAAGAGGGTGGGTTCCTCGAAGGCGACGGCCACCTTCGACCGCAGTTCCTCGCGGGGCAGCGCGGTGATGTCCTGCCCGTCGAGCGTGATCCGCCCCGACGTCAGCTCGTGCAGCCGGGGGACCAGGGCGGTGAGGGTGGTCTTGCCGCTCCCGGTGGCCCCGACGAGCGCCATGGACTCACCGGGCCGGACGTGGAGGTCGACGTGGTCGAGGAGGGGAGGGGAGTCGGGGGCGGCGTCGGGGTAGCGGAAGACGACGCCCTCGAAGCGGAGGCCGTCGCCGTTCCCGTCACCGTCCCCGTCAAAGAGCGCCGAACGGCCGACCGCGGCCGCCGAACGGTCCGCGGCGGCCGTCGAGCGGTCCGTGGCGGCCGTCGACGACTCCGGCCGCTCGTCCATCACCTCGAAGTACCGCTCCGTCGCCGTCGCCGCCTCCTGGCTCATCGCCAGCAGGAAGCCGATCGAGTCCACGGGCCAGCGCAGGGCCAGCGCCGTGGACAGGAAGGCGACCAGCGTCCCCGCGGACAGCTCCCCGTCCGCCACCCGCACGGCGCCCAGCACCAGCGCGGCCCCGACGGCCACCTCGGGCAGCGTGACGATGATCCCCGAGAGCGTCGCCAGCAGCCGGGCCTTGCGCAGCTCCGTCCCGCGCAGCGTCTCCGACAGCCGCCGGAACGCCCGCGCCTGGCTGCGGTGCCGTCCGAAGCCCTTGATGATCCGGATGCCGAGCACGCTCTCCTCGACGACCGTCGTCAGATCGCCGACCTGGTCCTGCGCGAGCCGCGCGACGCGCGTGTAGCGGGCCTCGAAGAGCACGCAGGTGACGACGACGGGCACGGCAGGACCGAGGACGATCAGGCCCAGCGCCCAGTCCTGCACCAGCATGATCACCACGCCGACGAGGATCGTCACCGCGTTGACCAGCAGGAACGTCAGCGGAAAGGCGAGGAACATACGCAGCAGCATCAGATCGGTGGTGCCCCGGGACAGCAGCTGTCCCGAGGCCCACCGGTCGTGGAAGGCCATGGGCAAGCGTTGCAGGCGGCGGTAGAGGTCCGCCCGCATCTCCGCCTCGACGTGCGACAGCGGCCGGGCGACCAGCCACCGCCGCAGCCCGAACAGGAGCGCCTCGGCGACGCCCAGCAGCAGCAGGTACAGCGCGCCCAGCCACACGCCCGCCGGGTCCCGGTCGGCGACCGGGCCGTCCACCATCCACTTCAGGACGAGCGGGATCACCAGCGCCGTGCAGGAGGCGACGATCGCGACGAAGGCGGCGGTGAACAGCCGCGCGCGTACGGGCCGCACGTACGGCCACAGGCGCAGCAACGTCCTCACCGCGGAGCGGTCCTTGGTGGTGGGGTATGTCGTCGGCATCACCGCGAGCCTACGGACCGCCACCGACATCGCCCACCGAGTTTCGGCCGGACGGGCCCCCGGCCCGACCGCCGCGACCTGCGCGTTCGGGGTGCCGAACGCGGGGTCGGGCGGTCAAGCCCGTGGCTCTGCGTCATTCGATCGAATGAAGTCCGTCGGGCTGCGGTTGCCGGTCAGGCCGCCGGGTACGGCAGCAGCCCGCTCGCGGTCTTCTCCCACGCGGCCTTCAGCTCGGCGAGCAGCTCCGGCCGGTCGGTGGCGAGGTCGGCCTGCTCGCGCTGGTCCTGGGCCAGGTTGTACAGGTGGTCCGTGCCGGCGGAGTCCTGGTAGTACTTCCAGTCGCCGCGCCGCAGGGCCCGGTTGCCGCGCACCCGCCAGAACAGGTCGCGCTCGGGCACCTCCTCGCCGCGCAGCAGGTAGCCGGCGAGGCTGTGTCCGTCGAGCGGGTGGGTCGAGGCGGGGCGGGCGCCGCCCAGTTCCAGCAGGGTCGCCGTCCAGTCCGGGGAGAAGACGGGCTCGTCGCTGACCTGGTGGCCGTCGAGCCGGGCGGGCCAGCGCAGGATGGTCGGCACCCGGATGCCGCCCTCCAGCAGCTCCGACTTGGCGCCGCTGAGCGGCCACAGGTAGGAGAACCGCTCGCCGCCGTTGTCGCTGGCGAACACCACGACGGTGTTCTGCTCCTGGCCGGAGCGCTTCAGGGCGGCGAGCACCTTGCCGATGGAGGCGTCGAGGTTCTCCACCATCTCGGTGTACTTCTCCACCGAGCCGCCGTCGTTGTGCAGGAGGCCGCTCAGCACTTGGCCGGCGCGGATCTTCGCGGCGATCTCGGCGCCGGTCTCCTCGTCGCCCTCGCCCAGCCAGGGCCAGTGCGGGGTGGTGAAGTTGAGGTTGAGCAGCCAGGGCTCGTCGTGGTCCCGGGAGACGTACTCCACGGCCCGCTCGGTGAGGACGGTCGTGTAGTAGCGCAGGTCCTTGTACTCGGCGTCGCCCTCGTAGAGGTCGTAGTCACCGAGCTGGCCCAGCTTGGAGAAGTACTCCAGGGCGCCGCCGAAGTTGCCGAAGAACTCGTCCCAGCCCGACTTGGTGGGGCTGTAGTCGGGCAGCCAGCCGCAGTGCCACTTGCCGATGAGGGCGGTCGAGTAGCCGGCCTTCTTCAGCAGGGAGGCCAGGGTCGGGTGGTTCGGGTCCAGTCCCTGCGTCTTGTTGCCGATGGGCTCGGCGAGCCCGCCCTGCGTACGGCCCGGGTAGCGGCCGGTGTACAGGCTGAACCTGGTGGGGGAGCAGGTCGCGGAGCCGGAGTAGGCGTTCGTGAACCGCACGCCCTGCGCGGCCAGCCGGTCCAGGTTCGGCGTCTTGATGTGCGGTGAGCCGTACGACGACAGGTCCGCCCAGCCCAGGTCGTCACCCAGGATGAACAGGAAGTTGGGCCGCCCGCCCGAACCGGCGGAGGAACGGGCCCGGAACGGACGCTCGGCGGAGGCGGAGGCGGAGGCGGACTCGGGAGCGGCTTCTGCGCTGCCGGCCGTACCGGCGACCGCGGTCACGGCACCGCCACCGACCAGGCCACCGAAGGTACGACGGGATATTTCGGGCATGCGGAATCCTCGTGATCGGCGTGCCCCGTGCGAGGGCGCGCGAAGAGAAGGAGCGAAGAGGAGAAGAGGAGAAGAGGAGAAGAGGGGGAAAGGGAGAGGAGGGGGAGGGGGCTACGGCTCAGCGACAGATGGCGCTGGACTGCCGGCACAGGTCGACGTGACGCCGCTCCACGAGCGCGACGCGCGCGCGGCGGTGGTCAGCGGGGGTCCTCATGATCGCGAACGGTGCCACCGTCGGGCCGTGCCGTCAAGGCGCCGTCCACGGACCGGGACCAGCGGCCTTCCCCCTGCCGGAGGCGCGCTCCTCACCGGTCCGCCACCCGCATCTCGAACCACGTCGTCTTCCCCCGGGGCAGCAGGTCGACCCCCCACCGGTCGGACAGCTTGTCGACGAGGAACAGGCCCCGGCCGCTGATGTCCGTCTCCTGGACCGGCATCAGACAGGGCAGCCCGCGGGAGGGGTCGCGGACCTCGACGCGGATCCAGCCGCGGCGACGGCGCATCCGCAGGCCGAAGGTGCGGGCGCCGGTGTGGCGGACGGCGTTGCCGACGAGTTCGGAGACGAGCAGGACGGCGTCCTCGGTCATCTTGGGGGTGAGCTGCCACTGGCGCAGGACGACGACCTGGGCGAGCCGCCGGGCGGTGGCGGCGGACTCGGGGCGGGACGGCAGCGGAACCTCGGCCTCCGTCGGGTCGCCGAACAGTTCCAGCGCCTTGAGTGCCCGTTCGTCCTCGACCGCGGGCGACCAGCGTGCCGCGGTCACACGGCCGTGCCCTCGCGGCTGTTCAGAACCCTCCAGCCCCGCCATGCCCCCATCATGGCCGTCCGGTGACTTCGCCGTGGTGCTTCCCGGCGAATGCGCCCCCCGGGCGCCCTCGTTCCCCACACGTCACCTGGCATGTGCCGCTGGCATGCCGAGGCCCGGCAACCATCGCCGACCTGCGACGACGAAGCGTTCGGAGGCAAGGGGCGGACTCCCTCGGCGCGGGAGCCTTAAGGCTGCCTTAAGGCTCCCGTAAACCGCCCCGACGGGAGAGCCGGGTGAGACGGACCGTCAATTGCAAGCGGCTTCACCCGGATTTGGCGAGAGATGCCTCACCGTGCACCGCCCGCTCGCTCAGAGGAACTTCGCCTTGCCGGGACCCTCCTCCACGAAGCTCCGCATGCCGGTCTCGCGGTCGGCGGTCGCGAACAGGCCCGCGAACCAGGTGCGTTCCACCGCCAGGCCCGTCTCGATGTCCGTCTCCAGGCCCGTGTCGATCGACTCCTTCGCCGCGCGCAGCGCGATCGCCGGGCCCTGCGCCAGCTTCGCGGCCCAGGCGTGCGCCTGCGCGTACACCTCGCCGGCCGGGACCACCCGGTCCACCAGGCCGATCGTCAGGGCCTCCTGCGCCTTGACCATCCGGCCCGTGAAGATGAGGTCCTTCGCCTTGGACGGGCCGACCAGCCGGGCGAGGCGCTGGGTGCCGCCCGCGCCGGGGATCAGGCCGAGCAGGATCTCGGGCTGGCCCAGCTTGGCGTCGTCCGCGGCGATGCGGACGTCCGCGCACAGCGCCAGCTCGCAGCCGCCGCCCAGCGCGTAGCCGGTCACGGCCGCCACCACCGGCTTGGGGATACGGGCCACCGCGGTGAAGGCCTCCTGCAAGGCGCGGGCGCGCAGGACCATCGCCGCGTGGTCCATGGCCTGCATCTCCTTGATGTCCGCGCCCGCCGCGAACACCTTCTCGCCGCCGTACACGACGACGGCCCGTACGTCGTCACGGCGGCCCGCCTCCTCGGCGAGTTCCCTGAGCCGGTCCTGCGTGGCGACGTCCAGCGCGTTCATGGGCGGGCGGTCCAGACGCAGCGTGCCGACGCCCTCGGAGACTTCGAGATTCACGGTCATGCGAGCAGGTTAACGACAACTAACGTCGACCGGTCCCATGCCGTGGGTCACACCCGGCCGGGGGTCCGGGGGTCGTCCCCCGGGCAGGTGGGGCACGACAACTAACGTCGACCGGTCCCATGCCGTGGGTCACACCCGGCGCACGGGCACGGACGACGGCGGGCCCGGTGCCGTGGGTCACGGCACCGGGCCCGCCGGGCGGTGGAACCTACTTCGTCCACTCCGCCCACGACATGTTCCAGCCGTTCAGGCCGTTGGACGGGTCGACCGTCGGGTCGGTGGAGTTCTTCACGACCACCACGTCGCCGACGATCGAGTGGTTGAAGAACCACGCGGCCGGTACGCCGCTGTCGTAGCCGCCGCGCACGTCGCGCAGGCCGATGCAGCCGTGGCTGGCGTTGTAGTTGCCGAAGGCGTCGCCGCCCCAGTAGTTGCCGTGCACGAAGGTGCCGGAGTTGGTCAGCCGCATGGCGTGCGGGACGTCCTTGATGTCGTACTCGCCGTCGTAGCCGACGGTGTCGCCGTTCATCCGGGTCACCGTGAACTTCTCGCTGATGACCATCTGGCCGTTCCAGGTGGCGTAGCCGGGCTTGCCGGTGGTGACCGGGATGGTCTTGACGACCTTGCCCTCCTGCATGACCTTCATGGTGTGCTTCTTGGCGTCCACGACGGTCACCTGGTTGCGGCCGATGGTGAAGGAGACGGTCTTGGACTGCTTGCCGTAGACGCCCTTGCGGCCCTCGACGCCGTCCAGGTTCAGCTCGACCGTGACCTTGGTGCCGGCCTTCCAGTACTGCTCGGGGCGGAAGTCGAGGCGGTCGTTGCCGAACCAGTGGCCCTGCACGTCGACGGCCGGCTCGGTCGTGACGGTGATGGCCTTCTCGACGGCGTCCGGCGCGGTGATGCCCCGGGTGAAGCGGACCGAGAACGGCATGCCGACGCCGACCGTGGAGCCGTCCTCCGGCGTGAAGTTCCCGATGAAGGTGTTCTGCGGGCTCAGCGTGGTGAAGGAGGAGTCCTCGGCGGCCGTGCGGCCCGCGGAGTCCTTGGCGACCGCGTGCACCTGGTAGCGGGTGGAGGCCGCCAGATGGGTGGCGGGCGTCCAGCCGGAGCCGTCGGCCGATATCGCGCCGTCGACCGTGGCGCCGTCGGCGTCCTTGACGACGACCTCGGTCAGCTTGCCCTGGGCGGCGGTGACCTTGAGGGTGCCGCTGGTGTCGACGGACTGGGCGCCGTCCTTCGGGGCGATGGTGACGACCGCCTCCGACTGCCCGCTCTGCGCGGTGGCGGAGCCGGAGGCCGCCACGTTGCCCGCCTTCTGCGAGCCGGCGTCGGAGTCCCCGCCACCGCCGCAGGCCGTGACGGCCAGCAGCAGCCCTCCGACGATCAGTGCCAGCCGCCTGTTGCGGCCGCGTGAGCGCCCGCCAACCGATGCCCCCGATATCGGTCGCACGTTCAAGTCCGTTCTCCCCTCCCCCGGGCCGGTCAGGCCCGCACGCGGGCGTGTCCCCCGCGCTGCGCGCATATTAACCACAAGGTCAGCGGCGTGGACGGCCCCCACATGTCACCGTTCCGTCCCAACTTCGGCCCCGGGAGGAAAGGGTCACTCCACCGCGCTGCCCTGCGTCCACTCCTCCCAGGTCATGTTCCAGCCCCCGAGCCCGTTGTCCGGGGCGACCTGCTTGTCCTTGCTGCGGACGACCTCGACGACGTCCCCGACGAGGGAACGGTCGAAGAACCAGCCCGCCGGCGTGTCCGGGCCGCCGCCCTTGACGTCCCGCAGCCCCACGCAGCCGTGGCTGACGTTGGTCCGCCCGAAGACCTGCGGTTCGGCCCAGTAGTTGCCGTGCAGGAAGGTGCCGGAGGCCGTGAGCCGCATGGCGTGCGGCACGTCCGGGATGTCGTACTCGCTCTTGCCGTTCTTCTTCCGGAAGCCGACCGTGGCGCCGTTCATGCGGGTCAGCTCCAGCATCTCGGTCACCACCATCTTCCCGTTGTACGTCGTCGTCTTCGGTGCCCCGGCGGTGACCGGCACGGTGGCGATCAGCTCGCCCTCGCGCCGCACCTTCATCGTGTGCCGGGCGGCGTCGACGACGGAGACCTGGTGGCGGCCGACGGTGAAGGAAAACGTCTTGTCCTGGAGCCCGTAGACGCCCGGCGCGCCCTCGACGTCGCGGAAGCGCAGGGCGACGGTGACCTCGGTGCCGGGCCGCCAGTAGTCCTCGGGGCGGAAGTCGAGGCGGCCGCCGCCGAACCAGTGCGGCCGGATCTCCACGGGCGGGTCGGCCGTGACCTCGACCGCGCGTTCGACGGCGGCGCGGTGCTCGATCTCCCGGTTGAACTCCAGGGAGACGATCATCCCGGTGCCGACGGTGGCCCGGTTCTCGGGCGTGACGTACCCGATGAAGCGCTCCTCGGGGACGTACGTGGTGAACGTGGTGTGGCGGGCGGAGCGGCGGCCGTCGTCGTCGACGGCCACCGCGTCGACCGTGTACCGGGCGGCGAGCGCGAGCCGGCCGTCGTCCGGGCGCCAGCTGCGGCCGTCCGCGGAGATCCGGCCCGGCACCCGGGTCTCCTGCGCGTCCTGCGACCGGACGACCTTCACCGACTCCAGGCGCCCTCGGGTGACCCGCACCCCGAGCCCGCCGTCCGGGCGGACCCCCTTGGCGCCGTCCTCCGGCGTGACGCGGACGACCTCCTCGGGCGCCGGCGGTTTCCCGAGCATCCGGTCGAGCCCGCCGGGGCGCTCCCCGGTGCAGCCGGCGGCCCCCGCCAGCAGTGCTGCCCATGTCATGACGGCGGCCAGGACGGCCCCCGCGCGCCGCGCGCGCCGTTGTACGTGCCTCACGCGGTACCCAACGACGGGCCCGCTCCGGGGAAACGTGAGTGCGAGGCACGCTCTGGGCAGAACAGGGGGGAGGACGACGCTACGGGGAGCCGCGGCCGGGACGCCGTACGCCCTGGGGCCCGCGTCGTGCCACGAGCCGCGGGAGGCGCAACGGTGTCCAGCGCAGCCGAGCAGGAGACGGTGGCGGAGCAGCGCACCGCTGCCTCCGCCGTCGTGAACGGGGCACCGCGCAGGACGCCGGGCGTCCCCGTGCGGCCCGGCGCGCCCATGCCGCTCGGCGCCCGCTTCCGGGTCGGCCCGGACGGCGTGGCGGGCACCAACTTCGCCCTCTGGGCGGGCGGCGCGGAGGCGGTCGACCTGTGCCTCTTCGACGAACAGGGCCGTGAGACCCGCGCCCGGCTCACCGAGCTCACCCATGAGATCTGGCACGGCTTCGTCCCCGGGGTGATGCCCGGCCAGCGCTACGGCTACCGGGTGCACGGCCGCTGGGACCCCTGGACCGGCGGCCGCTGGAACCCGGCGAAGCTGCTGCTCGACCCGTACGCCCGCGCCGTGGACGGCGACTTCCGCCTGCCGCCCGAGGTGTACGGGCACGTCCGCGACTGGCCCCAGCAGCAGGTCGCCGACACCGTGCGCGACGAACGGGACTCGGCGCCGCACGTCCCCAAGGGCGTCGTCGTCCACGATGACGACGACTGGGCCGACGACCGCCGCCCGAAGACCCCCTGGGCCGACTCGGTGATCTACGAGCTGCACGTGCGCGGCTTCACCCGGCTGCACCCCGGCATCCCCGAGGAGCTGCGCGGCACGTACGCGGGCCTCGCGCACCCGGCGGCGGTCGAGCACCTGGTGAAGCTGGGCGTGACGGCGGTGGAGCTGCTGCCGGTGCACCAGTTCGCCCACGAGGACCACCTGCTGCGCAGGGGGCTCGGCAACTACTGGGGCTACAACTCCATCGGCTACTTCGCCCCGCACGCCGCGTACGCCTCCGCCGGCACGACCGGGCAGCAGGTCGGCGAGTTCAAGCGGATGGTGCGCGCGCTGCACGCGGCCGGCATCGAGGTCATCCTCGACGTCGTCTACAACCACACGGCGGAGGCGGGCGAACTCGGGCCCATGCTGTCGCTGAAGGGCATCGACAACCGCGGCTACTACCGGCTCCAGTCCGACGCGCGCCGGTACGCCGACTACACCGGCTGCGGGAACACCCTGCACGTGGTCCAGCCGCACGTGCTGCGCCTGATCACCGACTCGCTGCGGTACTGGGTGACGGAGATGGGGGTGGACGGATTCCGCTTCGACCTGGCGGCGGCCCTGGCCCGCTCCATGCACGACGTGGACATGCTCTCGCCCTTTCTGGCGGTCATCGCACAGGACCCGGTGCTGCGGCGGGTGAAGCTGATCGCCGAACCGTGGGACGTGGGCTCGGGCGGCTACCAGGTGGGCGCCTTCCCGCCGCTGTGGACGGAGTGGAACGACCGCTACCGCGACGCCGTGCGCGACTTCTGGCGGCACGCGCTGCCCGACGTACGGGAGATGGGGTACCGGCTGTCGGGCTCCAGCGACCTGTACGCCTGGGGCGGGCGGCGCCCGTACGCCTCGGTCAACTTCGTGACGGCGCACGACGGCTTCACCCTGCGCGACCTGGTCTCCTACGGGCGCAAGCACAACGAGGCCAACGGCGAGGGCAACCGGGACGGCACCGACGACAACCGCGCCTGGAACTGCGGGGCGGAGGGGGAGACGGACGACGAGCGGGTCCGGGCGCTGCGGCGGCGGCAGCTGCGGAACCTGATGACGACGCTGCTGCTGTCCACGGGCGTGCCGATGCTGGTCGCGGGGGACGAGCTGGGGCGGACCCAGCGGGGCAACAACAACGCCTACTGCCAGGACAACGAGATCAGCTGGCTGGACTGGGGGCTGCTGGAGGACCCCGGCTGGAAGGCCCTGTTCGACCTGACCTCCCGTCTGATCGCCCTGCGCCACCGGCACCCCGTCCTGCGCCGGCGGGCCTTCTTCTCCGGGCGGGCGCACTCGGCGGACGGGCTGCGGGACCTGGCCTGGTTCACGGCGCGGGGCACGGAGATGACGGAGGGCGACTGGTACGCCCCCGCCGCCACGCTGGGCATGTACCTGTCCGGCCGGGACATCCCGGGGCGCGACGAGCGGGGCGCGCCGATCACCGACGACAGCTTCCTCGCCGTCCTGCACGCGGGGGACCGCCCGGTGGACTTCGTCCTGCCCGGGCCGCCGTGGGCGGAGCGGTACGAGGTGGTCGTCGACACGTCGAGGGAGGAGCAGGCGCAGGCACCGGGGGTGACGCACCGGGCGGGGGCGGCGGTGACGGTACCGGGGCGGTCGGTGCTGCTGTTGCGGGTGGCGGGGTAGGGGCGGGAGCGGGACGTCCCCGGTCCGGTCGCCCGCTCACCCGGCCGATCCGCTCACCCGGTCGGCGTCGACCGCCGGACCTCCCACCACTCCACCAGCGTCCTCACCTTCGCCTCGAACTCCGGGTCCCCGGGTGACCACGGCGCCCGCAGCGTCGTACCGCGCCCGTCCACCGTCCAGACGATCACCTGACGCCAGCCCAGACTCCGCCGCACCTCCAGCCGCTGGATGTGCGCCCACGCGATCCGTCGCCGCCGCAGGCCCACGGCCACCAGCGCGTCCGGCGTCAGGATCACGCCGTCCTTCCGCCGGAAGAACGGGGCGACCAAGGTGGCGAGCAGGGCCCAGGACGTCATCTGCCCCAGCTCGGCCGCCGCCATCCGTTCGCCTTCGACGGCCAGGACGACGGCGACCAGCAGCACGGCGCCCGGGAAGGCGACGAGGCAGGGCAGGGCGCGCTGCCACACCGTCAGTCTGTAAGAAAGCACCGGATCCGGGGGATTCACAGGTCGCACCTTCCGAGGGAGGAGGGCACCAGCATCACACCGCCGACGCCCCTCCCCGCGGCGATCGGGTGAATGAACCGTTTTGTAGCCCTATGCCCCTTAAATGGTGCGGGTGACTTCGACCGACCGCCGAGCCGCGCTCCGGGCGGGCGCCGGGATCGTCGCAGGGAGCGCGTTGGCGGCCGCGTGCGCCCCGGCCGCCCCCTCCTCCGGCGCCGCCGCCCGCCCGGTTCCCGCATCCCCCGCTCCCGCCACCACCCCCGCTCCCGCCCCGGCGGCCCCCGCCCCCCGCGCCTACCCCGGCCACCCCGCCCACATCACCCACGGTCCCCGCGACCGGCCCCGTGTCGCCCTCACCTTCCACGGCAACGGCGACCCCGCCACCGCCCGTGCCCTCCTCGCCGAGGCCGAGCGGCACGGCGCCCGGGTCACCGTGCTGGCCGTCGGCACCTGGCTGGAGGAGCACCCCGCCCTCGCCCGCCGGATCCTCGACGGCGGCCACGACCTCGGCAACCACACCCACCGCCACCTCGACATCAACGCCCTGCCCGCGGCGGAGGCGGAGCGGGAGATCACCGCGTGCGCGGACCGGCTGCGCGCGCTCACCGGGTCCATCGGCACCTGGTTCCGCCCCTCCCGAGCCGCCCGCGCCTCCCCGGCCGTCGCGGCCCTGGCCCGCCGCGCCGGCTACCCGCACGTCCTCTCCTACGACGTCGACTCCCTCGACTTCACCTCCCCCGGCGGCCCCGCCGTCGCCCGCACGGTCCTCGACGGCATCCGAGGCGGATCCGTCGTGAGCCTGCACTTCGGGTACGCGGACACCGTCGCCGCGCTCCCCGCCGTCCTGGCCGAACTCCACCGCCGCGGTCTGCGCGCGGTCACCACCACGGAGCTGCTGAGCTGATGCACCGCACGACTGTGACAAGCGCCCTGCTCGCCGGCGCCGCCCTCACCGCCCTCGCCGCCTGCGGCACCGCACCCCGGGCCGGGACCGGGAAGGCGGCGCCCGAGGCCACCGGGACCACGGTCCCCGCCCCGACCCGGAAGGCGGCGGCCCAGGGCCTGCCCGGCATGCCCCCGGTCCTCGACCCCGAGGACGTCTACGCCGCCGACCGCCCGGGCCGGCTCTCGCCCGTGGTCAAGGGCTTCCCGTCCCGCGTCTACGTCCCCAACACCGAGTCCGACACCGTCTCCGTCATCGACCCGGCGACGTACCGGGTGATCGAGACCATCAAGGTCGGCCGCCAGCCCCAGCACGTCGTGCCCTCCTGGGACCTGAAGACCCTGTGGGTCAACAACAACCGCGGCCACACCCTCACCCCCATCGACCCGCGGACCGGCAAGGCGGGCGCGGAGGTCGAGGTGCACGACCCGTACAACCTCTACTTCACGCCCAACGGCAAGTACGCCGTGGTCATGGCCTCCCTCGACCGCGAGCTGGTCTTCCTCGACCCGCACACCATGAAGCGGATGAAGGCCGAACCGGTCACCTGCTACGGCGTCAACCACGCCGACTTCTCCGCCGACGGCCGCTACTTCATCGTCTCCTGCGAGTTCAGCGGCGAGATCCTCAAGGTCGACACCGAGAAGATGCAGGTCGTCGGGCAGCAGCAACTGCCCTTCGAGGGCGCGATGCCGCAGGACGTGAAGATCTCACCGGACGGGAAACGCTTCTACATCGCCGACATGATGGCCGACGGCATGTGGGTCCTGGACGGCGACAAGTTCACCGAGCCGACCCTCCTGCCCACCGGCAAGGGCTGCCACGGCCTCTACGTCGGCCGCGACTCCCGCGAGATGTACATCTCCAACCGGGGCGAGGGCACCGTCTCCGTCTTCGACTTCACCCGCGGCCGGCTGACCAAGAAGTGGAAGCTGCCCGAGGGCGGCAGCCCCGACATGGGCGGTGTCTCCGCGGACGGCAAGGTCCTGTGGCTGTCCGGGCGGTACGACGACGAGGTGTACGCCATCGACACCCGCACCGGCGTCCAACTGGCCCGCATCCCGGTCGGCGCCGGCCCGCACGGCCTCGCCGTCTACCCGCAGCCGGGCCGCTACTCGCTCGGCCACACCGGCATCTTCCGCTGACCGCAGGTCAGTTGACACGCCACGCACGGGTGAGGGTCCACAACCCGCCGCCGCGGAACCGGGATCGTCCCCCGCATGATCACCACTCGTGCGCGGCGGCGGGCAGCCGCCGCCGTCCTCTCCCTGGCCACCGTCCTCGCCACCGCGGCGGCCGCCGTCCCCGCGACCCCGGCCGCCGCGGAACCGCGCGCCCAGGTTCCGGCCAAGGCCGCCCCCGCCTGCCCCCTCTTCGACGACAAGCTGAAGGCCGCCGCCGACCGAGGCGTCGACCTCGGCCGGATCACCCCCGCCCCGGTCTGGCGCACGACCTGCGGCACCCTCTACCGCAGCGACGGCCGCGGCCCCGACACCGTCTTCGAGGAGGGCTTCCACCCCCGGGACGTGGTCGACGGGCAGTACGACATCGAGAAGTACGTCCTGGTCAACCAGCCCTCCCCGTACGTGTCCACGACGTACGACCACGACCTGTACAAGACGTGGTGGAAGTCCGGCTACAACTACTACATCGACGCCCCCGGCGGCATCGACGTCAACAGGACCATCGGCGACACCCACCGCTGGGCGGACCAGGTCGAGGTCGCCTTCCCCGGCGGCATCGACCGGAAGTACATCATCGGCGTCTGCCCGGTGAACAAGACGACCAAGGTCGAGATCATGAGCGGCTGCCAGAGCAACCCGCACTTCGAGGCCTGGCACTGAGCCCGCTCACCGGCGGGCGGTGAGCAGCGCCTCCGCCCCGACCTGACGGTAACCGGCCGCCTGGAACGCCCGCGCGCTGCGGGCATTCCCCGGCGTGACCTGCGCCCACAGCGGCTCGTCGACGAGACGGCGGGCCGCGGCCACCAGCGCCCGGCCCAGCCCCCGGTGCCGTACGCCCTCATCCACCTCGACCGACACCTCCAGCCGGCCGGCGACCCCGCGGCCCAGCACCAGCACCCCGCCGTCCGCCGTCCAGGCCCGTACGTCGTCCCGCCGCCGGCGGGCGTAGACCACGCGGGGATGGTCCGCGTCCTCGATCTCCGTCAGCCCCGGCGGCGGCCCACCCGGCAGCGGGGAGCCGACCAGGAGCGCGTCGACGTTCTCGCAGGCGCGGCCCGTGCGCTCCATGAGCGCCGTCAGGAACCGCGGGCTCATGGGCGCCGCCAGGGCGTCGCCCTCCACCGCCGCCAGCGCCTCGCGCACCCACCGCGGATCCTCGTCGGTGAAGACGACGGAGTGCGCCGTGAACGCCAGCACACCCGCGTCCCGGGGCGCGTGCTGCGGCACGACCGTCGTCCCGCCGTCCGCCGGCGGGAAGACGCCCCGCGCCGCCGCGTCGAGAATGTCCCGCAACGTCTCCACCGTGCTCCTCGCCCCGCTCCTTGAGTCTCCACCCGCTGGAAGGCCCAGACTCACACACATGATCGACGACGGCACCGGACTTCTCACCATCGGCGAGCTGGCCCGCGCGACGGGACTGACCGTGCGCACCATCCGCTACTGGTCCGACGAGGGCGTCCTCACCCCGGTCACCCGCTCCCCGGGCGGCTACCGCCTCTACGACGCCGAGGCCGCCGCCCGCCTGGAGCTGATCCGCACCCTGCGCGAACTGGGCCTCGGCCTGGACCACGTGCGCGCGGTGCTGGCCGGGGAGACCACGATCGCGCAGGTCGCGGCCGCGCACGTGGCCGCCCTCGACGCGCAGATCCGCTCGCTGAAGGTGACCCGTGCGGTGCTGTCGACCGTGGCGCGACGCGGCTCGACCGCGGAGGAGATGACCCTGATGAACAGACTGGCCCGCCTGTCGGCGGCCGAACGACGGCGGATCGTCGAGGAGTTCCTGGCGGAGGTCTTCGACGGCCTCGACACCGCCGACCCCGACATCCGCACCCGGCTGCGCTTCCACGCCGCCGAACTGCCCGACGACCCCACCCCCGAGCAGGTCGACGCCTGGGTGGAGTTCGCCGAACTGATCCAGGACCCGGAGTTCCGGGTGCTGATGCGGCAGATGGTCGAGTTCAACGCCGCCGACCGGAAGCCCGGGGTCCCGCCCGGCACCTCGCTGTGGTTCATGAGCCGGCTGTTGCAGCTCGCGGGACAGGCCCTGCGCGACGGCGTCACCCCGGGTGCCCCGGAGGCCGACGGCATCCTGCGCGGCCTCCTCGGCGACGCCGACCGGGCCGCCGTACGGGACCGGCTGACCCCGGTCGCCGACCAACGGGTCGCCCGCTACCGGAAGTTGTCGGCCGTCGTGAACGGGCTGGAGGGGCAGTCCGCGTACGAGGAGGAGTTCGCGTGGGTGGTCGCCGCGCTCCGCGCCCACCCGGACCGTTAATCTGACCTGCGTCAGCACGGCAGCAAGCTAGGAAAAAGGGGCGGATCGGTGGCCGACATCGAAGAAGCGCGCGCGCAGTTCCAGCGGATCGACACGGACGGTGACGGATTCATCACCGCCGCCGAGTTCAAGACCGCCCTCGCCCAGGGCGGCGACTGGAACGTCACCGAGTCGGTCGCCGAGGCCGTCATCAAGAGCCGCGACCTCAACGGGGACAAGGTCCTCTCGTTCGACGAGTTCTGGGCGTACCTCGACAAGTGACGCGCGGGGGAAGGGGGGCACCCGGCGGGTGCCCCCCTTCGTCATGCGGTGCCGGTGCCGGTGCCGGTGCCGGTGCCCGTGCCCGTGCCCGTGGTGCGCACGGTCCACCGGCCGCCGTGCCGGGCCAGGACCAGCGGCAGGCCGAAGCACGCGCCGACCAGGTCGCCGGTGAGGACGTCGGCCACCGGGCCCTGGGCGAGCGCACGGCCGTCGCGCAGCAGCAGGGCGTGCGTGGTGCCCGGCGGAAGCTCCTCCAGATGGTGCGTGACCAGGACCGTGGCCAGCTCCCGGTGGTCGTGGCGCAGGGCGTCGAGCGCCTCGACCAGCCGCTCGCGGCCCGGCAGGTCCAGGCCGGTCGCCGGTTCGTCCAGCAGCAGCAGCCGGGGCCGCGGCATCAGCGCGCGGGCGATCAGGGTCCGGCCGCGCTGGCCCTGCGACAGGGTCGGCCAGCGGGCCTCGCGGTGGCCGGTGAGGCCCAGGGTGCGGATCAGCCGCTCGGCCCGCGCCTCCTGCTCCGGGGTCGGGCGCCAGCGGGGCAGCGGCGCCACGGAGTTGGTCGCGCCCGTCAGGACGACGTCCCGGACCCGCAGCGGCTCGGTCAGCGGATGACGGGGGTCGACGTGGCCCACGTACGCCCGCAGCTCCCGGACGTCCACCCGGCCCAGCCGCCGCCCGAGCACGTCCACCGTGCCGCGCGTGGGGTGGGTCCGGGCGCCGAGCAGACCGAGCAGGGTGGACTTCCCGGCGCCGTTCGCCCCGAGGAGGGCCCAGTGCTCACCGGCCCGCACGGTCAGCGACACGTCCTGGAGCAGGGGCCGCCCGTCCCGCACGAGGTGGACGTCCCTGGCCCGCAGGACCTCCGCCGGCGGTGTCCCGGTCGTCATCGTGCCGCCCGGTTCACCGCGGACAGCACGGCGTGGACGGAGGCGGCCGGCCCGGTCGGACCCTGGCCGGCGCCCCAGACGGTGACCCCGTTCACCCGGCACCGGGCGAAGGCCGTCCGGGGGGCCGGTCCGCCGGTCGCCGTAGCCGCCGTGGCTGCCGTGGTCGCCGTGGTCGCCGTGGTCGCCGTGGCCGTGCCTGTCGTGGAGGCCGCGGAGGGCGTGGAGGCCGCGGAGTCCGCGGTGGCCGTCCCGGCCGGAGCGTCCCGGCCGGTCTCCGTCAGGTCCAGCACCTCGACCGTGAACCCCGCGCCCGCCAGCGCGTCGACGAAGGCGGACAGCGGCCCCGCGCCGGTGCCCTCGTGGTCGCCGGCGCGGTCGTCGCCGTGGCGCAGGGTGCCGGCGAAGCGGTGCACGCCCGGCGCCTGCCGGTGCGTGGACCAGGCGTCCAGCCGGAGCTCCCCGTCCGCCAGGTAGGTGGCCCGGAACAGCTCGTACAGCTCCTTCGGGGTGGCCTCCCGCCCGCTGTCGTCCGTCGCCTCCTGCACGACCCGGGAGAAGTCCGGCCGCATCGCCGCCGGCAGGTCGATCCCGTGGTGCGTGCGCAGCAGGTACGCCACCCCGCCCTTGCCGGACTGGGAGTTGACCCGGATGACCGCCTCGTACGAGCGGCCCAGGTCGGCCGGGTCGATCGGCAGGTACGGCACCGACCAGGGCGCCTCCCGCTCCGGCAGCCCCAGCTCGGCCGCCCTGCGGGCGTGATGGGCGAAGCCCTTGTCGATGGCGTCCTGGTGCGTGCCGGAGAACGCCGTGTGGACCAAGTCGCCGGCGTACGGATGGCGGGGGTGGACGGGCAGCCGGTTGCAGTGCTCGACCGTCTCCCGGACGGCGTCGATGTCGCCGAGGTCGACCATGGGGTCGACGCCCTGCGCGTAGAGGTTGAGGGCCAGGGTCACCAGGTCGACGTTGCCGGTCCGCTCGCCGTTGCCGAACAGACAGCCCTCCACCCGCTGCGCCCCGGCCAGCACGGCGAGTTCGGCGCAGGCCACTCCGGTGCCGCGGTCGTTGTGCGGGTGCACCGAGAGGATGACGCGGTCGCGGCGGGCCAGGTGCCGGTGCAGGTACTCGATCTGGTCGGCGTAGACGTTGGGGGTGGCGATCTCCACGGTCGCGGGCAGGTTGTGGGTGACCGGGCGGTCGGGGCTCGCGTCCCAGAGTTCGGTGAGGCCGTCGCACAGCTCCAGGACGAAGTCGGGTTCGGTGAGGTTGAAGGTCTCCGGGGAGAACTGGAAGCGGACGCCCGGGTCGTCGCCGGCCCGGCGGGCCATGTGCGTGGCGGCCTCGCGGACCGTGCGCCACACCTCCTCCCGGTCCCGGCCGAGCACCACCTCCCGCCACACCGGGGAGGTCGCGATGTACAGGTGGACGACGGCCCGGGGCAGCCCCTCGATCGCCTCGAAGGTCCGGTCGATCAGCTCCGGCCGGGCCGGGGTGAACACGACCGGCGTGACGTCGTCCGGCACGGCGCCGGCCGTCACGAGGTGCCGTACGAAGTCGAAGTCGGTGCGGCTGGCCGACGGGTAGCCGACCTCGATCTCCTTGAACCCGGTGGCGACCAGCAGGTCGAAGAAGCGGCGCTTGCGCGGGGTGTCCATCGGCTCGGCGAGCGCCTGGTTGCCGTCGCGCAGGTCGACGGGCACCCACAGCGGGGCGCGTTCGAGACGGGCGGAGGGCCAGCTCCGGTCGGCGGCGGGGACGCTCACCCGCTCCTGGAAGGGGCGGTAGCGGTGGTGGGGCATGGGGCTGGGACGCTGCGGGTTCCACGGCGGGGCCGGGGTGGGGGACGGGCCCCGGGACGGAATGACGGTGGACATCTGGGTTCGCTGCCTCGGTCTCGGCCGGATCGGCCGGTTCGGTCGGACGGTGACCGGCAGCACGGCGACCCGCGGCGGGGTGCCGGTCGCGTCAGGCCCCGCCGCGGCAGCCGAGAAGAAGGAGACCGCGGAACGTCATGGCCGGTACGCTAGCGACTCCTCAGGTCCTCAGACAAGTGAGAATCGTCGTGAAGCCCGTCGTCCCGTGTGCAGGTTGGTGAAGTGATGTCCCTCGGCCCCGTCCGCCCCAGTCCCCTGGTGGAGCAGGTCGTGGAGCGGCTGCGCGCCCGCATCGCCGGCGGGCAGTGGCCGGTCGGCACCCGCCTGCCCGGCGAGACCACCCTCGCCAAGGACCTCGGCGTGGGGCGCTCCACGGTCCGCGAGGCGCTGCGCGCGCTGGCCGGCGCCGGGCTCGTACGGCCGCGCCAGGGCTCGGGCGTCTTCGTGATCGCCACCGAGCCGGCCGAGGACTGGCCGGCCCGGCTGCGGCGGGCCGCGGTCACCGACGTGTACGAGGTCCGGGCGGCCCTGGAGGTGCACGCGGCGCGGCTGGCCGCCCGGCGCCGCACCGCCGAGGACGTCGCCGCCGTCGAGGCGGCCCTGGCCGGACGGCGCGCGGCCGCGGACGCCGACGACACCGCCTTCGTCGACGCCGACATCGCCTTCCACGCGGCGGTGGTCGCCGCCGCCCACAACCCCGTCCTGGCCGACCTGTTCACCGAGTTCGTGCCCGTCCTGCGCGAGGGCCTGGTCGACCTCCTCGCCCTCACCGGCCTGCGCGACCACGACCCGGGCACCGGCGACGAGGCCCACGAGAGCCTGCTGCGGGCGGTCGCCGAGGGGGACGCGGAGCGGGCGGCCGAGGTGCTGGCACGGGAACTGGAGGACCCGTTCGGCGCGGGCCCGGAATAGCGGGCGGTCCCGAGGGGTTCACCCACCAGATGCATGCGTATGCATGCGTCGCGCACGTGCAGGTGAGTCACTCTGGAAGGGTCTGTCATGAAGATCGGCATCATCGGCGCCGGCAACATCGGCGGCAATCTCACCCGGCGGCTGACCGCCCTCGGGCACGAGGTCTCCGTCGCCAACTCCCGGGGTCCGCACACGCTCAAGGAGCTCGCCGAGGAGACGGGCGCGACCCCCGTCGAGGCGGTGGAGGCGGCCCGCGGCGCGGAGATCGTCGTCGTCACCATCCCCCTCAAGGCGATCCCCGACCTCCCGGCCGGCTTCCTGGACGGCGCCGCCGAGGGCGCGGCGGTGATCGACACCAACAACTACTACCCCCGTCAGCGCGACGGCCGGATCGCGGAGATCGAGGACGGGGGCATCACCGAGAGCCGCTGGACGGAACGGCGGATCGGCCACCCGGTGATCAAGGTCTTCAACGGCACCTACGCCCAGGACATCCTGGACCGCCACCGCCCGGCGGGCGCCCCCGACCGCATCGCCGTACCGGTGGCCGGCGACGACGAGGCGGCGAAGGCGAAGGTCCGGGCCCTCGTCGAGGAACTCGGCTTCGACACGGTCGACGCCGGCGGCATCGACGACTCCTGGCGCCAGCAGCCGAACACCCCGGTCTACGGCCTGCGCGCCGGGGTCGCCGAGGTCACCGAGGCACTGGCGCAGGCGAGCCCCGAACGCACCCCGGACTTCACGGGCTGACGCGCACCGCCGCCGGGCCGCACCGCCGGGCCCGGACTGCCCGGGTCGTACCGCCGGGCCTGGGCCGTCCGGGTCGTACCGCCGGGCCCGGGCCGTCCGGGTCGTTCCGCCGGGCCTGGGCCGTCCGGGTCGTAGCGCCGAGTCCGGGCCGCCCGGGTCGTACCGCCGTTCCCGGGCCGCCCGGGTGCCGCTGAGCCCGCGCCGCCCGGCGGGGGCGACCGGCCCCGGCCGGCCCGGTCCTCAGTCCGGTGTCGCCCACGCCCGTAGCGCCGCCCGGCTGGCGAAGTCCGCCACGTTCCTGTCGACGGGGTCGTCGGTGTGCTGGTGGAAGCGCCAGTCGGCCTTGATGCGGGGCTCGCCCGCCGTGACGTAGTCGGCGATCCACAGGCCGTCGCCGGCGTACGAGGTGTCGTCGACGTTCAGCCAGTAGTTCCGGTTGCAGTAGAGGATCACCCGGTGGTGCGGCCTCAACTGCTTCACCTTCCGGATGAAACGGTCCTTCTCGGCGTTGCTCGCATGGGTGCCCTCGCCCGTCGTCTCCCAGTCGACGGCGAGGATGTCACCCGCGCGCTCCGGGGCCTTGGAGAGGAAGTGCTGCGCCTGGGCGGTGATGTTGCCGGGCCACAGGAAGTGGTAGAAGCCGACGACGAGTCCGGCCTCGCGGGCGTGCTTCGTCTGGGCCGAGAGTTTCGGGTTGACGTACGTGCGGCCCTCCGTCGCCTTGATGAAGACGAAGGAGATGTCGTCCGTGTCGAAGGAGGAGGACTGGTAGGCGCTGACGTCTATGCCACGGAGCATGCTCAACTCCCGTGATTCTGGGGCCGGATGAGGACTTACCTGATGCCCCGAGGCGCGTCGGCGGAACCTGCCCGTCCGCCTCTGTCACCCGTCCGTGTCGCTGCCGCCGTCCCGGTCCGGCCCGGGGACGCCCGCCGGCGGGAAGGGCGTTTAGTTTTCGTTGAGGAGCCGCGTACGCCGCTCGGGTAGATTCCCGCAGCGTGCTGCGTATCCGAGTGCTGGGTTCCATGGGTGCCGACGTCGGGGGGAAGCCGGTCGATCTGGGACCCCCACGGCAACGGGCCGTCCTCGCGCTGCTGATCGCGGCCCGCCAGGGCGTGGTCTCCGTCGACCGCATGGCGGACGACCTGTGGCGCGGGGCGCCACCGGCCAAGGCGTCCGTGTCCCTGCACGCCTATGTGTCGAACCTGCGCCGCCTGCTCGAACCCGAGCGGCCCCCGCGCACCCCCGCCTCCGTCCTGATCACCTCCCCTCCGGGGTACGCGCTGCGGCTGCCGCAGGACGCGGTGGACGCCTGGCGCTTCGAGGCCCTGGTGAGCCGTGCGCGTCGCGTGCCGGCCGCGCAGGCACGCGAGCTGCTCGCCGAGGCACTGCGGTGGTGGCAGGGTCCCGCCTTCATGGAGCACGCGGACGAGACGTGGGCCGCGCCCGAAGTGGTCCGCCTCGGCGCGCTGCACGCCGAGGCCCGCGAACTCGCCGTCGCGGCCGACCTCCGTACCGGGCACGCGGCCGAGGCGGCGTCGGCGGCCGAGGTCCTGGTGCGGGAAAGCCCGTTGCGGGAGGAGGGATGGCGACTGCTCGCGCTCGCCCACTGGGCCGACGGCCGGCAGGCGGACGCCCTCGTCTCGCTCCGCCGTGCCAGGGCGGTGCTGCGCGACGAACTCGGCTGCGATCCGTCGCCCGCCCTGGCCGAACTGGAGCACGCGGTCCTCTCCCAGCGGCTCGACGTGCTGCGCGCGGCCGGCCCGACACCGCCGCCGGCGATCGCCGTGCCCGCCCAGGCCCCGGCCGGCGCGCCCGGAGGCCGGCACGACCTCTTCGTCGGCAGGAGCGACGAACTGCGCGCCGTGGACGCCGCCGCACGGGCGGCCTGGCGCGCGGGCGACATGGTGCTGGTCACCGGGGAGGCGGGGGCGGGAAAGTCCGCCCTGCTCGGGCGGCTCGCCGACGGCTTGCGGCGCGACGGCTGGACCGTGGTGACCGGCGGCTGCCCGGAGTACGAAGGTGCGCCGCCCGCCTGGGCCTGGGTGGAGGCGCTCGGCGCACTCGCCCGTGCATGCCCCCCGGCGCAGCCCGGGGAACTGGCGGCGCTGCTGCACGAGCCGGACGGCACGGCCGCCACGACGCGCGACGAGGCGACCGCGGGCCTGTTCCGCATGCACCGCGCCTTCGCCGCCTGGCTGCGGGACGCGGCGGCCCAGCAGCCGCTGGCGGTCCTCCTCGAAGATCTGCACCGCGCCGACAGCCAGACGCTCGCCCTGCTCGAAGCGACGGCCGCGGTCACCGGCGTGCCCCTCCTCACCGTGGCCAGTTACCGTCCGGCCGAGGCGGGGGAGCAACTGGCCAAGACCCTCGCCCACCTCGCCCGCCGCCTCCCGCACCGGGTCGCGCTCGGCGGCCTGTCGGCGCGGGACGTCGCCACCGTCGTCGACGCCGTCTGCGGCGAACCCGTGGACGGGACCACGGTGACGGCGATCGCCGAGCGCACCGGCGGCAATCCGTTCTACGTCTGGGAGAGCGCACGCCTGCTGGCCAGCGAGGGCGCCCTGGTGGCCGTCTCCGAAGTCCCCCAGGGAGTCCGGGACGTCCTGCGCAGACGCCTGGCGCTCCTGCCCGCCGGCGCGCGCTCCGCCGTACAGCTCGCGGCCGTCGTGGGACTCGAGGCCGAGGTGGCCCTGCTGACCGACGCGGCCGACGGGGACGAGGACACCGTCCTCGCGGGGCTCGACGCCGCCCTGGCGGCGGATCTCCTGACCGAGCCCGGACCGGGACGGGTCCGCTTCGTGCACGCCCTGGTCCGCGACACGGTGTACACCGACCTGTCCGGCATACGCCGGTCCCGCCTGCACGACCGCATAGCTCAGGAGCTGCGCCGCCACCGCCCGGACGACCTCGCCGCGCTGGCCCACCACTTCGCCCGCTCGGGCCGGACGGCGAACGCGCCCCTGGCCGTCGACTACGCGCTGCGCGCCGCCGAGACGGCCGAGCGGCGGTACGCCCACGACGTGTCCGTCGGGCTGATCCAGCAGGCGCTGGAGGCGCACACCGCGGCCACGGCGGACCCCGACACGCACCCGGACGGCGTGGTCGCCCTTCTGGTGCGGCTCCTGGGCGCGCAGATCCGGGCCGGAGCCACGGAAGCCGCCCAGCACACCCGGCAGCGCGCGGTCGACCTGGCCGTGCGGGCCGGCCGCGACGACCTGGTCGCGGCGGTCTACGGGGCCTGGACCGAACCCTCCCACTGGCGCAGCAGACTGGAGGGCTTCTACGACCGGACCGCGCTGGCCCGCCTGGAACGGCTCGCCGGCGACGACGCCCTGGACGGTCCGACCCGTGCCCGCGTGCTCCAGGTCCTCGTCGACGCGGTGGCGGCCGAGGACCCGCGGCGAGCCCTGGAGGCGGCCGACGCCCAACTGGCCCTGGCCCGGGCCGACGGCGGACCGCGCCTGCTGGCCTCCGCGCTGATGACGTCCGCCCAGCTGCTGCCGCACGAGGTGCACGGCGCCGAGCGGACGCCGCTCGTCGACGAACTGCGCGAGCTCGCCCGGGTCCACGACCTTCCCGCCTACCGCTGGGTGTGCGAGCACCTCGACAGCATGACCGCCGCCACCCGCAACGATCCGGACGCGGTACGCCGGCACACCGCCGAAGGCCTGGGACTCGCGCAGCGCTACCGGATGCGGTGGGCGCAGGCCATCAACGTCATGACCACGGCCATGCTGGCCACGGTCAGGGGACGCTTCGACGAGGCGGAAGCCGGGTACGACGAGGCGGTCGGCCTGTTCCAGCACATCGGGGCGCACTACGCCACGGCCCCCCGCACGCTGGGCCTGTGGGCCATCCGGCTCACGCAGGGGCGGGAGGCCGACATCGCGGCGGCCATCCGGGACCTGCACGCGGTCGTCGGTACCCCCGTCGCCGTGATGCACGCCCTCGTCCTGGCCCGCCTGGGGCGGCTGGACGAGGCGGGGGCCGTCCCCATCGCGCCGCGACCGGTGAGGGACCACCTCTACGGGGTGGAGCTCGACTACCGCTGCGAACTGGCCTTCCGCCAGGGCGACACCGACACCGCGGCCCTGCTGATCGACCATCTGCTGCCCATCCGGGAGCAGTTCGGGGGCACCGCCGGCGGGGCGTACGCGACCCGCCCCCTCGCCCACCCCCTGGGCGACCTCTACCGGCTCGTCGGTGAGGGACAGGCCGCCGCCGACGCCTACGCGCTGGCCGAACGCGTCGCGCTCGCCTGGGACTCGCCCCACCACGTGGCCGCCGCGCGCCGGGCCACGGCGGACCTGTCGGCGGCCTCGGCACGGCGGCGGACCTTCGCGACGTGAGGAACCGCGCGCTGCGGATCCGCGGCCCGGATCCGCCGCCCGGATGCTCCGTGGGGATCCTCCGCCCGGATGCTCCGCAGTGCCGGGGCAGTGCGCGGTAGTGGCACTGTGTCTGGCCCGGATGCTCCGCGCGGCCGGAGCGGTCCGTGGTGGCGGCACTGTGCCTGGCCCGGATGCTCCGCAGTGCCGGGGCAGTGCGCGGTAGTGGCACTGTGTCTGGCCCGGATGCTCCGCGCGGCCGGAGCGGTCCGCGGTGGCGGCACTGTGCCTGGCCCAGACCCTCCGCGCGGCCGGAGCGGTCCGGCGAGCCCACCACGGCGTCGTACGACGTCTCGTCCCCCCTCGCCGCCCCACGGCGCGCGCCCGGTCCCCCCGCCATGTCGGTGCCAAGTCGGTTCCAAGTCACGTCGTCCAGCGTTCGTACCCGCAAGGGATCTGGGTGCGGGACGGTCGTGGACGACGTCGGTGCCGGAGCGGGGAAGGCCAGGGGGACATGCCGACGGGTGTCACAGGGGAGAGCGGGACCGCACCCGAGCCGGGAAGACTGTGGTTCTCCGTGCTCGGGCCGGTCCGTGCCTGGCGCGACGGGGTCGCCCTGGAACTGGGGCCGCCCCAGCAGCGCGGGCTGCTCGCCCTGCTGCTCGCTCGCCCGGGCCAGCCGATGGAGGTCGAGCAGATCGTCGACGCCCTGTGGGGCGACGAGCCTCCCGTCAGCGCGCTCACCCTCGTCTACCGGCACATCGGCCTGCTGCGCAGGACCCTCGAACCCGATCTGCCGGCCCGCCGGTCCGGCGGCTGGCTGCTGCGCGGAGCCGGCGGCTACCGGGTGGACGCCGACGCCGACTCCCTCGACCTGCTGCGCTTCCGGCAGTTGGCCCAGGAGGCCCGGCGGGCGCGGGACGACGGCTCCACGCGGCGGAGCGTGGCGACGTACGTGGCGGCGCTGGCGCTCTGGGAAGGCCACCCGCTCGACGGCCTCCCGCCCTCCATGCACACCGCTCCGGCCTTCAAGGCGCTGGACCGGGAACGCCACACCGTGGTCAAGGAGGCCGCCGACGCGGCGCTGCGCTGCGGCACGATCGGGGAACTGCTCGGGCCGCTGCGCCGCTGCGCCGCCGAACGGCCCCTCGACGAGCCGGTGCACGCACGACTGCTGTACGCCCTGATGGCGACGGACCGGGTGCGGGAGGCGCTGCGCACCTACCGTGCGGTCAAGGCCCGGCTCGCGGACGACCTGGGCATCGAACCGGGCCGGGAGCTGCGTGCGGCGGCCCGGCAGGTCCTCGGCCCGTCCGCCGGCACGCCGGCCGCCCCCGGCGCGGACCTCACCTCGTCCACCGCGCCGGAGCGGCCCGCCCTGCCGCCGGTCACGTACTCCGTACCCGCTCAGCTCCCGCCCGGCCTGCCCGTCTTCGTGGGCCGCAAGCGGGAGCTGGCGCTGCTGCCGGCGCCCTGCGGCACCGCGGCCCGGCCGCCCGAGGCGGTCGTCCTCAGCGGGCCGCCGGGCGTGGGCAAGACCGCGCTGGCCCGCCGCTGGGCGCACCGCGCGGCACCCGGCTTCCAGGACGGACAGCTCTACGCGAACCTGCGGGGCCACACCCCGGGCACCCCACCGACCGACCCCGCCGTGGTGCTCTGCGGGTTCCTGCGCGCTCTGGGTCTGTCGCCGGGGGACATTCCCGGGGACGAGAGGGTCCGGCGCTACCGGGAGGCACTGGCGGGCCGCCGGGTCCTGGTCTTCCTCGACGACGCCCGCGACGCCGCCCAGATCCGGGACCTGCTCCCCGACACGCCCGGCTGCCTCGCCGTCGTCACCAGCCGGGACCCGCTGCGGGAGATCGCGGGGAACGCGCGGGGCACCCGCTTCCTCGGCCTGGCGCCCTTCGACGACGACGAAGCCCGTGACTGTCTCGCCGCGCGGCTCGGCGGTGACCGTGTCGCCGCCGAGGAGGACGCGGTCGGCTCGCTCGTCTCCCTGACCGGCGGACTGCCGCTGGCCCTGGCCGCCGTCGCCGCACGGGCCTCCGCCGGACCGGCCTTCCCGCTCGCCGCGCTGGCCGAGGAGATCCACTCGACGGGCACCGGCCTGGACGCGGTGCCCGAGGTACGGGCGGCCCTCGACACCTCGTACCGCACCCTCTCCCCGGCCGCCGCACGCGTCTTCCGGCTGCTCGCCGCCTGTCCGGGCACGACGGTTTCCACGGCGGCGGCGGCGAGCACGGCGGGGCTGCCGGTGGAGCGGGTCCGCCGGCCGCTCGGCGAACTGGTCCGCGCGGGCCTGCTGACCGAGGGGCCCGGCGACCGGTACCACTGGCTGCGGCTGGTCGGGACGTACGCCGGCGAACTCGCCCGCGCCGCTGAACACGGGGCAGCGGCCGCCGCACCGCGAACCGCCCGGCAACCGGTGCCGGACGGCCGCGCCGGGGGCCCGCGCACGCCCCGGGACGACATCCACCCCGAGGCCGAGGCGTCCCGGCCGGCCCTGCGGCGCCTGCTCGACCACCACCTCCACACGGCGGGCGACGCCCTCGCGCGCCTCTCCCCGAACAGGATCGTCCCCGCGCCGCCCCCGGCCCTGCCCGGAGTCACGGTGATCGAGCACGGGAGCGCCGCCCAGGCACTGGCCTGGTGCGGCGCCGAGCGCCGGGCACTGGCCGACATGGTGAGCCTGGCGTCCCGCAACGGGTTCCACGAGCACACCTGGCGGCTCGCCCGGGTGGCCGAACTCCTCCTCCAGCAGCAGGGGCTGCGGTTCGACGACACCACGCCGTGGCGGTCGGCCCTCGACTCGGCCCGGCACCTGTGCGATCCGGTGGCACTGGCCCACGCGCACGGCTCGCTCGGCGAACTCATCGGGCACCTCGGCCGCCCGGACGACGCCCACACCCATCTGAGCCGGGCCCACGACCTCTTCGGCGCACTGGGAGACCTGCCGGGACAGGCCCTCGTACACCGCAGGTTCAGCCAGGTGTACGAGCGGCAGGGCCTCCTCGACGACGCTCTGAGCCACGGGAAGAGGGCCGTGGAGAAGCACCGGGACGCCGGCGACCCGGTGGGCGCCTCCGGCGCGCTCGTCGCGGTCGGCGGGACGTACCTCCTGCTGGGCGCGCACCGGCAGGCGCTCGCCGTGACGAGGCAGGCCCTCGAAGCGCTGCGCGGCCTCGCCGAGCCGCACGCCGAGGCCGCGGTCTGGAGCGCGCTCGGCCACTGCCACGACGTACTGGGCCATCCCCGCCGCGCGCTCACCGGGCACCAGCGCGCCCTCCAGCTGTACCGGGCGGCCGGGGACGCGCACCACGAGTTCCGCTGTCTGGTCCGGATCGGCGACGCGCACCGTTCCGCGGCCGCCCCGGCTGCGGCCCGCAGGGCCTGGGCGCGCGCGCTCGCGGTACGGGACGCCATGGACCAGGTGGCGCCCGAGGTGAGCGACGCCGCCGACCGGATCCGGTCGAGGATCCGCGCCCTGCCCCCGCGAGGCCGCACCGGCCGGGAACCGGGGGCGCGCACGCCCCTGCGTCTCACGTCGGAGCCGTCGACATGAGAGCGGCACGGGAGGGAGAACCGTCCGCGGAACCCCCACGGTCCCGCGTCCGCGCGGGTCAGTTTCCTGTCACTGGACCGACCTACGCTGGCCCGGGGCGGACGGGCGGACCGTCGCCCCGTCGTCTGCCGGACGGCCCGGGCGTCGCGTCGCGGCGCAGGTGCGCGTACCGCCGGTCACACGTTTGATCCAGGAGAGTGGACTATGAGGGGCGGGGCGACACAACGCTCCGGGGACGCGACCTCGTCTCCGTCCAGCGGCCTCGCGGTGGCGGCGGAGGAGCCGCCGGGAGCGGACGGCGCCGAGGAGCGGGACCCCGCCCGGGGGCACGGCGAGACCGAGCTCGCCGGCCGGACCGCGACCGCCGAACGGACCGCGACCGCCGGCCGGACCGCCGTCCACACCGGAGCACCCTCCGTCCGGACCGAGGAGAACCCGGAGCAGGAGACCGCGGAGCAGGAGGCCCCGGCCGGGGCAGGCGCCACCGTGGGGAGTCCGGCCGCGTCAGGAGCAGCGGCCACGGACACGGACCCGGACCCGGACCCGGACACAGACACAGTCACCGCCGCGTCCCGACGGCCGGCCGCCGACGTCGACGCCGCCGAGCCGGATTCCGGTACGGGCTCCGCCGACGTCGACGCCGCCGAGCCGGATCCCGGTACCGGCTCCGCCGACGGTCGCGCCGAGGCGTCGGGCGGTCGGGCCGAGGGGACGAGCGCCTCCGCACCGGCGGCGCTCGCCGCGCCCTCGGAGGAGGACGGCGGCGCCGGGAACGGCGGTCGAAGGCTCTCCCGTGAAGCGGTCGTCGGCGTCTCCCTGCTGGCTCTCCTGGTGGCCGGGAGTTCCGTCCTCCTGGTCGGCGGGGGAAGCGAGAAACACGAGTCGGAGGCCGCCCGGGCGGCTCAGGGCGACTTCTCGCAGGACAGCGGGGGCAGCCCCGGCGGTGTCCCCGGCGTCGCTCCCTCCACCGCCGCCTCCGCCAAGCCCACCACCGGCACCCGGCCCGCCACGGCCTCCGCGTCGCCGAAGAGCGGCAAGGACGAGCCCGACACCGGTACGAGCCCCGACACCGCCTCCGGCGCCGCCACGCACCCCGCCGCGGCGGCAGCCGCCGCGGCCGCGGCGGGCGGCGACCAGCCCGTCAAGTCCACGGCCTCGACATCGACCACCGCCCGCACCGCGTCGGCCCCGACCGTGCAGTCGGTGGGCCCCCTGACCGGCTCGGCGTCCGGTCGCTGCGCCGACGTCACCGACGGCGCGGCCGAAGCCGGCACCCCGGTCCAGATCTGGGACTGCACCGGCGCCAAGTGGCAGCAGTGGTCCTTCTACTCGGACGGCTCGGTCCGGTCGCTCGGCCTGTGCATGAACGTCGCCCTGGCCTCGGTGGCCGACGGCGCCACCATCCAGATGGCGGACTGCGACGGCGGCTCGGCCCAGCGGTTCCGTCTCACCGCCGCCGGCGACCTGGTCAACGTCCGCGCGGACAAGTGCGTGGACGTCAAGGACCAGCAGACCGCCAACGGCTCCCGTCTCCAGCTGTGGACGTGCGCCGGGACGCAGAACCAGAAGTGGCGACTGGGGTGAGGACCGTGGGGCGGGAGGGCAGGTGATGCGGCAGGAACCCGCGGCGCCGTCCTTCTCCGTGCTGGGGCCGGTGCGCGCCTGGCGTGAGGGTGCCGAGCTGGATCTCGGGCCCCCGCAGCAGCGCGCCACCCTGGCGGTGCTGCTCGTCCGCGTGAAACGGCCCGTTCCCGTCGGCGAGATCGCCGACGTGCTGTGGGGCCAGGGGCAGCCGGTGAGCGCGACCAACGTGATCCACCGGCACATCGGCATGCTGCGCCGTCTCCTGGAGCCGGGACTGCCCAACCGCGCCGAAGGACAGCGGCTCGTCCGGGTCTTCGGTGGCTACCGGCTGCGGGTCGACACCGACGACGTCGACCTGTCCCGCTTCCGTCACCTGCGCGAGCTCGCCCAGAACGCGGACCGCGCGGGAGCCGCGGAGGAAGCCGTGGAGCGGTTCGTCGAGGCCGTGTCGCTGTGGCGGGGGCCGGTCGTCGCCGGCGTCCCGGCCGTCGCCCGCGGCCACCGGGTCTTCACCGTTCTCGAAGACGAGTACGTGGCGGCCGTGCGGGAGGCCGCGGACACCGCGCTGCGGCACGGGCTGGCGGACCGCGTCCTGCCCGCGCTCGAACGCTGCGGCGCCCGGCACCCGCTCGACGAAGGCGTCCTGGCGAGACTGGCCCTGTCGCTCGCCGCCACCGGACACCAGGCCGAAGCCCTGGACGTCTGCCACGCGGCCCGGACCCGGCTCGCCGAGGAACGGGGCGTCACCCCGGGAGCGGAACTGCGCGCCGCCCACGAGCGCGTGCTCCGCGACCTCGCGCACCACCACCCGGTCGACCACCCGGTCACCGCGCGGGCGGAGCGTCCGGGGCCCGGCCGCCCCGCCCCGGCGCCGCGTGAGGGGGACGGCCTCGCGCGCGCGACGCCTCCCCCTCCCGCCGCCGCGACGCCACCGCGGGCCACGGCGGACCACCGGCGGCGCGCGCCGCGGCCGGCGGGCGGGCCGCGGCTCCGCCCGCCCGCGCACGACACCACGACCCGACCGGCGCGGGCCGGCGGCGCGGACGCGGACCGGCGGCTGATCTCGTTCGGCGGTGCCGCGCCCGTCGCTCCGCGCGGGTTGGTCGGACGAGCGGCCGAGGTAGCGCGGCTGCTCGCTGCGGCCGTGGCCGCCGGGCCGGGGGACGAGACCATGACCCTCGCCGCGGTCTGCGGCCAGGCCGGGGTCGGCAAGACCGCCCTGGCGACCGAGGTCGCCCGCCGGCTGACGGACCGCTTCCCGGACGGACTGATCCACGTCTCCCTGCGGGGCTTCGACCCGTCCGCTCCGCCGGTCGCGCCGGGCGAGGCGATCCGCGGCCTGCTCGAGGCGCTGGACGTGCCGCCGGCCCGGCTGCCCGAGGACCGGGACGATCTGGACGCGCACACCGCCCTGTGGCGCAGCGTGCTCTCCGGGCGCCGCTTCCTGCTGCTGCTCGACGACGCCCGCGACGCCGAGCAGATACGGCCGCTGCTGCCCGGCGCGCACGGGTGCGCGGTCCTGGTGACGAGCCGCGACCAGCTCTCCGGGCTGGTCGCCGCGGACGGGGCCCACCGGGTCGTACTGGACCCGCTGACGCCCGAAGGCTCCCTGGAACTGCTGGCCACGCGCGTCGACTCCGGCCGGCTCGCCGCGGACCGCGAGGGGATCGGACGGCTCGTGGAGTGCTGCGGCGGGCTGCCGTTCGCGTTGCGCCTGGCCGCCGGGCGGATCACGGACGTACCCGGGAAGCCGGCGTCGGGAGCCGCGGCGCCCGCCGGGCCCCTCTCCCTCGACGAGGACGACCTGCGGACGGTACGGCGGAGCCTGTACGGCTCCTACCGGACCCTCGCCCCCGACGCGGCCCGTCTGTTCCGGCTCCTCGCCCTCCACCCCGAGCCCGAGGTGAGCACCGGGGAGGCCGCGGCCCTGGCCGGTGTGGAACCCCGCCCGGCCCGCGTCCTCCTGTCGGCGCTCACCGGAGTGCACCTGCTCCACGAGTGCGGACCGGGCCGCTTCACCCTGCGGCCCCTGGAGCGTTCCTACGCGCACGCGCTGGTGCACGAGACCGACAGCGCCCGGGCGCGTGCCGCGGCCGTGCGCCGGCTGCTCGGTCACCTCGTGCGCCCCGAACCGCCGGCCGACCGGCCGAGGCCGCCGCGGCCGTACGGCGCCGGTCACGGTCGTGCGGCCGCCGCGCCGGCCCGTCCGCCGGGTACCGGCGCCTTCCTCCGCGTGTGACCGGAGACGCTCCCGCTCCGGCCGGCTCCGGCCGCCCCGACCCCTGAAGGACTGGACCGCACATGCCCCTCTCCCGGCCGCGCAGGACGGCTCGGCCCACCCTGCTCGCCCACGTCCCCCCGTACGCGGTCCCCGCCGGCCTGTGCGCCCTCGCCCTCACCGTCTGCTCGGCGCCCGTCGCGCGGGCCGACGAGGCGTCACCGGCACCGAGCGCGTCCGCCTCGACCGTACGGCTGCCCGTCGTCCCCGGCTCCCTGGGTTCCGGCGCCGCGTGCACCGGGCCCTCCCCGACCACCATGTCGGTCGTCCCGTGGACCCACGCCGTGCTCGGGCTGTCCGGTGTCCGGGCGTACTCCCGGGGAGCGGGAGTCACCGTCGCGGTGGTCGACTCGGGGGTGGAGCCGGGCGCCCACGGTCTCGGCGGCCGGGTCGAGGCGGTGGGGGACGCCGACGAGGACTGCGTCGGGCACGGCAGCTTCGTCGCGGGCCTCGTCGCGGCGGACGACGACGGCACCGGCGCCGACCTCGGCGGGATGGCCCCGGACGCTCGCGTCCTCGCGGTGCGCGGCACCGACGCGCGCGGCCGGACCGACGCCGGGCTGGTCGCCGCCGGCATCCGCGCGGCGGCCGACGCGCGGGCCGGGGTGATCGCGGTGCCGCTGGCGCTGCCCGAGGGCAGCGAGGAACTGACCGCGGCGGTGCGGTACGCCGCCGGGCGGGACTGCCTGGTGGTCGCGGCGGCGGCGCCCGACACCGCCTCCGACACGACCGACGCCTCCGGCACGACCGGCGCGTCCGATACGTCCGGCACGTCCGGCGCGTCCGGCGCCTCCGGCGGCACGGGGGACGCGGCCCGGCCCGCACGCTTCTGGCCCGCGTCGGACGAGGGGGTGCTCTCCGTCCTGGACTTCGGTCCCGACGGCACCCGCCCCGACGACGCGCCGGAGCCGGACGGGGCCGACCTGGCCGCGCCGGGCGACAAGGTCGTCGGCACCGGTCCGCGCGGCGCGGGCAGTTTCACCGGCACCGGTGCCTCCTTCGCCACCGCCTACGTCGCCGGCGCCGCCGCGCTCGTACGGTCCCGGTATCCGGACCTGAGCGCCGAGGAGACCGCGCAGCGGCTGACCGGGACCGCCTACCCGGCGGACGTGCCCCGCCTGGACACCTATGCCGCACTGACCGTCGTACCGGACGGCGGGCGGGCCACCGCGCCGCGGAAGGCGGCGGCGGGGCGGGTGGTGCTGTCGCTGCCCCGCGAGGACCCGGGGCCGCGCCGGGTCGCCCTGCTCGTGGGGGCGGCCGGTCTGCTGGCGGTGCTGGCGGCGGCCGCCGTCCGGGGCGCGGTCCGCGCCCGGCGCGGTCGGCGCGACAGCGCCGCGCAGGGGTGAGGGCGTCAGCGCACGACGTGGCCCGTCCTGGTGGGGGTCCGGCCCGGGGCCGGACCCCCACGGCGTCTCAGTCCTCCCCCAGCAGCCCCGTCTGCACCTGGAACGTTTTGCGGCGGGTGATGCGCAGTGCCCGGCCCGGGACGAGGACGCGTGGCTTCACACTGCCGAACAGGTAGCCCTCGGAGGGCGGGCACGACATCAGGAGGGCGGGGGTGTTCATCTCCAGCATCCGGCGCAGGACCTGGTCGCCCAGCCCCCGGCCGGCGCCCGCGGCGGAACGGGTCACGACCAGGTGGAAGCCGATCTCGTAGCCGAGGGCCAGGAAGTCCAGCAGCGGCTCGAAGGGGCTGCGGCCGAGCGGCGCGTTGATCAGGTCGTAGTCGTCGACCAGGACGAACAGGGTGGGACCCCGCCACCAGTCGCGCTGCCGCATCCGGGACGGGGCGATGTCCGGCCCTGGCATGCGGCTGCGCAGCGCGCGGCCCGCGCCGTCGGCCAGTTCGCGCAGCTGGTCGACGGAGACCGCGTGGCCGAGCCGGTACTCCTCCGGCACCGCCTCGACCAGTTCCCGGCGGTAGTCGACGACCAGGATCCGCACCTCGGCGGGGGTGTAGCGCTCGGTGATGCCCTTGGCCACCAGACGGAGGAGGTTGGTCTTGCCGGTCTCCGCATCGCCGACGACGACGAGGTGGGGATGCTCGGCGAAGTCGTGCCAGGCGGGGGCCAGCTTGTCCTCCTCCACACCGAGCGCGATCCGCAGGTCGCCCTCGGCGGGCGGCAGTTCACCGGCGGGCAGCCGGACCGGCAGCATCCGCACCGGCGGAGCCGGAGGCCGCTGCCAGTGCTCGCCGACCGCCCGGACGACCTCGGCGACGCCCTCGGCCAGGTCCTTGTGGTCCTGCACGCCGTCCAGGCGCGGCAGCGCGGCGAGGAAGTGCAGCTTCGACTCGGGGGTCAGGCCGCGGCCGGGGACGCGGGGGACCGAGCGGGCCCGCCGGATGTCGATCACCGACTCCATCGGGTCGCCCATCTTCAGCTCCAGACGGGTGCCCACCTGATCCCTGACCTGCGCGGCGAGTTCCACCCAACGGGTGGTGGTGACGACGAGGTGCACGCCGTAGTTCAGTCCGCGCAGGGCGAACTGGGACAGGGTGGCCACGTGGTCGAGGAAGTCCTGCCGCAGGGTGCCCCAGCCGTCCACGACCAGGAAGACGTCGCCGTACGGCTCGTCGGGGAACTCGCCGGCCGCGCGCCGCTTGCGGTAGGTCGCCATGGAGTCGATGCCGTGCTCCAGGAAGAGGCGCTCCCGTTCGGCCAGGAGCGAGGCGACCGCGGCGACGGTACGGCCGATCCGCTCGCCGTCGACGTGTGCCGCCACTCCGCCGACGTGCGGCAGTCCGGCGAGCCCGGTCAGGCTGCCGCCGCCGAAGTCGAGGCAGTAGAACTGCACTTCGCGGGGGGTGTGGGTGAGCGCCAGGGCGGTGATGAGGGTACGCACCAGAGTCGACTTGCCGCTCTGCGGGCCGCCCGCGACGGCGACGTGGCCGCCCGCCCCGGAGAGGTCCACGACGAGGGGGTCGCGGCGCTGCTCGAAGGGCCGGTCCACGACACCGATCGGAACGCGCAGGCCGCCCCGTGCCACCGCTTCGGCGCCGGCCCCGCCGGCCGCGACCGTCAGACCGCGCTCGGCGTCCGGCGCGGTGGGGGGCAGCAGCTGGTCCAGGGTCGGCGGCAGGTCGAGCGGCGGCAGCCACACCTGGCGGGCCGCCGGACCCGACGCGCGCAGCCGGTCCACGGCGGTGGCGAGCAGACTCCGCGCGCTCGCCTCCTCCGCGGCGGCGGCCTCCTCCTCCGCCCTGACCACCGACTCGGGCAGCTGCCGCGGCGCGACCCACCCGACGCTCCACGGGGTGACCTGACCGGCCACCTGCGCACGGGCCAGGGCGCCGCGCCGCCGCCGGTAGGAGCCGGAGACGTACGCGGCCCGGAACCGGGTCAGTGCCTCCACACCGCTCTTGAGGTATCCACTGCCCGGCTGGGAGGGAAGCTGGTAGGCGTCGGGCACGCCGAGCACCCCGCGGCTCTCCATGGCCGAGAACGTGCGCAGGCCGATGCGGTAGGAGAGGTGGCTCTCCAGCTGGTGCATCCTGCCCTCGTCCAGGCGCTGGGAGGCCAGCAGGAGATGCACGCCCAGGGACCGCCCGAGCCGGCCGATCATGACGAACAGCTCCATGAACTCGCCGTGCGAGGCGAGCAGTTCGCTGAACTCGTCCACGACGACGAACAGGCTCGGCAGCGGCTCCAGCGGCGTGCCCGCGGCCCGCGCCTTCTCGTACTCCAGGGCGGAGGTGAAGTTGCCCGCCGCCCGCAGCAGCTCCTGACGGCGGATCAGCTCGCCGTGCAGGGCGTCCTGCATACGGGAGACGAGGGCGACCTCGTCCGCGAGGTTGGTGATCACGGCCGAGGTGTGCGGCAGGTCCTCCAGGCCCAGGAAGGTCGCGCCGCCCTTGAAGTCGACGAGCACGAAGTTCAGGGTCTGCGACGAGTGGGTCAGCGCCAGGCCGAGGACGAGCGTGCGCAGCAGCTCGCTCTTGCCGGAGCCGGTGGCGCCGATGAGCATGCCGTGCGGGCCCATGCCGCCCTGCGCCGACTCCTTGATGTCGAGCTCGACGGGCGCGCCGTCCGCGCCGACCGCGATCGGCACCCGCAGCCGGTCGGCGGCGTCGGTGCGTCCCGCCCAGTAGCCCGCCGGATCGTGCCGGTGCAGGTCGGGGATGCCGAGCAGCGAGGTCAGCTGGATGTCGGAGGCGAGCGGTTCCGTGCTGTCGGTGGCCAGGCTCGGCCGGTACCGGGCGAGGAGCGCGGCCAGCGACCGGGCCGCCGCCGGGCCCATCCGGTCGGGACGGCCCAGCGCGGTGGTCTGCTCCTGACGGCTGCGGTCGGTCCGCACCAGGCGCAGTTCGTCGCCGGCGAAGTCCAGCCGCAGCGTCGTACGGCCCGGCCGCCAGGTCAGCGCGCCCCCCAGGTCCACGACGACGCAGTTGCGGAAGCCCTGTCCGTCCAGCCGGTGCCCCGCCGGGACCCGGCCGCCGTCCACGACGACGACGGTGAAGGGTTCCTCGCGCCCCGGAACCGCGTCCGGGTCGAAGGGGGGCCGCTCCTGGAACTCGGCACCGAGCAGGTTCTCCAGTTCGGTGAGGGACGGAGCGACGAGGCGGGCGGGGCCGGCGCCGTCCCGGTCGTACCGGTGCTGGCAGTGCGGCAGCCACTTCAGCCACTCCCAGTCGGCCTGCCGCTCGTCGGACACGCACAGTGCCACCCACAGGTCCTCCGGGGAGTGGAAGGCGGCGAGCTGGGCCACCAGGGCGCGGCCGGCCGCCCGGATGCGGTCCTCGTCACCCCGGGTGAGCACCTTCGACCAGGCCCGCAGATAGATCGCGACGGGCTGGTCGGGAACGGTCGAGTAGGCGCGGATGAACCGGCGCAGGGCGTGCGCGCTCAACGGTTCGAGGTCCTCGACGGGCTTCGTGGAGACCGGACTGAGACGCACCCCGAGCCGCTGATCGCCCACGGCGATCCGCACCTCGGCGAAGTCGTCGTCGGCCGGGCGGCGCTCCCACAGCCTGGTGGTGCGCACCATCGACCACAGCACGGCGGGGGCGGGATGGCGCCAGACCAGGGCCTCCCGCTGTTCGAGCACCGCGCGCCGCACTTTCCTGCGCACCTGCGCCAAGTACCGCAGGTAGTCCCGCCGTTCGCCCTTGGTGCGGCGCTTGCGCTCCCCCCGGCCGCGCATGATCTGGCCGACCAGCATGGCCACCATGGACAGCATCATCATGCCCATGGCGATGTAGCTGAGGACGGAGTTCTCGCCCGGCCGCAGGAACATCACCAGCATCGACGCGGACATCATGCCCATCGGCAGGAAGGTCCAGACGGCGGAGGCGTCCGCCTGCACTTCCGGCAGGGTCGGCGGCTCCTGGAGCGCCAGTTCACCCTGGGGCATGTCGGGACCGCGACGGCGGGCCGGCCTGCGGAAGAGTTCAACGGACAACGGGACGGCGCTCCTTCGGTGGGGGTCCGGCGGGTTCGGGTCCCTCCACGCGCCCCCGGCCGGCGGACGGCGAGCGCCGCACGGGGCAGGCCACCACAGATCCTGCTCGGCCGCCGGCCCCGCCGGCCGGCCGCACGTCCCGGACCTGACGGCGCGGGCGTCACGGTGTGGCTGCCCCGACCGCGGCCGGGAGCATCTCCACGAACCTCACCCGGGATCCTAGGCACGCGTCAGTGCGTAAAAAATGCGCGCGCCCGCCGGCCGGCGGGACGGGCGGAGGCCCGCGCGGGGGCGTGCGCGGCGCGGGGGAGACCGGCCCTGGAGCCTTTGTGCCGCGGGCCGGCCGGCGCGGCCCTTCGGTCAGTTTTCCTTCACACACGCCTGCCTACCATCGCCCCCGGCGCTCTCGTGCGAGCGGCCGGACCCCGGTTCCGCGACCCCGAGCGCCTCGGGTGAGGTGCGCGCGGCAGGTCCGGGCCGGACCGCCCGTACCCGTCCCCGCACAACCCGTGCCCGCCCACACGACGGGCCGTCGAAGAAGAAAGGCAGGAGCGTGAGCGACAACGCCCTGGCCAGCCTCTGCCGGGTGACCATACGGACGTCCGAACGGTCCGTCGACCTCGCCGTGCCCTCGGACGTCCCGATCGCCGATCTGCTGCCCGTCGTCATCGGATACGCCGGCGACGGCCTGGAGGAGTCCGGACTCGAACACGGCGGCTGGATCCTCCAGCGGCTCGGCGGCCCCCCGCTGGACCTGGAGGCCACCGCCCAGTCCCTCGAACTCCGCGACGGCGACACCCTCTACCTGCGGCCAGGTGTCGAGACCCTCCCCGAGGCGCACTTCGACGACCTGGTGGACGGCATGGCCGGCACCCTGCGCGAGCGCCCCCACCAGTGGTCCGAGGACGCCACCCGCCAGCTGCTGCGCACCCTGCTGGTGGGCTCCGTGACCGTCGCGCTGGCGATACTCGTGCTGCCCGGCGCCCCGGTCGCCGTACGCGCCGGCACGGCCGCGGCGATGGGCCTGCTGCTGCTCGCCGGCGCCGCCGCCGCCAGCCGCGCCATGGCCGACAACGGCACCGCCACCGCCCTCGCCCTGATGGCCGGACCCTGCCTCGGCGCCACCGGCTGGCTGCTGCCCGTACTGGGCGCGGGCGACGGCCCCGCCGCGACCGGCAGCCGCCTGCTGTCCGCCGCCGCCGCGTCCGCGGCCGGCGCCGGACTGGCCCTGATCCTGATCTCCGGCCCGGCCCGCTTCTTCCTCGCCTCGGCCGTGGTGGCGGTCGCCGTCTGGCTGGCCGGTCTGCTCATGGTCCTCACCGACCTCCCGGCCGCGCACGCCGCCGCGCTCGTCGCCGTCGTCGCCACCCTGCTCGGCGCGAGCGTCCCGGCCGTGGCGTTCTGGCTGGCGGGCCTGCGCATGCCCCCGCTGCCCACCAACGCCGGGGAACTCCAGCAGGGCATCGACCCCGAACCCGGCGAACGCCTCGTCGCCCGCACGATCCGCGCCGAGGGCTGGACGACCGCGCTGTACGCGGCGGTGGGCGTGATCAACGCCGGGGCCCTGACCTGCCTGGGCACGGAACCCACCACCCCGGCCCGCGTCACCGCCTTCGCCCTCGCCCTGCTGCTCGCCCTGCACAGCCGGGGCATCGGCAACGCCGTGCAGCGCGTGTCGGTGCTGCTGCCCGGACTGTGGGGCGCGGCGGTCCTCGTGGTGTCCCTCGCCCTGGGCTCCGGCACCGGGAACCGGCTGCTGCTCGTCGTGCTCCTGTGCGCCCTGGCCGCCACGCTGGCCGTCCTGTGCTGGGCGCTGCCGGGCCGCCGCCTCGTCCCGCACTGGGGGCGGGCCGCCGAACTGCTGCACTCCGCGTCCGCGATCGCCCTGCTGCCGCTGGTGCTGTGGGTGCTCGGCGTCTACGGCCGGATGCGCGGCGTCTTCGGCTGACCGGCGGGGGCGGACAGACGCCGGGACGGAGAGCCCGCGGGCCGCCCCGCGGGGCGTGACACGGAGCCGGCCGGCCGCCCCGCGGGGCGTGTCACGGAGCCGGCGGGCCGCCCCGCGGGGCGTGACGACGACAGAGCCAGAGAAGACGAGGAAAGGAGGAGCCGGTGCAGTCCAAGCGCGACCAGGTCGAGGCGCACGTCTTCATGATGAGCCGCCTCACCTCCGGCATGCTGCTCACCGACCCGGACGCGGCGGAGAGCCCGATGGGCCGCACCGGCCGCGGTGCCGCCTGGGGGCTCCTCCTGGGCGCCCTGGCCGCGGCGGGATGTGTCCTGTTCGGGGTGCTGTCGCCCGGCGGCGACGACTCCTGGCGGAGCGCCGACGCCCTCATCGTCAGCAAGGACACCGGCACGCGGTACATCTACCAGGACGGCGTCCTGCACCCCCTCCGCAACTACGCCTCCGCACGGCTGATCGGCGGCTCCGACCTCACCACCCGCCTGGTCTCCGGCGCCTCCCTCGCCGGCGTCCCGCGCGGGGCCGCCGTGGGCATCTCCGGCGCCCCGGACGACCTGCCCGGCACCTCGGACGTCAACGCGGGCCCCTGGCTGGTCTGTTCGGGGATCTACCGGACGGGGAAGGGCGAGCGGTCGGCCACCACGACCCTCGTCATCGGCTCCGCACCGCCCGAGGGCGACGGACTCACCACGGAACAGGCCCTCCTGGTCACCGCCCCCGGCGGGGACCGGTTCCTCGTCTGGCACGGGCGCCGGCTGCCGCTGGACACCGAGCACGGCGCCCAGCGCGCCCTCGGCTACGGCGACGCGGTCGCCCGCCCGGTCTCGGCGGAGTTCCTCAACAGCCTGCCCCTCGGCCCCGACCTGGCACCCCTCGACGTCCCCGGACGGGGCACGGCGGGCCCGTCGCTCGACGGACACGCCACCCGCGTCGGCCAGGTGTTCACCGGGCAGGTCCCGGACGGCCCGGTGCGCTACTACCTGCTGACCGGGCAGGGCCTGCGTCCCCTGGACGCCACCCAGGCGGCCCTGGTGCTGGGCGACCCCCGCACCCGCGAGGACAGTTACGGCGGCGAGCCGCCCACCGCGGTGGCGCTGGCCACCGACACGCTCGACGCCCACCTCGCCCGCCCCGCCACCGGGGACACCGCCTCCGCGCAGTGGCCCTCGGGCCCGCCCCGGCTGGTGGCGGCCGCCGACCGGCAGAACCTCTGCGTGGGCGTGGAGTCCACGGACGGCGGACCCGGGACGAGCGTCGCCGTGGTCTCCACCCTGGACACCGCGCCCGCCGCGGCGCCCGAAGGGGTGCAGGCCGCCTGCGCCCCCGTGGACGCCATCGCCGTACGGCCGGGCGCCGGAGCCGTGGTCCGCGTCCTCGGGGCGGGCGGCGGGGAGCTGGGGGACACCACGTACCTGGTGACCGACACGGGAGTGAAGTACCGCATGCCCTCCGGGCAGGCCGTCGAGGACCTCGGCTACGGCGGGACGGAACCGGCGGTCCTGCCCTCGACGTTCCTGGAGATGCTCCCGACCGGCCCCGACCTGGACCCCGCCGCGGCCTCCGGCGCCACCGCCGCACACACCACGTCGGCGGGGGACTGCTCCGGCGGCCCGGCCGGCGACGGGGCTCCCGGAACACCGGGAGGACCGGCCGACGGAACCCCCGCCGGTTCCGGCGCCGCCGCCGTCCCCGGCCTCGCCGCGGACGAGGAGGACTGACCCAGCCCGGCCCGGCCCGGACCGTCTCGCCGAGGCGGTCCGGCGCCCTCCGCACCGACCGCATCCGACCGCACCCAGTGGAACGAGGTAACCCGTGAGCACACCGATCCAGCAGTCGTCGGCGTCGTCGACACTCCTCGGCATCAACGCCCTCACCACCGCCCACGCGGGCATCCAGCGCTGCAAGACCGACGTGGACACTACCGCCGGCGGCCTGGCCACCAGCTACAGCGCCGCCTCCGAGGACGGCCGGGAGTTCCAGAAGCTGCTCCAGCAGTGGGACGCCCAGGCGCAGATCATCCTGAACAAGCTCCAGGGACTGATCAACCACCTGAACACGACGATGCAGCAGCACAACACCACCCAGGCGGCCAACACCGACATGGTGCGCAGCTCACAGAGCACCTCGGACGCCGCCTACAGCCAGCTGACCGGCTGACCCGTCGGCCGGCCGACCGGGACACCACCCTTACGACCCACCCTTACGACCCACCCTCACGAGCCACCCTCACGAGCCACCCTCACGACCCAAGGAGTTGCCATGAGTGCCGACGGTGTCATCCACGTCGAGTACAACCACGTCGACCAGGGCGTGGAGGACCTGATCCAGCAGACCAGGGCCATCGAGACCACGCTGGACACCCTGGAGGCCGAGCTGACCGAGCTGAAGAGCACCTGGCAGGGCACCGACGCCGACGCCTACACCAACGCGCAGCGCGACTGGAACAACGCGGTCACCGCCATGGAGCAGCTGCTGATGTCCCACGCCACCCTGCTCGGCGAGGTCTCCAACAACTACCGGCAGACCGAGAACAGCCTCACCCAGATGTGGAGCGAGCTGTCCTGACCCCGGCCCGTGACGCGGGCCGGCCGCCCCGGCCCCGTCCCGGCCACCACCGCACCGAGAGACCCGGCAGCCCATAGCCCCGGAAGGGAGAACGGACATGGCAGACCTCACGCATCTCGACGCGACCCAGGTGACCTCGTTCGTCGAGCACGAACTGACCACCTTCGGCTCGGACCTCACGAAGATCCGCAACGACACGGGCGACGAGCCGCCCGTCGAGTCGCTGTTCACCCTTCACTCGGTGCTCAGCGCGGCCCCGAACAAGCAGCTCACGATCGGCCCCATGGGGACCGTCGGCACGGTCCACGGCGACTCCCTGCGCACCGACACGGTCGCCCTGGCGAAAGCCGTCGACCTGGTCTTCGTCAAGCAGAAGAAGCTCTTCAACGACATGGACCGGGACCTCAGGGACACCGTGACGACCCTGCTCGCCGCCTCCGGCTCCTCGTTGCAGGCGGTGGCCACCGACCGGTTCATCTCGTCCATGGCCGACGTCGGTCAGGACCTCGGCGGCACCAGCCTCTCCTGACCCCCACCCACCAGGAGTTCACGCACCATGGCAGACGACGGCAAGTGGGAGCAGGCGGTCTACCTGATGACCGGATGGAAGGTTCCGGGCAGGGAGACCGTCACCGACGACCTCAAGGGCAAGGGCAACCGCGGCGACGGCGGCGCCGACGACGCCGTCGACATCCCCTGGTTCTCCGTGACCATCAGCAACGTGGGGAAGACCGACGCGTCCGCCGCCGCCCAGCGCCTCGCCGCGCTCGGCGGCAACTACGTGCTGTTCTTCGCGGGTACGGGGGACTCGGGCGCCGTCACCAACGCCAAGGCGCTGAACCTGTACGTCGCGAAGATCACGTACGCGTGGCAGACCGGCAGCGGAGTGAGCGGGACAAACTTCCACAAGTTCTCCAACGGCGTCGCCTCCCTCCTGGACCAGCTCGGCGCCTCCCCCTGGAAGACCACCGGCTACTCCTTCGACGGGCTCGCCGTCGCCGAGGCCGACTCGGTGGACCTGGGCACCTTCTCCTACCGGGCCAAGTCCTTCGACCGGGCCAAGCTGTTCTTCGAGGAGCACGAGACCCGGCTCGACGGCTGGGTCCAGGCCATGGGACGCGACAACGCGGCCTGGCAGGGCAACGCGGCCGGGGTCTTCGTCAACCTCCTGGACACCCTGCGCAAGCAGTACAAGCACTACCACGAGCAGTTGGCGCCCCATGGCTTCAGCACGCAGAACGCCAGCGTGGTCGACGGCTACGTCAGCAAGACCTTCCAGGGCGACGGCCTGATCCAGGCCGAACAGGCCCTCAGCGCCGCCGTGAAGACCCTCAAGGACGCCTGGGTCAAGTGGCACGGCGACCAGAACGGCCCCACCACCGGCACCGCGCCCGACGGTTCCGCGAACGCCCCGGGCGGCCACTGGAACGCCGAGGACGTGATGCGCGAACTCCTCACCGAGATCAAGCAGTGGCTGGACACCAACAACGCCGGCAAGGTGGTCACCCACTCCAACTACTACGGCACCTCCTACGGCGGCACCGAGTACTGGTACGACCTCACCGACGGCTTCAAGGAGAACGTCCCCGCCTACGGCACCCTGACCGACCCCGCCAGCTGGGTCAAGATCGGCCAGGAGGCGGTCAAGCGCTGGAACAACAACATCACCGCCCACCTCGACCCGGCCGCCGAGACCGCCACGACGACCCTCAGCGGCGTCTGGTCGAAGCTGATGAACACCGACTGGGACCCGGCCTACGGCTTCGAGGAGGCACCGTCCGCCACCCTCACCACGACCGGCGGCACCGGCGACGACGGCGAAGGCGACTCGAACTTCGACGTCAGTGACATCGCCGACATCCTGAACGGCCAGAACTCCTCCGTCAACGACGCCCTCAACGACATCGCCTCCTCCACCGACGACGCGCTGAACGACATGGGCACGTCCACCGATGACGCGCTCAACAGCCTCTTCGGCGACAGCGGTTCGGGCAGCACCGACACCGGCGGCGCCGGCACCGGGGGCATCGACACCGGCGCCGTCACCTCCGACCTCAACAGCGACCTCAACACCCTCCTCGGCTCCGACGGCACGACGGACGGCGGCACGGGCACCGGCACCGACGCCGCCCTCGGCACCTCGCCCGCCTACACCTCGCTGCTCAACAGCGCCCTGAACGGCATCGGTTCGTCCGGCACCGGCACCACGAAGGTCAACGCCGACGGCAGCATCACCGTCACCAACCCCGACGGCAGCACGACCACCACCAGCCCGGACGGCACCCAGGTCACCGAGTACCCGGACGGCAGCACCCTCACCGTCGACCCGGACGGCACGAGCACCCTGGTCAACGCCGACGGCAGCACCTCCGTGCAGAACGCCGACGGCTCCGTCACCACCACCTACCCGGACGGCACCGAGGTCACCGCCGACCCCGCCGCGCCCACCCCCGTCGCCACCTCCTCCCTCACCACCGGGCTCAACGGCTCGCTCGACAACGCCCTCAACGGCCTCGGCTCCACCACCGGCTCCGCCACGCAGGCCCTGGACGGCGACTTCCTCTACGACGACGTCCCCTACACCTCCTCGCTCTCCGGCGCCCTCGGCGGCGTCTCCGCCGGCGACGGCCTCACCGGGTCGACCGGCCTCAACCCCGGAGCGCTCGCCGCGGCCTCCCGCATGGGCGGCCTCAACAGCGAGATGACCGCGGCCGCCGAACGCGTCCGGTCCGGCTACTCCGACACCGACACCGCCGTCAACGGCACCGCGCGCACCTCCGCAACCCGGTCGGCGACGACCACCGAACAGGCCGCCGCGCGGGCCACCACCAGCTCGGGCATGCCGTTCATGCCCCCGAGCGCCGGACAGGGCGGCCAGCAGACACAGAGCGAGGAACGCACCCGGACCACCTGGCTCTCCGAGGACGAGGAGGTCTGGGGAACCGACGAGGCCACCGCCCCCGCGGTCCTGGGCCGCGACGACTGACCCGCCCCCACGCTCACCACACTTCTCAGGAGACAGACCATGGAACCCGTCGAGGAGCGCCTCGCCCAGGCCCTCCAGGCCCTGGAGTCGACCAGGGCGGCGGTCGCCGACGCCGAACGCCGCCTGCGCGAGGCGTCCGTCACGGTGACGTCCAAGGACCGCTCGGTGGAGGTCACCGTGGGCGCCCAGGGCGAGCTGCGGGCCCTGCGCTTCCAGGACGGCAAGTACCGGTCGATGGCACCGGCCCAGCTCTCCGCCGTCCTGATGGAGACGATCGGCCAGGCCCGCGCCCGGATGGCCCGCCAGGTGGTCGACACCTACCGGCCGATCTCCGAGAGCGTGCCCCGGATCACCGACATGCCCGGCGCGGAGATCGACTGGGACCGGCTGTTCGGCTCCGCCACCGACGAGGACGGCTCCGCGGCCAGGAAGAAGCAGGGCAGCAGACTGCGCGACGAGATCGTGGAGGACCCGCCCCAGCCGTGAGGCGGCCGGAGGAGAAGGCCGGAGAGAGCCGGAGAAGGCCCCGAGAAGACCGAGAAGACCGAGAAGGCCGGGACACCGGAGCGACCGGGACGGCCGGGACGTTCCGAGGAGACGGAGGAGAACCACCGTGGCGAATGCGTTCGAAGCCAACCCCTATGTGACCCGCAGGGGCGCCCAGCTCCTGGCGGACATCGCCGACCACGCCAACGCCCTGGTCGACGACCTGGAGCACCACAGGACGACGCTCACCGGCTGGGCGGGCACCGACGACGACTACGCCGAGGCGGTCGGCCCGCAGATCAAGCGGAACTACCGGCAGACCCTCACCTCCGGCCAGCAGGTCGTCGAGGCCATCGTCGGCATCGTCGGCAACACCGCGGGCACCGCGCGCCACGTCGAACGGGCGCAGAACGAGGCGTACGACGGCATCGCGGCCGAAGAGGCCCAGTACGGCAGGCACTGAGAGCGGGAATCGGACCATGGGTGATCTGAGGGTCTCGGAGGCGATGAATGCTGTTCTGATCGTGTTGATCGGCACGGGGTTTCCGCAGGCGAGCGAGACGAAGGCGAGGCTCTCCAGTCAGGAGCTGGCCGAGTTCGGGCGGCGGATGCGGAAGCTCGAGGAGGACATCGGGTACTCGGTGGCGCACATCGGCGATTCGCTGCCGGGCGACGCGGGCCGTGAGTACGTGCGGGCGATGTCGGTGCTGACGGGGGCGGACGGGGGGACGAACTACCTGCGGGAGTACGAGCGGAGCCTGCGGAACGTGGCGGCGGGTCATCGTGACCAGTCGTTGAACATCCAGGAGAGCAAGTGGCAGATCGTCGCCGAGCTGATCCGGCTGCTGATCGAGCTGGCGATCCTGGCGGCGACGGCGTGGATCAATCCGGCGGCGGCGGGTCAGGCGGCGGAGGCGAAGGCCCGCTCGACGGCGGTGTTCCTGACGGTGCTGGATCTGTTCCTGCGGCGGACGCATCTGCTGCCGAGTCTGAGCGAGGCGCTGGAGGAGGCGTTCCAGACGCTGGTGGTGCGGCTGGGGCTGATGGCGTTCAACGATCCGGACATGCGGCCGTCGGGGGTGGACTGGCGTGCGGTGTGGCAGAGCGCGGCGTTCGGTGGTGCGGCGGGGTGGCTGTCGGGTCCGTTGCGGGGTCTGGCGGACCGGTTCAACGGGCTGTTCACGCGGAGTGAGACGCGGGGGCTGTTCAAGGACGTGTCCGAGGACGTGCTGGCGAAGTCGGGGCGGGATCTGCCGGCCGCCGGGACGGGGAACACGTCGCGGTCGTTCGGGCAGTGGCTGGCGTCGTCGCCGCGGCGGATCTCGGAAGGCATCGCGGACGGGCTGACGGAGGCGTTGCCGGAGGCGGCGCTGATGGCGTTGTTCTACGGTGCGCCGTTCTCGCCGACGGCGTTCTTGAACACGTTCTGGATGTCGGCGGTGAGTGAGCAGACGACGAGCATGCTGGGCGACGCGGTCAGCGGCGGCGTCGGCACCGTCCGCCAGGCCTACGACGGTTCGGACCTGGAGGCCAAGACCACCGGGACGACGGTCGCGCCGGGAAGCCCGGTCCCCACGTCGTCCCGCGGCACGGGCTCCACGACGACCCGCGGCGCAAGCACCGCCCCGGCCGTGAGCGCCAAGACCCGCGCGAACCTCGGCACGGACGTCAACGCCGTCGACGTACTCGACCGCGTGGGCGCGCCCGGCGTCACCGCTCCCCGCGTCACCGCGCCCACCGGCACCGGCGCGACGGACACCGAGTCGGCGCACGCCCCCCGGACGACCGGCGGCACGGGCACCCGGCCCGTCACGGAACGGGCCGCACCCGGCGAGAACCAGGAGACCGGACGGACGCCGGACACCGACCGGACCGGCACCCCGGCGGAACCGGCCGAGGAGGAGGCCGGCACGCCGGTCACCCCGACGCCGGTCACGACGACTCCCCCCACGACGACCCCGGTCACGACGACTCCCCCCACGACGACTCCGGTCACCACGGCGACGACCACGACACCCGCCGCCCCCGGCACCGCTCCGACGGCAGGGAGCACACCCCCGCCGGACACCCGCGGCACGGCCGCCCCCGCGCACGAGGCGGGCCGGGGCAACGCCGCCACGCCTCCCGGCCGTACCGCCGCGGGACCGGACACCGCCCGCGCCACGACCACCACCTCGGCCCCGGGGACGACCACGACGTCCGGGGACCCCGCCGCCGAGCCCTCCTGGGACGGCCTGCGCGAGGAACTCGCCGGCACCTGGGCGGCGGACATGCCGGGCCCGGACGACATCACCACCGCCCACAACATCGTCCGCACGCACCAGAAGCTCGCGGAGTTCGCGCCCGCCCGGCGGCCCGACTTCGCGACCCTGGACCCCGGCCACCTCGCCGTCTACGCGGTCGCCATGGACCTGCGGGCCCACGGCGACATCGATCAGGCCGAGGCCCTGTCCCGTGAGCTCGCCCAGGGGCGGCCCCGCGCGGAACGCGCCTACCTGCCCGGCGGCAGCGGCCGGGGAACCGCCGGACGGCAGTACGGCGCGTCCGGCAGCGGCAGCGGCAGCGGCAACGCGAGCACGCCCGGCGGTCAGACCCGCCCGGAGCGTACGAAGGGCCCGCGCGGCCCGCGCACCCCGCGGACGTCCGGCGACACCGACGCCAGGACGGTCGTGGAACCCGCCCGGCCCACCGCGACCACGACGACCTCCACACCGCTTCCCTCCGCCGTTCCCACCACCTCGACCTCGACCTCGTCCGGCACGGACCCGGTCCGCCCCGGCGGCGTCCGCGGCCTGCCCGCCGTACCCCTCCCCGCGCGGTCCCGGACCGCCACCGACTCCGCGACGCCCGACACCGCCGACTCCGTCGCCCCCGCAGCCCCCAAGGCTGCCACCACGACCTCCAGCACGTCGTCCGAGACGGCCGCGAGCGCCGGCCGGGGCAGGACGCGGCAGCCCCTCATGGGCGCCCGGCCGCGCCCGACCGCGTCCACCAGCACCTCCCGCAGCCGCCCCGACGCCGCACCCCCGGCCCTCCCGCGGCCCGACCGCTCGCTGCCGGGGCACGCGCCCCGCGAGGTGTTCCGCACGGTCGCCGTGGACGACCGCCCCTTCGAGGTGCTGCGGGTGGAGCCGGACGGCGAGTGCTTCATGACCTCGACGCTCGCCGGTGCCTCCCGGCAGCTGACCGGTTCCCCGCTGAGCGACCTGACCGTACGGCAGTTGCGCGACCGGGTGGGAGACTGGCTCACCGGGAGCGACCCGAGGGCCGTGGCGCGGCGCGCGGAGCTGGACTCCGGGCCCTCGTCCCTGCGGATCCTCGTCAACGACCTCACCCTCAACCAGCTCCAGGACCTCCTCGGGCACCGGGCGCCGCAGCCCACGCCCGAGCAACTCCGCCGCATCGACCAGGACCTGGGCCGCCCGCAGTATGTGAACGAGCTGAAGCGCCGGATCGCCGACCCCGCCGACCGCACGATCGTCGGCGACTTCACCGCGGGCATGGCCGCGGCGCTGCTGCCCGGGTTCACCCCGGACCCCGCCCTGATCCGCGACCAGGACCGCGCGCGTCTCGTGGAGGACCTGAAGCTCGCCTCCCTGCGGGAGGAGGCCGACCGCGTGCTCGCCACGGTCACCCCGCGCAGCCAGGCCCTCTACGCCGAGCTGATCAGCCCGCACGGAGGGCTGACCCGTATGTTCCCCCGCCTCCAGGACATGCACGCGCTCACGCCGAGCGCCGCCGCCGACAGCGCCGTACGGAACGTCGACATGTGGACGACACCGTTCTACGACCAGGTGCCGGCGCTCACCGCGCTGGCGCTCGACCTGAACATCGTCGCCGTACAGCCGGTGGAGGGGCTCGACGACCTCGCCTTCGCCAACCCCCTGAACCCGTCCGCCGCGCACACCCTGCACCTCTTCTACGAGGGCCGCAACCACTACTCGGCGATGAACCCGATCGGCGCGGCCCCGGCGATGATCACCGACCGGGCGTTGACGGCCGACAGCCCGCTGGGCACCCTGCCGCCCGCGGCCCCCTGGTCGACGGCGGCCCACGAGGCCCCTCCCGGACGCCCCGAACTGGTCTCCTTGGCCGCGGTGTTGCGCGGTCACGGCGCCAGCGACCAACTGCTCGCCCGGCTCGACGACCTCTCGCCCGGGACCGCGGGCCTCCTCGCCGCCCTGGCCCCGCCCGCACCGGGCGACGGCAACCCGACGCCGGAACAGCCGTCCGCGCGGGACGGCGACGCTACGGCCCCGGGACAGCCGTCCGCGCGGGACGGCGACGCTACGACGCCGGGACGGCCGTCCGCGTCACGGGGTGACGGTACGACTCCCGGACAGCCGTCCGCCGAGGTCCTCGCGGCCGCCTCGTCCGCCCGCAGACGCCGTGACGAGGCCAGGACCGCGACCGCCGCCCCGCGCCCCGAACCCCTCGTGCTCACCTTCGCCGCCCGTGACACCGCCCTCGGCCCCGACCAGCGGCGGGAGCTGGACGTCCTCATCGAACTGGTCGCGGAACAGGCGCTGACCAACACCATGCTGGGACAGCCGCTGCCCGTGCTGACCGTGGAGGTGCTGTCCCCCAAGCGGTCGCGCTTCACGCTGACCGGCACCGGCACCAAGGACGTGGGGGCGCTCCGCACACGGGCCGCCGTGGAGTACGTCCGCGCCGGGCTCGGTCCGGTCCTGGAAGGCAGACAGCCCGCGTACCGCGCCCACCCCGTCACCGCCGGCGACTTCCGGATCGAGACCCGGGAGCTGGGCCGCGACACGGCACCGGACCCGGCCGGGCGGGCCGGGCGGGCGCCGACCGCGAACACCGTGCGGATCACCGTCGACTTCAGCCCGCCGCTCAACCTGGAGCAGGAGACACTGCGACCGGACGTGCTGAGCACCGAGTGGGGGCAGCACGAGAACGCGGTCAACCCGAGTCGCCACGCGGCCGTGCAGATGGCCGCCGGGATCGTCCGCAAGCACATGCGCCTCGCCGGGTTCCGGGATAACGAGAGCCCCGACTTCGGGGACCTGCCGCTCTCCCACCGCGCCGTGTACGGCGTCGCCGCCGCCATCCTGCGCGACCCCCTGAAGATCGCCGACACCGATGACCTGGCCCGCGCCTTCGCGGACCACCAGCCCGGTCCCGAGTCGCTGGCGCCGCGCACCGAGGCTCCCGCGGGCGAGCGCTCCACCGGCGAGCAGCCCTCCGGGAAGCGCGCGGAGGGCGGTCGGTCCGGCGGTCGGTCCGGCGGGCGGTCCGATCAGGGCCCGACCGGTGAACGCCCCTCCTCCGAGCGCCCGTTCGGCAGTGGCGGACTCCCCGCCCCGCCCCCCGTCACCGGCGGTACGGCCTTCACCACCACCGGCACCGCGCACCTCGCGTCGGCGACCGTCCCGCCCCGCGTCGTCATCCCCGCCGCCGTCCCGGACCTGGGGGGCCTGCGCGGCCTCGCCCTGCCCCTCGTCCACATGACACCCGCCGGCCGCCGCGACGCCCTGCTGTCGATGACCCCCGACGAACGCCGCCGGATCGCCCAGGACCCGCTCGTCGTGGACAAGCTGCGCCGCTCCCTCTCCGAGGACGACTTCGCCGCGACCGCCGCCGTCCTCCTGGTCGAGGTGGCACCCGGCCTCGACCAGCCCGTGTCCGCACGGCAGGAGGCGCACCGGCTGCTCGCCGCCCTGCTGCGGGACCCCGGGACCGCCGCCCGCGTGCTGCTCAGCGGCGCCCGGGTCACCATCCTCCCCAAGGACGTCCCCCTCACCCGGGTGGAGCCGTTCACCGCCCTGGCCGGACGGGCGCTGTCCGGCGGGCGGGTCTGGGACGACGTCCGCGGACGGTCCTCCCTGGACCCCGCCGACAAGCACACCGCGATCAGCGAGGAGAACCTCCTCGGCACCCTCTCCGCCCTGCCGGGCAGCGCGTACGCCGACGGCTATTCGAGCGCCGCCCACGAACTCGTCCACATGATCCACACGCACGGCCTCGACGACGCCCAGCGCGCCCTCATCGAGACCTCCTTCGCCGAGCGGCTCGCCGAGGGACCCGACGCGGCCTGGCCCGACGGCCCGCGCCGCCACGTCAACGGCACCCCCGTCGACAACTACTCCTCCACCGACCCCTACGAGTACTTCGCCCAGCTCAGCAACGCCTACCAGGGCGTCAACACCGGCTTCGACGCCGCCACCGGACAGCCCCGCAACAACGGCCGGCAGTGGGTGCTCGGCAACGAGAAGACCCTGAAGGACCTCCTCGAACGCCTCTACGGCACCACCCCCACGCTCCTGAAGACGGGCCCCGCCAACCCGGTCGAGGCCACCCGGCAGGAGGACGACCTCTACGCGGCCGTCGGCCGTCTCCACCCCGAGCTGACCCCGATGCACCACGCGCCGCCGCCGGCGGACACCAAGGTGGGCGAACTGGCCCGCTGGCACGGCCCGTTGACCGACGCGCAGGAACAGCAGGTGCGGGACCGGGTCACCGTGTTCTCCCGGACCGCGCGGCTGAGCGCCGTCCGGATCGTGCACGACCGGCTGAGCAAGCGCGCCGCCCGGCTGGAGGGCACCCGCTTCCACGCCGAGGCCGCGCGGCTGCGGGACTGGGTGCGGGAGGAGCTGCGCCACGCGTCCGGCGCCGCGCACATCGGGACCGCGCCCAAGACCGTCAACTTCTTCTGGGTCGGCCGCCCGCTGTCCCCCGCCGCCGTCGCCAACATCCTGTCCTGGTCCGAGGCGGCCCGCGACCACGGCTGGACCGTCCAGATGTGGTCGGACACCACCCCGGTCACGATGGCCGGCGAATCCACCGAGAAGCCGCTGAGCACCTGGGACGAGGAGACCGCCGCGGCCTTCCGGTCCGCCGGCATCAGGTTCCGCGCGGTCCGCGACCTGTTCCCGCAGGACCGGCCCACGACCGACGACGACCCCGGCTTCCAGCTCGTCAACCAGCGGCTGCGCAAGCTCCGCACCCTCTACGACACCGCCCGCACCCTTCCCACGGCGTTCCCGGTCGCCTCCGACGCCACCCGGCTGGCCATCCTGCTGTACGAGGGCGGCACCTACGCGGACGTCGACCTCGAACCCGGCACGGTCGACCTGTTCTCCGACGCGCGCAGGATGGGCCGCTCCGACATCCCGCTCATCGGGCCCATGTTCCGCGACCAGCGCAGCTTCCGCGAGCAGCGCGAGGAGTTCGCCCGCGAACTCGGCGTACGCCCGGAGGACTTGAGCACGGTGGACGTCGCGTCGCACGCCATGCGGCACGGACGGTTCGGCAACGCGCTGATGTCGACGGTGCCCGAGTCGTCGTTCTTCCGGCGGGTGATCGACGCGATCGACGACGGCATCCTCGGCTGGAACGCGGAGGAACTCGCGGCGGGCGGCGCCTTCCTGACCGGCCCGCTGACCCTCACCAAGGCCGCCGTCGACCAGACCGCCACCTACGGCCTCGGCGACGTCGACGGCACCGAGCACGGCGCCGCGATGGACCCCTACGAGATCGCACGCTGGGCGCACGTCGGCTACCTCACCGAGGAGAGCGAGAACCAGGTCGACCGCGCGGCCCCGGCGACCGTACCGACGAGCCGACCGGCCGGCCCCCCGGTCCCGGGCCAACTCCCGCCCCCGCCACCGCAGTCGACCACCTCCTCGGACGGGGGCGGCTCCTCCTACGGCGAGCACGCGGCCGGAATTTCCGACGGGTCGGACGACGACGGCTTCGGCGAGGCGGGCGACGGCGCCTTCGGCGAGGCGGGCGACGGCGCCTTCGGGGAGGCGGGCGGCGGCGCCTTCGGTGACACGGGCGGCGGCGCCTTCGGCGAGGCCGGTTCGCCCGGTGAGGAGTCCGAGCCCGACCTCCCGCCGGTCTCACCCGAGACCGCCGCCGCGGCCGTCCGCACCTGGACGGCCGACGGCTCGCTCGTCCGGCTCTCCGCCGAGCACCGGGTCCTGCTCGGCCAGGACACGGCGTTCCAGCAGGCGGCGAGCGCCGGTCTGCCCGTCCACGAGTACGCGCGGTTCGCGGCCCAGCTCATGGTCGACGTGCCGCCGCAGGTGGTCCAGCCGGTCGCGGCCCGCGAGGCGGCCCACGTCGTGGTCGCCCGGATGCTGCGCAACCCCCGTGTGGCGCGCGCCCTGTTGGCGGCGGGACTGCGGGTGCGCGTCCTGGGGAGGGACACCCGGCTCACCGACCTGGAGGAGTTCGAGGACCAGAGGGGCACGGTGACCCCCGACGGCCATGAGATGGACGAGGTCCGCGGTGTCCAGGTGGGCGCCCTCGTCGTCGTCCCCGAGGAGAACCTGATCGGCGGGAGCAGCTTCGGCAAGGAGGTGCCGCACGGGCACTCCACGACCACGCACGAGATGGCGCACGCCATCCACACGCTCGTCCTCGACGACGCCGAGAGCGCCGGGATCGAGGCCGCCTACCGGGCCCGCCGCGACGCCGGGGCCGACACCGCCTGGCCGGACGGCATCCGCCGCGACCTGGTCGACAACGTGCGGGACAACTACGCCTCCAGCAGCGTCCACGAGTACTTCGCCCAGCTCACCAACGCCTACCTCGGCGTCAACCGGGGCATCGACCCGGACACCCAGCGCCCCCGCGAGAACGGCCCGGCCTGGGCGGCCCTGAACGAACCCGAACTGCGCGACCTCCTCCACGACCTCTACGGCCCCGTCGAGGAGGTGGGGATCGGCGCGCCCGTCAACCCCGTCGACCAGGTCCGGGAGGAGACCCGCGGACTGGACGGCGTACGCGCCCTGTTCGGCGGCGCGGCCGACATCGACGACATCGGCGACATCGGTGACGTCGACGACATGGACGGCGTCCTGCGCGCCGTACGCTCCGACGCGGTGGCACCCCCGAGCGCCGACCGGGTGAAGGCCACCGTCGCGCAGGCGGCCCCCGCCGCCCGGGCGGCGATCCTGGACGCCCTCCCGCCCGAGCACCGCCGCTGGCTGGCGCTCGACCAGGACTTCGTGGCCGGTCTCCGGGACCGGCAGACGCCCGAGGAGTTCGCCGACACCGCCGCGCACCTGATGGTGGACCTGCCCGGCACGGACGCCCGGGCCGACGACCTCCGCGACGCGGCCCGGGCGGTCCTCGTCCCGCTGCTCAGGAACCCCGAGGTCGCGGCACGGCTGCTCGCCGAGGGCGTGTCCCTGACGGCGCCGCCGTCCCGCCGGGGCATCACCGCCCTCGCCCCGTTCCGGCACCTCAAGGGGGTCAGGACGACCCGCGGCACGTCCTACGACCGGGTCCGGGAGCTGAGCGCCGCCAGGACCACCGTGCTCAACCCGCGGGCCCTCGAAGCGTGGGCGGACGACGACGCGACGCTGGACCGCGGCGAGGCGGTCGTCGCCGTGGCCCGCACCGTGTTCACCCTCGGCCTGCCGGAGGAGGACATGCGCCTGGTCCGCTCCGCCTTCCGGGCCCGCCGCGCCGCCGGGCCCGACGTTCCCTGGCCGGACGGCATCCGCCGCGACCGCTCCGGCGCCCTCGCCGACCCCTACTCCACCACCGACGAGGCCGCCTACTTCGGCCAGCTGACCTCCGTCTACCTCGGCACCAACACCGGCTTCGACCGCGTCACGGGCCGGGCCAGGAACAACGGGGCGGACTGGGTGGCCCAGCACGAACGCCACCTGCTCCCGCTCCTCCAGCGCCTCTACGGCCCCGCCCCCGCGGACCGCGGGGGCGACACCGACTCCCCGCCGCCCGTCCACGCGGCCCCGATCGCCCACCAGTCCGACGGCGCGGGCACCCGGCACACCCCCGCCCCGGTCACGCCCCAGCAGGCCGCCGACGCCCAGCGCGCGCGGGCCGTGCAGTCGTTGACCAGCCTCGCCGCCCAGGGCCGGGTCACGGAGCTGCGGACGGAGGTCCGCGTCCGTATGGCCACCGACGCCGTGATCGTCGGGCAGCTCAAGGCGACGCTGGAACCCGCCGCGTTCGCCTCGCTCGCCGCCCAGTTGATGGTCGACGTGGCCGAGGGGGAGCCCCGGTCCGCCGAGGCGCGGGCGACGGCGGTCCGGCAGGTCGCGGCGTCGCTGGCCGACCCCGGCACGGCGGCACGCCTGCTCGTCCAGGGCACGCGCGTGACGGTGCGGCTCGGCCGGGCGTCGCGCACCACGCCCACCGGTCCGGCCGTGACCCGGGGCCCGAACGGCCGGCCCGTCGTCGCCCTCACCGAGGACGACCTCTTCGGACCGGCGGGGGAGGACACGCCGGCGCTGTCTCACCCCGCCACCGACTCCACCCCCGCGACGGTCCGCGCGATGGCCCACGCCCTGCACCGGCACGCCCTGGACGAGAAGGCCCGCTCCACCCTCAGCACGGCCTATCTGGCACGGCGGTTCGCGGGAGCGGACGCCCTCTGGCCCGACGGCGTCCGCCGCACCACCCCCACCACCCCCGCCGCCCCCGGGAGCACCCCCGCCCACACGTCCGTCGAGGAGTACTTCGCCCGGCTCAGCGCGGCGTACCTGGGCGTGAACACCGGCACCGACCCCCTCACCGGGCAACCGGCACCGAACGGCGCCGCCTGGATCGCCGAGCACGACCCGCAGGTGCTGACCGTCCTCCAGACCGTCTACGGCCGGACCGCGCCCGGCACGGACACCGAGGCCGTCGCCGAACAGGTCCGCACCGTGCGGGACCTGGCGCGACTGGGCACCCTGTCCTGGCTGAGCCCGGCGCGGCGGCGCCGACTGGCCACCGATCCCGAGCTGGTCGACGCCCTCGCCGCCGCCGTGACATCGGCGGAGGAGTTCGCCGGCATCGCGGCCCAGCTCATCGTGGACGTACCGCCGCAGGTGCAGCGCCCCGTCTCCGCGCGGCACGCCGCCCACGCGCAGATCGCCAGGCTGCTGCGCGACCCGGCGGTCGCGGCGCGCGTCCTCACGAGCGGCGCGCACGTGGTCCTGGTGGCCAGGGGCCTGCCCCTGACGAGCCTGCCGGAGATCGCCCCCTTCCGGGACGCGAGCACCACCCGCGGCGACGCCCTCGACGACATCCGCGGTGCCAACATCGGCACGGTGGTGGCCGTACCGGAGGAGAACCTGCTCGGCGAGAGTCCGGACATACCCGGACTCTTCGCCGCCGCCGAGGGCTACTCGTACACCGTGCACGAGACGGCCCACGCCGTGCACCACCACGGCCTGGACGCCGCCGACAAGGCGCTCGTGCACGCCGCCTACCTCGCCCTGCTCGACAAGGGCAGCGACGGGGTGTGGCCCGACGGCATCCGGCGGGACGAGGCCGGCAACCCCGTCGACAACTACTCCGCGACGAACGAGTACGAGTTCTTCGCCCAGTTGACCAACCTCTACCTGGGCGTGAACACCGGCCGTGACCCGTACACGGGGCGGAGCAGGCGGAACGGCGCCGCATGGGTGGAGGACAACGTGCCCGGCCTGTCACGCCTCCTGGAACGGCTCTACGGCCCCGCCGCCACCGCCGCCTTCCCGGGACCCGTCAACCCGCGCGCCGCGACGGACGCGGAGAACGAGGTCTACGCCGGTTTCCGCGCCCTCTTCGGCGCGCCGGAGCCCGCCCCCGCCGAGACGTTCCCGTCCGTGCCCCCCACCACGACGGGCACAGCGCCGACTCCCGTGATCCACGCGGGCCCCCTGGGCACGAAGACCGACGTCTCCGGCGGAACGGCCTTCACCGCCAAGGACACCGACTCCACCACCGGCAAGGACCTCCCCTCCCTCCCGCCCGCGGACACCGACTCCACCACCGGCAAGGACCTCCCCGCCCTCCCGTCCCCCGGCACCGACAAGGACCTGCCGCCCCGGCCCGACACGGACTCCCCGGCTCCCGCGCACCCGCTCGACCAGCCCCTCACGGTGCACTTCCCGCAGAACTCCCGCACCCCCGCCGACGGCGAACGCCGGGCACTGCGCGAGCTGGCCCGGCGGATCGCGCCGGAGCTGCTGCGCGACCACGCCGCCCGACTCCCCCCGCGCGCCCTGCGGGTGACCGGACGCGGCAACAGCACGGGCCACGCCGGGCTGACCGGACGCGCCCGGGCCAGGAACGTCGCACGGCTCCTGGAGACCTACCTGGCGGCCGAGTTGCGCACCCTCCAGGCGGGCAGCTCCGGGCGCCCGCTGACCACGCGCGACCTCACCCTGGTCTACGGCTACGACGACACCGGCGACCAGCTCCGCATGGATCCGTACCAGCGTCGTACCGCGTCCGTCGCCTTCGGCGCGGAGGCGGGCGACAAGGTCGAGTGGACGCCGCTGCGGGAGCCCGCCGCCGAGGACCGCCACGAGCGGGCCGAGACACCGACCCGCGTGCTGTTCGGCCGGGGCGAGAAGACGGTGTCGGACCGCGCACGACGGGACATCGCGGACCTGGCCGACCGCATCGCCGTACGGGCCCTGCGCGAACGCCGGCCCGGCGGCCGCCCCACCGCGATCACGGTGAAGGGCGCCGCCAACACGACCCGGGAAAGCGGACTGCTGCGGGCCGCCGACACGAGCGCCGCGCTCAAGTCGGCCCTGGAACGCAGACTCCGCGAACTCCAGCCCGCCGCCCAGAACCCGCTCACCCTCGCCGACTTCACCTTCGAGACGGCCTACGACGACACCCCGAGAGCGCTCTACGAGGACCCGCTGACCCACCGCGCGGCGACCATCACCGTGGACTGGCCGCCTCGGGACGAGGAAACCGGCGACGAGGAGACCGGCGACGAGCAGACCGGTGACGAGGAAACCGGTGACGAGGAGACCGGCGACGAGCAGGTCCGTGACGAGGAGACCGCCGCGCTGCGGGAGCGCCTCGCCGAGGAGTGGCCGCTCGACATCGAGCTCTCCCGGCACGTCACCGCCGCCCACAACATCGTCCGCACCCACCAGCAACTGGAGCGCTTCGAACCGGAGACCAAGACCCTGCCCGCCTTCGCCACCATGGACCCGGGGCACCTGGCCGTCTACGCGGTCGCGCTGGACCTGCTGGCCCATGACGACAGGGAGCGGGCCGAGGAACTCTCCCGGCTGCTCGCGCAGGGCCGCCCCCGGGCCGCACGCGGCTACCTGGCCGGCGGAATGTTCAAGAGCAAGGGCGGCACGGGAGACAAGGGGAGCAAGGGGGGCAAGGGCCTCTTCGGCGGTCTGCTCGGCAAGAAGGGCGGTGGCGGCGGTTCCGCCCCGCCGCCGCGCGTCACGTACACGGCGGAGTCGAGCAGTCAGAGACTGGGACGGTCCGAGGCCGAGGCGGCCGAGGAATTCCGGAACGCGCCGGACAAGTTCCTCGAGAAGAACGTGCTGCTCCTCCGCATGCACGAGGGAGTGCAACTGCGCAACCCCACGCGCGGAGTCGATCCGGACGCGTTCGTGCGGTGGATGGCGGACAAGGACCGGCACTGGTTCGTCCTGGCCACGGATCCGAACCGAACCGGCACCAAGGGCGAGCCGGTGTACATCCTGACCCCGGCGGTGGAGATGTACTGGCACGCGTACGGATCGTTCGACTCTGCATTGCAGACGTTGATGCAGGGGCGTACCCCGCCCCGGATGCGTGACGAGAAGGGCTACATCACCTCGCTCTTCATTCCCTACCTGCCCGGTTCCGCCCAGGACACCGACCGGATAGGCCACATCGAGGTACCCACGGCGGGAGCCGTCGCCTCGGGCGGCGCCGACTTCGTCTTCACCCCCGGAATGAACGGCTGCGCCCTGGTGGTGACCGAGAGCGGGGTGCCGGGCAACTTCACCGCCTGGCACTACCAGTCGCCCGGAAGCCTCTCCAACATCCGGCCGGCCCAGCTGTTCCGCAACGAGCACAACGTCCTGGCGTGGTACGGGGACGAGAAGTACATGCCGCCGTTCGAAGACGTCTACGCGGAGGCGACGAACTTCCTGTGGCGGTCCCCGGGCGGAGAATGGCGGATCCTCAGCCAGGAGAACCACACGGCGGCGTCCGGACCGCAGGACTGGGCGAAGATCGAGAAGCTCGGGCAGCAGACGGTCACCACCGCACGCGGATGGCACGAGGTGGCCACGATCTACCAGGGGAGGGCGAACGACCGCCTCGTCCGCGCGCAGCGCGTCCGCCGCGACCACGTCAGCAAGTTCGAGGACAATCCCGACGACGGGTATCTGCTGCGCGCCTTCGACACGATGCTGAAGAACGCCCAGAGAGATGTGACCGCCCTGTCGCGCGTGACCGACCTGCACGGGCTGCAGACCGCCGCCGACGACATGGAGAAACGACTTCGGAAGATCGAGGCCGGTGTCCGGAAGGACCTGGACAGCCATCAGCGTGTGGAAGCGAGCCGCCAGTCGATGTCCGCCAAGGGCAAGACCTCGGACAGACATTCGGGCTCCCGCAACGCGGCCTGGTCGGTCATCGACGAACTGCTGGACGAACGCATGCGCGTGGACCTGGAACGCGAGCATGAGGCTCTGGAGCGCCGCACCATCCCCGACCCCTCCTACGGCACGAGCGTCTACGACGACTACCCCGAGACCCCCATGGCGGCGCCGTTGCAGGTCCTCAGGACCGCCGGGCTCAGCCCCGCCGAGGGTTCCTGGACCGGTCCGCGCAGGGCCCCGAGGTCCGACTTCTCGCCGCCTCCGGCCCCCTTGTCCCCAGGGCCGGGCGGAGAGCCCGCCTACGGTGCGTGGTACGGGAATGCACCGAGCCGGTCGACCGGCGGGACCTTCTACACGAGCGTGCCGGCGACCCCCTTCCCCTCCGTCACCCCCGGCGGAACGACCGCCGGGGTGCCCTATCCGACGGTCGACTACGGTCCTCCGTCCGGGACGGTGTCCTACGCGGTGTACGACCCCTCGCCCGTGGCCCCCTCGGCGTACCAGACCCAGCCCCTGACCACGCCGGTACTCACCGTGCCCCCGCAGGGCTGGGGCGGGGCGGTGCCCGGCGGAGGGCAGTTCGTCCTGGCGCCCGCTCCCGCGCCCGCACTCTCGCGCCGCGGCACCCACGTGTCCGGCGGCACGGTCTACACAGGTCAACCCACCGGGCACCACACCGGCTACCCGTCGAGCCGCCAGCCCCAGCACCGCAGAGGACAGCACACCAGGCACACCACGTGGGCACCGCCCGGCCAACCGCGCTTCGGCACACCGCCCCCGCCGGATCAGGACGAGGACTACTGACCCCGGCGGACAGCGGGCGCCCCCGTCCCGACAACCATCAGACGACCACCAGAGGAACCAGCCCATGACGAACGACACCGACGTCCCGACGGAGGAGCCCGAGGACGCGCCTCCGCCGCTCGTCAGCCGCCCGGTCGACCCGGAGGACCTGGCGCGGGACCCCGGCACCGGCGCGCCGATGCCCGACGCGCCCCGGCATGTGGTCGAGGCCGCCGAGGAGGCCCCCGGCCACTGGTTCGGCCTGCCCGACCCGGCCTGGACCGGGGAGTGGCCGCCGCCGTGGTGGACCGTGGTGGGGGAGTGGCGCGCCGACGACACCGGGCAGCTGGTGGAGTGGCGGCACAATCCGGACTACGTACCGTCGCCCGCGGCGCGGGGCTGGGCGCGGCCGACCGACGCCGTCGACGACGCCGTACAGCGGGCCGCGGCGGGCTACGGCCAGGACGACGAGGTGCCCGACCTGCTGGCCGGGGCCGAGGTCGCGGTCTTCGTCACCCCGGCCGGTGAGCCGGTGACGGCGGTCGCCCCGGACGGCACCCCGGTGGTGCTCGCGTTCACCTCGCAGGCCCATCTGACCGGCGCGGGACGGCTGACGTACGAGATCCACGACGTGCCCGACCTCGCGGCCCGCCTCCCCGAGGGCCACCAGCTCTACCTCAATGCCTCGGCCTCGGTGTCGATGTGCGTGGACCCGGAGGCCCTGCGACGGGCGATCGACCGCGCGGACCACCAGCCCGAACCCGAGCCCGACATCGAGCCCGAGCCCGAGCTCGACTCCGGGGAAGCCGAGCTCGTCCCCGCGGCCCCCCGCGTCGACACCACCGGATCCGCACCCGGGCCCGCGGCCGGAACCTCCGCCCCCGACGCCTCTCCCGTGCCCGAACCCGAACCCGAGCCCGAGCCCGAACCGGCCGCCGAACCCGCTCCCGCTCCGGCCCCCACCCCCGGCACTCTCACCCTCGCCGACACCGCGGCCGCCGCGCTGATGTCCCCCTCCTCCTCCCGCTGACGCGCGGAACGCCGTGGCCCGCACCCGGGCCACGGCGTTCCCCAGCTCCCCGCGCGGGGAGGTCAGTACGCCACCAGGTCCTCCGGCAGCAGTGCCTGGAGGTCCTCCAGTCCGGGCGCGGTCATCGCGCCCAGCCGGCGGGCCTGACTGGTGGTCATCGACTGGAGCAGCTGCCGTGCCGTGCGGGCGTTGCCGAAGGACCGGTCGCGGGGCAGCGCGTCGAGGTGCTCGTACAGCGCCTCGACGGTCTCCGGCCCGCAGGTGTAGCCCGCCTCGGTCGCCTGCGTCCGCACGATGGTCACCAACTCCTCGGTGGAGTAGTCCTCGAAGCGCACATGGCGGGAGAACCGGGAGCCGAGGCCGGGGTTGGAGGCGAGGAAGCGGCGCATCTCCTCGGTGTATCCGGCGACGATGACGACGATGTCGTCCCGGTGGTCCTCCATCAGCTTCAGCAGGGTGTCGACGGCCTCCCGGCCGAAGTCGGAGGGCGCGTTCTCGGGCGTCAGCGTGTACGCCTCGTCGATGAACAGCACGCCGCCCAGGGCCCGTTCGAAGACCTCACGGGTCAGCTGGGCGGTGTGGCCGACGTACCGGCCCACCAGGTCGGCGCGCGCCACCTCGACCAGCTGGCCGCGGGGCAGCACGCCGAGGGAGTGCAGCAGGTCGGCGTAGAGCCGGGCCACGGTGGTCTTGCCGGTGCCGGGCGGGCCCGCGAAGACCAGGTGGTGGCTGAGCTTTGGCGCGGGCAGCCCGACGGCCTCCCGCTGCCGGGCCGCCGCCAGCACGCTCACCAGGTCGCCGACCTCCCGCTTGACCGCGTGCAGACCCACCATGGCGTCCAGTCCCGCGAGCAGGGTCTGCGGATCACGCGCCGCGTCCTGGGCGGTGCCGGTCTCGTCGGCGCAGACGTCGGCGGGCAGCAGCAGCGCCAGGTCGCTCTCCGCGGGATCCACCATCGCCGCCAGCCGGACGGCCTGCCGGTCGATCATCTCCTCGAACACCCGGCGGGCCTCGCGGCCGTTGCCGAAGGAGGCGTCACGCGGCATCCGCCGGTAGAGCCGGGCGAGCGCCTCCCGGGTGCTCGGATGCAGCTCGTAGCGGTGGGCCGCGCACATGTTCTCCGTGATGGTGACCATGTCGGCGTCGGAGTAGTCGGTGAACTCGATGCTGCGGGTGAACCGCGAGGCCAGACCGGCGTTCGCGGCGAGGAACGACTCCATCTCCGCCGTGTACCCGGCGACCACCACGACGACGTCGTCCCGGTGGTCCTCCATGAGCTTCACCAGGGTGTCGATCGCCTCACGGCCGAAGTCGGCGCCGGACCCCTTGCTGTCGGACAGCAGGGTGTACGCCTCGTCCACGAACAGCACACCGCCGAGCGCCTCCTTGAACGCCTCGGTCGTCTTGATGGCCGTACCGCCGATGACCTGGGCCACCAGGTCGGCCCGCGACACCTCCACCAGGTGCCCGGAGCGCAGCACGCCGAGCGAGGCGAGGATCCCGCCGTAGAGCCGGGCCACGGTGGTCTTGCCGGTGCCGGGCGGTCCGGCGAAGACCAGGTGACGGCTCATCGGCGGCACCGGCATGCCCAGCTTCGCGCGCCGCTGCGCCAGCTGGTTGAGGTGGACGAGGGTGGAGACCTGCTGCTTGACGCCCTCCAGGCCGACCAGCGCCTCCAGTTCGGCCATCGGACCCGAGACCGGAGCACCCCGGGCCGCCCCGCCGGGCCCGCCGGGCCCGCCCGCGGCGCCGGAGCCCGCCGGCGCCTCCCGGCCGCCGCCGTCGGTGAACGGCGCGCCCCAGGTGTCCGGGGTGGCGTTGTCGTGGCTGGACAGGTTCTCGACGGACAGCCGCTCGCCGGCACGGGTCTGGCGCAGCCCGGCGCCCCGGTTGTCGCGTACCGTGCAGCCGGTCACGGAGACCGACTCCGCCGAGTCCACCCGGATGCCGTCGCCGAGGCCGGCCGACGCCTCGCAACCGGCGACGACCGCTCTGCCGCCCGCGGACACCAGGATCCCGTGCGCGCCGGAGCCGGTGATCCGGCAGCGGCTCGCGGCGAGTTCCGCGCCGTCGGCCACGGTGATCCCGGAGCCGGAGCTGCCCTCGACGACGGAGTCCCGGACGGTCACCCGCCCGCCGGCGGCGACGGTCACGCCCGCCTCGCCCGACCCGAGCAGCCGGCCGTCGCCCACATGGAGGCCGCCACCCTCGGAGACCAGGACCGCGGAGCCCTTGGCGCCCTCGACGCGGCAGCCCTCCAGCCTGCCGCGACCGCCGTCGCCCACCTCCACGCCGTTCCCGCCCGGCGCGGAGATCACGGCCCTGTGCAGCAGGGGGTTGGCGCCCGAACGCACGGACACGGCGACCCCGGCCGCGTCCGCGACCTCCAGCCGGTCGAACTCGGGGGCGGAGTCGTCCAGGACGAGCACGGCGGCCCTCCGATCGGCGCAGTCCCGCACCACGGCCCGGTCGAACACGGGCGTCGCGCCCCCGCCCACCCGGATCGCGGAACCGGCCGCCGACAGGAACTCGCACTCCTCGAAGGTCCCCCGGGACCGCTCGTCGACCACCAGCCCGGCCGCCGCCGTCCGCACCGTACGGCAGCGGCGCAGGGTGGGATCGCCGCCCGAGGACACCACGATCCCGGCCTCCGAGGTCCCGGTGACGGTGACGTCCTCCAGGACCGTGCGGGCGGTCGAGGTGACGTAGACGCCGGTGGAGACATCGCGGACGGTGGTGCGCAGCACCGTGGTGCCGCTCAGGGCCTCCAGGGCGATGCCGGGCTTGTCGGTGGCGGAGATCTCGCAGTCCTCGACCGAGCCCCGCGCCTCGCCGTTGGCGAGCACGCCGTTGCCGCGCGCGTCCCGCAGCCGGCAGTTCCGCACGACCGTGCGGGAGCGTTCGCCGAGGACGACCGCGGACGAGCCCAGATGCTCGATCTGGCAGTCCTCGACGACACTCCCGCCCGGCGCGATGTCCACCACTCCCGCGCCCGCCGGATTGGTGACACGGCAGCCCCGCATGGCCAGCGATCCCGACATCCGGGCCAGGACGGCGGCCCAGCCGGAGCCGACCACGGTGCAGCGCTCCATGGCCACCTGGCCGCGCGGCGCGTCGACCACCGGCACGTCCTCGTCGCCGCCGCGCAGCAGGAGACCGGTGAGCATGACCTCCTCGGCCATGACGGTCACCGCGCTGCCGAGACGCGGACATATCTCGACGCTGTCCCGCTCGCCCTCGGCGACGATCGTCACCCTGGTCCGGACGGTGAGGTTCTCGGCATAGCGTCCGGGGGCCACGCTGATCACGGCTCCCGTGCGCGCCTGCGCCACGGCCGCGCCGATCGTACGGTAGCCGTCCGGGCGTTCCGGGCAGACCATGAGCACCTGCCGTGACACTGTCCAACCTCTCTGAGCCACGTACGCGCGTGCGCGGACGAAGCGGCACCGACGACCGTGGTTCACCCACCCGGGCCGGCGGCGGCACCGGGTGACCGGATCGTAGGCACAGAGGTGTGCGTAAGAACTGACCGCTGCGCGGAGCCGGTGCTCCCCAGCACTCGACGATGTTTCACCGCGCGCCCGCCCCGGGCGACCGAGCCACTTCGACAGGCTGACGACCGACTTGCCGGACTCCCGTTGCACCCTCGCGAAGGTCCAGGCCTGACAAAGGGGATTCTCAGGTGAATCTGTTTCTATCGGGACGGTATTCAGCGCTGGCGAAAAGGACTGTAATAATGGGCACGCGGCGAGCGTTTCTCGCTCAAGTAATGGGCACGACAATGGCGATCACGGCAGGAGCTGCCGCCTGCGGTTCCGATGCGGATGATTCGGAATCCGGGAATAAGCATGTCAAAAACGTGACCGCTATCACTCAGGTCTACGGCGATGGCCAGAAATTCATCGCGGTGGCCTTGGAGTACGACACCGGCATCGAGACGTCCAAGCTGACGAAGTCGTCGTTCAAGGTCGACGGACGGACCGTCACCAAGGTCTACGCCAACACCACCCCGGCGCTGGCCGATCAGGGGCGCAACGGCAAGTACGTCATCGTCGAGCTGTCCCCCGACGACAGCGGCGCGGCGTTGTGGGGCGACGACAGCGGCAGCGGTAAGACGGGCACGGGGGAGAGCTCCGGCTCGGCGTCACCGTCGGCCTCCTCGGGGAGCGGCTCCGCCGCCTCCGGGGGCCCGCAGGTCGGCCAGAAGGGCGGAGCCAAGGGTGCCAAAGCGGCGAAGGGGACGGTCACCCGGACGGGCAGCGTCACGACCACCGGCGGCGCGTCCTACTCGGGCGGCAGCACGAAGCTCGTCACCACCGAAACCGTGAATCTGATCGTCGACGACTTCCAGCAGTTCTCGTACACGGATTCCCAGACCGGCGAGACTCTGCCCTACAACCTGTTCATCCCCAAGGATCTCGACGAGAGCAAGTCGTATCCCCTCGTCCTGTTCATGCACGACGCGAGCGTGGTCAGCACGGTCACGACCGCCACGCTCGTGCAGGGACTCGGCGCGGTGTGCTGGGCGAGCCCCGAAGACCAGGCCAAGCGCCCGGCGTTCGTCCTGGCACCCCAGTACCCGGAGGTGGTTGTCGGCGACGACTACAAGCCGACGTCGTACTTCGACGCCACGGCCCGTCTCGTCCAGAAGCTGACGGCCGAGTACAGCATCGACTCCGACCGGGTGTACTGCACCGGGCAGTCCATGGGCGCGATGCTGACCCTCGGACTGAACATCAAGTATCCCGACCTGTTCGGCGCCTCGTGGGTCGTCGCCGGTCAGTGGCCCTCCTCCGAGGCCGCCCCACTCGCCGAGAAGAACCTCTTCGTGACCGTCTCCCAGGGCGACACCAAGGCGTATCCCGGCGAGGACGCCATCATGTCCGTCATCGAGAAGGCCGGCACGGAGGTGAGCCGCGCGACCTGGAACGGGAAGTCCACGGCCGCTCAGTTCGCCCGGGACGTGGACGCCATCGCGGCGAAGGGCGCCTCGGTCAACTACGTCACGTTCGAGAAGGGCACAACCGTGACCGAGGCTTCCAAGGAGAAGTTCGGAACCGTCGAGCACAACTCGACCTGGCCGATCGCCTACACCATTGAGGGCGTCAGGGAATGGATCTTCCAGCAGCGGAAGTAGGCCCGCCGCCGACAGCCGGTCGCCACCGCTGCCGGGGCCCTGTGCGGCCAAGGCTCGTGACCCCCGGCGGGCGGTGGCCCGCCGGCTCACCGGGGGTCACGATGTCGGCCCGGTCAGGCGTGATCCCTCACCGGTGGTGGGGGGAGGTGAGGTAGTGCTGACGGAGGAGTTCCCTGCCGTAGTCGTTGCCGTTGGGTGTACGGATGACGGAGTGGACGTGCTTCTGGCTGGGGCCGTCGGCGCGGGTCTTGCCGTAGGCGGGGCCGAGGGGACCGGCCGCCTGGCAATCTACTTCCAGCCAGATGACCGGGCTGTGGATGCGCAGATAGAAGGGGTCGTCGTCGCCGGTCGCGCCGATCCAGGCGGCGTAGGTGTCGTCGAGGTGGTTGCGGATCTCGGCCATGCGGGTCTTGGCGACATCGGCCTTGGCGCGGCCCGCGAAGGCTTCGGCCACCGCGAGGAGCTTCTCTTTCTGGGCCGCGGTGAGGGCGGTGGCGCGGATGCCGGCGTACTCCTCCACCGCGTTGTCCGCGAAGGCACCGGCTTGCATGTCCTCGTTGGCCTTGGTGGCCGAGATGACGGCGGTCTTCTGCTGGGCGGTGGTGAGGGACTGGATGAAGGCGAGGCTGGCCTCGACCTCCTCCTGGCAGACGGAGACGGTCTCGCCGTCGATCTCCATGGAGGTCGGCTCCGATCCCCAGAAGCAGGGGCTCATGACCACTTGGTCGCCGAGGACGAAGTAGTTCACGGCCAGGTGGTGGCCGTCGAGCTGGAATCCCCACGGTTCGGTCGCCGAAGGTGTGCCCATGACGGTCCAGTAGAACAGCTCGTCGTTGAAGACGTCGCTCTTGCCCACCAGTTCACCGGCGGCCTTGTTGATGCGGCGGATCTTCTCCGTGGTCTCCAGGCCCTCGGCGCTGAGCGCCGCCTTCAGCATGGCCGTGCCCAGGGCGTTCTGGGCATCGGTCAGTTCGGCCAGGGAGACGCCCTGGCGCTCGAACTCGCCAGGGTCGAGGTTGCTCCACTGCCGCCACTCGGTGGACTGGACGGTGAACTGGGCCGTGGTCTTCTGATCGTCGGTGAGCCCGGCCAGGAACGCTGTGGCGGCGGAGACGACCGGTGCGGTGTCGACGCCCTGGGAGTGGACCGTGAAGAGGTCGTCGATGCGCTTGCCGTCGGTGGTCAGACCGAAGAAGTCCTCGGTGATGGTCTGCTTCGCGAGGACACCACCGCCGCTGTGACCGGAGCCGCCGCCGGGAGTGCCGCTCGTACTGGCACTGGGAGTCGCCGTCGGCGTGGCGGTGGAGCCGCTGTCGTCGGCGAACGCCACCGCGCCCGCGCCGCCCATGGCGGTGAAAGCGGCGGCTCCGCCCGCGAGGAAGACCCGGCGCATGAAGCCACGGCGGTCGGCGTCGGCTCCCAGCGGTGTCTCCTCGTGCGGCGCCGTCTTGTCGTCCGCGTCGATATCAGGCATGACGGAGAACTCCTCAGTGTGGTTCTGACGTTGGTCCAGCTCAGCGGCTGGGCCGCCTCCGCGACTGTGTCGCAGCGATCTGAGAGACGAATGAAAGGCCGGTCATGAAATCCCCACGGTGGGAGCAGTGATCGCGCGTCCTCTGGTGTCCGAGCCTCGTACGCGGTACCCGGAACACTGACCGGGCGATGCAGGTTCTCGCCTGCGCCGGGGAAGGACGGCCCCATGACGCGGTGCGGCCCCGGGCGATGGGTGCCTCGGGCGGATATGGGCCGTGCTGCGGGTCGATGCCGCCGTGGGACGGCGGGGGTCAGCCGCGCAGGACGGAGACCGTGCCGTCGCCGTGCGTAGGCAGGAAAGGCCCTGACAGCGCCGAAAGACAAGAAGGCGCAGGTCAGGGCCCCTCCGCTCAGCACTCGATGATGTTCACCGCGAGCCCCCCGCGCGCCGTCTCCTTGTACTTCACGGACATGTCGGCGCCCGTGTCCTTCATCGTCTTGATGACCTTGTCGAGGGACACCTTGTGGGAGCCGTCGCCGCGCAGCGCCATGCGGGCCGCCGTGACCGCCTTCACCGCGGCCATGCCGTTGCGTTCGATGCAGGGGATCTGGACCAGGCCGCCGACCGGGTCGCAGGTCAGGCCGAGGTTGTGCTCCATGCCGATCTCGGCCGCGTTCTCCACCTGCTCCGGGGAGCCGCCGAGGACCTCCGCCAGGGCGCCCGCGGCCATCGAGCAGGCCGACCCGACCTCGCCCTGGCAGCCGACCTCGGCGCCGGAGATGGAGGCGTTCTCCTTGAAGAGCATGCCGATCGCGCCGGCGGCGAGCAGAAAGCGGACGACGCCGTCGTCGTCCGCGCCCGGGACGAAGTCCACGTAGGAGTGGAGGACGGCGGGGATGATGCCGGCGGCGCCGTTCGTGGGGGCGGTGACCACCCGGCCGCCGGCCGCGTTCTCCTCGTTCACCGCCATCGCGTAGAGCGTGATCCACTCCATGGCGTGGGCGTGCGGGTCGCCCTCGGCGCGGAGCTGCCGGGCCGTGACCGCCGCGCGGCGGCGCACCCGCAAGCCGCCCGGCAGGATGCCCTCGCGGGACATGCCGCGCGCCACGCACTCCCGCATCACCCGCCAGATCTCCAGCAGACCCGCGCGGATCTCCTCCTCCGTCCGCCAGGCCCGCTCGTTCTCCAGCATCAGCGAGGAGATCGACAGGCCCGTCTCCTTCGTCAGGCGCAGCAGCTCGTCGCCCGTGCGGAAGGGGTACTTCAGGGGCGTGTCGTCCAGCTTGATGCGGTCCGCGCCCACGGCGTCCTCGTCGACGACGAAACCGCCGCCCACCGAGTAGTACGTCTTCGTCAGCAGTTCCGCGCCCTGCGCGTCGTACGCCCACAGCGTCATGCCGTTCGCGTGGTACGGCAGGGCCGTACGGCGGTGCAGGACCAGGTCGTCGTCGTAGGAGAACGGGATCTCGTGCTCGCCGAGCAGCCGGATCCGGCCCGCCGACCTGATCGACTCCACCCGTTCGTCCGCCGTCTCCACGTCCACCGTGCGCGGCGAGTCGCCCTCCAGGCCGAGGAGGACGGCCTTCGGGGTGCCGTGGCCGTGGCCGGTGGCGCCGAGGGAGCCGTACAGCTCCGTGCGGACGGAGGCGACGGAGGCCAGCAGGTCCTCGTTGCGCAGCCGGCGGGCGAACATGCGCGCCGCGCGCATCGGGCCGACCGTGTGGGAGCTGGACGGGCCGATGCCGATCGAGAACAGGTCGAAGACCGAGACGGCCACGGTGACTCCTCGGGACGGGGGTGGTGCGGGGTCTCCGCATCGGGGTGGTGCGGGCTCGGCGTGCCACCGGGCGCGGGATCGCCGCACCCGCGTGCCACCGGCGCGGGATCGCCGCACCGGGGTGGCGCCGGTCCGGGGCGTCCCGCGCACCCACCTACGAGTGTGCGGGACGCCCCGCCGAGAACCGGGGGACCTACTTGTTCAGACCGGGGTACAGCGGGTGCTTGTCCGCCAGGGCGACGACCCGGGCCTTGAGCGCCTGTGCGTCGTAGGACGGCTTCAGCGCCTGGGCGATCACGTCGGCGACCTCGGCGAAGTCCTCGGCGGTGAAGCCGCGGGTGGCGAGGGCGGGCGTGCCGATCCGCAGGCCGGAGGTGACCATCGGCGGGCGCGGGTCGTTCGGCACCGCGTTGCGGTTGACGGTGATGCCGACCTCGTGCAGACGGTCCTCGGCCTGCTGACCGTCCAGCTCCGACTCGCGCAGGTCGACCAGGAGCAGATGCACGTCGGTGCCGCCGGACAGGACGTTCACCCCGGCCTCGCGGGCGTCGGCGGCCGTCAGGCGCTCGGCGAGGATCTTCGCGCCCTCGACCGTACGGCGCTGGCGCTCCTTGAACTCCTCGCTCGCCGCGACCTTGAAGGACACCGCCTTGGCCGCGATCACGTGCTCCAGGGGACCGCCCTGGAAGCCCGGGAAGACGGAGGAGTTCAGCTTCTTCGCGAACTCCTTCTTCGCGAGGATGATGCCGCCGCGCGGGCCGCCCAGCGTCTTGTGGGTGGTGGAGGTGACGACGTCGGCGTACTCGACGGGGTTCGGGTGCAGGCCCGCCGCGACCAGACCGGCGAAGTGCGCCATGTCCACCCACAGGTACGCCTCGACCTCGTCGGCGATCCGGCGGAACTCGGCGAAGTCCAGCTGCCGCGGGTACGCCGACCAGCCCGCGATGATCACCTTCGGACGGTGCTCCTTGGCCAGCCGCTCGACCTCGGCCATGTCGACCAGGCCGGCCTCGTCCACGTGGTACGCGACCACGTCGAACTGCTTGCCGGAGAAGTTCAGGCGCATCCCGTGGGTCAGGTGACCGCCGTGCGCCAGGTCCAGGCCGAGGATGGTGTCGCCCGGCTGGGCCAGCGCGAACAGGGCGGCCTGGTTGGCGGAGGCGCCCGAGTGGGGCTGCACGTTGGCGTACTCGGCGCCGAACAGCTCCTTGATCCGGTCGATCGCGATCTGCTCGGCGACGTCGACGTGCTCGCAGCCGCCGTAGTAGCGGCGGCCGGGGTAGCCCTCGGCGTACTTGTTGGTCAGGACCGAGCCCTGCGCCTCCATGACCGCGAGCGGAGCGAAGTTCTCCGAGGCGATCATCTCCAGCGTGGACTGCTGGCGGCGCAGCTCGGCGTCGACCGCCGCGGCGATCTCCGGGTCGAGCTCGTGCAGGGGCGTGTTCAGGACAGACATGCGTCTACGACTCCTCAGCCGGCGGTGTAGGCGGTGTACTCGTCGGCGGAGAGCAGTTCTTCCTGCTCGCCCGAGACGCGTACCTTGAACAGCCATCCGCCCTCGAAGGGGGCGGAGTTCACCAGCGCCGGATCGTCGACGACATCCTGGTTGACCTCGACGATCTCGCCGTCGACGGGCGAGTACAGCTCACTGACCGACTTGGTCGACTCCAGCTCGCCGCAGGACTCGCCCGCGGTCACCGAGTCGCCGACCGCCGGGAGCTGCACGAAGACCACGTCGCCGAGCGCGTTGGCCGCGTGCTCCGTGATGCCGACCGTCGAGACGCCGTCCTCGGCGGCCGACAGCCACTCGTGCTCCTTGCTGTAGCGCAGCTGCTGGGGGTTGCTCATGGCCTGAATTCTCCTGTACGCGGGGGAGTGCTGGTGAAGGGGGGACTGCTGAATACGTTCGTGAGCAGCGGAAATGTGCGCAGGGTCACGCGCACCGGCCGTCCCGGCGGCGATCTCTGCCCCCGGGTCTTCGCTTCCGGGGGTCTTTACTTCTGTCGCCGGTAGAACGGCAGCGCCACGACCTCGTACGGTTCGTGGCTGCCCCGGATGTCCACGCCGACACCCGGCGTGCCCGGTGCCGCGTGCGCGGCGTCGACGTACGCCATCGCGATCGGCTTGCCCAGCGTGGGGGAGGGGGCGCCGGAGGTGACCTCGCCGATGGTCTCGCCGCCCGCGACCACCGCGTACCCGGCGCGCGGCACCCGGCGGCCCTCGGCGACCAGGCCGACCAGGACGCGCGGCGGGTCCGTCTCCGCGCGCGAGGCCGCCTCGGCGAGCGCCGCGCGCCCGACGAAGTCGCCCTCCTTGCCGAACTTGACCACCCGGCCGAGGCCGGCGTCGAAGGGGGTCAGCGCGGTCGACAGCTCGTGCCCGTACAGCGGCATGCCGGCCTCCAGGCGCAGCGTGTCCCGGCAGGACAGGCCGCAGGGGACCAGTCCGGCGCCCTCGCCGGCCTTGGTCAGGGCCTGCCACAGCTCCACCGCGTGCTCCGGCTTCACGAACAGCTCGAAGCCGTCCTCGCCGGTGTAGCCGGTGCGGGCGATCAGCGCCGGGACCCCGGCGACGGTGCCGGGCAGTCCGGCGTAGTACTTGAGGCCGTCGAGGTCGGCGTCGGTGAGGGACGCCAGGATGCCCGGCGACCGGGGGCCCTGGACGGCGATCAGGGCGTAGGCGTCCCGGTCGTCGCGGACCTCGGCGTCGAAGCCGGCGGAGCGCTCCTGGAGCGCGTCCAGCACCACCTGCGCGTTCGAGGCGTTCGCGACGACCATGTACTCGGTGTCGGCGAGCCGGTAGACGATCAGGTCGTCGAGGATGCCGCCGTCGGCCCGGCAGATCATCGTGTAGCGGGCGCGGCCGACGCCGACGGACGCGATGTCGCCGACCAGGGCGAAGTTCAGCAGGGCGGCCGCCTGCGGACCGGTGACGGTGATCTCGCCCATGTGCGAGAGGTCGAACAGGCCGGCGCGGGTGCGGACGGCGTGGTGCTCGTCGCGCTCGGAGCCGTAGCGCAGCGGCATGTCCCAGCCGGCGAAGTCGGTCATCGTGGCACCGAGCGAGCGGTGCACGGCGTCGAGCGCGGTACGGCGCTGCCGCGAGGGTTCGGTACTGCTCATCGGACGGTCGTCTCCCAGGGCGAGGGGCCCCGCGCGAGCACAGCCGGGCGCGGGGGAGGGCGAGGAAAGTCCTCCCCATCTGTCATCGGAACCTGAGAGGTTCGCCATGACCGCGGGTGATCGGCGACGATCACGCGGTCCTGACTTGCACCTTGGGTGGGGCCCTGTGGCAGCGGCCCGCTTTTCAGATGTGCCTCGCCCGCGCGGTAACGGGGCCTGAGAGATTCAAGGGAGGGACTTGCTCCTTCGGCGCCCGGACACGGTCCGGGACTCTCCCGCGCGGATTCAAACGGCCGGTATGCAGTTGGCGCGGCCATCATTGCACGCCCGGCCCGCGTCACGGCAGGCCGCATCTGTAACCGGCTTGTGGCGGGACGCGTACGAAACAGGAAGACACCGAGCATTACCTTCTCTTTACGCTCGAAGGGGAGAAGACTTGTCTGACCCCAGGGGAGGACGATGACGGTGAACAGGACCACGGCGTACGCGACGACCTCGGCGATCGCGCTGCCCGCGCAGCCCGCGACCCCGGCCCGGGGGGTGTGCGGTACGGCCCGCGCGTCCGTCGTCCGCGACCTGCGCGACCGCGCCGGCCACAGCCCGCACGGCCTGCTGTTCGGCCCGCGCGACCTGGTCGTCGTCACGGGCCTGCCGGGCAGCGGCAAGTCCACCCTGATGCGGCGCACGGTGAACGGCGTCCGCATCGACTCCCAGGACACCCGCGACCGCTGGGACGCCCGCGTGCCGCGCTTCCTGCCGTACGCGCTCTACCGCCCGCTCGTCCGCGTCGCCCACTACGCCGGGCTGCGCCGCGCCGTGCGCGCCGGCGGGGGCGTCGTGGTGCACGACTGCGGCACGCAGGCCTGGGTGCGCGCCTGGCTGGCCCGCGAGGCTCGCCGACGTGGCGGCACCCTGCACCTGCTGATGCTCGACGTCACCCCCGGCACCGCCCTGGAGGGCCAGCGCGAGCGCGGCCGGGGCGTCTCCCGCTACGCCTTCCTGCGCCACCGCCGGGCCGCCTCCCGCCTCCTGCGCTCCGTCGAGCGGGGCCGCCTCCCCGAGGGCTGCGGCTCGGCGATCCTCCTCGACCGCCCCGCGGCGGACGCCCTCCGCCGCATCGCCTTCACCGGCTGATCCGCTCGTCCTCGCCCTCCCCGCCCTCCCTTCCCCGACGGCGGACCCCGGCAGACCGCACCCCCGGCCCCGGCGCCCCGGCCGCACGGGGCGGCCGTCGGCACGGGGCGTCGGAGGGGTGCTCGGGTGGCGTGCGGGTGGCGGGGGGACTCGCTCTTCCGTCTTGGCCGGCCTCGCCGGGGCGGTCGGGTGGGGCGGCCGCCCGCGCAGGCGCCCGGGTCCCGCGCGGGTGGCGCGGGGACCCACTCCCGCTTCGGTCGGCCCCCGCCGGTCGGGAGCCGCAGGCTCGGGCCGTGGCCGAGGGAAGCCTCCGGGTGCCGCGCCGCGGGCTGTGGCTGAGGGGGCGCGCCCTTCCGTACCGCGCCAAGGGCTGTGGCCGAGGGGGCGTCCTTCCGTACCGCGCCGAGGGGGCGTCCCTTCCGTACCGTGCCGCGGGCAGTGGCCGGCGGTGCTGTTCGGGGGCGGTGGCCGGGGGTGCCCTTCGGGGAGCGTGCCGTGGGCTGTGGGGCCGGTTGCCGGTACCCGCTAGCCTTTCAGCTCCAGCAGCGGTTCCCAGCAGGCGGTAGACAGATGGATTTCCCCCCGGCGGACTTCCCGGCGGACCACTTCGCGGACTTCCCGGCACAGTCGCACCCCCCGTCGCACGGCGGATGGCCCAGCAACGAGCTGGAGGAGGTGCTCTCGGCCTCCCTCGGCGTGCCGGAGGCCGGCGGGCGGATCGTGGAGGTGCTCGGCCGCAGCTTCGTGTGGATCCCGCTGCCCAGCGGCGGCGGCCCGCACAGCGGCCCCCTCGACCTGCCCACGCTGGAACTCCACGGCCAGGCCTTCGTGCCCGTCTTCAGCTCGGAGGAGCAGTTCCGCCAGGTCGTCGGCTCGCACATGTCGTACACGATCGCGCCGGCCGTCGAGTTCGCCCGCGGCCTGCCGCCGCAGGTGGGCATCGTGCTGAACCCGGACGGCGTGGTCGGCATGCCGTTGCCCCCGCCGGCCGTGGCCGAGCTGTGCCGCACCGTGCGCACCCCGCTGGACGGCCCGTCGAGCGGCGGCCGGGTCCGCCTCTTCGAGCCCGACTGGCAGGACGACCCCGTCGACTTCCTCACCGCGGCCTCGGCCGAGTTCGAGGCGACCGGCGTCGTCCTCACGGCCCGCCGCTGCCTCGCCGCCATCGAGACGGCCGACCCGGTCATGTTCGTCGGTGTGGAACTCTCCGTGTGGGAGGGCGACCTGAGGGCGCTTCCCCTGGAGGCCCTCGGCCGGGCCCTGGGCGCCGTCCCCCCGAAGTGGCCGGTCAACCTCGTCCTCCTCGACGTGACGGAGGACCCGGTGGGCCGGTGGATGAAGGAACGGGTCCGCCCCTTCTACACCAGGGCCGGCTGACCGCCCGCCCGGACGCCCCCGCGACCGCCGGCGACGGACAACCCACCCCTCGGTGGGCGCCCGTTGTCGGCGGAGCCGCCTAAGCTGGTCTCCGACGCGGGGCAACCGAGAGAAGGGGCGGTACAGGTGAGCGCCAGCGGCATCGCGGCCGGGCAGGTCGAGCACATGCTGCGCCAGGTCACGCCCGGGCGCTACGACGCCTACGAGGCGCTCCTGCGCGCGCTCGCGACACCGACCACCGGCCAGGTCTGGATGCTGCTGTGGCAGGGACAGGCCGGCTCCCCGGACGCCCAGTACGGCACCATGGAGGTCGAGGGCCACGGCTACGCCCCCTGCGTCACCTCCGCCCAGGAGCTCTCCGCCAGCGGCTGGAACAGGTCGTACGAGGTCGTCGACGGCCTGGACGTGGCGCGCACGCTCTACCCGGACCACTACGGCCTCTGGCTGAACCCGCACGCCCCGGGCGGCGGCGTCGGCATCCCCTGGCTCGATCTGCGGCGGATCGCCACCGGCCTGGAGCGCCAGCCCGCCGGACCCCTGCGGCTGTCCGAACCCGCCATCGAGATCCCGCAGTTCTACGCCCTCCTCGCCCAGAACGCCCACCGCACCCCCGCCCTGCGCTCGCTGCGCCGCGCCTGGGTGCAGCCCGCGCTGGGCGCGCCCTACCTCGCCCTCGGCCTCGACGTGTACGACACCTCCCCGCCGGCGGTGGACGCGGTGCGGGCGATGATGCAGCAGTCGATCGGCGCCGTGCCGGAGGGACTGCCCGTGTCGACGGTCGCGATGAGCGACGACTACGACCCGGTCGTGATGTGGATGCGCACCCACGCCCGCCCGTTCTACGACCGTGAGGCCCACGCCCCGGCGGCCCCCGCCCAGGCCCCGGCCACCGGATACGGCTACCCGGGCCCACGCCCCTACTGACCGTCACCGCCCGTGTCCGGCCGAGGGGTCGGGCCCGCCCCGGAACCGGCCGCGGTGGTGCCCCCGCCGGGCCGCGGCGACACGGGATCACCCGACGTAGCGCCCGTTTCGCGCAGTTCGCCGCCCCCGTCGCGACGGGCGCCGCGGGACGGGCTTCCGTCACGCTGAGTGGTGCGTCAACTCGCGTGTGTCGCACTGACGTTGGGTCCTTGCCTCTCCGGAAGGCGGCATGCCGCGTTCGGATAACGGATTCCCCATGTCGGCATCACGGTTAGGCATCCTTTCGTCGACAGATCTGGCGCGTGATCACGAACGCGTTGAAGACTCGCCTCTCAGACGCGAGGCCGTGTCGATCCTGTGAAGGCGCACCCGTCCGGGGATCGGCCGGGCAGTTGGGCCGTACCACCTGCGGCCGCCGCGCAGCACGCAAGCGAATCACAGCGCCGACAGCGGCGGTATGAAGGCCGGTCACCGCCGGCGAGAAGGGGCAGGGCACTTGTGACGGCACCGATCGAGACCACCGGATCGCAGGCCGAGGCCCAACCCGAGGCCGTGCTGGCGGGCGCCGCGTCCCGGCAGATCGAGGGCCGCTCCCTCGGGCAGATCGCCTGGACCCGCTTCAAGCGGGACAAGGCGGCGGTGGCCGGCGGCGTCGTCGTCGTGCTGCTGATCCTGACGGCCGCCCTGTCGCGCCCGCTCCAGGCGCTGCTGGGCCTCGACCCCAACGCCTTCCACCAGGACCTGATCGACCCCAACACCACCCTCCCCCAAGGGGACTTCGGTGGTATGAGCTGGGACCACCCGCTCGGTGTGGAGCCCAAGTTCGGACGCGACATCCTCGCCCGCATCCTCGAGGGCTCCTGGGTCTCCCTCGTCGTCGCCTTCGGGGCGACGATCCTGTCCAACGTGATCGGCACCGTCCTCGGCCTCGTCGCCGGCTACTACGGCGGACGCGTCGACTCCGTCATCAGCCGTCTCATGGACACCTTCCTCGCCTTCCCGCTGCTGCTGTTCGCCATCGCCATCTCGGCGACGCTCCAGGGCGGCGCGTTCGGGCTCGAGGGCCTTCCGCTGCACATCCTCGTGCTGATCTTCGTCATCGGCTTCTTCAACTGGCCGTACATGGGCCGCATCGTGCGCGGCCAGACGCTGGCGCTGCGCGAGCGGGAGTTCGTCGACGCCTCCCGGGGCATGGGCGCCGGCGGGCCGTACATCCTGTTCAAGGAGCTGCTGCCCAACCTGGTGGCGCCGATCATCGTCTACTCGACGCTGCTGATCCCCACCAACATCCTCTTCGAGGCCTCACTGAGTTTCCTCGGCGTCGGCATCCAGCCCCCGCAGGCCTCGTGGGGCGGCATGCTCAACCAGGCCGTCGACTTCTTCCAGGTCGATCCGCAGTACATGATCGTCCCCGGTCTCGCCATCTTCATCACCGTGCTGGCCTTCAACCTCCTCGGTGACGGCCTCCGGGACGCACTCGACCCCCGCAGCCGCTGACGTCTGCGGTCGCGGACGCCGTCCGCGTCCATACCAAGTGTCCACCTACGAAGGGGAATGCGACCAACATGCGAAGGTCAGCATTGGCCGTAGTCGCGGCCATCAGCAGCGCTGGCCTGCTCCTGGCAGGCTGTAGCAAGGCCGACGACGGCAGCGGTGACGACAGCGGGAACAAGGCCGCTGCCAACGCCGCCACCAAGGGGGTCGTGAACGCCTCGACGCAGAAGGGCGGCACGGTCACCTACGCGATGTCCGACGTCCCGGACTCGTTCGACCCGGGCAACACGTACTACGCGTACATGTACAACTTCAGCCGGCTCTACGCGCGTCCGCTGCTCACCTTCAACCCGGCCCCGGGCGAGAAGGGCAACGAGGTCGTGCCCGACCTGGCGGAGTCCAAGGGCGTGTCGTCCGACGGCGGCAAGACCTGGACGTACAAGATCCGCAGGGGCGTGAAGTACCAGGACGGCACCGAGATCACCTCGGCCGACGTCAAGTACGCGGTGGAGCGCTCCAACTTCGCCCGTGACGTCCTCTCCCTCGGCCCGAACTACTTCGCCACGTACCTCGCGGGCGGCGACAGCTACAAGGGCCCGTACAAGGACAAGAGCGCGAAGGGCCTGGCGTCCATCGAGACGCCGGACAAGTACACGATCACCTTCAAGCTCAAGCAAGCGTTCATGGACTTCGACTACCTGGTCACCACGCCGCAGACGGCCCCCGTGCCGCAGGCGAAGGACACCGGTATCGACTACGTCAAGAACATCGTCTCCTCCGGCTCGTACAAGTTCGCGAGCTACGAGGAGGGCAAGTCGGTCACCCTGGTCCGCAACGAGCAGTGGGACCCCAAGACCGACCCGCTGCGCAAGCAGTACCCGGACAAGATCGTGGTCAACCTGAAGGTCAACCAGGCCACCATCGACCAGGACCTGATCGACGGCACCACCACCGTCGACCTCGCGGGCCGCGGTGTGGACACCCAGACCCAGGCCAAGCTGTTCGCCGACGCGGACCTCAAGGCCAGCACCGACAACACCTACGGCAGCCGGCTCGTCTACGCGGCGCTGAACACCCAGGTCGCGCCGCTCGACAAGGTCGAGTGCCGCAGGGCCGTGCAGTACGCCATCGACAAGGTGGCCGTGCAGACCGCGCAGGGCGGCCCGGTCCGCGGTGACATCGCCTCCACGATCCTCCCGACGGACGTCACCGGCTACCAGAAGTACGACACCTACGCCACCGCCGGCAGCAAGGGCGACGCGACCAAGGCCAAGGAGCAGCTGAAGGCCTGCGGCCAGGAGAAGGGCTTCACGACCTACATCTCCGCGCGCAGCGACCGCCAGCAGGAGGTCGACGCGGCCACCGCGATCATCGACTCGCTGAAGAAGGTCGGCATCAACGCCGAGCTGAAGCAGTACCCGTCCGGCAAGTACTTCACGGACTACGCGGGTGTCCCGGCGTTCGCCAAGAAGCAGGGCATCGGCATCATCATGATGCAGTGGGGCGCCGACTGGCCGACCGGCTACGGCTACCTGAACCAGATCCTCAACGGCAAGGCGATCAGCCCGTCCGGCAACACGAACCTCTCCGCGTACAACAACGCCGAGGTCAACAAGCTGCTCGACGGGGCCATCCTGAACCCGGACGAGTCGGCGCGCAACGCCGCCTACACCGCGGTGGACAAGCAGGCGATGGACGACGCCGTGATCGTGCCGCTGACCTACTTCAAGGTCCTGCTGTACCGCTCGCCGTACGCCACCAACGTGGTCTCGTCGGCCGCCTGGAGCGGTCAGTACGACGCTCTGAACCTCGGTACGACCAAGAAGTAGCGCGCAGCAGAAGCCCTGGAAGGCAGGTGAAGGCATTGGCGCCCGCGGGCCTGACGGTCCGCGGGCGCCGGCGCCGGTCCCCGTGATCTCGTACATCATCCGCCGGACGGTCGCGGCAGTGATCCTGCTGCTGGTCGTCACCGCGGTCACCTTCGGCATCTTCTTCCTGCTGCCGAGACTGGCCGGGCAGAGCCCCGACCAACTGGCCGCGCAGTACATCGGAAAGAACCCCTCGCCGGAGGACATCCTGGCGGTCAAGCAGAACCTCGGGCTCGACAAGCCGGTCTACGAGCAGTACTTCGAGTTCATCAAGGGGATCGTCTCCGGCACCACCTACAACCTCGGCCCCACCACGGCCGACTGCGGGGTGCCCTGCTTCGGCTACTCCTTCAAGAACCACGTCGAGGTCTGGCCGCAGCTGGTCGACCGGCTGCCGGTGACCGTCTCGCTGGCCGCGGGCGCCGCCGTGCTGTGGCTGGTCTCGGGCGTGGCCGCCGGTGTCGTCTCGGCGCTCAAGCCGGGTTCGTTCTTCGACCGGACCGCGATGGGCGTGGCGCTCGCCGGTGTGTCGCTCCCCATGTTCTTCACCGGCCAGCTGGCCCTGCTCGTCTTCAGCTACGAGCTGGGCATCTTCGGGCGGACCTATGTGCCGTTCACCGAGAACCCGTCGCAGTGGGCCAACACCCTGTTCCTGCCCTGGTGCTCGCTGGCACTGCTGTACTCCGCCGTCTACGCACGGCTCACCCGGTCCGGCATGCTCGAGACCATGAGCGAGGACTTCATCCGCACGGCCCGGGCCAAGGGCCTGGGCGAGCGCAAGGTCGTCCTCAAGCACGGCCTGCGGGCCGCGCTCACCCCGATCGTCACGGTCTTCGGCATGGACATCGGCCTGCTGCTCGGCGGCGCCGTGATCACCGAGTCCGTTTTCTCCCTGCCCGGTATCGGCCAGTACGCCGTGGCGGCCATCACCGACAACGACCTGCCGCCGATCCTGGGCGTCACCCTGCTGGCCGCCTTCTTCGTCGTGCTCTGCAACCTGGTGGTGGACGTGCTGTACGCCACCGTCGACCCGCGGGTGAGGCTCTCGTGACCGACGTTTCCAAGACCGGGGCCGCCGTGGGTGAGCCCGTGCGCGCCGAGGGCGCCGACCGCGCCTTCCTGGACGTGCGCGACCTGAAGGTGCACTTCCCGACCGACGACGGCCTGGTCAAGTCCGTCGACGGGCTCTCCTTCCAGCTGGAGAAGGGCAGGACCCTCGGCATCGTCGGCGAGTCCGGCTCCGGCAAGTCCGTCACCTCGCTCGCCGTCATGGGCCTGCACCGCCTCGGCAGCCGGGGCAAGAACGTGCGGATGTCCGGCGAGATCTGGCTCGACGGCAAGGAACTCGTCTCGGCCGGCCCCGACGAGGTGCGCCGGCTGCGGGGCCGCGACATGGCGATGATCTTCCAGGACCCGCTGTCCGCGATGCACCCGTACTACACGGTCGGCAGCCAGATCGTGGAGGCCTACCGCGTCCACCACGACGTCGACAAGAAGACCGCCCGCAGGCGCGCCGTCGAACTCCTCGACCGCGTCGGCATCCCCGAGCCGCACAAGCGCGTCGACAGCTACCCGCACGAGTTCTCCGGCGGTATGCGCCAGCGCGCGATGATCGCGATGGCGCTGGTCAACAACCCGCAGCTGCTGATCGCGGACGAGCCCACCACGGCGCTCGACGTGACCGTCCAGGCGCAGATCCTCGACCTCATCCGGGATTTGCAGAAGGAGTTCGGCTCCGCGGTCGTCATCATCACGCACGACCTCGGCGTGGTCGCCGAGATCGCCGACGACATCCTCGTGATGTACGGCGGGCGCTGTGTGGAACGCGGACCGGTCGACCAGATCTTCGAGGAACCCAAGCACCCCTACACCTGGGGCCTGCTCGGCTCGATGCCGCGCATCGACCGTGACCAGACCGACCGGCTCAAGCCGGTCAAGGGCCAGCCGCCCAGCCTCATCAACGTCCCCTCGGGCTGCGCGTTCCATCCCCGCTGCCCGTACGCCGACGTCCCCAAGGGCGGGATCACCCGCACCGAACGGCCCGAGCTGCACGAGGTCGGCAGCAGGCACTTCACCGCGTGCCACCTCTCGCCCGAGGACCGTACGCGGATCTGGACCGAAGAGATTGCGCCGAATCTGTGAGCGAGACTGAGACCCGGGCCGCCGTGCCGGCCCAGCGGACCGACGACGAGAAACCGCTGCTCAAGGTCGAGGGCCTGGTCAAGCACTTCCCCATCAAGAAGGGCCTGCTCCAGCGGCAGGTCGGGGCGGTCAGGGCCGTCGACGGCATCGACTTCGAGGTGCGCAGGGGGGAGACCCTCGGTGTCGTCGGGGAGTCCGGCTGCGGCAAGTCGACCATGGGCCGGCTCGTCACGCGGCTGATCGAGCCCACCGGCGGGTCGGTCGAGTTCGACGGGACGGACATCACGCACCTCGGCACCAAGGGCCTGCGCCCGCTCCGCCGGGACGTGCAGATGATCTTCCAGGACCCGTACGGCTCGCTGAACCCCCGGCACACCATCGGCACCATCGTCTCGGCGCCGTTCCGGCTCCAGGGCGTCGAGCCGGAGGGCGGGGTCAAGAAGGAGGTCCAGCGCCTGCTCGGGCTGGTGGGCCTCAGCCCCGAGCACTACAACCGCTACCCGCACGAGTTCTCCGGCGGTCAGCGCCAGCGCGTCGGCATCGCCCGCGCCCTCGCGCTCAACCCGAAGCTGGTCGTCGCGGACGAGCCGGTGTCCGCGCTGGACGTGTCGATCCAGGCGCAGGTGGTGAACCTGCTGGACGACCTCCAGCAGGAGCTCGGACTGACGTACGTGATCATCGCGCACGACCTGTCGGTGGTCCGGCACGTCTCCGACCGGATCGCGGTGATGTACCTCGGCAAGATCGTGGAGCTCGCCGACCGCGACCTGCTGTACCGCACGCCGATGCACCCGTACACCAAGGCGCTGATGTCGGCGGTGCCCATCCCGGACCCCAAGCGCCGCACCGCCAAGAGCGAGCGGATCCTGCTCCGGGGCGACGTGCCCTCGCCGATCTCGCCGCCCAGCGGCTGCCGCTTCCACACGCGGTGCTGGAAGGCGACGGAGATCTGCCGGACCACCGAGCCCGTGCTGGTCGAGCTGCGGCCCGGCCAGCAGGTCGCCTGCCACCACCCGGAGAACTTCGCGGACCAGGCCCCGCAGGACACCGTCCTGCTGACGGCGGCGAAGGAGGCGGCGGAGTTGGTGGCCGACGAGGTGCTCGCCCAGTCGGCGGAGACGTCGGCGGCGGTGGCCTCACTGACGGAGGAGACGGAAGAGGCGGCCGCGGAGGGCCCGGTAGCGGCGGCCGGGGAGGGCCCGGAGGAGGCGGCCGGGAAGGGCCCGGAGGAGGCGTCTCCCACCCCGGCCCCCACCCCCGAGGACACTCCCTCCAAGGAGAAATAAGCAGTGCCGAGCCCCTGCCTTGCAATGTAAGGCGGGGGCTCACCGCTGGGCGAGAATGGAAGGGTGCTCCAGCAAATCTTCAGCCCCTCCGTCCAGCACACGCTCGACCTGATCGGCATCTTCGTCTTCGCGATCTCCGGCGCCCTGCTGGCCGTCCGCAAGAACTTCGACGTCTTCGGCATCGCCGTCCTCGCCGAGGTCACCGCTCTGGGCGGCGGGCTGTTCCGCGACCTGGTCATCGGGGCCGTACCGCCCGCCGCCTTCACGGATCTGGGGTACTTCCTCACCCCGCTGCTCGCCGCGCTCCTCGTCGTCTTCCTGCACCCGCACGTGGAGCGCATCCAGACCGGCGTGAACGTCTTCGACGCCGCCGGCCTCGGCCTCTTCTGCGTCACGGGCACGACGAAGGCGTACGACTTCGGCCTGGGCCTCACCGCGTCGGCGGCCCTGGGGCTGGCCACCGCGGTCGGCGGCGGTGTGCTGCGCGACGTCCTCGCCAACGAGGTGCCGTCCCTGCTGCGCTGGGACCGCGACCTGTACGCGGTCCCGGCGATGGTCGGCGCCACCATGGTGGCGCTCTGCATCCGCTACGACGCCCTCACCCCGCTGGCCAGCGGCGTCGCCGCGGCCACCGCCTTCGTGCTGCGGCTGCTCGCGATGCGGTTCCACTGGCGGGCGCCGCGCGCGTGGAACCGCCGCTCGACGGTGCGCGAGGAGTAGGCGGGTCCCTGGGCCCCTCTTGGAAAGCTACCGCTTAGTAATTGCTTCCTGTACCGTTTCCGCCATGTCTGAAGCAGTCACGGCCCCCGCCGCCGTCGGGGACAGCGAGTTCGACCGCGACACCGCCGTCACCCTCCGCGCACCCGGCCTCTACGACACCGACCTCTCGGCCGGCTGGACGATCTTCGGCGCCGTCAACGGCGGCTACCTGCTCGCCGTCGTGGCCCGCGCCCTGGCGGACACCCTGCCGCACCACGACCCGTTCACCGTCTCCGCGCACTACCTCAGCGCCTCCCGCCCCGGCCCGGCGGTCGTCCGCACCGAGACGGTCCGCACCGGCCGCACCCTCTCCACCGGCCAGGCGTCGCTCCTCCAGTACGACGAGCGGGGCCGCGAGGTCGAACGCATCCGCGTCCTCGCCACCTACGGCGACCTCGACGCCCTCCCCGACGACGTCCGCACCTCCGCGAAGCCCCCCGCCGTCCCGCCGATCGGCCAGTGCCTCGGCCCCGCGGACGGGCCCGCCCCCGCCCCCGGCGCCGACCAGCAGCCCATCGCCGAGCGGCTGATGCTCAAGCTCGACCCGTCGACCGTGGGCTGGGCCCTCGGACAGCCGTCCGGCAAGGGCGAGGTGCGGGCCTGGTTCGGGCTGGCGGACGGCCGCGACGCCGACCCCCTCTCGCTGCTCCTCGCCGTGGACGCCCTGCCGCCCACCGCGTTCGACCTCGGCATCGCCGGCTGGGTGCCCACGGTCGAACTCACCGTCCACGTCCGCTCCCGTCCGGCTCCGGGGCCCGTGCGCGTCTCCATCACCACCCGCAACCTCGCCGGCGGCTTCCTGGAGGAGGACGCCGAGGTGTGGGACAGCGAGGACCGGCTGGTGGCGCAGTCACGCCAGTTGGCCCGGGTCAGGCTGGGCTGAGGGGCCGCGCGGACCGTCGGCGAGCGGCCGCGGGCGGCCGTCTCCGTCACGGAGCTGTACCGGTGCGCCGACCGCCGGCCGTGGTGAACTCCCAGGTCGGAGCGGTTCCTTGGGGCGCGCTTTGCCCGATTGACAGGAGGGGAACAGGAAGGCCCCAACAAAGCCTTATCCGTCGTTGGTTGAGTACCGCACCTCAGGAATTCCTCATCTTCCATGGAGCTGATTCTCATGAAGCGTGTACTCGGGTCGGTGCGTCTCGTCCCCGCGGTGGCCCTCCTGGCGCTCTCGCCGCTCGCCCTCGCGGCCTGCGGCTCGGGCGACTCGTCCTCCACGGACAGCGGCAGTTCGGGGCAGCAGACGTGTCAGCCGCCCTCCGGGATGCCGAGCGGTATGCCCTCGGGCATGCCGTCCGGGATGCCGAGCGGGGCGCCGTCGGGCGCCGCCTCGGGGATGCCGACGGGGTCGCCCTCCGCGATGCCGAGCGGTATGCCCTCGGGCATGCCGAGCGGCGGGCCCGGCCAGGGCGGCGGTCCCGGTGGCGGCCAGGGCGGCTGCGGCGGGCCGGGCGGCGGCCAGGCGCAGCAGAGCCAGCAGGCGCAGTAGAACCGGCGGGAATCGGAGGGCGCGGGAGAACCGGCGGGCGCGGTCGAATCGGCGGGCGGGGGAGGGCGGCGTACTCGGGGTGGGTGCGCCGCCCTCCCCCGTGTGCCGGACCGCCCGGTTCAGTCGAGCCAGTGGTGGCGGCCGACGGTGATGAGCCGCAACCGCCGTGTCGCGAGCCGGGCGACCCGCTCACGGGCCTCCGCGGAGGGCTCGTCACCGGCCGCCGCCTCCTGGACCTCCAGGAACAGCGAGGCCGTGATGAGCATCTGGTCGACGTAGAGGTGCGCGAGCATCAGCAGGTCGTCGTCGCTCCAGCCCTCCGCCTCGTCGTCCCCGGCCAGCTCGGCCTTCACCTCCTCGGCGAACCGGCCCAGTTGCTCCCGTATCGCCTCGCGGACCGGCTGGACCCCGCCGTGTCGCTCACGGGCGATGAAACGGACATGGGCGGGGTACGCGTGAACATGACGGGCGATCAACTCGACAGCGCGCGTGATGCGTTCGTCGCTGGAGTCGGCGGCGGTCACGGTGGTGCGGATCAGCGGGTGCAGGCTGCCCAGCGCCTCCTCGACCAGGGCCACGCCCAGGTCCGCCGTGGAGCGGAAGTGCCGGTAGAAGGCGGTCGGGGCCACCCCGACCGCGCGGGTGACCTCGCGCAGGCCCAGGCTGCTGAGACTCTGCTCCTCCAGCAGCGCCAGCGCCGCGTCCAGGAGCGCCTGACGCGTCTTCTGCTTCTGTGCCTGACGAATGCCGAGCGTGTGACTCATGTCATTTAGTTAACAACTGTTACCTGTCATTGCAAAGCAGTGGAGCGGGCTAGACTGGGTAGTCAGTGAACAACTGTACCCACAACTGTTCACCGACCGTCCACGGAGGGGATCCGATCCCGTGCTGTTCCTCGTCGTCGCACTTCTGCTGCTCGGCGTCGTCCTGGGCACCGTCGCCCACGCGCCGCTCGGGTTCAGCCTGGCCGCCGCCGTCGTGATCGCCGCCTGGCTCGGCGTCTTCGCGCTCCGCGAGCGCCACGGCCGCCGCCGTCACACCTCGACCCACTGACCGGAAGGAGCGGAACGACCATGCACCTCACCGCACCCGCCACCCGCCGCACGGGCATCCGGGACACCGACGGCATGGCCGTCGCGTCCTTCGTCCTCGGCCTCGTGGGCCTCCTGGTCCTCAACGTCTTCCTCGGGCCCATCGCCATCGTCCTGGCCTCGGTGGCGCTGTGGCGCGGCACCGAGCGCCGCGGCCGCGCCCTGCTGGGCCTCGCCCTCGGCGTCGCCGACCTGGTGGTCCTCGCCGCGTTCATCCAGGCGGACTCGACGATCTCGTGGAGCTTCTGACGGGCGGCGTGGCTGTGCGCGCCGGCTCGCCGTGCGACCCGTCGGGCCGCCCCGGGGGCGGCCGCCCGAGACGCGCGGACGGCGCGCCGTAGAATCGCCTCACCATGGCTTACCTCGACCACGCCGCGACCACCCCGATGCTCCCGGAGGCGGCAGAGGCACTGACCGCCCACCTGGGCGTCACCGGCAATGCCTCCTCCCTCCACGCAGCCGGCCGCCAGGCCCGCCGCACGGTCGAGGAAGCACGCGAGAGCCTCGCGGAGGCGCTCGGCGCCCGCCCCAGCGAGGTCGTCTTCACCTCCGGCGGCACCGAGGCCGACAACCTCGCCGTCAAGGGCCTGTACTGGTCCCGCCGGGACGCCGACCCGGCGCGGACCCGGGTCCTCGCCAGCCCCGTCGAACACCACGCCGTCCTCGACGCCGTGCACTGGCTGGGCGAGCACGAGGGCGCGACGGTCGAGTACCTGCCCGTCGACGCGTACGGCCGGGTCCACCCGGACGCGCTCCGCGAGGCGATCGCCCGCAACCCCGCCGACGTGGCCCTGGCCACGGTCATGTGGGCGAACAACGAGATCGGCACGCTCATGCCGGTCCGCGAACTCGCCCGGACGGCCGCCGAATTCGACGTCCCCCTGCACGCCGACGCGGTGCAGGCGTTCGGCCAGGTCCCCGTCGACTTCGCCGACTCCGGCCTCGCCGCGATGACCGTCTCCGGCCACAAGATCGGCGGCCCCTACGGCATCGGCGCCCTCCTCCTCGGCCGCGACCGCACCCCCGTGCCCGTCCTGCACGGCGGAGGCCAGGAACGGCACGTCCGCTCCGGCACCCTCGACGTCCCCGCGATCGCCTCCTTCGCCGTCGCCGGACGCCTCGCCGCCGAGCGGCGCGAGTGGTTCGCCCGCGACATCGGCGCCCTGCGCGACGCCCTGGTCACCGCGGTCCGTACGGCGGTCCCGGACGCCCTCCTGGGCGGCGACCCGGCACCGGAGGGCCGCCTCCCGGCCAACGCCCACTTCACCTTCCCCGGCTGCGAGGGCGACTCCCTGCTGCTGCTCCTGGACGCCCAGGGCATCGAGTGCTCCACGGGCTCCGCGTGCACCGCCGGCGTCGCCCAGCCCAGCCACGTCCTGCTCGCCACCGGCACCGACCCGGACCTGGCCCGCGGCACCCTCCGCTTCTCCCTCGGCCACACCTCCACCGAGGCCGACGTAGAGGCCGTCGCCAAGGCCATCGGCCCGGCCGTCGAACGGGCCCGCGCCGCGGGACTCACGTAGAGCCCGACCCGGCCACCCCGGTCACGCGGACGCCGTGCGCGCCTCCCGCACCAGCCGCAGATACCGGTCCCAGTCCCAGTGCTCGCCCGGGTCGGTGTGGTCCGTCCCCGGCACCTCCACGTGCCCGATGATGTGCTCACGGTCGACGGGTATGCCGTACCGGCGGCAGATCCCGGCCGTCAGTCGCGCCGACGCCGCGTACATGGCGTCGGTGAAGTCCTGCGGCCGGTCCACGAAGCCCTCGTGCTCGATGCCGACGCTCCGCTCGTTGTACGCGCGGTTGCCCGCGTGGTACGCCACGTCCAGCTCGCGGATCATCTGCGCCACGCGCCCGTCCTGACCGACGATGTAGTGCGCGGCCGCCTGGTGCTCCGGATCCTGGAAGGCCCGCACCGCGCTCGCGTAGTCGCCCTGGGTGACATGGACGACCACCCGGTCGATGCCGTAGTCGTCCGGCCGGTCCGCCCAGCGGAAGTTGGCCTCCGACGCCGCGACCCACCGCGCGCCCCGGAAGTCGACCGCACCCTCCACCCGCGGCTTCTCCACCCCCGGCACCCGCCACCACAGCCGCGCCAGCTCGTCCCGCGCCAGCACCGCCGACCCCACGGCCGCCGCCGCCCCGCCGACCAGCAGCGCCCGCCGCCCGAGCCGCCGGTCGGCGTCCTTGTCCCGCGCCCCCATGCGCCCGCCCTGCCCCTCTTCGTCCCGCATCCTCGCCCCCCGCGCCCGTCCCCGCTCCCGGGCGCCCACCGCGCCCACCCGGCCCCTCGATCCGCCCAACGGATATCCGCGGCCCGCGGTTCCCCGCGCCCCGTACTCTTGAAGGGCTATGACTGAGACCTCACAGCGTCCCCTCCGCGTCCTCGCCGCCATGTCCGGCGGGGTCGACTCCGCCGTCGCCGCCGCCCGCGCCGCGGAAGCCGGCCACGACGTCACCGGCGTCCACCTCGCGCTCTCCGCGAACCCGCAATCGTTCCGCACCGGGGCGCGGGGCTGCTGCACCATCGAGGACTCCCGTGACGCCCGCCGCGCCGCCGACGTCATCGGCATCCCCTTCTACGTCTGGGACCTCGCCGACCGCTTCCGCGAGGACGTCGTCGAGGACTTCGTCGCCGAGTACGAGGCCGGCCGCACCCCCAACCCCTGCCTGCGCTGCAACGAGAAGATCAAGTTCGCCGCGCTCCTCGACAAGGCGCTCGCCCTGGGCTTCGACGCGGTGTGCACCGGCCACTACGCGAAGATCGTGACCCTGCCCGACGGCTCCCGCGCCCTGCACCGGGCCTCCGACATGGCCAAGGACCAGTCCTACGTCCTCGGCGTGCTCGACGAGCGGCAGCTCGCCCACGCCCTCTTCCCCCTCGGCGACACCGTCACCACCAAGGACGAGATCCGCGCCGAGGCCGAGCGCAGGGGGCTGGCCGTCGCCAAGAAGCCCGACTCCCACGACATCTGCTTCATCGCCGACGGCGACACCCAGGGCTTCCTCGCGCGGCGGCTGGGCACGGCCGAGGGCGACATCGTCGACGAGGCCGGCAACAAGCTCGGCACGCACGACGGCGCGTACGGCTTCACCATCGGCCAGCGCAAGGGCCTGCGCATCGGCACCCCGGCCGCCGACGGCAAGCCGCGCTACGTCCTCGACATCTCCCCGGTCGACAACCGCGTGACGGTGGGCCCCGCCGCTGCCCTCGACGTGACGGGCCTCACGGCCGTCAAGCCCCGCTGGTGCGGAGCCGCCCCCACCGGCCCCGGCACCTACACCGCCCAGCTGCGCGCCCACGGCGGCGAGACCAAGGTGACCGCCGCACTCGTCGACGGCCGCCTGGAGGTCACGTTCACCGACCCGGTCCGCGGCGTCGCCCCCGGCCAGGCGATCGTGCTGTACGACGGCACCCGGGTGGTCGGGTCGGCGACGATCGCGTCGACCACGCGCGCGACGGCCGCGGCGGTCTGACGACAGCGGCGGTCCGACGACAGCGGCGGTCCGACGACAGCGGACGTACGTCCGGGCGGCGGACCCGGACGTCCACGGCTACGGAGTGAAGAAGTCGGCGAGGACCGGCGCCAGGACGTTCGGGTCCACCATGTGCGTCTGGTCCTCCAGCGTGCGGTAGGTGCCGCGCGGGACCGCGTCCGCCACCGCGCGCGCGGCCTCGCGCAGCCACGCCGGGCTCGCCCCGCCCGCCACCGCGAGCACCGGGACGCCGAGCGAGGCCAGCCGTCGCCGGGGCACCAGGCCGTCGCCCATCAGGGCGTCGTCGTAGGCGAGGGTGGGGGCGATGGCCTCCATGCCGGCCCACATCGGCGACTGGCGGGCGTTCCGGATCACGCTCTCGGCCAGGCCCGTCCGCCGCAGGAACAGCTCGACCGCGTCCCCGCGCCGGTCCTGCCCGAGGGCCTCGGTGAGGCGCTCGGTGTACTCGGCGCACGCCTCGGCGCCGTCGTCCGCGAAGTCCGCGTACGGCGTCTCGTACACCGCGACCCGGCTCACCGGCAGCCCGCTCGCCGCCGCCTCCAGGGCCAGCGCGCCGCCCGAGGAGACGCCGTACAGCGCTGCCTCGCCACCCGCCGCGTCGATCAGCGCCGCGACGTCCTCGACCTCGCGTTCCACCGCGTAGGGCGCCGAGTCACCGCTCTCGCCGCGGCCCCGGCGGTCGTACCAGAGGGCGGTGAAGCGCTGCGCGAGGAGGCCGGCCAGTGGTGCGACGGTGGCGCCCGTGGACATCGCGCCACTGACGAGGACGACCGCCGGGCCCTGTCCCCTGATGCCGTACGCGAGGGAGGTGCCGTCGCGCGAAAGGGTCTTCTTGTCCATGTCTGTGCAGACTGTCAGACCCGGCGGGAGTTGTCGGGGTGGCGGGGCCGTGCCGGGCGGGGGCGAGGCCGGGTCCGCCGGCCGCGCTCAGTCCGCCCGCACGAGGAAGCGCTGGTCGGCCGCGCCCGTGCAGCGCTCCTCGACGGCCTCCGCCCCCTCCGCGCTGCCGTCCCCGGCCAGTCCGACGCAGTCGTCGGCGTGGGCCGGCCGCATCCGGAAGCCGTCGTCGGCGTCGTCGGAGACGGGCTCCAGCCGGAACAGGGTCCCCTGCGTGCAGTCGTCGCGGGGCTCCAGCATGCCCTTGACCGGCCCGGACTCCATCACCGTCAGACAGCCCTTGCCCATCTCGGGGTGGTGCCACTGGATGCGGTAGAGGCCCTCTCCCGCCGGTTCCAGGTACGTGCGCGGAACCGGGACCTCGGCGCAGGGGCGCTGAACGGCGACGGCGTTCGGGTAGGCGCCGCCCCGGTCCCGTCCGTCCGTCAGACAGAGCTCCGGCGCGCCGGCGGGGCGCACGGTCACCCAGCCGTCGACGGGAGCCCGGGACGCGGTGCTCGCGGCGGCGTCCGCGTCCGCGTCGTCGGAGCCGTCGGAGCCGTCGGAGGAGCCCGTGCCGTGGGCGAGCAGGACCCAGGCGGCGAAGACGAGCAGCGGGGCCAGCAGCGCGGCGACGAGGACCCGGGTGCGGGACCGGGCCGGACGGGGACCGGAGGGGCCGGGCGATCCGGAGCCCGGGCCGGGCGATCCGGGGCCGGGCTCGGCGTCGGGGGATCCTTCGGCCCCGGCGCGGGGGGCGGCCGGGGCCGAAGCCGACCCGACCGGCGTGGTGGCGGCGGCCGGGCCTGCGGGGTCCGTGGGCGCTGCCGGGTCCGCGGTGCCGGCCGCTCCCGCCGGGTCCGCGGTGGCGAGCCGGTCCCTGGCCTGGAGCCAGGCGTCGACGCGCTGTCCGTCCCCGCAGGCGCGGACGAACGCGGCGACGATGTCCGCGCGCGGAAGGGTCGTCCGGCGCAGCACGTCGGCCAGCGTGCTGCGCGCCAGCACGTCACCGTTGAGGGCGGCCTTTTCCTCCAGCTCCCGATAGGTCAGCCCGGCGCGCTCCTTGAGCCGCTGCATCGACGCGACGAAGCCGGCGGCGTCCCGGGCCGCATAGGGCGACAGCTCTCCCAGGTTCCCCATGCACGCATGGTGTTGCAGGTCCCGTTTGAGAGACAACGGGGGATTCGGACAGGCCCGCCCCTGTCCGGAACGGAATCCGGACAAGGGCGTGGCCAGCCCGGACAGCCGTCACCCGTCCGGGACAGCCGGACGCCGTTGCCTCCGCGCCCGGCGATCGACAGGCTCGGTCGTGCCGTCCCGGGGGGCCAGGACGGGTCCCGCCGGGGCGTGGGGGGAGGTGCGGCCGGTGACGACGGGGAAGCCACCGGCCGCACCACGGGGAACGTCACGCGGTCCCGCCGTCACGCCGGCGAGACGGTCACCTCGTAGAAGCAGAAGTGGTCCTTGATCGCCGCCACGTCCGGCTTCGGGTCGGGGTACGCCCACACCAGGTCGGGCGCGCCGGGCAGCGACCAGTAGGACGCCGTGCCCTTGAAGGGGCAGTGGGTGTGGGTGTCGGACGGGGTGAGCAGGTCCACGCGGACGTCCTCGGCGGGCAGGTAGTACCGCACCGGACAGCCGGTCTCCCGCAGGACGAGGGGCCGGTCGCTGTCGGCCAGCACCCGGTCGCCGTGGACGGCCCTGACCCGCAGGGCGTCCCGTTCGATCGTGATCGTGTGTCCTTGTGCCATACCGGAACAGCGCGGGCGGGCGCCCGGGTGTTCCCGCGTACGGTGTACGGCATGCGTATCTGTGTCTTCCTCTCCGCCGCCGACCTCGACGACCGCTACACCCGCCCCGCCCGTGAGTTCGCCGAACTGCTCGGCAAGGGCGGCCACACCCTCGTGTGGGGCGGTTCCGACGTCGGGCTGATGAAGGTGGTGGCGGACGGCGTCCAGGAGGCGGGCGGCCGGCTGTGCGGGGTGTCGGTGGACTTCCTCGCGGCCAAGGCGCGCCAGGGCGCCGACGAGATGGTCGTCGCGCGCGACCTCGCCGAGCGCAAGCGGCTCCTGCTGGAGAAGGCCGACGCGGTCGTGATCATGGTCGGTGGTACGGGCACGCTCGACGAGGCCACCGAGATCCTGGAGCTGAAGAAGCACGGGCACACCGACAAGCCGGTCGTCCTGCTGAACACCGCCGGCTTCTACGACGGCCTCAAGGAGCAGTTCCGGCGGATGGAGGCCGAGGGCTTCCTGCCCCGGCCGCTGACCGACCTGGTGCTCTTCGCGGAGGAGCCGGTCGGGGCGCTGGCCTACCTGGAGGAGAGCCAGGGCGTCGTGTGAGTGGTGCGCCCGGTGGTGCGAGCATGGCGGGCATGGCTACTCATGTGATCACCGGAGCGGGCTCCGGCATCGGTGCGGCCGTCGCCCGCCGGCTCCACGCGCGCGGGGACGAGCTCGTGCTGCACGCGCGCGACGCGGGACGGGCGAAGGAGCTGGCGGCGGAGTTCCCGGGGGCGAAGACGCTCGTCGGCGACCTGGCCGACCCCGACAGGCTGTCCTGGGCCTTCTCCCACCAGACGCTCCCCGACCGGGTGGACTCCCTGCTGCACATCGCCGGCGTGGTCGACCTGGGCCCGGTCGGCGACCTCACCCCCAAGTCCTGGCGCCACCAGCTCAACGTCAACCTCATCGCCCCCGCCGAGCTGACCCGGCACTTCCTGCCGCAGCTCCGCGCGACGCGCGGTCACGTGGTGTTCGTCAACTCCGGGGCCGGGCTGCGGGCCCACGCCCAGTGGTCGGCGTACGCCGCCTCCAAGCACGGTCTGAAGGCGCTGGCCGACTCCCTCCGCCACGAGGAGCACGCGGCCGGCGTCCGCGTCACCTCCGTCTACCCCGGCCGCACGGCGAGCCCCATGCAGGCCAAGGTCCACCAGCAGCTGGGCGAGGAGTACGACCCCGCCCGCTGGATCGACGCCGAGTCGGTCGCGACGACGATCCTGATGGCGCTCGACCTGCCCAGGGACGCGGAGGTCAACGACCTGACGGTACGTCCCGGGCGGTGAGGGAGGGGGCGGCCGGGGCGATCGGCCGGGCCGCACCCGCACCCACCGCGCGGACGCTACGTAGGCTTCACCCGTGAACGACGACACTCGCTTCGGCCCCGCCACCGGCATCGGCTCGCTGCCCGGCGGCGACGCCCGAGAGGCCGCGAAGACAGCCACCGGCTCCCTCGAACACTTCCCGTTCCTCGCCGAGCTGCCCGCCCGCGGCCCCGGCGCCGACATGATCGGCCGGACGGCGGGCCTGCTGGTGGAGCTGTACGCGCGCGTGGAGCCCAGCGGCTGGCGCGTGGGGGACCGGCCGGGCCGGGACACCCGGCGGGCGAGGTCGTGGCTGGGGGAGGACCTGGACGCGCTGGAGGAGTTCACCCAGGGCTACGAGGGACCCCTGAAGGTCCAGGCGGTCGGTCCCTGGACCCTCGCCGCCGGTCTGGAGCTCAGGAACGGCGAGGCCGCCCTCTCCGACCCCGGCGCCTGCCGCGACCTGGCCGCGTCCCTCACCGAGGGGCTGCGCCTGCACCTCGCGGAGGTGCGGCGCCGCGTCCCGGGCGCGCGGGTGGTGCTCCAGCTCGACGAGCCCTCCCTCACCGCCGTCCTGCGCGGGCAGGTGCGGACCGCCAGCGGCTACCGCACCCACCGCGCCGTCGACCGCCAGGTCGTCGAGGCCGGCCTCCGGGACGTGGCGGGGGTGCACGGCGACGGTCCCGTCGTCGTGCACTCGTGCGCCCCGGACGTCCCGTTCGCGCTCCTGCGCAGGGCCGGAGTGGCGGGCATCTCGTTCGATTTCTCCCTGCTCACCGAGCGTGACGACGACGCGATCGGGGAGGCGGTGGAAGCGGGTACCCGGCTGTTCGCCGGTGTCGTGCCGGGGACGGACGGCCCATTGTCGGACCCTGCCGGTAGCGTCATGGGTGTCAGGACGCTGTGGCGCAGGCTGGGGCTGCGACCGGGGCTGCTCGCGGACGCGGTCACGATCACGCCGGCGTGCGGACTCGCGGGCGCTTCCCCCGCGTACGCGCGACAGGCACTCGCACACTGCGTCCGGGCGGCGAGATCCCTCGCGGACAACCCAGAGTAACGGAGGACAACACGGTGGCCGGCGACAAGCAAGCGGACACGACGGTGCCCACCGAGGCACGGGAGCAGCACGCGCAGCTCGCTGAGCAGATCGAGGAGCACCGCTTCCGGTACTACGTGAAGGACGCCCCCGTCATCAGCGACGCGGAGTTCGACCGGCTCCTGCGGTCCCTGGAGGCGCTGGAGCAGGAGTACCCCGAGCTGCGCACGCCCGACTCGCCGACCCAGAAGGTGGCGGGCGCGTACGCGACGGAGTTCACGGCGGTCCAGCACCGCGAGCGCATGCTCTCCCTGGACAACGCCTTCGACGACCTGGAACTGGCCGCCTGGGCCGAGCGCGTCCACAAGGACGTGGGCGCGTCCGCGCACCACTTCCTGTGCGAGCTGAAGGTGGACGGCCTCGCCGTCAACCTCACCTACGAGCACGGGCGCCTCACCCGCGCGGCGACCCGCGGCGACGGCCGCACCGGCGAGGACATCACGCCCAACGTGCGCACGATCGCGGAGATCCCGGACCGGCTGTCCGGCGACGGCGTCCCCACGCTGGTGGAGATCCGCGGCGAGGTCTACTTCCCGATGGAGAAGTTCGAGGAGCTCAACGCCCGCCTGGTGGAGGCCGGCGACAAGCCCTTCGCCAACCCGCGCAACGCGGCGGCCGGTTCGCTGCGCCAGAAGGACCCGCGCGTGACGGCCACCCGCCCGCTGCACATGGTCGTCCACGGCATCGGGGCGCTGGAGGGCTACGAGGGCCTCACCCGGCTCTCCGAGGCCTACGACCTGCTCAAGACGTGGGGTCTGCCGACCTCCACCCACAACCGGGTCGTCGACGGCCTCGACGGCGTACGGGAGTTCATCGCCTACTACGGCGAGAACCGCCACTCGGTGGAGCACGAGATCGACGGTGTCGTCGTCAAGCTCGACGAGATCCCCCTCCAGGGCCGGCTCGGCTCCACCTCGCGGGCGCCGCGCTGGGCGATCGCGTACAAGTACGCGCCGGAGGAGGTCAACACCAAGCTCGTCAACATCCGTGTGGGCGTGGGCCGTACGGGCCGTGTCACGCCGTACGCCCAGGTCGAGCCGGTGACGGTGGCCGGGTCCGAGGTCGAGTTCGCGACCCTGCACAACCAGGACGTCGTCAAGGCCAAGGGCGTCCTCATCGGCGACACGGTGGTGCTGCGCAAGGCCGGTGACGTCATCCCGGAGATCCTCGGACCGGTCGTCGACCTGCGCGACGGCACCGAGCGGGAGTTCGTGATGCCGGCCGAGTGCCCCGAGTGCGGCACGCCGCTGCGGCCGATGAAGGAGGGCGACGTCGACCTGCGCTGCCCCAACGCCCGCACCTGCCCCGCCCAGTTGCGCGAACGCCTCTTCTACCTCGCCGGCCGCAAGGCCCTGGACATCGAGCACTTCGGGTACGTCGCCGCCGCGGCCCTCACCAGGCCGCTGGAACCGGCGGATCCGCCGCTGGCCGACGAGGGCGACCTGTTCGACCTCACCATCGAGCGGCTCCTGCCCATCAAGGCCTACGTCCTGGACCAGGACAGCGGCCTGCCCAAGCGCGACCCGAAGACCGGCGAGGAGAAGGTCGTCACGGTCTTCGCCAACCAGCAGGGCGAGCCGAAGAAGAACGCGCTGGCCATGCTGGACAACATCGCGGCCGCCAAGGAGCGGCCGCTGGCGCGGGTCCTCACCGGCCTGTCGATCCGGCACGTGGGACCGGTCGCCGCCGAGGCGCTCGCGCGCGAGTTCCGCTCCATCGAGCGCATCGAGGGGGCGAGCGAGGAGGAACTGGCCGGCACGGAAGGCGTCGGCCCGATCATCGCCGCCTCCCTCAAGGAGTGGTTCGCCGAGGAGTGGCACCAGGAGATCCTCCGCAAGTGGAAGGCCGCCGGGGTCCGTACGGAGGAGGAGGGCTCCGCCGAGGACGAGGGCCCGCGCCCGCTGGAGGGCCTGACGGTCGTCGTGACCGGCACACTGGAGCACTTCACCCGCGACGGCGCCAAGGACGCGCTCCAGAGCCGCGGAGCGAAGGTGACCGGTTCGGTTTCGAAGAAGACGTCGTTCGTCGTCGTGGGGGACAGTCCCGGGTCGAAGTACGACAAGGCGATGCAGCTCAAGGTGCCTGTTCTGAACGAGGACGGCTTCACCGTCCTGCTCGAACAGGGCCCGGACGCGGCGGCCGAGGCCGCGCTCCCGGCGCCGGAGCAGTGACCCGGTAGCGGGCAACGGCGGTTGAAGGCCACCCGATCGGCGCATATCAGATGCATACGGGTGGCCGGGGCGCATTCGGGCAACCGTCGACGACCGCTGCCCGTGGACGCCTTCCGCGGCCTACTGTTGAGATGTGCGCCTGCCGTGCCCAGCTGCGGTCGGGGCATCCTCGTGCTCTGGGTGAGCAGGGGAAGGGCCGCCCAACGCGGCGCCGCCCGGAGGCTGTCGGGCAACGGGCCGTGTGGAGTGGGCACCGCCGGCCGTGAGAGGGACGGGAATGGAACCGACCGAGAGCGCCGCCACGGAGTCACGGCTGCGCCGACGCCGGGCCGCCGGCACCTGGTGGGGCAGCCGGTGGGTGGTGTGGTCCGAACGCGCGGAGGAGCGCGCGGGCGCTCCGCACGCCTCCATGGCCCGGTGCGCCTCCGACGGGCTCGCCCCCGGAGCCGTCGCCGCGGTGGCGCCCGGCGGCGGCGCCGACCGGCACCCGTCCTGGCCCCCGCTGCCCGCGGCGGTCGTCGCGGCGGCCGGGTTCGTCCTCGGCGCCGGCTTCTACCGCGCCTTCACCGGCCACCACGCGCTCTTCCCGGCCGGCACCGCCGGCTGGTCGCTGGCCCTCCTCACCGGCGTCATCGTCGGACACCTGGTCATGCTCGGCCGGGCCCGCTGGTGGGGCGGCACCGGATCCGGCGCCGCCCTCACCCTCGCCGTCCTGCTGCTGTACGGCTGGGTGCCGGCCGGACTGGTCAGCCTCACCGTCGTCGTCCTGGTCGGCATAGCCCGGCGCCACCGCTGGCGGCAGGGCGTCCTGCACGGCGCCGCGGACATCCTCGGCATCGGCACCGGCGCGCTGCTGCTGGCCGCCTGCGGCCGGGTGCCGTCCGTCGAGCGACCGTGGACCCCGGACACCTGGACGCTCTACACCGCCCCCCAGGTGGCCCTCGTCGCCGTCGCCTACCTCGCGGTCACCCGCGTCCTGCTCTGGTACCTGCACGCGCCGCGCACCGGCGGTCTGCCCACCGTCGCCCGCTCCGCCCTGGTCCGGCAGGGACTGGTCGCGGTCGCCCTGCTCGGCATCGCCCCGCTGGTCTGCGTGGTCGCCGTGGCCAGGCCGATCCTGCTGCCGCTGTTCGCCATCCCGCTCATCGCCCTCGACTCCACCCTGTGGATGGCCCGCGCCCGGGCCGAGGAGCAACTGCGCGACCCGCTCACCGGACTGCCCAACCGCCAGTGGCTGGGGGAGCGCATCTGGACCGCCCTGGACGACGCCGAACGCATCGGCGCCCGGGCCGCGCTCATGCTGATCGACCTCGACCGTTTCCGGTCCGTCAACGACACCCTCGGTCATCTCGCCGGCGACCGGCTGCTGCTCCAGATAGCCGACCGGCTCCGGATCGCCCTCCCGCGCGGGGCCGAGGTCGCCCGGCTCGGCGGCGACGAGTTCGCCGTCTTACTGCCCGTCGCCGACTCCACCACCTCCGCCGCCCGCGTCGCCCGCGGACTCGTCTCCGCCCTCAGCTCGCCGCTCGACCTCGACGGGCTCACCCTCGTCCTGGAGGCCAGCGCCGGCGTCGCCGTCTTCCCCGACCACGCCCTCGACGCCGAGGGGCTGCTGCGCCGGGCGGACATCGCGATGTACCAGGCCAAGCGGGACCGTACGGCCGTCGAGGTCTACGAGTCCAAGCGCGACTCCAACACCCCCGACCGGCTCGGCCTCCTCGGCGACCTGCGGCGCGCGCTCGACGCGCACGAGGTGCAGCTGCACTACCAGCCCAAGGTCCGCTTCGACGGGCAGGTCGCCGGCCTGGAGGCGCTGGTGCGGTGGGTGCACCCCGAACGGGGGAAGGTCCCGCCGGACGAGTTCATAGCGATCGCCGAGTCGTCCGGGCTGATGCCGCACCTCACGGAGTACGTCCTGGAGACCGCGCTCGGCCAGGTCGCCGAGTGGCGGTCCCAGGGGCTGTACGTCCCGGTCGCGGTGAACGTCTCCCCGCGCGACGTCCACACCCCCGGCTTCGCCGGCTCCGTCGCCGCGCGCCTCGCCCGGCACGGGGTCCCCGCGGGAGCGCTCCAGCTGGAGATAACCGAACACGTCCTGCTGGAGGACCCGCAGCGCGCCGCCGACACCCTCAACGGGCTGACCGGGCACGGCGTGAAGATGTCCCTGGACGACTTCGGCACCGGTTACTCCTCGCTCGTCCACCTGCGCCGGCTGCCGGTGAGCGAGCTGAAGATCGACCGCTCCTTCGTGGCCCGGCTGGCGGTGGACACCGAGGACGCGGAGATCGTGCGCTGCACGGTCGACCTCGCGCACTCCCTGGGGCTCCTGGTGGTCGCCGAGGGCGTCGAGGACGACGAGACCTGGGAACGCCTGCGCGACCTGGGCTGCGACGCGGTCCAGGGCTGGCTGGTGGCCGCGGCGATGCCCCCCGAGGAGACCACGGCCTGGCTGCGGGCCCGGGGCTCCCGGGGCTGGCAGCGCCCCGCGGCGGTCCTCCCGGCGGCGGCCGCCGACGAATAGCCCATCCGTCCCCGCCTGTCCCCACCGTCCCCGCCTGTCCCCACCGTCCCCGCCTGTCCCCACCGTCCCCGCCCGTCCCCACCACCGTCCCCGCCCGTCCCCACCGTCCCCGCCCGCGCCCTCCGGACGAGGCCGCGTCACCCGACCGCCGGGGGCCGGCGCCGAACCCCGGGGCCCCGCGGGCGGCGACCGTTTCACGGGTTGCGGGCCCCGCCCCCTAGGATTGGGCCCACACCACACATACTCACCCCAGAGGAACGCTGCATGCCTGGCATCACGCGCGAGGAGGTCGCCCACCTCGCCCGGCTGGCGCGTCTGGAGCTGAAGCCCGAAGAGCTCGACCACTTCGCGGGACAGCTGGACGACATCATCGGCGCGGTCGCCCGCGTCAGTGAGGTCGCCGACCAAGACGTACCGCCGACCTCGCATCCCCTCCCGCTGACGAACGTCATGCGCGTGGACGAGGTCCGTCCGTCGCTCACCCCCGAGCAGGCGCTCTCCGGCGCCCCGGCCCAGGAGCAGCAGCGTTTCAAGGTGCCGCAGATCCTGGGGGAGGACTAACCGCCATGACGGACATCATCAAGCTCACCGCGGCCGAGATCGCCGCGAAGATCGCCTCCGGCGAGCTCACCGCCGTCGAGGTCACCGAGGCCCACCTGGCCCGGATCGAGGCCGTCGACGAGAAGGTGCACGCCTTCCTCCACGTCGACCGCGAGGGTGCCCTGGCCCAGGCCCGCGCCGTGGACGAGAAGCGGGAGCGCGGCGAGAAGCTCGGCCCGCTGGCCGGCGTCCCCCTCGCGCTCAAGGACATCTTCACCACCGAGGGCATCCCGACGACCGTCGGATCCAAGATCCTCGAAGGCTGGATCCCGCCGTACGACGCGACCCTCACCAAGAAGCTGAAGGCCGCCGACGTCGTCCTCCTCGGCAAGACCAACATGGACGAGTTCGCCATGGGGTCGTCGACGGAGAACAGCGCCTACGGCCCGACCGGCAACCCCTGGGACCTCACCCGCATCCCCGGCGGCTCCGGCGGCGGCTCGTCCGCCGCCCTCGCCTCCTTCCAGGCCCCGCTCGCCATCGGCACCGACACCGGCGGCTCCATCCGCCAGCCGGCCGCCGTCACCGGCACGGTCGGCGTGAAGCCGACGTACGGGGCCGTCTCCCGCTACGGCATGGTGGCCTTCTCCTCCTCCCTCGACCAGGGCGGCCCCTGCGCCCGTACGGTCCTGGACGCGGCCCTGCTGCACGAGGTCATCGCCGGTCACGACCCGCTCGACTCGACGTCCATCGACGCCCCGGTGCCGGCGGTCGTCGAGGCCGCCCGCAACGGCAGCGTCGCCGGGATGCGCGTCGGCGTGGTCAAGCAGTTCCGCGGCGAGGGCTACCAGGCCGGTGTGATCCAGCGCTTCGACGAGTCCGTCGCCCTCCTCGGGGAGCTGGGTGCCGAGATCGTCGAACTGGACTGCCCGTCCTTCGACCTGGCGCTGTCGGCGTACTACCTGATCGCGCCGTCCGAGTGTTCGTCCAACCTCGCCCGCTTCGACGGCCTGCGCTACGGCCTGCGGACCGGCGACGACGGCAACCACTCGGCCGAGGAGGTCACCTCCCTCACCCGTGAGGCGGGCTTCGGCCCCGAGGTCAAGCGCCGCATCATGCTCGGCACGTACGCGCTCAGCTCCGGCTACTACGACGCGTACTACGGCTCCGCCCAGAAGGTCCGCACGCTCATCACGCGCGACTTCGAGAAGGCCTTCGAGCAGGTCGACGTGATCGTCTCCCCGACGACCCCGACCACCGCCTTCCCGATCGGCGAGCGCGCCGACGACCCGATGGCGATGTACCTGGCCGACCTGTGCACCATCCCCACCAACCTGGCGGGCAACGCGGCCATGTCGCTGCCCTGCGGCCTCGCCCCGGAGGACAACCTCCCGGTCGGCCTCCAGATCATCGCCCCGGCGCTGAAGGACGACAGGCTGTACAAGGTCGGCGCCGCCGTCGAGGCCGCCTTCGTGGAAAAGTGGGGACACCCGCTGCTCGAGGAGGCTCCGTCGCTGTGAGTGCACTGACCAAGGCCAAGGGCTTCAAGAAGTCCAAGTCCGGCACGTACCTGACCATGGCCACCACCGCGTTCGGCGCGATCGGTGTCGCCAAGCGTCTCAAGAAGGCCCGCGTCGAGAACGACACGCTCGTCCTGATCGACGCCACCTTGTCCGCCGCCGCCATCGTCACCGGCCTCGCCATCCTCTACCGCGAGCTGAAGCGGCTGGGCGACGACGACGTCCTGCTGGGCTGAGAGGGAAGTTTCACCGTGACCACCACGACCGACCTGGTGTCGTACGAGGACGCGCTGGCGTCGTACGACCCCGTCATGGGCCTCGAGGTCCATGTCGAACTCGGCACCAAGACCAAGATGTTCTGCGGCTGTTCGACCGCACTCGGTCAGGGCGCCAACACCCAGACCTGCCCGGTCTGCCTCGGCCTGCCCGGCGCGCTCCCGGTCGTCAACGCGACCGGCGTCGAGTCCGCGATCAAGATCGGTCTCGCGCTGAACTGCGAGATCGCCGAGTGGTGCCGCTTCGCCCGGAAGAACTACTTCTATCCGGACATGCCGAAGAACTTCCAGACCTCCCAGTACGACGAGCCGATCGCCTTCGACGGTTACCTCGACGTGCAGCTGGAGGACGGCGAAACCTTCCGCGTGGAGATCGAGCGCGCCCACATGGAGGAGGACACCGGCAAGTCGACGCACGTCGGCGGTGCCACCGGCCGTATCCACGGCGCCTCGCACTCGCTCCTCGACTACAACCGCGCCGGCATCCCGCTGATCGAGATCGTCACCAAGCCGATCGTCGGCGCCGGCGAGCGCGCCCCCGAGGTCGCGCGGGCGTACGTGCGGGAGCTGCGCGAGGTCATCCGGGCCCTCGGTGTCTCCGAGGCCCGCATGGAGATGGGCCAGATGCGCTGCGACGTGAACCTGTCGCTGATGCCGAAGGGCGCCGAGAAGTTCGGCACGCGTTCCGAGACGAAGAACGTGAACTCCCTGCGGTCCGTGGAGCGCGCGGCCCGTTTCGAGATCCAGCGGCACGCGGCCGTGCTCGGCAGCGGCGGCCTGATCGTCCAGGAGACCCGCCACTTCCACGAGGACACCGGGTCGACGACCTCGGGCCGCGTGAAGGAGGAGGCCGAGGACTACCGGTACTTCCCCGAGCCGGACCTGGTGCCGGTGGCCCCCTCGCGCGAGTGGGTCGAGGAGATCCGCGCCGGACTGCCGGAGCTTCCGCTGGCCCGCCGCAACCGCCTCCTCGCGGAGTGGGGCATCTCGGCCACGGACATGCAGGCGATCACCAACGCCGGCGCGCTGGACCTGATCGTCGCCACGATCGACGCCGGCGCGGACGCGGCCTCCGCCCGCAAGTGGTGGATGGGCGAGCTGGCCCGCAGCGCCAACGAGTCGGGCAAGGCCCTGGACGAGCTGGCGATCACCCCGGAGCAGGTCGCCCGGGTCACCGAGCTCGTCTCGAAGGGCGACCTGAACGACAAGCTGGCCCGCCAGGTCATCGAGGGCGTCCTCGCGGGTGAGGGCACCCCGGACGAGGTCGTCGACCAGCGCGGTCTGAAGGTCGTCTCCGACGAGGGCGCGCTCACCGCCGCCGTCGAGGAGGCCATCGCCGGCAACCCGGGCGTCGCGGACAAGATCCGCGGCGGCAAGGTGGCCGCGGCCGGCGCCCTGGTCGGCGCGGTCATGAAGGCCACCCGCGGACAGGCTGACGCGGCCCGCGTCAAGGAGCTCATCCTGGAGAAGCTGGGCGTCGGCTGACCCCGCCGGATCCCCGAGGGGGACGCGCCGTCGCCGGCGCGTCCCCCTCGGGCGCTTCCGACGGACCTCCGCGGCGTCGCCCCAGCCGCGTCCGCCCGCGCCCGGGGCTCTCAGGCCGAGGCGCTACGCTCCCCCGCCATGAGTGGACGTACCGACTCCGACACCCAGGACGGCATACGGGCCGACACGATGGACGATCAGGAGACCGCGGGACAGGAACCCGCCAGGCCGCACCGGGGAGCCGACCGGGACCGGGCCCCGGACGCGACCCCGGACCCGGACGCGACCCCGGACCCGGACGCGACCCCGGACCCGGACGAGGAGTACCGCATCGAGGACGCCCGGCGGGCCCGCTGGACGGCGACCGGCACTGGTGCCCTCCTCACCCTCGCCGGTCTGGCCGCGGCGCTGCTGCGCCTCACCGGCACCGCCCCGGCCCTCGTCCCGGCGGCCTACGCCCTCGGCGCCGCCGTCTGCGCCCTCGCCGCGGCGCTGGCGTCCCGCGGCCGCACCCGGCGCGCGCTGTGGCTGCTCATCGGCGGCGTGATGATCATGGCGGTCGGTGACCAGGCCGACTGAACCCGGTGACGAGGGCCGACGCCTTCCCTGTCGCCCACCTGTGAGCCGGCTCCCGACCCTGTGATGAGGCTCACGAACCGGGCAAACGATCACATTCGCCTGATTGAGTGGCTCCATATGGCTCATGCGTTCTTTGCGGGCTGACCAGCTCCTTCACGGCTGTTCCCGGTCAAAGATCCACATTTCACCACCTCCGGGAGCACTCTCGTGGCAGCCCTAGCACGCTGGTGTGTCCGGCACCGCCTCGCCGCGGTCCTGCTCTGGCTCCTGACCCTCGTCGGGACGGCCACCGCGGCCGTCGTCGCCGGCTCCGCGTACTCCAACGACTACGACGTCCCGGGCACCGAGTCCGCACGGGCCGGCCGGCTGCTCGCGGAGGGCTTCCCCGGCCTCGGCGGCGACAGCGACACCGTCGTCTGGCACACCGCCTCGGGCACCGTCCGCGCCGCCGACGTCGAGCAGACGATGACCCGCACCCTGGCGAAGATCGCGGACCTGCCGGGCGTCGCGTCCGTGACCGGCCCCTACGGCGACCAGGGCGCCGCCCGGATCAGCGAGAACGGACGGACCGCCTACGCCACCGTCACCTTCGACGACCCGGCCGAGGACGTCGACCCGAGCGAGGCACAGGCCGTCGTCGACACCGCCGAGGCCGCCGCGGGCGACGGACTCCAGGTGGAGCTGGGCGGCAGCGCCGTCGCCCTGACCGAGCCCTCCGGCACCCACGTCGCCGAGGCCGTCGGCGTGGCCGTCGCCGCGGTCGTGCTCTTCCTCGCCTTCGGCTCGCTCGCCGCCAGCCTGCTGCCCATCGCCACCGCGCTGGTCGGCGTCGGCACCGCCTACGCCGGGACCGTGCTGCTCGGGCACGCCATGACCGTCGCCGACTTCGCGCCCATGCTCGGCATGCTCGTCGGCCTCGGCGTCGGCATCGACTACGCGCTGTTCATCGTCACCCGGCACCGGCGCGGCCTGAAGCGCGGGCTGTCGGTCACCGAGGCCGCCACGGACGCCGTGGCCACCACCGGCCGGGCCGTCGTCTTCGCGGGCGCGACCGTGTGCATCGCCCTGCTGGGCATGCTGATCCTGCGCCTGAACTTCCTCAACGGCGTCGCGACGGCCGCCTCCCTGACCGTCGTGCTGACGGTCGCGGCCTCCGTGACCCTGCTGCCCGCCCTGCTGTCCTGGATCGGCCCGCGCGCCCTCAGCCGCCGCGAACGGCGCCGGCTCGCCGAGCACGGACCCCAGCCGGAACTGCCGACCGGCCTCGCCGCCCGCTGGTCGGCGTTCGTCGAGCGCCACCCCCGGCTGCTCGGCGCGCTCGCCCTCGCCGTCGTCGCCGTCCTGGCGCTGCCCACCCTCTCCCTCCGCCTGGGCACCTCCGACCAGGGCAACGACCCCCGCTCCAGCACCACCCGCCAGGCCTACGACCTCCTGGCCGACGGTCTCGGCCCCGGGGTGAACGGGCCGCTCACCCTCGTCGCGCGGGTCGGCGGCGCCGAGGACCGGCTCGCCCTCGACAACCTCGACGCCACCCTGCGCGCCACCGAGGGCGTGGCCTCGGCCACACCGGTGACGTACAGCGCGGGCGGCGACACCGCGTTCCTCACCGTCGTACCCGACTCCGCCCCGCAGTCGCAGCGGACCAGCGAACTCGTCGACCGGCTGCGCGACGAGGTGCTGCCCCGCGCCGAACGCGGCACCTCGCTCGACGTGCAGGTCGGCGGGGTGACGGCCGGCTACGACGACTTCGCGGCGGTCATCGTCGGCAAGCTGCCCCTCTTCGTCGGCGTGGTCGTCGGCCTCGGCTGTCTGCTGCTCCTGCTCGCGTTCCGGTCCGTCGGGATACCCCTGAAGGCCGCCGCGATGAACGTCGCCGCCGTCGCCGCGGCCTTCGGTGTCGTCGTCGCCGTCTTCCAGTGGGGCTGGGGCAGCGACCTGCTGGGCCTCGGCCGGGCCGGCCCGATCGAGCCCTTCCTGCCCGTGATCATGGTGTCGGTCCTCTTCGGGCTCTCGATGGACTACCAGGTCTTCCTCGTCAGCCGGATGTACGAGGAGTGGCTGGAGACCGGCGACAACCGGCGCGCCGTCCGCGTCGGCCTCGCCGAGACCAGCCGGGTGATCAACTCCGCCGCGGTCATCATGATCTCGGTCTTCCTCGCCTTCGTCCTCAGCGGCGACCGGGTGATCGCCATGTTCGGCATCGCGCTCGCCGCCGCCGTCGCCATCGACGCCTTCGTCCTGCGCACCCTCCTCGTCCCCGCCCTCATGCACCTCCTCGGCAGCGCCAACTGGTGGCTGCCCCGCTGGCTCGACCGGCGGCTGCCGCGCCTCAGCATCGAACCCCCCGAGTGCCGCGCCGCCGCCCGTGAGAGGCTCACGGACGGGACGGCGGAGTGGGAGACCGAGCGGGGGCGACAGGATGTACGCGACATCCCTGGGTGACGACGGGGCCGAACTGCGGCCGCTGGAGGTCTGGCACGCCACGGAACTCCTCGCCTGCATCGACCGGGGGCGGGACTTCATCGGCCGCCACATCGGACTGCCCGACGCCATCCGCGACCTGGACGGGTCCCGCGCCTTCCTGCGCTCGTACGCCGACAAGCGCGCCGCGGACGCCGGCAGCCTGCACGGCGTGTGGCTGGACGGGACGCTCGTCGGCGGACTGCTGTTCCGCGTCTGGGACACCGCCGCCGGCGTCTGCGAGGCCGGCTGCTGGCTGGTGCCGGAGGCGGCGGGGCGCGGACTCGTCACGCGCGGGATGCGGACGATGCTGGACTGGGCGTTCGACGAGCGCGGCATGCACCGTGCGGAGTGGCGGGTGTCGTCGGCCAACGAGCCCAGCGTCGACGTGGCGCGGCGACTGGGCATGACCCGTGACGGTGTCCTGCGCGAGCACTACCCGCACCGGGGAGTGCGCACGGACACCGAGATCTGGTCGGTGCTCGCCCCGGAGTGGCGCGCGGCACGCGCGCGTACCGCTCACAACGATCATTAAGAGACCTCTCAGAGAGCCTCCGTACGGTGCGGGGCATGGGAACGAAGACTGTTGACGAGGCCGCAGTGGCCGAGACGGAGACCGACGAGACCGCGGCGGCCGCCGACGAGGCCGTGACGGCCCGGAAGGGCGGCGGGACGGAGGAATCCGGCGCCACCGAGCCCGGCACTCCGGAATCCGTGGCGGCCGAGGCCGTGGCCGCGGAATCCGAAGGTCCGGAGTCCGACGCGCCGGAGTCCGCGGCTTCGCAGACCGTCGCTCCGGAGGACGAGGCCTGGGAGATCGGCAAGGACGCCGAGGCCGCCGTCGCGGACGGCCCCTCGGGCGTCGGCCAGGGCGCCGGAGCCGTCGTCTCCGCCGTGCTCGGCCTGGTGTCGCTGAGCGGCGGCTGGATCGGCACCGTCGCCTCCGCGCGCGCGACCCTCATCGGCCAGCTGGAGACCTCCTCGACCGCCAGCGTCGCCCAGCAGATCCAGGCGGTCTACGGCGACGCCTGGCAGACCACCGCCCTGTGGGCCGGCCTGTTCGCGCTGGCGGGGCTGATCACCGGCGTCGTCGTGCTGGTCCGGCCCGCCTTCGGGGCGTCCGGCAGGCCGCAGGCGCCCTGGATCAAGTCGGTCGCCTGGGCGGGCGTCGTGATCGGCGTCATCGGGCTGCTGCTGGCCGTGCTGAAGTACACCGACGCGCTGCTCGGACTGCCGTCGGCGAGCTGAGCCACCGCACGTCCCGAGGGCCACGGCGGCCCGGGGCACCACCACTGAAGGGCTTCCGAGAGGGGTTCCGACGGGCCGTAAGCACCTTACGGCCCGGCCGGGACCCCTCACGCACGTCTGAGGCCCCGACCGCCCCCGGAGATGCGGAACTCTCCCGATGCGGCGGACCCCCCTGGGAGACGAGGGTTGAGCCATCGCGCACAGCGAGGCCGTCCATCCCGACCGAACCCGCCGAGGGGCACATCGTGTACGAGGACCGGTACCAGTACCCGCGGTTCCGCGCCGCCGAGCTCATCCGCAGCGCCGAGCGCGAGCGGCTCGCCCGCGAGGCCGTCCGCGGCCGCCGCGCCGCCCGCCGCGAGGCAGCCGAGCGCGAACGGGACGCGGCCGAACGCGTCCGGGAGGCCGCCCCGCGGCCACGGGACTGCGCCGAGCGGCCCCGCGACACCGCCGCCCGGGCCCCGGACGCCGCCGCGCCGGGTGACGATGGTGTCCCGGGAGGACGTCGGAGACGCCGACCCGGGGCGCGGACCGATAGGCCTCGCGCCTCAGCTCACCTCCAGCTCCAGGATCCGGTCGTCCCCCTCCTCCGGCGTGCCCCGTCCGTCCGTGTTGCTGGTGGTCACCCACAGCTTGTCGCCGCCGGCCGCGACCACCGTGCGCAGCCGGCCGTAGTCGCCCTCCAGGAACGCCTGCGGGTCCGCCGACGCCTCCGTGCCCTTCAGCGGGACGCGCCACAGGCGTTCGCCCTTCAGACCGGCCATCCAGATCGATCCCTCGGCGTAGGCGATGCCGCTCGGGGAGGCGTCGTCCGTGCCCCACTGGGCCAGCGGGTCGTGGTACGCGGCGTCGTCCGACGTCCCTTCGGCCTGCGGCCAGCCGTAGTTGTCGCCCGGCTCGATCGCGTTCAGCTCGTCCCAGGTGTCCTGGCCGAACTCCGCCGCGAACAGGCGCTGCTTGCCGTCCCAGGCCAGCCCCTGCACATTGCGATGGCCGTACGTGTAGACCGGGGAGTCCGGGAACGGGTTGCCGGGGGCCGGTTCGCCCTCCGGGGTCAGGCGCAGGATCTTGCCGCCCAGGGACTCCTTGTCCTGGGCCAGGCCGCGGTCGCCGCTCTCGCCCGTGCCGACGTAGAGCATCCTGTCCGGGCCGAAGGCGATCCGGCCGCCGTTGTGGATCACGCCCTTGGGGATGCCCTTGAACACCGTGTCGGGCGCCCCCAGCTGGTCGCCGGCCGGCCGCTGCGGGTCGTACAGCATGCGGACGACGCGGTTGTCCGAGACCGAGGTGAAGTAGGCGTAGACCATGTGGTCCGAGGCGTAGTCGGGGGAGAGGGCGATACCGAGCAGACCGCCCTCGCCGGACGCGGAGACCCCCGGCACCTCGCCGATCTCCGTCTTCGCGCCGCTCTCCTCGTCGACACGCAGGATGGTCCCCTCGTCGCGGGAGGAGACCAGCAGACCGCCGTCGGGCAGCGGGGCGAGGCCCCAGGGGCTGTTCAGGCCCTCGGCGACCGTCCGCACCACCTTGACCGTGCCCTTCGCGGGCGGGGTCTCCTCGGCCGTGGGCGAGGGCGAGCTCCGGGCGGCCGTGGGGCTCGGGGACGGGCTCGCGGCGCTGCCGGGGGTCCCTCCGCCGTCGGAGGTGCAGCCGGCCGCCAGCAGGAGCGCACTCGCGGCCAGCACGGCCGTCACCGCTCGACGTTGCACGATCTCGGTCCCTTTCGACGTGACGGTTCGCCCCGTGGGTTCCCGGCGACGGGCGCACCCGCCGGATCCACCGGATCCACCGGATCCCACCGGGAGCCTCTCCCTGTCATACACCGCCGACGCCCCAGGGGTTCCCGATCACCGCAACCCGATGCGCACACAGGCATACCTCCACGGCCTTTCCGGCCGTCGGCGGTGCGCCCCGGTTCTCGCGGCCGTCGGCGGTGCGTCTCGGTTCTTCCGCCCGTCGGCGGTGCGCCTCGGCTCCTCCCGCCGTCAGCCGTGCGCCTCCCCTCTCGCGGCCGCCGCCCCCGCTGACGACCCCGCGCCGCCGCCCCCGCGCTGTCGGCCCCGGGCTCTCCGGCCCCGGCCCACCCCGCCCGAGCCCCCCGCACCGCCCTACTCCCAAGACCCCTGAGCCGCCGGCAGCCCCGCCACCTCCGCCAGGTCCCGGGCCGTCAGCCGCAGGCCGGCCGCCGCCGCGTTCTCGGTGACCCACCGCTGCTGCTTGGCGCCGGGCACCGGCACCACGTGCCGGCCCTGGGCCAGCACCCACGCCAGTGCCACCTGGGCCGGTGTCACGTCCTCGCCGTGCCGGGCGGCCACCCGGCGCAGTCCGGCGACGATCGGCTGGTTCGCGGCCATCATCTCGGCGGTGAAACGGGGGTGGCGGGCCCGCATGTCGTCCGGCTCGAACCCCTCACCGGGGGTCAGCGTGCCGGTGAGGAAGCCGTTGCCGAGGGGCATCGCCGCGAGGAACCCGATGCCGCGCGTCTCGCACCACGGCAGCAGGGTGTCCAGCGCCTCCGGCGACCACACCGACAGCTCCGCCTCCACCGCGCTCACCGGGAACACCTGCTGCACCCGGTTCAGTTGCCGGATCGTCGCGTCGTACAGCCGCTTCGTCGCGTCGTACGGCCGCCCGCCCGCCCGGCGGCCGCCCCGCGCCCCGACCGCGCACAGCCCCAACGCCCGTACCTTGCCCGCCTGCACGAGCTCCGCCATGGCGCCCCAGGTCTCCTCGACGGGCACCTCGGGGTCGGCGCGGTGCAGCTGGTAGAGGTCGATGACATCCGTCTGGAGACGGCGGAGGGAGGCGTCGCACGCCCGTCTCACGTACCCCGGGCGGCCGTTGGCGACGATGTGCTGCTCGCCCACCAGCAGGCCGACCTTCGTGGACACGAACGCGTCCCCGCGCCGCCCCTTCAACGCCCGCCCCACGAGCAGCTCGTTGGTGTACGGGCCGTACATGTCGGCCGTGTCCAGCAGGGAGACACCGAGGTCCAGCGCCCGGTGCAAGGCCCTCAGCGACTCGTCGCCCCGCCGCCGCGACCCGCTGTACCCCCAGCTCATCGGCATGCACCCGAGTCCGACGGCCCCCACCGCGAGCGCCGCCGCGCCGATCGTCCTGCGCTCCACCTGCTCGTGACCCTCCCTTTCCCGGACCCCAACCTAACCTCTGCACGCGCGCGTGCCTGACGTAGCCTCCGGATCATGACTGCTGACGACCTGCACCGCGATGTGTGGCTCCCCATTCCTCCCGACGAGATCGACGGCCTCCCCGAAGGGCCCCGGTACCTCTTCTGGGACGGAGGCGAGGACGGCGACCAGCCGTTCCCCGGGGACCCCGCGGACTGCGCCGTCTACGTGGTGCCGTACATGAAGCCGCAGTCGGTGCGGGTGCGGCCGCTGCGGGAGATGCGTCACCTCCAGCTGGTCCAGACGCTCACCGCGGGCGTCGACGACATCACCGCGCGCCTGTCGGACCTCGGGCCGGGCGTGCGGCTGTGCAACGCGCGCGGGGTGCACGAGGCGAGCACCGCCGAACTCGCGCTCACCCTGACCCTCGCCGCCCTGCGCGGCATCCCCGGATTCGTGCGCGCGCAGCAGGAGGGCCGCTGGCAGAGCGGCTTCCATCCGGCGCTCGCCGACAAGAACGTCCTCGTCGTCGGCTACGGGGCGATCGGCGCCGCCATCGAGGACCGGCTCGTGCCCTTCGAGGTGGCGCGAGTGGCGCGCGTCGCGCGCTCCCAGCGCGCAACGGCGCGCGGCCCGGTGCACCCACTCACCGAACTTCCCGCGCTGCTCCCCGAGGCGGACGTCGTCATCCTCTCCACGCCGCTGAACGAGACCACCCGCGGCCTGGTCGACGCCGACTTCCTCGCCCGGATGAAGGACGGCGCCCTCCTCGTCAACGTCGCCCGCGGCCCGGTCGTCGACACCGAGGCGCTCCTCGCGGAACTGGAGCGCGGCCGTCTCACCGCCGCCCTGGACGTGACCGATCCGGAACCCCTGCCTCCCGCCCACCCGTTGTGGCGGGCGCCGGGCGTGCTGATCAGCCCGCACGTCGGCGGCCCCACGTCCGCCTTCCTGCCCCGCGCCAAGCGGCTGCTGACGGACCAGTTGAGCCGTTTCGTGAACCGGGAGCCCCTGCGCCACGTGATCCTGACGACGAGTGCCACGAGTGGGCCGTGACGGACTGGGCACACGTGTGGTCCGGTTCGCGCACCCTCCGCAGTCCCCCGGACGCGGTCGGTACGCGCGTCCCCACTGATCGTCACGGAGCGTAGAGGAACTATGTCCCTGAGTGACGATACTGGTGTATCGTCCCGACAGGGGCTGCGCCGCGCACCGTTCGGCGCCGGGGACGGACATTCCAGACTGTGAGGGGGGCGACGGGCGATGCACGGCCTATGGACGAACGATCCGACGCGGCGGAGCCGCCGCCGGCGACCCTGCTGCACGGCCACCCGCGGACGCGGCGGTCCCGGCCACGGCAGTCGGCACCGACAGCACCACCGGGGGCACGGCAGCCGCCGGAGGCAGACCCAGCAGGCGCAGCGGCACCGGCACGACCGGGGGGCGGCGCGGACCGGGAGGCTCCGGTGATGTCACCGCCGACCTCGACGACCCTCCTCGACGGAGCCCTGCGGACCCAGCCTCCGGAGGGGGCGCCGCCGACCCGGCGGCCGTCCTCCGGCCGTCCCGGCGCTCCCTGCGTACTCCACCAACTGCTGCTGGTCCTGCTGTGCGCGGGGTACGCCGTCGGCTCGGCGCTCGGCTGGGGTTCCAGCGAACTCGCCCTCATCATGGGCGACTTCGGCCTCTCGGCGGCGGCCGGCGCCGCCGCCGTGTCCTGCTTCCTCTACGCGCGCACCCGCCACGTCCGCTTTCGACCCGCCTGGCTGCTGTTCGGCCTCTCCTCCGCGATGGCCGCCCTGGGCAACCTGGTCTGGGGGTGGTACGAGGTGGTCCTGGACCGTCCCGTGCCCAGCCCCAGCTACGCCGACCTGTTCTTCCTCTGCTTCGCGCCGCCCGCGATCGTGGGGCTGCTGGTGCTCGCCGCCCGTCCCGTGACGAAGGCGGGCTGGGTCTGCCTGGCGCTGGACGCCTGGTTGATCGCGGGCTCGCTGATCACGCTGTCCTGGAGCCTCGCGCTCGCGCAGGCCGCGCGGTTCGACGGCCCGAGCGTGGCCCACGCGGCGCTGACGCTGGCGTACCCGCTCCTCGACATCGCCCTGGTGAGCATGGTGCTGGTGCTGCACTTCCGGCGCTCGTCGGTCAACCGCACGGCGGTCAACACCGCCGTCGGCGCCCTCGCGCTGACCGTGATGTGCGACGCCCTGTTCACCTCGCCGCTGCTGCACCACTCCTACCGCTCGGGCCAGCTCCTCGACGCGGGCTGGTTCGCCGGCTCGCTGCTGCTCGCGTACGCGCCCTGGGCCGCCGTGCGGCGGCACGCTCCGGTGGACGACGGGCACGCGCGCCCGGGGCACGAGCACCTGCCCGGACACCGCCCCGGCGGCCACCCGCACTCCAAGCCGTCCGCCCCGGGCGGTGACGACGGCCGGTATCAGGCCACCCGGCCCATCACCGGCTCCCTCGCCGCCCTCACCCCCTACCTCGCCGCCGCCGTCTGCACCCTGGGCATCCTCTACAACGTCCTCAACGGCCGCAGCGTCGACCGCGTGGTCCTGCTGACCGGCGGCACCGTCGTGCTCGCCCTCGTGGTCCGCCAGGGGATCATGCTGCTCGACAACATCGCCCTCACCCAGGAACTGGCCCAGAAGGAGAACCACTTCCGCTCCCTGGTGCAGGGCTCCAGCGACGTCATCATGATCGCCGCCCCCAGCGGCGTCCTGCGCTACGTCTCCCCGGCCGCCGCCGGCGTCTACGGACGGCCCGCCGAGGACCTGGTCGGCACCGAGCTGGCCCATCTGATCCACCCGGAGGACCTGGGCTGCGTGGTGCACGAGGTGCGCCGCTTCCTCGCCGCCAGCCCCCAGGAGGAGCCCACCACCCGCATCGAGTGCCGCTTCCGCTCCGGCGACGGGAGCACCTCCCGCCCGAGCGAGGCCGAGAGCGGGGGAGGCTGGCTGAACGTCGAGTCCACCGTCAGCCGCCACCACGGCGGCCTGATCTTCAACTGCCGGGACGTGACCGAACGGGTGCGCCTCCAGGCACAGCTCCAGCACAACGCCGAGCACGACCCGCTCACCGACCTGCCCAACCGCGCCCTGTTCACACGGCGCGTCCAGCAGGCGCTGTCCGGCCGCCGCAGCTCCGACCGGGGCACCGCCCTGCGCAACACGGCCGTCCTCTTCATCGACCTCGACGGCTTCAAGGCCGTCAACGACACCATCGGCCACCAGGCCGGGGACGAACTGCTCGTCCAGGCCGCGCGCCGGCTCCAGGAGGCGGTCCGGCAGGGCGACACCGCCTCCCGACTGGGCGGTGACGAGTTCGCCGCCCTGATCGTGGGCGACACCACCCGCGACCGCGGCGCCCGGGAGCGGCACATCGTGGAACTCGCCGACCGCCTCAGGATCACGCTCTCCCAGCCCTACCTCATCGACGGCAACGAGGTACGGGTCGCCGCGTCCATCGGCGTCGCCTTCGCCGAGCCGGGGCTCGGCGCGGGCGAGCTGCTGCGCAACGCCGACCTCGCCATGTACCGGGCCAAGGCGGGCGGCAAGGGCCGGGTCGAGCTGTACAAGCCGCAGATGCAGCAGGACGTCGTACGGAAGGCGGAGCTGGCCACGCGGCTGCGTGCCGCGCTGCACGACGGCGAGTTCGCGCTGCTGCACCAGCCCGTGGTGCGGCTGGAGGACGGCAGGGTCTCGTCGGTCGCCGCCCACGCCCGGTGGCGCTCCTCGCAGGGAGTGCTCTTCACGCCCGCGGAGTTCCTGCGGGTGGCGGAGGACGGCGACCGTACCGCCGAGCTCAGCCGCTGGACGCTGGAGCGGGCCGTCGAGCAGGCCGCCGACCGGTCCGCCGGCGGACTGAACGTACCGGTGCTGGTCCGGCTGAGCGCCCGGCGGCTGCTGGACCGCTCCCTGCCGCCGGGCTCCGTCGAGGCGCTGCTGACGCGGTACGGGCTGCCGTCCGGATCGCTGGTGGTCGAACTGTCGGACCTCGAGTCCGACCTGCCGCTGGACGAACTCGAGCGACGCCTGAGCGCCCTGCACCGGCTCGGCGTGCGGATCGCCCTCGACGGCTTCGGCGGCGGCCGCATGGCCATGACGGCACTGCGCCGGCTCCCCGTCGACGTCCTGAAGCTGGACCGCGGACTGGTGGAGGGCGTCGTCGAGTCCACACGACTGCAAAGGATCACCAGTGGGCTGCTGAGGATCGCCGGCGACCTCGGGCTGCCGTCCGTGGCGGAGGGCGTGGACCTGCCCGAGCAGGTCGTCGCCCTGCGCGCGATGGGCTGTACGCACGGCCAGGGCATGGCGTTCTCCGGCCCGCTCGACGAGTACCGGCTGCGCAGGGCGCTCGGCCGGGGCCCGTTCACGGTGCCGCACGGCCCCGGCGAGCCCGCGTTCGCAGGCGGCGCCACGGGGGTGTACACCGGAGGTGTCCCCGCGGTCCTGGGAGGCGGAACCCTCGGTGGCACACCCCTCGGAGGCGGAGCAACCCTTCGCTCACATAATGAGACCCCTGTCCCACCCACTTGACAGTGGGTGCGTGCCGGGGGGAGGGTCAGTGCCATGCGCACCCGAATTCTCGTACTTGGACAGCGCGTCGGCTGAGCTGGGAACGACCGGAGGACGATCCGGCAACCCCAGCGACCTCACCGGCGCGCTCCCCTCGCTTGCCTTTCGGCACGAGGGGTTTTTTGTTGCACGGGCACCTGCCGTACAGCAGTCGAACACCGCACAAAACTCGCAAAAACCCTCAGCATCGAGAAGAGAATGCCGATGACCGAGCAGGCCACCGGGGCCCATCACCCGCAGCCGCGGCCCCGATCCGGAGGACAGCACTCCGCGCCCGTCGAGCACGTCACGGGCGCGCAGTCCCTCATCCGCTCTCTCGAGGAGGTCGGCGCCGACACGGTATTCGGCATTCCCGGCGGCACGATCCTGCCCGCCTACGACCCGATGATGGACTCGACGCGGGTGCGCCACGTCCTGGTCCGCCACGAGCAGGGCGCCGGCCACGCGGCCACCGGCTACGCGCAGGCCACCGGCAAGGTCGGCGTCTGCATGGCGACCTCCGGCCCCGGTGCCACCAACCTGGTCACGCCGATCGCCGACGCCAACATGGACTCCGTGCCGCTGGTCGCGATCACCGGGCAGGTGGTGTCCTCCGCGATCGGCACGGACGCCTTCCAGGAGGCGGACATCGTCGGCATCACCATGCCGGTCACCAAGCACAGCTTCCTGGTCACCAAGGCCGAGGACATCCCCCGGGTGATCGCGCAGGCGTTCCACATCGCCTCCACCGGCCGTCCCGGCCCGGTTCTGGTCGACATCCCCAAGGACATCCTCCAGGCGAAGACCACCTTCTCCTGGCCGCCGGTCATGGACCTGCCCGGCTACCGCCCGGTGACCAAGCCGCACGCCAAGCAGATCCGCGAGGCCGCCAAGCTGATCACCGCCGCCAAGCGGCCGATCCTCTACGTCGGCGGCGGCGTCCTCAAGGCCGGTGCCACCGCCGAGCTGAAGGTCCTCGCCGAACTGACCGGCGCGCCCGTCACCACCACCCTGATGGCGCTCGGCGCGTTCCCCGACAGCCACCCGCAGCACCTGGGCATGCCCGGCATGCACGGCTCGGTGGCCGCCGTCACCGGTCTGCAGAAGGCCGACCTGATCGTCGCCCTCGGCGCCCGCTTCGACGACCGCGTCACCGGCAAGCTGGACAGCTTCGCGCCGTACGCCAAGATCGTCCACGCGGACATCGACCCGGCGGAGATCGGCAAGAACCGCGCCGCCGACGTGCCGATCGTCGGGGACGCCCGCGAGGTCATCGCCGACCTGATCCAGGCCGTCCAGAAGGAGCACGGCGAGGGCGGCCGGGGCGACTACACCGCCTGGTGGAAGGACCTCGACCGCTGGCGCGAGACGTACCCGCTGGGCTACGACCAGCCCGAGGACGGCTCGCTCTCCCCGCAGCAGGTCATCCAGCGCATCGGTCAGCTCGCCCCCGAGGGCACGGTCTTCACGGCGGGCGTCGGCCAGCATCAGATGTGGGCCGCCCAGTTCATCCAGTACGAGAAGCCCGCCACCTGGCTGAACTCCGGCGGCGCGGGCACCATGGGCTACGCGGTCCCGGCCGCGATGGGCGCCAAGGCGGGAGCCCCGTCGAAGACGGTCTGGGCGATCGACGGCGACGGCTGCTTCCAGATGACCAACCAGGAACTCACCACCTGCGCCCTGAACAACATCCCGATCAAGGTCGCCGTCATCAACAACGGCGCCCTCGGGATGGTCCGCCAGTGGCAGAGCCTCTTCTACAACCAGCGCTACTCCAACACGGTGCTGCACTCCGGCCCGAACGACGTGAACCCGGAGGCGAGGGGCACCCGCATCCCCGACTTCGTGAAGCTGTCGGAGGCCATGGGCTGCTACGCCATCCGCTGCGAGGACCCCGCCGACCTCGACAAGGTCATCGAGGAGGCGAACTCGATCAACGACCGCCCGGTCGTCGTCGACTTCATCGTCCACGAGGACGCCATGGTGTGGCCGATGGTCGCCGCCGGCACCTCCAACGACGAGATCATGGCCGCCCGGGACGTCCGCCCCGACTTCGGCGACAACGAAGACGACTGAGCGAGGAAGACCCAAGAGACATGTCCAAGCACACGCTCTCCGTCCTGGTGGAGAACAAGCCGGGCATCCTGGCCCGGATCGCCGCCCTCTTCTCCCGCCGCGGCTTCAACATCGACTCCCTCGCCGTCGGCGTCACCGAGCACCCCGACATCTCCCGCATCACCATCGTCGTGGGGGTGGAGGAGCTGCCGCTGGAGCAGGTCACCAAGCAGCTCAACAAGCTCGTCGAGGTGCTGAAGATCGTCGAGCTGGAGCCGGCCCAGGCCGTCCAGCGCGAACTCGTCCTGGTGAAGGTGCGCGCCGACAACGAGACGCGCTCCCAGATCGTCGAGATCGTCCAGCTGTTCCGCGCCAAGACCGTGGACGTCTCCCCGGAGGCCGTGACCGTCGAGGCCACCGGGAGCAGCGAGAAGCTGTCCGCCATGCTCAAGATGCTGGAACCGTACGGCATCAAGGAGCTGGTCCAGTCCGGCACGATCGCGATCGGCCGCGGCGCCCGTTCGATCACCGACCGCTCACTGCGCGCACTCGACCGGTCGGCATAGCACGCGTACCGGACGCGTCCGGTACCGGGAACGGGCGGTCGGCGCGCCGTCGACCGCCCGCATACCGAGACCCCCAGACTTCCCCTCAGCCCGCCGTCATACGGTGGGACGCAACACCTGCACACAAGGAGAGAACCCAAAGTGGCCGAGCTGTTCTACGACGCTGACGCCGACCTGTCCATCATCCAGGGCCGCAAGGTCGCGGTCATCGGCTACGGCAGCCAGGGCCACGCCCACGCCCTGTCGCTCCGTGACTCGGGTGTCGACGTGCGGGTCGGTCTGCACGAGGGCTCCAAGTCCAAGGCCAAGGCCGAGGAGCAGGGCCTGCGCGTGGTGACCCCGTCGGAGGCCGCCGCCGAGGCCGACGTCATCATGATCCTGGTCCCGGACCCCATCCAGGCGGAGGTCTACGAGGCGTCCATCAAGGACAACCTCAAGGACGGCGACGCCCTGTTCTTCGGTCACGGCCTGAACATCCGGTTCGGCTTCATCAAGCCCCCGGCCGGCGTCGACGTCTGCATGGTCGCCCCGAAGGGCCCCGGCCACCTGGTCCGCCGCCAGTACGAGGAGGGCCGCGGCGTTCCCTGCATCGCCGCCGTCGAGCAGGACGCCTCCGGCAACGCCTTCGCGCTGGCCCTGTCGTACGCCAAGGGCATCGGCGGCACCCGCGCCGGCGTCATCAAGACGACCTTCACCGAGGAGACCGAGACCGACCTCTTCGGCGAGCAGGCCGTCCTCTGCGGTGGTACGGCCGCGCTGGTCAAGGCGGGCTTCGAGACCCTGACCGAGGCCGGCTACCAGCCGGAGATCGCCTACTTCGAGTGCCTCCACGAGCTGAAGCTGATCGTGGACCTCATGTACGAGGGCGGCCTGGAGAAGATGCGCTGGTCGATCTCCGAGACCGCCGAGTGGGGCGACTACGTCACCGGCCCGCGGATCATCACCGACGCCACCAAGGCCGAGATGAAGAAGGTCCTCGCCGAGATCCAGGACGGCACCTTCGCCCGCGAGTGGATGGCGGAGTACCACGGCGGTCTGAAGAAGTACAACGAGTACAAGCAGCAGGACTCCGAGCACCTGCTGGAGACCACCGGCAAGCAGCTGCGCAAGCTGATGAGCTGGGTCGACGAGGAGGCGTAAGCCTCGGGCCGAGGGGCCGGAGCATGCTGCTCCGGCCCCTTCGGCGAACCACGGGTAACGTCGTGTGAAACGGTGTTGTCCATCCCGTCCAGACACGGACGGGTGATCCTTCCGCAGAGGCGCATGACGCCCTTTGCCACGGCACTAGACTGCTGCACTACATACGCGTCAGGCCCACAGCGTCGTGCGTCTTCCACGCGGCTAGCCCCTCCTCCGCCTGCGGCCGTCGGGACGGCCGTCCGCACGCATTGGAACTGTGAGGACTCACGTGAGCTCGAACCCCGTCGTACTCATCGCTGAAGAGCTGTCGCCCGCGACCGTGGACGCGCTCGGCCCGGACTTCGAGATCCGGCACTGCAACGGAGCGGACCGAGCCGAACTGCTCCCGGCCATCGCCGACGTCGACGCGATCCTGATCCGCTCGGCCACCAAGGTCGACGCCGAGGCCATCGCCGCCGCGGGCAAACTGAAGGTCGTCGCGCGAGCCGGCGTCGGCCTGGACAACGTCGACGTCTCCGCCGCCACCAAGGCCGGCGTGATGGTCGTCAACGCCCCCACCTCCAACATCGTGACCGCCGCCGAGCTGGCCTGCGGTCTGATCCTCGCCACCGCCCGCCACATCCCGCAGGCCAACGCCGCGCTGAAGAACGGCGAGTGGAAGCGCAGCAAGTACACGGGTGTGGAGCTGGCCGAGAAGACCCTCGGTGTCGTCGGGCTCGGCCGCATCGGCGCGCTCGTCGCCCAGCGCATGTCGGGCTTCGGCATGAAGGTCGTCGCCTACGACCCCTACGTGCAGCCCGCGCGCGCCGCCCAGATGGGCGTGAAGGTGCTGTCGCTGGACGAGCTGCTGGAGGTCTCCGACTTCATCACCGTCCACCTGCCCAAGACCCCCGAGACGGTCGGCCTCATCGGCGACGAGGCGCTGCGCAAGGTCAAGCCGGGCGTGCGCATCGTCAACGCCGCCCGCGGCGGCATCGTCGACGAGGAGGCGCTGTACTCGGCGCTGAAGGAGGGCCGGGTCGCCGGCGCCGGCCTCGACGTGTACGCCAAGGAGCCCTGTACGGACTCCCCGCTGTTCGAGTTCGACCAGGTCGTCGCCACGCCGCACCTCGGTGCCTCCACCGACGAGGCGCAGGAGAAGGCGGGCATCGCGGTCGCGAAGTCCGTCCGTCTCGCCCTCGCCGGCGAGCTGGTGCCGGACGCGGTGAACGTCCAGGGCGGTGTCATCGCCGAGGACGTCAAGCCGGGCCTGCCGCTCGCCGAGCGCCTCGGCCGCATCTTCACCGCGCTCGCGGGCGAGGTCGCCGTCCGCCTCGACGTGGAGGTCTACGGCGAGATCACCCAGCACGACGTGAAGGTGCTGGAGCTGTCCGCCCTCAAGGGCGTCTTCGAGGACGTCGTCGACGAGACGGTGTCGTACGTCAACGCCCCCCTGTTCGCCCAGGAGCGCGGCGTCGAGGTGCGGCTGACCACCAGCTCGGAGTCGGCCGACCACCGCAACGTCGTCACCGTGCGCGGCACGCTCGGCAGCGGCGAGGAGGTGTCGGTCTCCGGCACGCTGGCCGGCCCCAAGCACCTCCAGAAGATCGTCGCGGTCGGCGACTACGACGTGGACCTCGCGCTCGCCGACCACATGGTGGTGCTGCGCTACGAGGACCGTCCGGGTGTCGTCGGCACCGTCGGCCGTATCTTCGGCGAGGCCGGGATCAACATCGCCGGCATGCAGGTCGCCCGGGCGGCGGCGGGCGGCGAGGCGCTGGCCGTGCTCACCGTGGACGACACCGTGTCCGCCACGGTGCTGGGCGAGGTCGCCGCGGAGATCGGCGCGACGTCGGCCCGCGCGGTGAACCTGGCCTGACCGTTCCGTCTCCGGTGACCGCCCGCCGCGGTCGCCGCGGCCCGGGGCCGCCGCCCCGGGCCCCCTCTCGGCCCTGAACGGGCCTTCCTCGCCGAACCGGACGCCGGACGGGCCGCAGCAGCCCGTCCGGCGTCCGTCTGTCCGGGGTACGTCACACGCAGGCCTTCCCCGCCTCCCCGGCACCCCTCTCCCCGGCGCCCGTCTCCCCGGCGCCCGCCTCCCCGGCATCCGCCTCGCGCACCTCCGCCCGCCGCAGGCTCAGCGTCGCCAGCACCGCCGCCCCCGCCAGGACCACCGCGCCGGTGATCGCCGCGCCCCGCATCCCGTCGGTGAACGCCTCCCGCGCCACGGCCGCCAGGCCCGGGAACCGGTCGGCGACCGCCAGGGCCCCGCCCAGCGTCTCGCGGGCCGCGTCCGGCGCCGACGCCGGCATCCCATGGCGGTAGACCGCCGTCCCGACGGAGCCGAGCACCGCCATGCCGAGGGCGCCGCCGAACTCGGCGGAGGTCTCCATCAGCGAGGACGCGGTGCCCGCCCGCTCGACCGGGGCCGCGCCCATCGCGAGATCCATGATCTGGGACATCACGGTGACACCCCCGACGGCGAGGACGGCGCACGCGACCAGCACCAGCACCATCGAGTCGGTACCGGCGAGGGCGAGCAGCGCGAAGCCGCCCGCGGAGACCGCGAATCCGGCGGTGACGACGTGCGCCCGGGGGACGCCCCGCTGCACCAGCCCCGTCGCGACCGGCGCGGCCGCGCCGATCGGGACCGACGGCAGCAGCGCCCACAGGGCGGCCTCCAGCGCGCTCTTGCCCAGCACCGACTGAAGGTACTGGGTGGTGAAGTAGGCGGAACCCAGCACGCCGAACGCCGAGAGCAGGTTGAGGACGACGGAGGGGGCGAAGCCGCGGCCGCGGAACAGGGCCGGGGGGATCATCGGTGAGGCGGCCGTGCGCTGGCGGCGGACGAAGAGCGCGGCGAAGAGCAGGCCGACGGTGATCGAGACGACGTAGCGGACGTTCCAGCCCTCGGACGGGATCTCCTTCAGGCCGTAGACCACGGGCAGCACGGCGGCCATCGACAGGGGGATGCCGATCCAGTCGAAGCGGCCGGGGGAGGGATCGCGCGACTCGGGCAGCAGGACCGGCCCGAGGACCAGCAGGAGGACCATCGCGGGCAGGTTGACCAGGAAGACCGAGCCCCACCAGAAGTGCTCGACCAGCACGCCGCTCATCACCGAGCCGAGCGCGATCCCGGCCGTCATCACACCCGACCACAGGCCGACCGCCTTCGCGCGCTGACCGGGGTCGGTGAACATCGTGCGCAGCAGGGCCATCGTCGACGGCATCAGCGTGGCGCCGCCGATCCCGAGGACCGCGCGGGCCGCGATGAGGGTCTCGGCGCTGTCGGCGTACGCCGCGACGAGCGAGGCGGCGCCGAAGGCCGCCGCGCCGGCCAGCAGCAACCGGCGCCGGCCGATGCGGTCGCCCAGCGAGCCCATCGTCATCAGCAGGCCGGCCAGGACGAACGCGTAGATGTCGAAGATCCACAACTGTTGGGTGCCGGTCGGCTCCAGGTCCGCGCTGATCGCCGGGACGGCGAAGTAGAGGACCGAGACGTCCATGGAGACCAGGAGCAGCGGAAGCATCAGGACGCCGAGAGCGGTCCATTCGCGGCGCCCGGCGCGGGCGCCGCCCGCGGAAGTACGCGTCGAGTTCGTCATGGCGAGGACTGTACGGCTGTATTAAACGTCTGTCTAGAACGGCTGTATAAATCAGTCGTCTGGGACGGTCGTACCAGTCATGCGTCTAGGACGGATGTATGGATCGGGGGATAGGGTGGCCCGCATGGGACACCGTGAGGATCTGCTCGAAGGCGCTCAGCGCTGCCTGCTGGAGAAGGGGTTCGTGCGGACGACGGCGCGCGACATCGTCAAGGAGTCGGGGACCAACCTCGCCTCGATCGGCTACCACTACGGCTCGAAGGACGCGCTGCTCGCCCAGGCCTACGTGGCGCTGGTCGAGGGGATGGGCGACACCTTCGCGGGAGGCGACGAGAGCGGGCTCGCCGGCGAGCCGGGCTCGCTGGAGCGGTTCCGGGCGGTGTGGTCCAACATCATCGCGACCATGCGGGAGCCGGGTTCCATCTGGCGGCTCAGCATGGAGATCGTGGTCATGGGCGACCAGCTGCCCGAGGTCCGCGACCACCTCGTCCGCGCCCAGCGCGAGGCCGGACGCGGACTCGTCCCGCTGCTCATGGGCGGGCGGGAGGAGGACGTCTCGGACGAGACCGCGGACACGGTCGGCCTGTTCTACGTGACCCTCATGACGGGCCTCATCGCCCAGTGGACCTTCGACCCGGAGACCGCGCCCGACGCGGACCGGCTCACCGAGGGGCTGCGCCGGATGCTCCGGGCGGCCGCCCGGGAATGACGGGCCCGCCGCCTCCCGCACCGGGTACGCGACGTGCCGTACGACCGGTACGGGGGCGTCAGGACCACGCGCGGCGCAGGCGCCTGGACCAGCGGTGCATCAGGGCGATCCCGGGGTGTTCGGCCTCCAGGCGCTCGATGTGCGGTACGGCCGCCCGGTCGCCGCTGTCCATGGCCCACCGGTACCACTCCAGGGCCTCCCGGTACCGGCCGCGGTCCTCGTACGCGCGGGCGCCGTCCAGCATGGCTCCGGTGCTGCCCCGCCCGGCGGCCGCGTGCAGCCAGTGCAGGGCTTCCTGGAAGGAGTCCTCCGTCGCCGCCCGCAACTGCGTGCGGGCCACGGCGCGCATCGCCTTGATGCTTCCCGCCTCGGCGGCCTGCAACCGCGTCTCCGCCTGGGTCCGGGCTTCGCCGTCCAGCTCGGCGAGGACCAGGATCGACGGCTGGTCACCCTCCTCCGCCAGCTTCCGGTACAGCCGCAGCGCCCGCTTCTTGAGGCGCCTGCGCTCGTCGGCGCCGGTGCTGTGGTCGTGCAGCCGCAGGCAGAGCCGGGCGACGTCCCGCCGGGAGGCCACGTCTCCCTGATCCGCGGCCTGGACGTAGCCGTCCAGGGCCTTCTGCAGTCGGCCCTCCCGCTCGTGCGCCGCGGCCTCCTTGCGCAGCTGGGACACGCTCGGCCGGCCGCTCCTGGGGGCGGTGTCGGACTTCGGCTTCACCCGGGCCGGTGTCTTCTTCTGGGGCGGGTCGGCCTTGGGCGCGGGGGTGGACTGTGGCTGTGGGGTGGTCTTCTGCGTAGGGGTGGGCTTCGGCGGAGTGGTCGGCCTGGGCGGAGTGGTGGGCTTGGATGCAGGGGTGGGCTTGGGGGCGGGTGTGGGCTTGGGGGCAGGGGTGGTTTTGGGGGCGGGTGTGGGCTTGGGGGGAGGGGTGGTCTTGGGCGCAGGGGGTGCCTCGGGAGGGGGAGGCGCGGTGCGCCGCAGGGCGGCTCGGAGCCGGTTCGCCTCCTTGGCCGCCGCCGTGCTGCCCTGTGCCGTGGCGCGGGCCAACCACTCCAGCGCCCGGTCCGGCCGCCCCGTCTGCTCCAGGATGCGCGCCGTGTCGACCATGGAGTTCACGTGTCCCTTGCCGGCGGCGGTGCGGAAGTGGCCCAGCGCTTCCGCCGGCCGGTCGGCCCGCAGGAGGAGGCGTCCCGCCCGGACCATGGCGGCCACGTTGCCCTTCTCGGCCGCCTTGCGGTACCAGTCGAGCGAGTCGTTCCAGCGCTCGGGATCCTTCTCGAGCAGTTGCGCGGTCACGTGCATGCTGTGCTCGTGGCCGGCCTCGGCGGCCCGCCAGTACCAGACGAGCGCGGACTCGTCGCGTTTGTGCTGCTTGTACCAGTTCGCGATCGCCAGGATGGATGTGAGCCGCCCCTCCAGGGCCGGGGCCCGGTGCTCGCGGAGCAGCGCCTGTTCCCCCGCGGGCATCGGCGCCCGACCGGCCCGGGCGTCGGCGCCGGGGGTGGCGGCGGGCGCGGGGGCGGGACCGCGCGCCGGCGTCTCGCCGGTCCGCACGACCGCCTTGCCGTTCTGCTGCGGCGCCGCGGCCTTCTCGGTCTGCTTCGGTCCCGCCGTCTTTCCGTTCCGCTGCGGCGCCGGAACCTTCTTCGCCTGCTCCGCCGGGACCTTCTTCGCCTGCTCCGCCGGGACCTTCTTCGCCTGCTCCGCCGGAACCTTCTTCGCCTGCTCCGCCTTCTCCTGCTCCGCTCCCAGCAACTCGGTCAGCCGTGTCCTGGAGAAGTCCTCCCCGGCCGCTGCCGCCGCCCGGTACAGCGCGACAATCTGCGCCCGCCGCTCGGGGAAGTGCTTCTCCAGCAGCTGCCCGGCCTCGCGGGCGCCGGTGGGGTTGCCGGAGTCCGCCGCGCGCCGGTACCACAGCAGAGCCGACTCCACGTCACCGGCGCTCTTGTGGCGGGCGGCCAGCTGGCGCATGGCCTCGGCGTTCCCCGCCTCGGCGGAGGCCCGGAGCGCGGCGGGCGCGACGTTCCGCTTCTTCTCCGGGAGCCGCACCTCGGGCCCCGCCGCCGGCGGGGGCAGGGTGGTCGTGTCGGCCCCCGGCCGGGCCGGAGGCGCCGTGGGCAGCTCGCGTTCCCGCAGCGGACGGGCGTGCGGCGCGGACCGCAGCTCCGCCGGGGTGGGGTCGTACGGGATCCCGGACGGGGTGTCCGCCGGTGCGGGCCGGAGGTGCCCGTGGGGCCGTGGACGCAGCGGATGCTCCGTGTCGATGGCGAAACGGGACCGCTCGTCGATCTCTGCCCGTACTCCCGGAGGCAGCCAGTCCTTCGCGTTCGACGGCGCGTCCGCGGCCACCAGGGCGGCGACCTCCGCGGGCTCGGGCCGGTTCCGCGGCTTCGGCTCCAGACAGGGCAGGACGATCTTCCGGACCGTGGGAGGCAGGCCGTCCAGCGAAGGCCGGCCGGTCAGGATGCTCGCGCCGATCTGCATCGTGGAGCCGGTCCCGTACGGGTGGCGGTTCAGGGCGGTGTAGCCCAGCACCAGCCCCAGGGCGAAGACGTCAGCGGCCGGCCCCACCCGCTCGTCCCGGAGCTGTTCGGGCGAGGCGAAGGTCGTGGTCCGCGGGGTGGCCCCGGTCGCGGTCAGTGAGGCACCGTCCTCGGGGGCCAGGTGCCGGGCGATGCCGAAGTCGATGACGGAGGCGCCGTCGGCGGCCAGGAGGATGTTGGCGAGTTTCAGGTCGCGGTGGACCAGGCCCGCACGGTGGATGCTGCGCAGCGCGTCGGTCAGGTCGGCCGCCAGGACCCGCCAGGTCCGCAGCGGCAGGGGGCCGCCGCAGTGCTCCAGCGCCTCCGCCAGGTTCACGCCGGCGACGTAGCGGGTGGCGAGCCAGGGCTCGGGGGCCCGCGTGTCGAAGTCGACGACCTCGGCGGTGTGCTTCGGGTCGACCGCCTTGGCGGCCTCGACCTCCCGGGCGAAGCGCCTGCGGAACCGCTCCGGGTCCTCCTGGAGACGATCGGGCCGGATCGTCTTCAGCGCGATCGAGCGGCCGCCGTCGGTGCGGGCGAAGTAGACGTTCCCCCAGCCGCCCTGGCCCAGGAGGGCCAACAACCGGTGCCCGCCGATCCGTTCGGGATCGTCCTCCCGCAGTGGCTCCACTCGGCCCCCCACCGGCTCCACCCGTTCCCCGCCGTCATGTTGTCCGCGCGTCCCGCCGGACCCCGCCCCGAGCCCGCGCCCGCTCAGCCCGGACGCGTCAACTCGTCACCGCCCCTGGGGCGCCTCGGCGGTCTGGCCCGCACGCCCTCGGGCCGCTCCTCCGGCCAGCGCTGCCCGCTGCGGCGCAGCACGACCCCGGGGACCAGTTCGATCTCGTCGTCGGGCCCGAAGGCGCGCGGGAGCTGCCCGGACCCGACCCCGGCGGCCGCGTCGCGGCGCGGCAGGGGGCGCCAAGCCGTCGGCTCCGCGCCCGGCCGGACGGTCCGCACCCGGCTGCCCGCCAGGCTGGTGTCGAGGACCCGCAGCACGCCCCGGCTGGAGACGAGCAGCAGGTGCTGCCTGCTGATCCCGGCCCGCCGCTCGTCGGACAGATGGCGTTCCTCGATCCGCGCGAGGTGGTTGCGGCCGAGCACGAACTCCTTGTCCTGCCCCTCGGATGCCTCGGTCAGGTTCTCCCAGGCGTGGCAGGTCCCGTCGACGAGGACCTTCAGCTGGATCCGGCGGCGGCGCGGGCCGAGGTCCGTCAGCAGGGTCCGGTGGGACCGGCAGACCACCTTGCCCCGCTGGATGGCCGGGCCGGGGTTGCAGTGCGGGCGCGGGCAGCGCCAGGACCGGCCCAGCACGTCCGCGCGGGGCCTGCCCTTGAAGTCCAGCAGGTTGCGGGCCTTGAGCCCGTCGCGCTCGCCCTCGCGGGAGACCTCCCGGTCGGCGAACACCCGCATGTCCCGCAGCACCAGCCGCACCGGCCCGCCCCCGCTCCGCTCGGGCTTGAGGAAGTGCTCGCGGTCCCCCTGGATCCAGGGGTGCTCTCCCCGGTGCCCGGTGAAGAAGTCACCGCTGACGACCCTGGTCCCGAACTCCGCGGCGTGGTCGAGCAGGTCGGGGTCCGCCTTGGCGATGGCGGCGATCAGGCCCCGGTCCCGCCACGCGCGCAGCAGCGCGCCCTCCGCGGGGTCGGGGAACTCCCCGTCGTACCGCGGATGCAGCAGGCTGTTGTCGGCGATCGCGTGGACGGTGACCTCCCGGTCGCCGGTGGACTCGCACAGCGCGCGCAGGACCAGCCGCAGCCGGTGCAGGGAGCGCGGTGCGGCGCCGCCGAGCGCCCGGTCGCGCACCACGTTGGACAGGTCGATCAGGTAGTTGGCCTCCTGCGCCGTCCCCAGCAGATGACGCTCCATGCGGCGCAGCGCCGCCATGTCGCTTCCCACGCCCCTCGCCCCCCAGCAGTCGGCCGCCCGGTACGGGAGGAGAGGCTAGCGTCCGGGGCCACCGCGTGCTGTCCTGTCCGACATATCAGCCCGTGGCCGACCTCAGGTCAGCCGGGTGTGCGCCCGTGGCCGACCTTGGGTCGGCCGGGTGTTCGCCCGTGGCCGGCCTCGGGTCGGCCGGGTGGCCGCCGGTGGCTGACCTCAGGTCAGCCGGACGCCCTTCAGCGCCATGTGCAGCAGCAGCCGGTCCTCCCCGTCGTCCAGGTCCAGGCCCGTCAGCTGCTCCACCCGCGACAGCCGGTAGTACAGGGTCTGCCGGTGCACGCCCAGTTCGGCGGCGGCGCGGCCGGCCTGGCCCGCGCAGTCGAGGTAGGTCTCGGCGGTGCGGGCGAGTTCGCGGTGCGCCGGATCGAGCAGCGACCGGACGGCCGGATCGTGGGCGCTGTGCGCGGGGAGCGCCGTGAGCAGGCGGTACGGGCCGATCTCCGCCCACTGCGCGACCGGGCCCAGCCGTGGCTCCGCCCGCGCGGCCCGCGCCGCCGCGGCCGCCTCCCGCCAGGCCGTGCCCAGCTCGTCGAGGCCGGCCCGGGGCGCGGCGAGGCCGGCCGCGGCAGGACGGTGCGCCGTCCCGGCCCGCTCCAGCAGGCGGGCCGCGCCCGAGAGCGCCGGCCCCAGGGCCTCCGTCGACCGCAGCCGCACCAGCAGCGCCAGCGACGGCGAGGAGCCGTGCCGGGTGCCCGGCGGCACCGTGCACAGGGCCTCCGCCCCCGGCAGGGTGCGCAGCGAGGGCGCGTCGTCCGGGTCGGCGGACGGCCAGGGGGCCACGCAGACCACCGTGTGGGGGCCCTCGGCGCGGACGCCGAGCGCGGTGCGCAGCTCCGCCACCGCCATGTCCCGCTGCCAGTCCCGTTCGGCGGTCAGCACCGCCCGCAGTTCCCGGGTGAGGTCGGCGCCGTGCTGGGCCTCGTCGGCGAGCAGGGCGCCGATCCGGCCGGTCACCTCCATCGCGGCCGACAGCTGGGCGTCCGAGGGGCCCGGATCGCCGTCCAGCAGCCAGACGTAGCCGTAGACGACGGACCGGTGCCGTACGGGGAGGCAGACGCGGCCCCGGTGCACGCCGGCCTCCGGGGTGGGCGGGATACGGACCGGGCCGGTCGCCCGGGTGATGCCGAAGCCCTCGAACCAGGCCCGGACCGCCGCCGTGGAACGCCGGGTCAGGATCGAGCGGGTGCGCACCGGGTCCAGGGCGGAGGCGTCCAGCTCGTCCTCGCTGTCGTAGACGCCGAACGCGATCAGCTCGAAGTCGCGGTTCTCCAGGGTCGCGGGGGCGCCGAGGAGCTCCGAGATCTCGTCGACGAGTTCCTGGTAGTCGCCCTTGTAGTCCGTTGCCACCTGCGCATTCTCCCGCATTCGGCCCTGGTCGAGGGCGTCCTTCATACATCTGTCTGAGATCTGCGGCACGGATGCGTGACAGCTGTCGATGGCCGACGATCGGAGGGATCCTTAGGTTTCACGGTGGTTCTCCGTGCCGGTCCCGAATCGTCGGGCACCGGCCTCGTATGGGTTGGTAAGTGGAGGTGCCCCGTGCTGGGTCCCGTGATTCTCGCCGCGTCGCGCAGCGACCGGATGCGACGCCTGATCTCGGCGGCCCCGGTGACCAAGCAGGTCGTCGACCGCTTCATCCCGGGTGAGACCGTCGACGACATCGCGCCGATCATCGAGGAGCTCACCGCCAAGGGCCTGGAGCTGACGATGGACGTCGTCGGCGAGGACATCACCACCCCCGAGCAGGCCACCGCGGCCCGGGACGCCTACCTGGCGCTGATCGACCGCCTGAAGGAGCTGGACCTCGGCACCCGGGTCGAGATGTCCGTCAAGCTGTCGATGTTCGGCCAGGCGCTCCCCGGCGGCCACGAGCTCGCGCTGGCCAACGTCCGCCCGGTCGTCGAGGGCGCCGCCGCCATCGGCACCACCGTCACCCTGGACGCCGAGGACCACACCACCCTCGACTCGATGTTCGCCATCCACGACGAGCTGCGGAAGGACTTCCCGCAGACCGGCTGCGTCATCCAGGCCTACCTCTTCCGCACCGAGGCCGACGCCCGCCGCCTCGCCGCGAACGGCAGCCGCGTCCGGCTGGTCAAGGGCGCGTACAAGGAGCCCGCCGAGGTCGCGTACCAGGACCGGCACGAGATCGACAAGGCGTACGTCCGCGTCCTGCGCACGCTGATGGAGGGCGAGGGCTACCCGATGATCGGGTCGCACGACCCGCGGCTCATCAGCATCGCCCAGGAGCTCGCCCGCTCCGCGGGGCGCAAGCTCGACGAGTACGAGTTCCAGATGCTGTACGGCATCCGCGGCGAGGAGCACCTGCGGCTCGCCGCCGAGGGCCACCGCATGCGCGTCTACACCGCCTACGGCACCGACTGGTACGGCTACTTCATGCGGCGCCTCGCGGAGAAGCCGGCGAACCTGCGCTTCTTCGTCCGCTCGATGGTCAGCAAGGGCTGAGCCCGAACCACCCGCTCAACTCAAGGAGTCACGGAACCCATGGACGCTGTCACCCAGGTCCCCACGCCCGTCAACGAGCCGGTGCACGGCTACGCCCCCGGCTCTGCGGAGCGCGCCCGTCTGGAGGCCAGGCTCAAGGAGCTGGCCGACAACCCGATCGACCTGCCCTGCACCATCGGCGGCGAGCGGCGGATGGGCGGTGGCGAGCGCTTCGACGTCGTACAGCCGCACAACCACAAGGCCCGCCTCGGCACCTACGCCAACGCCACCCGGCAGGACGCCCAGGACGCCGTCGACGCGGCCCTCGCCGCCGCCCCGGCCTGGCGCGCCATGTCCTTCGACGACCGCGCGGCGATCATCCTGCGCGCCGCCGAGCTGCTGGCCGGCCCCTGGCGCGAGACGCTGGCCGCCTCCACCATGCTCGGCCAGTCCAAGACCGCCCAGCAGGCCGAGATCGACACCCCCTGCGAGCTGGTCGACTTCTGGCGCTTCAACGTGCACTACGCCCGCCAGATCCTCGCCGAGCAGCCCCCGGCCAACTCCCCGGGCGTGTGGAACCGCCTCGACCACCGGCCGCTGGAGGGCTTCGTCTACGCGATCACGCCGTTCAACTTCACGGCCATCGCGGGCAACCTGCCCACCGCCCCGGCCCTGATGGGCAACGTCGTGGTGTGGAAGCCGTCCCCGACGCAGACCCACGCCGCCGTGCTGCTCATGCGGCTCCTGGAGGAGGCGGGCCTGCCCAAGGGCGTCATCAACCTCGTCACCGGCGACGGCATCGAGGTCTCCGAGGTCGCCCTGACCCACCGCGACCTCGCCGGCATCCACTTCACCGGCTCGACCAAGACCTTCCAGTACCTGTGGAAGACGGTCGGCGCCAACATCGAGAACTACCGCGCCTACCCGCGCCTGGTCGGCGAGACCGGCGGCAAGGACTTCGTCGTCGCCCACCCGAGCGCCGACCGCGCCGTCCTGAAGACCGCCCTGACCCGCGGTGCCTTCGAGTACCAGGGCCAGAAGTGCTCGGCGACCTCCCGGGCGTACGTCCCGGCGTCGATCTGGAACTCCGGATTCAAGGAGGAGTTCGCCGCCGAGGTCGACGGCATCGCCATGGGTGACGTCACCGACCTGTCGAACTTCATCGGCGCCGTCATCGACGAGCGCGCCTTCGCCAAGAACAAGGCCGCGATCGACCGCGCCCAGGAGGACCCGTCCTGCACGGTCGTCGCGGGCGGCTCCTACGACGACTCGGTCGGCTGGTTCGTCCGCCCGACCGTCATCGAGTGCAGCGACCCGGAGAACGAGGTCTTCACCACCGAGTACTTCGGCCCGGTCCTCGCCGTGCACGTCTACGAGGACGACAAGTACGACGAGATGCTGACCCAGATGGAGTCGGTGTCCGACTACGCCCTCACCGGCTCGGTCATCGCGAACGACCGCGCGGCGGCGGCGCACACCATGGACCGGCTCCGGTACGCGGCCGGCAACTTCTACATCAACGACAAGTCGACCGGCGCCGTCGTCGGCCAGCAGCCCTTCGGCGGCGGCCGCGCCTCCGGCACCAACGACAAGGCCGGCGCCCCGCAGAACCTGACGCGCTGGACCCTGACCCGCGCCATCAAGGAGACGCTGGTCCCGCCGACCGACTACACCTACCCGCACATGGGCTGACGGGCGGATGGACACGGGAGGGGCCGGGCGGACAGCCCGGCCCCTCCCGCGTAGCCGGCGCCGGGCGCCGGGCCCCGGCGGCCTGGGCGGCCCCGTCCCGCCCAGGACCGGGGCCCGGCCCCGCTCCGCCCTAACCGGGCATCTCCGTCCGCTCCCACCACTCGTACACCGGCAGCCTGCCCTGCGGGGTGTCGGCCCGGCGGTCGGTGGGACGGAAGTGTTCGTAGCCGTTGCGGAGCTCGATCTTCACGTCCTCTCCGGGAGTCGTGATCGGGACGATCCGGTCGGGCAGATCGGCCGGCCCGCCCTCGAGAAGTGCCTGGGGCTCGTCGCTCATGACCAAGACCGTTCCCCGGCCGGAACGCGATGTCGCACGCCGTGCGCGGAGGATCAGCCGTGTGGACGACCGGTCCCGCGGCGGGCGGCGCACCGGGTCCGGGAAACCGCAGGTGGGGACCGTGTGACGCGCGGCACTGTCTCAGATAGTAGGAAGTCCGAGTAATTGTGGAGACAGGCGCGTGCTCCTCGCTTAGCTTTGTAGGAGCCGAACGTCTCGCTCGATCCAGCGAATGGCGGTCGTGAGCCCGGCCCCGGCAGGCCACCCCTGCGGCCACGCTCCCCGCCCATCCGGCGTCTCGCACCCCCTTCCGTACTCCCTGCTGTGTCGAAGGAGTCGATTCCCCCATGGCCGAGACGACCGTCCGCCGCCGAGTCCGCCGTGCCCCCCGTACGAGCGAGTCCGACCGCAAGAACGCCGCCGCCGCGCTCCAGCGCGCCCTCGACCGCCGCGACAACGGCGGCGAGACCGGCCACCTGTAGGCCTGCCCCAGGCCGCCCCGGACCGGGAGCCGCACCCGAACGGGGTGCGGCGCGGGCCCCGAACGGGACTTCGGGCTCCGCGCCGCACTCCGGAACCGCCGTTCCGGCACGCCGCCGACACACCCCGGCTGTCCGTATGACGGACGGTCCATGTCATTCCATGGGACGAGGAGTAGGGTGCCGGGCATGTCTCGCAGCATCAATCTCGCAGTGATCCCGGGTGACGGCATCGGCCAGGAAGTCGTGGCCGAAGGTCTCAAAGTCCTCTCCGCCGTCCTCCCGCAGGATGTGAAGCTGGAGACCAAGGAGTACGACTTCGGCGCCCAGCGCTACCACGCCACCGGTGAGACCCTCACCGACGCCGACCTCGACGCCCTGAAGAAGCACGACGCCATCCTGCTCGGCGCGATCGGCGACCCGAGCGTCCCCTCCGGCGTCCTGGAGCGCGGCTTCCTGCTCAAGCTGCGCTTCGCCTTCGACCACCACGTCAACCTGCGCCCGTCCAAGCTGCTGCCGGGTGTCGCCACCCCGCTGGCCGGCGAGCCGCAGATCGACTTCGTCGTCGTCCGTGAGGGCACCGAGGGCCCGTACACCGGCAACGGCGGCACCATCCGCAAGGGCACCGAGCACGAGGTCGCCACCGAGGTCTCCGTGAACACGGCCTTCGGTGTCGAGCGCGTGGTCCGCGACGCCTTCGCCCGCGCGCAGGCCCGCCCGCGCAAGAAGCTCACGCTGGTCCACAAGAACAACGTGCTGACCTTCGCCGGCCACCTGTGGACGAACATCTTCAACAAGGTGGCCGAGGAGTTCCCCGAGGTCACCACCGAGTACATCCACGTCGACGCGGCGACCATCTTCCTGGTCACCCAGCCCGAGCGCTTCGACGTGATCGTCACCGACAACCTCTTCGGCGACATCATCACCGACCTCGCCGCGGCCGTCTCCGGCGGCATCGGCGTCGCGGCGAGCGGGAACATCAACCCGTCCGGCGCGTTCCCGTCGATGTTCGAGCCGGTCCACGGCTCGGCCCCGGACATCGCCGGCCAGGGCAAGGCCGACCCCACCGCCACGGTCCTGTCCGTCGCCCTGCTCCTGCGCCACCTCGGCTACGACGCCGAGGCGGCCCGCATCGAGGAGGCGGTCTCCGCCGACCTCGCCGAGCGCACCGGCAAGCCCGCCCGCTCCACCTCGGAGATCGGCGACGCCCTCTCCGTACGAGTAGCCGGCTGACCCGCCGCGCACTCGATCTCCCGCAGATCACTTCAAGCCGCCGGGTCGCTTCCGCACCCGGCGGCTTCTCGTATGCCGTCGCCGGGTGCCACCATCGATCCTGGGCCGCATTCACCCCGTCTTCTTCCAGCGCCGCCGCCGCGAGATAATCGAACGCGGAGTCGCGGTACGAGGGAATGCTCGGACGTCCTAGCACCGGCCACCGGCCGTGCGGGGGTGAGCGCGGCCCGTCACTACAACCGGTGAAGGACAACCACCCATGACGACGCCCACGATCGAGCTCAAGCCGTCCGCCGGCCCGCTCTCCGACGCCGAGCGCGAGGCCATCCTGGCCAACCCCGGCTTCGGCCGCCACTTCACCGACCACATGGTGACGATCAAGTGGACCGAGGGCCGCGGCTGGCACGACGGCCAGCTCGTTCCGTACGCGCCGATCCCGCTCGACCCGGCGACCAACGTCCTGCACTACGCCCAGGAGATCTTCGAGGGCCTGAAGGCCTACCGGCGCCCCGACGGGTCCGTCGCCACCTTCCGTCCGGACCAGAACGCCAAGCGCTTCCAGCGTTCCGCGCGCCGCCTCGCCATGCCCGAGCTGCCGGTCGAGACGTTCATCGAGGCGTGCCACGTCCTGGTCGAGCAGGACAAGGCGTGGGTGCCGGCCCACGGCGGCGAGGAGTCCCTCTACCTGCGCCCCTTCATGATCGCCACCGAGGTCGGTCTGGGGGTCAAGCCCGCGAACGAGTACCTCTTCCTGGTGATCGCCTCGCCGGCCGGCGCCTACTTCGCCGGTGGTGTGAAGCCGGTCTCCATCTGGGTCTCCGAGGACCGCGTCCGCGCCGTCCCCGGCGGCATGGGCGACGCCAAGACCGGCGGCAACTACGCGGCGTCCCTGCTCGCCCAGGCCGAGGCCGCCGCCCAGGGCTGCGACCAGGTCTGCTACCTCGACGCGGTCGAGCACCGGTGGGTCGAGGAGCTCGGCGGCATGAACCTGTACTTCGTGTACGGCAACAAGATCATCACGCCGGCCCTCACCGGTTCCATCCTGGAGGGCGTCACCCGCGACTCCCTCCTCACCGTCGCCCGCGACCTCGGCTACGAGGCCGAGGAGGGCCGCGTCTCCGTCGAGCAGTGGCAGCGCGACTCCGAGAACGGCACCCTCACCGAGGTCTTCGCCTGCGGCACCGCCGCCGTCATCACCCCCGTCGGCACCGTCAAGCGCGCCGGCGCCGAGTGGAAGCAGTCGGACGGCGAGCCCGGCGAGGTCACGCTGCGGCTGCGCCGGGCCCTGCTGGACATCCAGCGCGGCACCGCCGAGGACCGGCACGGGTGGATGCGGCGGCTGGGCTGAGCCCCGCCGGCACCCCGCCACACCACCGCCACACCGCCGTCACCCCAGGGCCGCCCCGGACGCCACGCGTCCGCGGCGGCCCTGCCGCGTCCCCGGCCACCACCAGATGTTTGAGTGACGCTCAATGTGACGAAGTGCATGGTGGTCGGCTCAGGCTTCTGCAACCTTCCCCTTGCCGTTAGAGTGCTGCTCTAAAGTGTGGGAAGGCAAGGAGGTCCCCGGCGTGAGACTGACCCCCACGGAACGTGACCGGCTGCTGCTCTTCGGCGCCGCCGAGCTGGCCCGCGCGCGCCGCGCCCGCGGGCTGCGGCTCAACGTGCCCGAGGCGACCGCGCTGATCGCGGACACCGTCTGCGAGGCCGCCCGTGACGGCGCCCGGCTCGCCGAGGCGATCGAGCGCGCCCGGTCGGTCCTCGGCCCGGACGACGTGCTGCCGGGTGTCGCCGACGTCGTCACCGAGGTGCACGTCGAGGCCGTCTTCGACGACGGTTCACGGCTCGCGGTGGTCTCCGAGCCCCTCGGCGGCGGGCTCGGCCCCGAAGCCCCCGGCGCGCTGCTGCCGGGCCCCGGGCACACCGAGCCCGAGCCGGCCGTGCGGCTCACCGTCACCAACACCGCCGGCGTGCCCGTCTCCGTCACCTCCCACTTCCACTTCTTCGAGGCCAACCCGCGCCTGGACTTCGTCCGCGAGCGGGCCTACGGGATGCGGCTCGCGGTCCCCGCCGGCTCCTCGGTGCGGTTCGGGCCGGGGGAGACGCACGAGGTCGGACTGGTGCCGATCGGCGGCGACCGGATCGCGGTCGGCTTCGCCGGACTGGTCGACGGGCCGCTGGACGCGCCCGGCGCGAAGGAAGAGGCCCTGCGCCGGGCCGCCGCCTGCGGCTACCTCGGCGTACCGGGAACGACGGACGAGGAGGACGGACGATGAGCCGCCCCGGAGGACACCCCGCCGAGAACCGCCGCCTCACCCCGTACGAGTACGCCGCCACGCACGGCCCGCGCGCGGGCGACCGCGTCCGCCTCGGCGACTCGGGGCTGGTGATCCGCGTCGAGTCCGACTCCCAGCGCCCCGGCGACGAGTTCCTGGCCGGCTTCGGCAAGACCGCCCGCGACGGACTGCACCTCAAGGCCGCCGCCGTGCGCGACACCTGCGACGTCGTGATCAGCAACGTCGTCGTGATCGACGCCGTGCAGGGCATCCGCAAGGTGTCCATCGGGATCCGCGAGGGCCGGATCCACGCGATCGGGCGGGCCGGCAACCCCGACACCCTCGACGGCGTCGACGTCGTCGTCGGCACGGGCACCTCGATCGTCTCCGGCGAAGGGCTGATCGCCACCGCCGGTGCCGTCGACACGCACGTCCACCTGCTGTCGCCGCGGATCATGGAGGCCTCGCTGGCCTCCGGCGTGACCACGGTCATCGGGCAGGAGTTCGGGCCGGTGTGGGGCGTCGGCGTCAACTCGCCCTGGGCGCTGAAGCACGCGTTCGACGCCTTCGACGCCTGGCCGGTCAACATCGGCTTCCTCGGCCGGGGTTCGTCCTCGCACGAGGCACCCCTCGTCGAGGCGCTCGCCGAGGGCGGCGCGTCCGGCTTCAAGGTGCACGAGGACATGGGCGCCCACACCCGGGCGCTGGACACGGCCCTGCGCGTCGCCGAGGAGCACGACGTCCAGGTCGCGCTGCACAGCGACGGGCTGAACGAGTGCCTCTCCGTCGAGGACACCCTGCGGGTGCTGGAGGGCCGCACCGTCCACGCCTTCCACATCGAGGGCTGCGGCGGCGGACACGTGCCCAACGTCCTGAAGATGGCCGGCGTCCCGAACGTCATCGGCTCCTCCACCAACCCCACCCTCCCCTTCGGCCGGGACGCCGTCGCCGAGCACTACGGCATGATCGTCTCCGTCCACGACCTCAAGCCCGACCTGCCCGGCGACGCCGCCATGGCCCGCGACCGCATCCGCGCCGGGACCATGGGCGCCGAGGACGTCCTGCACGACCTGGGCGCCATCGGCATCACCTCCTCCGACGCGCAGGGCATGGGCCGCGCCGGCGAGACGGTCCGCCGCACGTTCGCGATGGCCGGGAAGATGAAGGCCGAGCTCGGCGCGCCCGAGGAGCACGACAACGAGCGCGTCCTGCGGTACATGGCCAAGCTGACCATCAACCCCGCCATCGCCCACGGCCTCGCGCACGAGGTCGGCTCGATCGAGACCGGCAAGCTCGCCGACATCGTGCTGTGGCGCCCGGAGTACTTCGGCGCCAAGCCGCAGCTCGTACTGAAGGCCGGCTTCCCGGCGTACGGCGTGGTCGGCGACCCGAACGCGGCGACGGACACCTGTGAACCCCTGGTCCTCGGGCCGCAGTTCGGGGCCTACGGCGCCACCCCCGCCGACCTCTCGGTCGCCTTCGTCGCGCGCGCCGCCCTCGACCAGGGCCATGACTCGATGCCGACCCGCCGCCGCCGGGTCGCCGTCCGCGGCACCCGCGGCATCGGCCCGGCCGACCTGCGCCTGAACTCCCGCACCGGAGCCGTCGACGTCGACCAGCGCACCGGTCTGGTCACCCTCGACGGCGAGCCGCTGCGTTCCGAACCGGCCGAGTCCGTCTCCCTCAACCGCCTCTACTTCCTCTGAGGACCCGTCATGTCTGCTGCCGCCGACGGCTTCCGCATGCCCGCCGAGTGGGCCCCGCACGAGCGCACCTGGATGGCGTGGCCGTCCCCCAACCCCACCTTCGACGACCCCGCGGACCTCGCCGCCGCGCGGAGCGCCTGGGCGTCCGTCGCCCGGGCGGTCCGGCGCTTCGAGCCGGTCACGGTGGTGTGCGGCCCCGGGCAGTCGTCCGCGGCGCGGACCCTGCTGGGACCCGGCGTCGACACCGTCGAGCGGGAGCTCGACGACGCCTGGATGCGCGACATCGGCCCCACGTTCCTGACGAACGGCCGGGAACTCGCCGCCGTCGACTGGACGTTCAACGGCTGGGGCGCCCAGCACTGGGCCCGCTGGGACCACGACGCGAAGATCGCCGCGTCCGTCGCGGACCTCGCCGGCGCCCGGACGTACGCCTCGAAGCTGGTCAACGAGGGCGGCGCGATCCACGTGGACGGCGAGGGAACGGTCCTGCTGACGGAGACGGTCCAGCTCGGCCCCGAGCGCAACCCGGACTGGTCCCGCGAACGGGTCGAGGCCGAGATCCACGCCCACCTCGGCACCCGCAAGGCCGTCTGGCTGCCGCGCGGCCTCACCGGCGACTACCCTCCCCACGGCTACGGCACCCTCGGCCACGTCGACATCGTCGCCGCCTTCGCCCGCCCCGGCCTGGTCGTCGCCCACCACCAGCCGGACCCGGCCCACCCCGACCACGAGGTGACGAAGGAGGTCATCGGCCTGCTGCGGTCCAGCACGGACGCCCGGGGCCGCCGTCTGGAGGTCGTCGAGGTACCCGCCCCGACCGCCTTGGAGGCCGACGGCCACTGGGCCGACTACTCCTACATCAACCACTACCTCTGCAACGGCGGGGTCGTGCTGTGCGGCTTCGACGACCCGCGCGACGAGACCGCGGCCGGCATCTTCCGGCGGCTGTTCCCCGAGCGCACGGTGACGCTGGTGGACGCCCGTACGATCTTCTCGGGCGGCGGTGGCATCCACTGCATCACCCAGCAGCAGCCGAAGATCTAGGAGCCGCAGATGGCCGGTGGGCGCAGGCAGGCGCCGCCGCGCGAGGACGTCCTCGCCGCCGCCATGGAGATGATCGCCGAACGCGGGCTGGAGAAGCTCACCATGGCGGCGCTCGGCCGCGAGGTCGGCATGAGCAGCGGCCACCTCCTCTACTACTTCCGCTCCAAGGACGAACTCCTGCTGCGCACCCTGGAGTGGAGCGAGGGCCGGCTGGGCGCCGAGCGCAGCCGGCTGCTGGCCCGCGGGGGACCGGCCCGTGAACGCCTCGACGCCTACGTCGACCTGTACGTCCCCGACGGCCACCGCGATCCGCACTGGACCCTGTGGCTGGAGGTCTGGAACCGCTCGAAGAACGCCGACGACGACGCCCGGGACCGGCAGGCCGCCATCGAGGGGGCCTGGCACCGCGACCTGGTGGCGCTGATCGCCGAGGGGACCTCGCGCGGGGAGTTCCGCCCGGTCGACCCCGACCGGGTCGCCACCCGGCTGCGCGCCCTCCTCGACGGCTTCTCCATCCATGTGGCGATCGGCCTGCGCGGCACGGACCGGGACCAGGTCCTCGGCCACGTGCGGGAGTTCGTGGAGCGGACGCTCCTCACGGACGCCTGAGCCGGGGCCGTACGGGGCGGTGCCGGGACACCGCACCGCCCGCATCCTGAGACACTCCGTGGCTACGGGGGCGGCTTGTGCAACACTGCCGCCGTGCTCTCGTTCGCCATGATTATTGGCAGCAGGCGCGCCGGTCCGCAGTGACCGCCATGTACGACCAGGTACGGGCGGCCACCGTCGTCCTCGACCCGCGCGCAGACCTCTCGCACCCGCGAGAGGTTTTTCGTTTTCCTGGCCCACCTTCAGCCGGGAGCGAGAGCGTGAGGGACCATGGGGGGATGGTGGAGCCGGTCATTCCGGTAAGACCGAAGATCCACAACAGGAGCCTTGAGACCATGACCGAGACGGCAACCAGCGAACTCGACGACTCGTTCCACGTCTTCGACACGACCCTGCGGGACGGCGCCCAGCGTGAGGGCATCAACCTCACCGTCTCCGACAAGCTCGCGATCGCACGGCACCTGGACGACTACGGTGTCGGCTTCATCGAGGGCGGCTGGCCGGGCGCCAACCCGCGGGACACCGAGTTCTTCGCCCGTGCGCGCCAGGAGATCGACTTCCGGCACGCCCAGCTCGTCGCCTTCGGCGCCACCCGCCGGGCCGGGGCCAAGGCCGCCGAGGACCCGCAGGTCAAGGCGCTGCTGGACTCGGGCGCCGAGGTCATCACGCTGGTGGCGAAGTCCCACGACCGGCACGTCGAACTCGCCCTGCGCACCACGCTCGACGAGAACCTGGAGATGGTCCGCGACACCGTCTCCTTCCTCCGCGCGCAGGGCCGCCGCGTCTTCGTCGACTGCGAGCACTTCTTCGACGGCTACCGCGCGAACCCGGAGTACGCCAAGTCGGTCGTCCGGGCCGCCTCGGAGGCCGGCGCCGACGTGGTCATCCTCTGCGACACCAACGGCGGCATGCTCCCGGCGCAGATCCAGGCCGTCGTCTCGACCGTCCTCGCGGACACCGGCGCCCGCCTCGGCATCCACGCCCAGGACGACACCGGCTGCGCGGTGGCGAACACGCTGGCCGCCGTGGACGCGGGCGCGACCCACGTCCAGTGCACCGCGAACGGCTACGGCGAGCGGGTCGGCAACGCCAACCTCTTCCCGGTCGTGGCGGCCCTGGAACTGAAGTACGGCAAGAAGGTCCTCCCCGAGGGCAAGCTGCGCGAGACGACCCGCATCTCGCACGCCATCGCCGAGGTCGTGAACCTCACCCCCTCCACGCACCAGCCCTACGTGGGCGTCTCGGCCTTCGCGCACAAGGCGGGCCTGCACGCCTCCGCGATCAAGGTCGACCCGGACCTGTACCAGCACATCGACCCCGAGCTGGTCGGCAACACCATGCGGATGCTCGTGTCCGACATGGCCGGCCGCGCCTCGGTCGAGCTCAAGGGCAAGGAACTCGGCATCGACCTCGGCGGCGACCGCGAGCTGGTCGGCCGGGTCGTGGAGCGCGTCAAGGAGCGCGAGCTCAAGGGCTACACGTACGAAGCGGCCGACGCCAGCTTCGAGCTGCTGCTGCGCACCGAGGTCGAGGGCCGGCCCCTGAAGTACTTCACCGTCGAGTCCTGGCGCGCGATCGTCGAGGACCGCCCCGACGGCACCCACGCCAACGAGGCCACCGTCAAGCTCTGGGCCAAGGGCGAGCGCATCGTCGCCACCGCCGAGGGCAACGGCCCGGTCAACGCCCTCGACCGCGCCCTGCGCGTGGCCCTGGAGAAGATCTACCCCCAGCTCGCCAAGCTCGACCTGGTGGACTACAAGGTCCGCATCCTGGAGGGCGTCCACGGCACCCAGTCCACCACCCGCGTCCTCATCGCCACGACGGACGGCGCCGGCGAGTGGTCCACGGTCGGCGTCGCCGAGAACGTGATCGCAGCCTCCTGGCAGGCCCTGGAGGACGCCTACACGTACGGCCTCCTGAGGGCCGGGGTGACCCCGGCCGAATAGCCCGTCCGGGGGTGCCCCCTCCGGGGCAGTTCGAGGACGAGGCCGCCCCCCCCAGCCCGTCCGGCGTTTGAGGACGAGGCCCGTTCAGGGCCGAACGGGGGTCCGGGGGCAGAGCCCCCGGGGACGATGGGGGTCCCCCCGCTCGAGCGAAGCCGAGAGTGGGGGAGGGAAGGGGCGGCGGGGGCGAACAACCCCCGCCGCCGCCCCTGCCCCGCACATGACCCCGCGTCAGCCACACCGGGCGCCACCCCCGCCCGCCTTCACCAGCCGAACGGACGACGCACCCGATCCGGCCGTCCGCCACCTCTGCACCAGTCCCGACGTGAAGTCTTGACGCCGCCACGCCCCGTCAGTTAACTCACGGCCTGATCTAAGCCATGAGTGATTCAGTGGACTAACGAGTGCCGAGGGAAGGTCCATGCGAAGAACCGCCCTGCTCGCCTCCGCCACCCTGCTCGCAGCCCTGCTCCCCTGGGCGTCCGCCACGGCCGCCGACGACCCCGCTCCCGTCTCCGTCGACCGCTTCGAGGGCGAGGTGCCCTTCGCTGGGCAGCCCGCCGAGTCCATCTTCACCTGGGGCGGCGACGCCGACGACCCGCCCGCCCTCCGGCTGGCCGACCGCGCCGACGCCCCCGAGGGGGACAAGGTCCTCACCGGCACCTACGACATCAGCGGCTACGGGGGTTTCACCCACGACTTCGCCGCGGACCGACCCGCCCACGACTGGTCGGCCCACCGCGGCATCCGCTTCTGGTGGGAGGGCCGCGGCAACGGCGCGAAGATCGCCTTCGAGCTCAAGGACGGCGGCGCCCACGGCGAGGCCTCCGAGCTGTGGACGACGTCGTTCACCGACGACTTCACCGGCTGGAAACAGATCGAGCTCCCGTTCACCGACTTCACCTATCGCACGGACTACCAGCCCGTCGGCGGCATCGACCAGGTCCTGGCCCTCACCGGGATGTGGGGGTACGCCGTCACCCTGCCCGCCGGCGCCAAGGGCGACTTCGCCATGGACGCCGTCGAGCTGTACGGGACGGCCGACCAGTCCCTGCGCGCCTCGGTCACCACCGACGCGGCCGTCTACCCGGTGACGGAGGGCGGCACGGCGAAGGTGAAGGTCACCGTCGCCACCACCGGCGCGGTGCCCGTCGACGAGCCGGTGACGGTGACGTACGAGACCGGCGGCGGCAGCGCCGGCTCCGGCAGCGACTACACGCCGGCCGGCGGCACCCTCACCTTCCCCGCGGGCACGGCCTCCGGCGCCTCCCGGACCATCGAGGTGCCGACGCTGAAGGACCGGACGGGCGAGACCGCCGAGACGATCCCCCTGCGGCTGACCGTCACCGGAGCCAAGGCGCCGGCCGAGAACCCGACCGTGGTCGTGGACGCGCACGGACTGCCGTACCTGGACGAGCGGCTGCCCGTGCGGAAGCGGGTCGCCGACCTGCTCTCCCGGATGACCCTGGCGGAGAAGGCCGGGCAGATGACCCAGGCCGAACGCGGCGCGCTCACCGCCGCCGGTGACATCGCCGCCTACGACCTCGGCTCACTGCTGTCCGGCGGCGGCTCCACACCGACGCCCAACACCCCCGAGGCCTGGGCGCAGATGATCGACTCCTTCCAGTTGCGGGCGCAGGCCACCCGCCTCCAGATCCCGCTGATCTACGGCGTGGACGCGGTGCACGGCCACAACAACCTCGTCGGCGCGACGGTCCTGCCGCACAACATCGGCCTCGGCGCGACCCGCGATGCGGACCTGGTCCGGCGCACCGGCCGGGTGACCGCCGCCGAGACCCGGGCCACCGGTGTCCCGTGGACGTTCGCCCCCTGCCTGTGCGTCGCCCGTGACGAACGCTGGGGCCGTACCTACGAGTCCTTCGGCGAGGACCCGGCGCTCGTGGAGTCGCTGGAGACGGTGATCCAGGGCCTCCAGGGCCGCGCCGACGGAGGCGACCTGGACCGCTCCGACACGGTCCTGGCCACGGCCAAGCACTTCGTCGGCGACGGCGGCACCGCCTACGGCTCCTCCACCACCGGCGGCTACACCCTCGACCAGGGCGTCACCGAGGTCACCCGGCAGGAGCTGGAGGCCGTCCACCTGGCGCCCTACCAGGACGCCGTGGACCGGGGCGTCGGCACGGTCATGCCGTCGTTCTCCTCCCTCGACATCATCGGCGACGACCAGGGGCCGGTGAAGATGCACGCCCGCGCCGACATGATCAACGGTGTGCTCAAGGACCGGATGGGCTTCGAGGGCTTCGTCGTCAGCGACTGGCAGGCCATCGACCAGCTCCCCGGCGACTACGCCTCCGACGTGCGGACGTCCGTCAACGCGGGCCTCGACATGATCATGGTCCCGTACGCCTACAAGACCTTCCACACCACGCTCGTCGACGAGGCCGAGGCCGGCCGGATCAGCGAGCGGCGGATCGACGACGCGGTCTCCCGCATCCTCACCCAGAAGTTCCGGCTCGGCCTGTTCGAGCAGCCGTACGCCGACACGAGCGGCATCGCGGAGATCGGTTCCGCCGCGCACCGGGCCGTGGCCCGCGAGGCGGCCGCCGAGTCCCAGGTGCTGCTGAAGAACGCGGGCGGCGTGCTGCCCCTGAAGAAGTCCCAGAAGGTGTACGTCGCCGGCTCCAACGCCGACGACATCGGCAACCAGACCGGCGGCTGGACCATCACCTGGCAGGGCTCCTCCGGTGACATCACCCCCGGCACGACCGTCCTGGAGGCCATGCGGGCGGCGGACCCCGACCTGACGTACAGCAAGGACGCCTCCGCGCCGACCGCCGGCCACGACGTCGGTGTGGTCGTCGTCGGCGAGACGCCGTACGCCGAGGGCGTCGGCGACGTCGGCAACGGCCACGACCTGGAACTGTCCGCCGCCGACCGGGCCGCCGTCGACACCGTCTGCGCGGCGATGAAGTGCGTGGTGCTGATCGTCTCCGGACGGCCCCAGCTCGTCGGCGACCGGCTGGACGCCGTCGACGCCCTGGTCGCCTCCTGGCTGCCGGGCACGGAGGGCGACGGCGTGGCCGACGTGCTCTACGGCAGGCGGCCCTTCACCGGGCAGCTCCCCGTCACCTGGCCGCGCTCCGAGGCGCAGCTGCCGATCAACGTCGGCGACACCGCGTACGACCCGCAGTTCCCCTACGGGTGGGGTCTGACCACGCTGACCGAGGTGCCGAAGGGCGGCGAGGGGACCCTGCGGACGCTCGCCGTCGCGGCCCGGGCGGCCGAGCGGACCGGCGCCGACAGCGCGGGCCGTGAGCTGGTCACCAAGGCCCGGCTGATCGTCCAGCAGCGGGCCGGCCGGATGACGGCGGCCGTCGCGGGCCCGTTCGCCGACGCCGACCACCTGCTGCTGACGGGACGGTACGGAGAGGCGGTGGGGAAGCTGGCCGAGGCCTATCGGGAAGCACAGAAAGCCCAATAGCACTCATATGCCCTAATTGCTGGCGATTCGGGTAGCTTCGAAGTATGAAGGTCGCACCATCGGCCCGAGCCTTCGCCGGCCTCCTGGCCGCGCTGGCGCTCGCCACGCTGACGCTGCTGTCGGCGGGCGCCCCGCGCGCGGTCGCGGACAGCAGCGTCACGACGATCGCCGAGGCCCTCCGCGAGAGCCCCGTGTACGTCGACCCGGAGGCGTCCGCCCTGCTGTCACGGGCGGACGCCGACGCGCTGCGCAAGACGATCGAGAGCGCCGACAAGCCCGTGTTCGTCGCGGTCCTGCCCGCGGACCAGCCGACCGAGAACCTCTTCACGGACCTGCGCACCGCCACCGGCGTGACCGGCCTGTACGCCGTCCGCCTCGGCGACCGCTTCGACGCCCGCGCCGACTCCGCCGTCCTGCCGAACGCGGCCGTCCGCAACCTGGTCTCCAGTGTGCGGGGCGAGACCGACACCGCCACCCAGCTCGACGCGTTCACCGACCGGGCCCTGGCCAACATGGGCGGCTCGGCCCCGGCGAGCTGGAGCCCGGACGGTGCCGGGATCTCCTCCACCGCGCTGATCACCACCGGCGCGGTCCTGGTGGCCGGCGGCGCCGGCGCGTACACCCTCGTCCGCCGCAACCGCCGGCGGCACGCGGAGGAGCAGCGGGCCGCCCTCGAACGGCTCCGGGTCGTCGTCGACGAGGACATCACCGCGTTCGGCGAGGAACTGGACCGCCTGGACTTCCACCCGGCCGAACCGGGCGCCGACGACGCCATGCGCGCCGACTACGAGCACGCCCTCGACGCCTACGACCGGGCCAAGTCGTCCATGGCCGCCGCGACCAGACCGGAGGACGTGCGCCCGGTCACCGAAGCCCTGGACGACGGCCGGTTCTCCCTGGCCCGGCTCGCCGCGCGCAGGACGGGCGGGGAACTGCCCGAGCGACGGCCGCCCTGCTTCTTCGACCCGCGCCACGGCCCCTCCGTGGCCGACGCCACCTGGACGCCGTCCGGCGGCGCGCCGCGCGAGGTCCCGGTCTGCGCCGCGGACCGGACCCGCCTCGCCGACGGCCTCGACCCGGCGGTCCGCGAGGTCGACACCGACTACGGCCGCCGCCCGTACTGGGAGGCGGGCCCGGCCTACGGCCCCTGGGCGGGCGGCTACTTCGGCGGCGGCGTCCTGCCCGGCCTGCTCGTCGGCACCCTGCTCGGCAGCATGATGGCCACCCCGTCCTACGCCGCCGACTACGGCAGCGGCTACGGCGACTTCGGCGGTGGCTACGAGGGCGGTGACGTCTCCGGCGCGGACTTCGACACCGGGGACTTCGGAGGCTTCGGCGGGTTCGGGGGCGGCGACCTCGGCGGCGGCGGGGACTTCGGGGGAGGCTTCTGACCCGGTCCCCGCGGGAGACCGGCACGGGCCCGGCGCGGGGCGCGCCGGGCCCGTGAACGCCGCAGGACGGGTACGGGACCCGGGCCCCGCTATCCCTTGGCCAGCTCCAGCAGCCTCTCGAAGTCGATGGCTCCCGGATCCCCGTGCGTGTTCTCCGGTACGTGCATGTGCCCGCACACGCCCTTGAAGGCGTTCCAGCGCGCCTTGCTCATCCGCTGCCCGCCGCCGTTGCCGTAGGACTTCGGGTACGCGGGCCACAGGGCCGGGCCGCGCAGGGGGACGTCGTGCTCGGTGTGCATCCAGGTGAGGAAGCGGGCGACGCCGAGCAGGGCCCAGTCGGGGGCCTTGGGCCAGTAGACGTGGGGCCGGTCGCCGGTGCGCCACTTGGTGTGCGTCTCGGGGTCGCAGGTGCCGGCCAGTTCGACCTGGCAGACGTTCAGGGTGTTGGTCTCGACGCCGCCGGGCTTGTTGAGCAGGGCGCGCGAGGAGATGTCGATGTCGAAGTGCTGGTACCACTTCAGCTTCTTGGCCGCGAGGTCGGGCACCGCCGTCAGGTTCGGCGCGGAGGAGCCGCCTCCGTAGCCGGGGAGGGAGGTGCCCTCCGTGGTGTGCAGGACGACGACGTTGACCTCCATGCGGTCGCCTTCGAAGTCGTCCTGGTACCAGTGGCCGCGGTCGGCGCCCGGGTATTTCTGCGGTCCTGTCCTGGTGCTCATGCTGCCTCCTTGCTCGAGCGTCTTCCCTGCCGTCTCAGGGAGACACCCTGGGCAACGAGTGACGGCGGCGAGCGTGGTGGCACGGGGCAGGGGCGCGGGAAGCACGGCCCGGACACGCCGAGCGCCCGCCCTCCTCAGGTCCTGTCGGCCTGGGGGAGTGGAGGGCGGGCGCGCTCCGGAGGGATGGCGTCGGTGGGCCACCGGTGGTGTGTCACGCGTTGCGGACGGCCGAGATGTCGAAGTTCAGCTTGATCTTGTCGGAGACCAGGACGCCGCCCGTCTCCAGCGCCGCGTTCCAGGTCAGTCCCCAGTCGGAGCGCAGGATCTCGGCCCGGCCCTCGAAGCCGACGCGCTCGTTGCCGAACGGGTCCTTCGCGGATCCGTTGAACTCCAGGTCGATGGTGAGCGGCCGGGTGACGCCGAGGATGGTCAGGTCGCCCGTGATCCGGTAGTCGTCGCCGCCGAGGGCCTGCGCCGCGGTGGAGCGGAAGGTCATCGCCGGGAACTCGTCGGTCTTGAAGAAGTCGGCGCTCTTCAGGTGCCCGTCGCGGTCGGCGGACCCGGTGTCGATGCTGTCCATCGTGACGTCGAGCGTGGCGGTCGACCGTGACGGGTCGGTGCCGTCCAGGTGCAGCGTGCCGGTGAAGTCGTTGAACTTGCCCTTGACGTTGGTGACCATCGCGTGCCGGGCGACGAAGCCGAGCGTCGAGTGCGCCGGGTCGATCGTGTACTCGCCGGTGAGCGCGGCGAGCTCCGGGTTCACGGTGGCGACGGCGGTGGCCGTGGCGGACGCGGTGGCGGGGGAGGTCTCGGAGTTCTTGCGGCCGAAGATGCCCATGACGTGCTCCTGGGGGTCGGATCGATGACGGGGCGAATGCTGTTGAATGTTCAACGACTTCAACGAGGTCGACTGTAGACCCATTCCGTTCAACTTTCAACCTCATGCGCAGAGTGATGCGGAGGTCACGGAAGGTCGTCCGTCCGAACCCGACCGCGCAGGCTAAGCTCGTCGCGTCACCCGCGTGGAGGGATCGCCCCCCGGCGAATGTGCGGCGGGTCTCGCCGACCGCTTTTGTGCGGTCTCCACAACCGTGACGCCCTCTGAGCAGTCGGAAAGCCTGCATGCCCCCTTGGATCTGTTCAGGGGCGCCAGGAAAACGCGTCGGACACTGTACGGAGTCGACGTCTCGCTTTCCTTGGTGGGCTTCGTAAGGTCGCTACATGACCGTTTTGGAAGAGACGACGGGTGAGCCGACCACGGAGCCCACGGACGCGCGCGGGCGCGTCGCCGAGCTGCACGAGATCCGTGCGCAGGCGCTGGCCGGGCCGAGCGAGAAGGCGACCCTGGCGCAGCACGCCAAGGGCAAGCTGACCGCCCGTGAGCGGATCGAGCTGCTGCTGGACCCGGGGTCCTTCCAGGAGGTCGAGCAGTTGCGCCGGCACCGGGCGACGGGGTTCGGTCTGGAGGCGAAGAAGCCGTACACCGACGGTGTGATCACCGGTTGGGGCACGGTGGAGGGCCGTACGGTCTTCGTCTACGCCCATGACTTCCGGATCTTCGGCGGGGCGCTGGGCGAGGCCCACGCGACGAAGATCCACAAGATCATGGACATGGCCATCGCGGCGGGTGCTCCGCTGGTGTCGCTGAACGACGGTGCCGGGGCCCGGATCCAGGAGGGTGTCTCCGCGCTCGCGGGTTACGGCGGGATCTTCCAGCGCAACACCAGGGCCTCGGGTGTCATCCCGCAGATCTCGGTGATGCTGGGCCCGTGCGCGGGCGGCGCGGCCTACAGCCCCGCTCTGACCGACTTCGTCTTCATGGTCCGTGAGACCTCGCAGATGTTCATCACCGGGCCCGACGTGGTCAAGGCCGTCACCGGTGAGGAGATCACCCAGAACGGGCTGGGCGGCGCGGACGTGCACGCCGAGACGTCCGGGGTGTGCCACTTCGCCTACGACGACGAGGAGACCTGCATCGCGGAGGTCCGCTACCTGCTGTCGCTGCTGCCGCAGAACAACCGCGAGAACCCCCCGCGCGTGGAGTCGGGCGACCCGGTCGACCGCCGGGGCGAGGTGCTGCTGGACCTGGTCCCGGCGGACGGCAACCGGCCCTACGACATGGCCAAGGTGATCGAGGAGATCGTCGACGACGGGGAGTACCTGGAGGTCCACGAGCGCTGGGCGCGCAACATCATCTGCGCGCTGGCCCGCCTGGACGGACAGGTGGTGGGCATCGTCGCCAACCAGCCGCAGGCGCTGGCCGGCGTGCTGGACATCGAGGCGTCGGAGAAGGCCGCCCGCTTCGTGCAGATGTGCGACGCGTTCAACATCCCGATCCTCACCCTCCTGGACGTGCCCGGCTT